>CANFKE010000008.1 GCA_947447465.1 Chitinophagaceae bacterium | reverse complement strand
TTCGAACCTACGTACTCGTGAGAGAACAGATTTACAGTCTGTCGCCTTTAACCGCTCGGCCATCTACCCTTGTAAAAACTCAAAAATCAAAACTAAAATCAGTTACCGATGAATACCGATAGCATTCTCATTTTAATTTTAGAATGAGCCACTTGCCGGAATCGAACCAGCGACCTACTGATTACAAATCAGTTGCTCTACCATCTGAGCTAAAGTGGCTATTGGTCAAAGAACTTGTTATTGAGCACTTTCGTTTTCAATAATTTGGATTGCAAAAGTAAAGAAGATTTTCAATTCAGCAAATTATTTTTGCTACTTCCTTAAAATATTTTTTTACTATCCTGTTACTGCCTTCGCCGTAACACCGTCTCCTCTGAAACGGAGTGCAAATATAGGCTTTACTTTTTTCTAAAAAAGTGTTCAGCGAAAAAATTAGTGGTTTTAAAAACATAATTTTTTTTCAACTGCAAAAGAGGTAACAAAAAGGGCAAAAACGCTTATCGTTTTTGCCCTTCGGTATTCTGTATTATTTGTTGTTTCAGATCATTAAACCGTACTTATTTGCTGTATCTATAGCAATGTCATATCCTGCATCTGCGTGACGGATAACGCCCATTGCCGGGTCATTGTGCAACACACGACGCAAACGCTCATCAGCATCAGCTGTACCATCTGCAACTATAACCATACCGGCATGGAGGCTATACCCCATACCTACACCACCACCATGATGGAAAGATACCCAACTGGCGCCACCTGCAGTATTGATCAGCGCATTCAATATTGGCCAGTCGCCAACAGCATCACTACCATCCTTCATTGCTTCTGTTTCGCGATTAGGAGACGCAACAGAACCTGTATCAAGGTGGTCGCGACCAATCACTATCGGTGCTTTCACACGACCATCACGAACCATTTCGTTGAACAACAACCCTGCTTTTTCACGGTCGCCCATTCCCAACCAGCAGATACGTGCGGGCAGGCCCTGGAAGGCGATACGCTCACGAGCCATCTTCAACCAACGATGAAGGCCTACATTATCAGGGAACAACTCCATCAAAGCCTTGTCTGTTGCATAGATATCTTCAGGATCTCCGCTTAAAGCCACCCAACGGAATGGCCCCTTTCCTTCGCAGAACAACGGACGGATATAAGCCGGCACAAAACCCGGGAAGTTAAATGCGTTTTCTACATGACGCTTATCATGCGCCTGTCCGCGCAGGTTATTACCATAATCGAAGGTAATGGCACCTCTCCTTTGCAGTTCCAACATCTCCTTTACGTGGCGCGCCATAGTATCTAATGAGCGGCTCATGTATTCATCCTTGTTCTTTTCGCGGAGCACGTTGGCTTCCAGCACACTCATTCCTTCAGGGAAATAACCGATCAGCTCATCATGTGCAGATGTCTGGTCTGTCAATGTATCAGGAGTAATGTTTCTATCTATGAGTCGCTGCAATAGATCTACCACGTTACAGCATACCCCTATAGATACTGCCTCACCCTTTGCTTTCGCTTCGAGTGCCCAGTCTATACTCTCATCTATATTGTGTGTATATTTATCAAGATAGCGTGTTTCAATGCGCTTTTGTATGCGCCACTCTTCCATTTCTGCTGCCAGACAAACACCCTCATTCATAGTGATAGCCAATGGCTGAGCGCCACCCATACCACCTAAACCGGCAGTAACATTGAGTGTACCCTTAAGCGTACCGCCATAATGCATGTTGGCCAACGACAAATATGTTTCATAAGTACCTTGTACAATGCCCTGAGATCCGATATATATCCAGCTACCGGCAGTCATCTGACCATACATCATCAGTCCCTTTGCTTCCAATTCGCGGAAATGCTCCCATGTAGCCCAGCGGCCAACCAGATTAGAATTGGCAATAAGCACACGTGGCGCGTTTTTATGCGAACGGAGCACACCCACAGGTTTACCACTCTGCACCATCAGTGTTTCATCTTCTTCCAGATTCTTCAGGCATTCCAGTATCTTATCAAAACTTTCCCAGTTGCGGGCAGCCTTACCAATTCCACCATATACCACCAGATCTTCGGGGCGTTCTGCCACTTCAGGATCCAGATTATTCTGTATCATACGGTATGCAGCTTCGGTAACCCAGTTCTTACAAGTCAGTTGATTGCCATGTGCGGCACGTATCACGCGTTTCGTTGTTGTTTCAGACATATTAAGTATTGCAGCTTTTTTACGGCAGGGCAAAAATATAAATAATCAGCGACCTTGCCGAAACGCCGTTATTGATTCTTTTTAAATGACCATTGGGAAGTAGGTATAACTGGCTTAATATCAGCTTGTTCAGTTGAGCTTGAACATACCGGGCACCTCATTATCCGGTGTTTCTTTAAGTTTTACCGGCACTTTGCGAAATTCTGTGGTCACGATCTTTGATCTTGAGGTGAGTGTCTTGCCATTTTTGGAGGCAATGATCACCAATGCCGCTTTGGCGCCAATAGGGATATTATTGAAACTGCACGGCTGTTTAGACAGATCTGCATTGCACCTGAGTACACTATTAATGTCTTTGAACACCAGATATGCATTGATACAATTGACAGAATCTGCCTTATCAACGTCCACAGATAGAGACGTAACACCACCCGAATAATATCCGCTACAATTTACCCACCCGAATTGAGACAGTAATACATAATCATACAGATCGCCTATACTCGTGTGCTTTGTTTCTTTTTTACTTTGATCTGCAGGATCGGGTATCATCTCTACCGTATCCATGGCTTGCTGCCCGTCTTTCCAGGTTACCTGACCAGTACTATCAGACTGACCAATGAATAATGCCATCTCATCAGTAACATTCCTGCGAAATTTAACCGCCAATGTTCTGCCCGTCTTACACTTCAGTTGCTCTCCCCCACTGGTCATATTGATGTAATAAGCACCTCCGGATATCTGAAACTTCCCATTAGTAACAGTGGATAGTCCTTCTCTGGCCAACTCTTCAGATGTGGTGAGTTCTTTCAGCTCTATATCTATATGATTACCTAATTGCTTACCGCTGACCGTCTCCAGATCGGCAGGATCTATATTGATCAATGTGCCTTTGACTCCAATAATTTTTGTAGGGTTGACGACAGATGCTTTAAAATATTGTGCAGTAGTACGGTATTGTCTTACTGTACTATCTAAAACAAACTGCTCGCGACTGTGATCTATCGCATGGACCACAACCGCAGTGTCAATAGTAGTGGCATTGGAGATAGCAGGTGTATTATTCTTACAACCTAAGGTAGTTATTACTGCAAATAATAAAAAAAGTGTGTATTTCATGAAAGTATAGATTGGAACTCTTTTATTGGGTTTAACCTAAAAAAGGACGAGGGACAAAAACCTATGCAATTTCCAAAAAAAATAATATTAATCCTCATCAGGCTTAATATCGCTGAACAATTCTGTAATATCTGTGGAAAATCCCGGCAAAACCGAAGATGAAATAATATCGCCTACAGTAATAACAGGAGAAAGCAGAAATTTCCGCTTTAAGATGGTGTAAGTCAGGAATGTCTGATTTTGGGGACTTACAATACAGTACTCCTGACTCTTCGTAAATATCATATATATATTTTCACTTCATCTGAACTATTCCCGAGGTTAAGCACCTCAACAACCGGAGCAGGAGCACCGGCGCTACCTCGTCTATCAATTATCAATCAGAGAAACCAGATAAGACCTACAAAAACAAAATAAATTAAATTTATTAAATATACATCTGAAAGTAGTAAGAATGACCATTTGCAGTTAAAAGTGAGTTAAACTAGATGCATATAGTTTGATACTATAAGCTACCGCCTATTTTTGTACCTTTGCACACTTTTCGTAACGTATAATGACTGATCTACTAACATTGGTTGACCGCAGCAAGCTGCCCCGACACATAGCTATCATAATGGATGGCAATGGTCGCTGGGCCCGCGAGCGAGGTGAAGACAGGGTATATGGCCACTATGAGGGTGTGGTAAGTGTGCGTGAAATAGTTGATGCCTGCGGCGAGTTGGGTGTTGACTATCTGACGTTGTATGCGTTCTCGGCCGAAAACTGGAACCGCCCCAAAGCTGAGGTAGATGCATTGATGGAGCTGCTGGTGAACACTATCCGTAAGGAAGTGGATGACCTGAAGAAAAACAATGTGCGGCTGCATGTGATCGGTGACTTTGCAAGCCTGCCGGAAGTATGCCAGCGCGAAATGACCGAAGCCATGGAGATCACCTCAATGAACACAGGTCTGAATCTGGTATTGGCGCTCAGCTACAGCGCAAGACAGGAAATATTATCTGCTACGAGAAAAATAGCTGAGATGGTGCAATCAGGCACATTGCAGCCCGAAAATATAAACGAAGACCTATTTCAGAGATGCCTGAATACAGCAGGTTTCCCTGATCCTGAATTAATGATAAGAACAAGCGGTGAGAACAGGATCAGTAATTTCCTTCTTTACCAGCTAGCCTATGCAGAGTTGTATTTTACACCTGTGCATTGGCCCGCATTCCGTAAACAAAACCTATACGAGGCGTTGCTCGATTACCAGCGCAGGGAACGCCGTTTTGGCAAAACCAGTGAACAAATTCAAACAGATTCCACCCCGCATGCATAAGAATTTCCTACGAACCGGATTAATGATACTTGGCGTATTGTGTATGAATGAAACTCATGCACAGTTGGGTAACAAGGGTGGAGGCCTCAGTAAAATGATGCAGGCCCAGGGCCAATCTCAGCCTGACGGGAACGTTCCTAAACAAAAAGAATATGAACTGGGCGGTGTTACTGTTTCCGGTTCCAAGTATCTGGATGCAGATCTGGTACTGGCAGTTACCAATCTTACAGTTGGTATGAAGATAAAACTACCCAATGATGACGCTATTGCCAAAGCGATACGCACTTTGTGGAAGCAGGAGCTGTTTTCAGACATCAAGATCACTGTTACCAAGTTCATCGACGATAAGGTATTCCTGAACATAGAAATAGAAGAGCGCCCACGCCTGAGCAGATTCACATTCAGAAATATCAAAGTTTCTGAAGCTAAGGAACTGAAAACGCGCCTTTCTCTGGTAACCAACAAAGTAGTGACAGAAGCTACTAAAAAGGAAGCAGTAGTAAGAATCAAGAAATACTTTGTAGATAAGGGTTTTGGCAGGGTGAAGGTGGCTGTTGCAGAGAAGAACGATACAGCGGGTGTAAATAAATGCGTACTTACTTTTACCGTTGACAAGGGCAGCAAAACACACATCAACGAGATCAATATAGTGGGCGAGGAGGAATCATCTGAAGCGCGCCTGAAAAAGACATTGAAATCTACAAAGGAAATGTCGAGGCTCACCTTGCATCCTTCAAAAGAAGAAAGCGCCTACCCTGTAGGAGAAAGATCTTTCAGGAAGTATGCTAAGAACTGGGGATTCTTGTCATTGTCTAAGACACTTGACGCTCTTGACCCTTATTTCAGGTTCAAATTGTTCTCGGGGTCTAAATTCAACCAGTCTAAATTCGAGTCTGACAAACAATCTATGATAGCCTATCTGAATACACTTGGTTTCAGAGACGCTGCTATTGTTTCAGATACGGTATATCCTGTAAAGAACGGTAATCTGAATGTAGATATCCGCATCAAAGAAGGTAACAAATACTACTTCGGTGATATTGAATGGAAGGGAAACACCAAATATTCATCAGAGGTATTATCTAAGGTCTTATCGATCAAAAAAGGTGATATTTATAACCAGGCATTGCTGGAAACACGCATTGGCCGCCAGTTGAATCCTGAAGGTGGTGAAGATGTGAGCAGCTTGTATATGGATGATGGTTATCTGTTCTTCAATATTGAGCCAATAGAAGCATCGATAGTTCATGATACGATCAACTATGAGATGCGTATCTCAGAAGGGTCGCAGGCTACGATCAGAGACATATCAATATTTGGTAACGACCGTACCAACGACCATGTTGTTCGCCGTGAACTTCGTACTCTACCCGGCAATAAATTCAGCCGTACAGACCTTATCCGTTCTAATCGCGAGATAGCGCAGTTGGGCTTCTTCGATCAGGAAAAGATCGGTATCCAACCAAAGCCACACCCTGAAGACGGAACTGTGGACATAGAATATACAGTAGTTGAAAAGTCAAGTGATCAGTTACAGTTGTCTGCCGGTTTTGGTGGTGGTGTGAACTTCTATGGCAACGTAGGTATCACATTCAACAACTTCTCTATCCGCAACATATTCAAGCCTAAGAACTGGGATCCATTGCCTGTAGGTGACGGTCAGAAGTTCGCTGTAAGTTATGCATCGAACGGACAGTACTACAATTCATTGAACACCAGCTTTACCGAACCATGGCTGGGAGGTAAAAAGCCAAATGCATTTACTGCCAACATTGTTTACAGTAAGTATTCTTCGGCTGCTTCAGGCACTGACCCTAACAGCGCGTTCCTGCGTATGTTCGGTGGTGGTATCTCTATGGGTAAACGCCTTACCTGGCCCGATAACTTCTTTGTATTCAACTATGGTCTGTACTACAATAACTATCGTTTGAAGAACTATGCGTTGGTGACCGACTTCAACAATGGATTCAGCAATGACCTGCACTTCAAATTCGTGCTGTCGAGAAATAATATAGATCAGCCGCTCTATCCGCGTAGTGGTGCCAATGTATCATTTACATTCCAGGTAACACCGCCATTCAGTGCATTCAGCGGCAATGATTATGCAGGTGAAACACCCGCTAACAAATACAAGTGGATAGAATACCACAAGTACAAATTCACAGCAGATTTCTATCAGAAGGTAGCCGGAAATCTGGTATTGAGACTGGCATCTAAATACGGCTTCCTGGGTTATTATAATAAAGATATAGGCTTCTCACCATTCGAGCGTTTCCAGTTAGGTGGTGATGGTCTTTCCGGATATTCATACTTCGTAGGTAAAGACATCGTTGCACAGCGTGGTTATGAGGTGTATGCCAATTCTGCCACCATATATAATAAATACACTGCGGAATTACGTTATCCATTCTCACTTGCACCTACAGCAACGATCTATGGTATCATGTTCGTAGATGCGGCCAATGCATGGAGCACCTTCAAAGACTACAATCCGTTCAAGCTGAACAGAGACGTAGGTGTGGGTATCCGTTTGTTCCTCCCTATGTTCGGTCTGCTGGGTCTTGACTATGGTATAGGTCTTGACAGGTATGATCCTAACAATGGCGTAAAGAGTGTTAAGGATATGGCCAAGTTTAACTTTATGTTGGGCTTCGAGCCGGAATAACCAATAGAATTGGTATAGTAATTGATTTATTAGGTTGAGTAACTTAAAAATTGCGTTATTATGAAAAAAGTATTGTTTAGTATATTGATGCTACTGATGACCGCCGGTGCGGCAAATGCTCAGGCAACCAAGTATTGCATCATCGACTCTCGTTACATACTGGAGAAGCTGGATGACTATAAGGACGCCCAAACCAAATTGGACAATATATCCAAAACATGGCAGGACGAGATTGATGCCAAGATGCTGGAAGTAGATAAGATGTATAAAGGCTACCAGGCAGAAAGGCCAATGCTTAGCGATGAGATGCGCAAGAAACGTGAGGACGAAATAGTAGCCAAAGAAAAGGCTGCAAAAGACCTGCAAAAGCAACGTTTCGGCTATGAGGGAGACCTATTCAAGAAGCGTCAGGAATATGTAAAGCCTATTCAGGACAGAGTATTCAATGCGGTTCAGAAGATGGCCTCACAGAGAGCTTTTGATCTGGTACTGGATAAAGCAGGTGGCGTTACCCTATTCTATGCCGACCCTAAGCTTGACCGCAGCGACGATGTACTGAAGATACTGGGACTTAATAAATAATGACGACGACCTTGTAAAATTAACAAGTTAGTTGACCGTATTTATTTTGTTATCTTAATGATTGGCATTTACTTTGCACTCCAAATTCAAATAATCAAAATCAAATAAACAAAAAAATAGTAATGAAAAAATTCCTGATGATCTTCGCGTTCGGTATTATGGCAGGCACTGCTAGCTTTGCTCAGAAAGCGAAACCAACAACAACTACAGCAACAACTACAGAATCTGCAGAGCCGCACACAGGCCTTAAGCTGGGTTGGATCGTTTCTCAAGAGCTTTTGGCTTCTATGCCGGAAAAGATCAAGGCAGACTCTGATATCAGCAAGTATGCACGCGCTTTTCAGGACCAGATCGAGTCAATGATGAAGGAATATCAGACAAAGGGTCAGGCTTTCCAGGCTAACGAAAAAACAATGAGTGAGCCGATCAAGGAAGTGAAAATGAAGGAAATTCAGGATCTGCAAAACAGAATTGAAAGCATTCAGCAGAGCGCAAAGGAGAAAGTATCTCAGAAGCAGCAGGATCTTTATCAGCCGATCATTGACAAGGCTGAAAAGGCTATCAGCGCTGTAGCAAAAGAAAGAAACTACGATTACATTTTTGACAAAGCAGGTGGTGGACTTTTGTTTGGCCGCGAAGCTGACAACATCCTTCCTTTGGTAAAGGCGAAGATGGGTATCAAGTAATAAGTCAAAATTTGATAGAAAAATAGAAAAGAGCAACCGGTACAACCTGTTGCTCTTTTCTATTTTATTCAACACTTCCCGGTGCTCTGACTTTACAGGGCATGAGAGCCGTAGCTTAACAAATAGCGTACCGCTGCAACTGTGACCAATAGGATACGTAAATACATTATATATAACAAAATATTGCCGGTAAAGCAGAGGTATTATAAACAGACTGCAATAGGTTGTACTTTTGACAACAGAATATGATCATCAACATGTCTCGTAATATAGTATTGCTCCTTTTGTTGTGTTGTGTAATGGGCGGATGTCTGCCATCACCTTATTACCAGAAGCAGGAATCAATTCCGCAAAACCAGTGGAGTTATAATTTCAATCCTACGTTCAAATTCGACATAACAGACAGCAGCGCGCACTATCGTCCTTACTTTATCATACAGCATACACAGGCTTATCCATATAGCAATCTGTGGATGTGGATGTATATTAAAACACCGGGCGCTACTACCATTAAAAAAGAGCGAGTGAATGTGATACTTGCCGACCCTACCGGCAGATGGAAGGGACGTGGCATGGGCGCTATCTATGAAGAGCGTGTATTGCTTGACCTCGGTGACTCTGTTAAGTTCAATCGCAATGGTACCTATGAGATCATGCTGGAACAGAATATGCGTATCAACCCGCTGCCGGAGATCCTTCATGTAGGATTCAGGTTGGAAATGGTTGGTTCCGGCTACTTTAAAAAGATATAACTACCCTACAGGGCTTTAACTATCTGTCATGCGTTTCTTTTCTTCCATTTATGTATTGCTGTTGGCCTATATCGTCACAGCCGTGGTCTTCTGGGAGATGAGCCTGCAGAAACTGAGCGGCCGCATTTATGCGCAACAACTCATTACCCTGCAAAGCAGCATAGACAGTACGCAACATCCTGCAGAGTATGCCAAAGAGCTGTCTGAAAGAAAAGAAGATCTGGACCGAAGGACCAAACAATATATTGCAGAGGGTTCTACCTTCATTATTGTCATATTGATAGGTGCGGTAGTGGTCTATTCTTCCTTCAAACGCCGTATAGTTTTATCTAAACAGCAGAACAACTTCATGCTGTCTGTGACCCATGAGTTAAAAACACCTATTGCCGCAATAAAGCTGAATCTGCAGACCATAGAAAAGCATCAACTCAATGAGGAGAAGAAAGAGCAACTTTTAGGTCGCAGCATAAAAGAAGCGAACAGGCTTAATGACCTTTGCAACAACATTCTCTTTGCATCACAACTGGACGGCGGTGTGTACAAACATTCAAGAGAGCAATTTGATTTTTCGGCTATGACCGAGGATGCAGTTTCAGAATACTCTGCCCGTTATCCGCAAAGATTTGAAGATGACATCAACAATGGCTGCATGGTTGTAGGTGACAAGGTAATGCTGCAAATGGCCGTGAACAATCTACTGGAAAATGCAGTAAAATATACCCCTGCCGGATCGCCGATCTTTGTTTCTGTACAGAAGAAAGGGAACGATATGGTATTACAGGTAAAGGATGAAGGCGCAGGCATACCCGACAGCGAGAAGAAGAGGATATTCGATAAGTTCTACAGAGTGGGCAGCGAAGAGACACGCAAAGCCAAAGGAACAGGGCTGGGGCTATATCTGGTAAGCAAAGTAGTGAACCAGAACAAGGGACAGATATTGATAAAGGACAATGATCCTACAGGAGCCATATTCGAAATAAGGTTACCCATAGATAAGGGCTGACAAATACCGAAAATCTTTATAAAATCTTTATACCACCGGCCATACATTTTACACATTACTTATACCCTACAATCTACCTTTGTATTCTGAAACAAAAGCAATGGCAGATTTCCTGATCAACAAAATAAGCAAACCTCGTCAATACATCTATAGCATACTGATCGTATTGGTTACCGCACTTATTTGTTACGCTGTTTCCACATACATTGGCTACAGGGTCATTGCATTCATACTGCTCATTTCTGTATCGCTTACTGCAATGTTATTTGACATTTTGCCGGTACTTCTGGCGGCAGCACTTACAGCGTTGGTCTGGGACTTTTTCTTTATTCCTCCTCACTTCACTCTCTATGTAGGTTCTACAGAAGACCTTATCCTTCTGCTCATGTACTTCGTGATAGCTATGGTAAGCGCAGTACTTACCTATAAGATAAGACAAGTAGAAAAAGTGGCCCGACAAAAAGAAGAAAAAGCCAATACACTAAAACTATACGATACGGTCCTCAATTCTTTATCGCATGAACTAAGGACACCCATTGCTGCGATAATAGGTGCAACAGACAATCTGCAAAGCAATAGCACAAAGCTAACGCCGCAAAACAGGTATGAGCTGATAGCAGAGATCTCCAAAGCTTCATTCAGGCTCAATCAGCAGGTAGAGAACCTGCTCAATATCTCAAAACTGGAAACTGGATTTGCGGCTCCTAAGAAAGACTGGTGCGATATCAATGAAGTTATCTATCAGGTAGTAAAAAGAATAGAAGAGAATAAGATCAACCAAAGGCTCACCATAAGCATCAACCCCGACATACCACTGTTCAGAATAGATAAAAATATGCTCGAACAGATAGTATATAACCTGATCAATAATGCGATCATCTATACGCCCTCCGGAAGCACCATAAGTATATCTGCACAATGTTATGCTGATGTATTGGAGATTGTGATAGAAGACAACGGACCTGGCTTCAATAAAGAAGAGATAGGACTTGCATTTGATAAATTTTACAGATCAAAAGATGCACGGGCGGGCGGTATAGGGCTTGGGCTCTCCATAGTAAAAGGATTTACCGAGGCAATGTCAGGCTCCATCACACTGGAGAATGTACAACCTCATGGAGCAAAATTCACGATCGAGATACCGGCAGAAACATCTTACCTGAAAAACATAAAAAATGAATAAAGCGGAGATATTGATCATAGACGATGAACCGCAGATACGTAAGCTGCTGGAGATCACTTTGCAGAGCAACGACTATATAGTGAATCAGGCGAGTACTGCAAAAGACGGACTCATTATGTCAGCCAATCATCCGCCGGATATGATCATTCTGGATCTGGGCTTGCCGGATGAAGACGGTCATATAGTTCTGCGTAAGCTCAGAGAGTGGTACACCAATCCAATCATCATCCTGTCTGTGCAAAGCAGCGAAGATGACATTATCAGTGCGCTGGACAATGGCGCCAACGACTATCTGGTAAAACCCTTCAGAACAGGAGAATTGTTGGCTCGCATCCGTTCGGTTTTGCGCAGTGTAACTGCCGATGTTACGCCAATGATCAATTGCAATGAACTACAGATAGACCTGGCCGCAAGAACTGTGAGAAAGAATAATGATCTCATAAAGCTAACTGCTACAGAATATGCATTACTATCATTGTTTGTAAAGAACGAAGGAAAAGTACTTACCCACCGCTACCTGCTGAAAGAAGTATGGGGGCCAGGGTATATAGAACAGTCGCAATACCTGAGAGTATTTATTGCACAACTAAGAAAGAAGATAGAGAACGACCCCAACCGCCCCGAATATATTGTTACAGAGTCGGGCGTAGGTTACCGCTTCGTTACCCCATAACAGACATACATATAAATATTTCAAAATGAAATCAAATTCCCAACATTTGAGCAGGGTTACTATTGCCTCATTGTTAGTAGCTCTTGGTATTATTTACGGCGATATAGGCACCAGCCCGCTCTATGTGCTGAGCGCAGTAATAGATAAAAAGGTTATTGACGACGTGCTCATATATGGTGCTGTATCGTGCATAGTATGGACACTGGTATTCCAGACCACCATTAAATACATCTGGCTGACGCTACAGGCCGACAATCAAGGCGAAGGCGGAGTATTCTCCTTATATGCACTAGTAAGAAGATATGGAAAGCACCTGGTCATACCTACCATATTAGGTGCTACTACCCTACTTGCCGATGGGATCATAACACCTCCCATATCCGTGGCTTCCGCCATAGAGGGACTGAATATGGTGAGCGGCATGGAGCATATCATAGTGCCGGGCAATAACCTTACTGTAGGTATTGTTATTGCAATACTGTCCGGACTGTTCTTTTTTCAGCGATTCGGTACACAAATAATCGGTAAGGCATTGGGTCCTGTGATGGCATTATGGTTCATCATGCTATTGGTAGTTGGTCTGGCGAATATCCATCAGTACCCCGATGTACTGAAAGCCCTCAACCCATATTATGGCTATACATTACTGACCAGATACCCTCACGGCTTTTGGCTACTGGGTGCGGTATTTCTCTGTACTACAGGTGCAGAAGCATTATACTCCGACTTGGGTCATTGCGGTGTGAAAAATATACGTATCACCTGGGTATTTGTAAAAATAAGCCTCATTGCGGCCTATCTGGGTCAGGCTGCCTGGCTGAAACACAGCGGCATAGAAAGACTTAACGGTACAAACCCATTCTTTGAAATGATGCCACACTGGTTCTTGCTACCCAGCATTATTATTGCTACCGCAGCTACTATTATCGCCTCTCAGGCTTTAATCAGCGGATCATTCACCTTAATAAGTGAAGCTATGAACATGAATTTCTGGCCTCGTGTAAAAGTCAGACAACCCACAGATATCAAGGGCCAGATCTATATTCCCAGTGTGAATATGATACTTTGGGTAGGCTGCGTGTTGATGGTACTCTATTTCCGCAATTCTGAACACATGCAGGCTGCATATGGTTTCTCTATAACAGTTGCTATGATGATGACCACCTACCTGCTTTGCTTCTACCTTATCTATGTAAAAAAGTGGCACATAGCGCCGGTATCTCTTATCATACTGGTATTCTCAATAGTAGAGATCTCCTTTTTCATTGCTAACTCTGCCAAGATCAAAGAAAGATGGATGTTCCTGTTCTTTGAACTGTTCATATTCATGACCATGTATGTATGGTATTATGCTCGCAAGATCAACAACCGATTTGTAAAATTTGTAGATGTAGGACGTTATCTACCCATGCTAAAAGAAATGAGTGAGGATGATTCCATACCTAAATTCTCTACCCACCTCATCTATCTGTCTAAAGCCAATAGCCGTGTGCAGATAGAAGAGAAGATCATCAAATCTATATTCTCTAAAAAACCTAAACGCGCCGATGTGTATTGGTTCCTCCATATCAACCGAACTGAAGCACCTTACACAATGACCTATGATGTATCAGAACTATCAGACGACAAAGTGATCAAGATCAATATCAATCTTGGTTTCAGAATGCAGCCCAAAGCGGAACTATATTTCAAACAAATTGTGAAAGAATTAGTGGCGAATAAAGAATTGAACCTGCATGTCAGACCCGACGGATCTACAAAATACAATCCCGAACCCGACTTCAAATTCGTGGTCATTGAAAAGTTCCTCTCTGTTGAAAATGAATTTACTCTAAAGGAGGGGCTGCTTATGAATTCTTACTTCTTCCTCAAGAACCTGGGATTAAGTGATGAGAAAGCCTTCGGATTAGACAAGAGCGATGTGGTGATAGAAGATGTACCCCTCATTTATCAGCATACTCAAGTCACCGGACTTGAACGGATCAATAACTAAACTAGGGTCAAAAAAAACAATGACCATCATCATATACATCGCACATACATTATTTTACCTTTATGGCTCTGTAGTGTAAACAAGATCAATTAAAAACAAACGACTACAAATGATACGAAATAAAATACTATCAATAGGACTCGCAGTGACAACTATGGTTCCTGCTGCTCATGCACAGGAAATAAACAGGGAAATAGGCGATGCCCCTGCACATGTTAAGAAAACATACTCTCAGGTGCCATTCGAAGGTCTCGATCAATCTTGGTACAATGGTGGTGACCGCAGAGACTCGGCTGTGTTACAAACCAAATACATCTCCTGGAACATATTGCTGGATGCCAACTGCACCCATTCCTTCAATGCTCCGATAGACCATACTGTAGTAGGATCTACTGCACTGGCACGCAATGATGAGATGGAAGTTTCTGTAGCGGCAATAGGTGGTGATTTCGTTTACAATAATGCCCATGCCCGCATAATGACGCAATTCGGCACTCGCGCCACTATTGTACCCCGTAACGATCTCAGCGTTTACAGAGGCCAATATGCAATGGCCGATGTGTACCGATACATCAGCGAGGCATATGCAGGTTATCACTTCAATGTATTGCATGGCCTGAATGTAGATGCAGGTATGTTCATGTCTTACATTGGTCTTAATTCCTATTATCAGGCTGAGAACTGGGAATATCAGGCATCGTTCACTTCAGATAATACGCCATGGTTCTTTAATGGTATTCGTCTGCAGCTATATCCTACTTCACATCTCAAGGCCGAAGCCTGGATCATTAACGGATGGCAGAGCTATGGCATGTTCAATTCATTACCGGGTGTAGGTGGTAACATTACCTGGATACCTAACTCTAATATAAAACTCCTTACTAATGACTACTACGGCACCGATGCTCCGGGAATCATAGGCAGACATCGCTTCCATTCAGATAATAGCTTTTTATGGAAATACTATACCGGTCGTAAAACAGCAGGGATCAATAAAATGGCGCTATCGCTTACCGGAGATATAGGCTTCGAGAAAGGTGGTGGTGTGAATGGCTTCAACAGTGATGCACAAAAAGGACCTGCGCAATATTTCGCCAGCGTAATGGCATATAACCGCATGTGGTTTGGTAAAAATAAATGGGCATGGTGTATAGGTGGCGGATGGATGAAGAATCCCGGACGATACCTGGTACTCTACCCTACAGGTGATGCTAGTCCGCTACCCAATCAGTACAATCCTGCCCTTAATGGCGGTGTTGGAGGAACTCATCCTTTTTCTGCTAATCCGGGCGATGGCTTCGAGGGATGGGACGCATCGACCAATATCAGCTGGATGCCGAATCAAAGTATTGAATTCAGACTGGAATATGTACACCGAGAATCAAGTGTACCTTACTTTGCCGGCCAGGGTGGCGTAACCTCTCCAACAGGATATACCTACACCTCCTTACCAACAGGATGGGCCCCCGATCTGGTAAAGAAAGAAGACAGACTAATTCTGGCTTTGTTGTTCAGACTATGATCTTCATAATTTAATTTTTCGCGAAAACCACGCTCAGGCGGGGTTTTCGCTTTTTAAACATTCAATTTTCACTTTTGACTTATCTTTACCTTATGTCTAAGAAAGTAATGCTCATTATTATGGATGGTTGGGGACATGGAAAAGTTCCCGCATCAGATGCTATAGCTAACGCTAATGTACCATTTGTAAGATCTCTTTATAGTAAGTATCCTCATACAGAACTCATCACCTGCGGTGAAGCTGTTGGACTACCCGACGGACAGATGGGCAACAGTGAAGTAGGCCACCTGAACATCGGCGCCGGCCGTATAGTTTATCAGGAGTTACAACGCATCAACGTAGCTATAAGGGAAGGAGAGCTGGATAGCAGCCCTGTGCTTACCGCAGCTTTCAATGCGGCAAAGGATGCAGGTAAAACACTACATTTCATCGGCCTTGTCAGCGATGGCGGCGTGCATTCTCATATCAATCACATAAAGGCTCTTTGCACACTGGCTAAACAACATAATATCCCTAATGTAGCAGTGCATGCCTTTA
Source organism: Chitinophagaceae bacterium (assembly GCA_947447465.1). Taxonomy (GTDB): domain Bacteria; phylum Bacteroidota; class Bacteroidia; order Chitinophagales; family Chitinophagaceae; genus Flavipsychrobacter. The sequence goes on along the minus strand of CANFKE010000008.1, from coordinate 90,056 downwards.
CCGATGGCAGAGACACAGACCCTAAGAGCGGACTGGGCTTTGTTACAGACCTGCATACGCACATGCAGACCACCGGCGCTCAACTGGCAACTGTAACAGGTAGATATTATGCAATGGACCGCGACAAACGTTGGGACAGAGTGAAGTTAGCTTATGACGGTATGGTACATGGCATAGGCGATCATACTCAGGATCCGCTTGCCGCAATACAGCATTCATATGATGCAGACATCAGCGATGAATTTATAAAACCCATCATAGCCTGCGATGCCGCAGGTGTTCCGCTGGCAACAATTAAAGATGGCGACGTAGTAGTTTGTTTCAACTTCCGTACCGACCGTTGCCGTGAAATAACCATGGCTTTGACACAGGAATCTTATCATGAGCAAAATATGCACCCGCTGGATCTGCATTATGTGACCATGACGGAGTATGATAAGAGTTATAAAAATGTGGGTGTCATTTTCGAGAATAAAGATCTGGTGAAGACCCTGGGTGAAGTATTGGAAGACAACCACAAAAAACAAATAAGGATAGCGGAGACAGAAAAATACCCTCACGTTACCTTCTTCTTCTCCGGTGGCAGAGAGAACCCGTTCAATGGTGAGCGTCGTATCATGGCACAGTCGCCAAGAGATGTGGCAACCTATGACCTGAAACCTGAGATGAGCGCTCATGAACTGACGGAGAAGATACTCCCTGAGATCAATACGCAGAGTGCCGACTTCATTGTACTTAATTATGCCAATGCCGACATGGTAGGTCATACCGGTGTATGGAGTGCAGTGACCAAAGCAGTTGAAACAGTAGATAGCTGCGTGGCTCAATTGGTGCCGGCTGCTCTGGCCAATGGTTATGCAATATTCCTTACAGCAGATCATGGCAATGCAGACTACCTCATCAATGAAGATGGCACACCCAATACAGCTCATACGCTCAATCCGGTGCCGTTCTTCATCATAAGTAATGATTTCAAAGGAACAATAAAGCCGGGCAAGCTGGGAGATCTGGCGCCTACCATACTTAAATACATGGAGTTGCCTATACCTGCAGAAATGACAGGAGATGTATTGATATAACCTCACATTTTACGCATGCTCATACAGCACAATATTTCATTAAAACCTTTCAACACCTTCGGCATAGATGTCGAAGGTGTTGATTTTATATCAGTAGATGATATTGCCATGCTGGCAGAGATTGGTGAGCTGCCTCGCGAAAAATATATACTTGGCGGTGGCAGTAATATCCTGCTGACCCACAGCCCCGAAGGAATAGTGCTGCATAACATACTCAGAGGTATTGATAAGATAAAAGAAGATGATACCCATGTATGGCTGAAGGCCGCATCGGGAGAGTTGTGGCATATGCTGGTAATGTATGCAGTGAGCAACGGATGGGGTGGAATGGAGAACCTCTCTCTCATTCCGGGCACCGTAGGTGCATCCCCTATTCAAAATATCGGCGCTTACGGCGTTGAAGTAAAGGACATCATAGATACTGTTACCTTCTGGCATTGGGAAGACAAAAGATCGGTCACCTTCAGCAATGAGGAATGTAGGTTCGGATATAGGGACAGTATCTTCAAGCATGAACTGAAAAACAAAATATTCATCACCTCTGTTACCTACAAACTAAGTAAGCACCCGGAATACAATACCAGCTACGGTGCTATTGAACAAGAATTGCACCAGATGGGCGTGGCACCCGATGTGAAAAACATTTCACAGGCTGTCATCAATATAAGGCGAAGTAAGCTGCCCGATCCTGCGGTCATAGGCAATGCCGGTAGTTTCTTTAAAAACCCTACCATACCCGCCACACAATTTGAAATTCTCAGAACCGGGCATCCTGCTATACCATCCTATCCTGTAAGTGAGACCACCGTCAAGGTTCCCGCTGGATGGCTGATCGAACAATGCGGATGGAAAGGCTATCGCAACGGAGATATTGGTGTGCATGCCAAACAGGCACTGGTGTTGGTCAACTATGCTTCTGCAAAGGGAGAAGATATCTGGCAGCTATCCGGAGACATTGTTGATTCTGTCAACAGAAAATTCGGCATTGAATTAGAAAGAGAAGTGCAGATTTGGTAGATCAATTCTAAAAAGCACAAAAGTGCAGCACAAACAACTAAATATCAATAAATTATACCCGATAATCCACTAATACTAGTGGTATTTTCATTAGTTATTGTTTATATTTTTGACCAGATCAGGAACAAAAATATATTTTATGGTAACTCGTGCGCAGGAGGGATATATATCGTCTGACAATACTAGCAAAAATCTCTTGCTGCTGACCAACAAGATCAATAAAGCTATCATCAGAATAAAGAGTGAACAGGAGCTCTTTGCTGAGATATGCAAATTGACTGTTGAAGTAGGCAATCACGCTGTTTGCTGGATAGGACAACCTGACAAAGAGAATAAAAAATTCAATGCCATAGCGCACTACAATGCGACCAAAGAAGACGAATATCAACTAGGTTCCAGAAAGTATGACCCTAACGGGCCTACAGCGACTGTTATCAGAACAGGTAAATTCTACCTCACCAATAATTTTAAAGATGAGGTCTGGGATGAAGAATTAAGAAATTATCTCTGGCAGAAAGGTTTCAGATCTTATCTGGCACTCCCTATCAGCAAACAAGGAAAAGTAGAGTACACACTCAATCTCTACTCCGGTAACGTCAATTTCTTTTCCGACGAACAGATCCAGTTTCTAGAAGGCATATCTGATGACATCTCCTATGCCATAGACAATATTGAGAATGAAAAGCAGAAAACAATAGCGCATGATCAGCTTAGAGAAATATCATCATTACTTCAGCGAACAGAATCTGCCACAAAGACCGGCAGCTGGAAAGTAAACTTTGCTACCGGAGCTGCATATTGCTCTGATGAAACCTTCAGAATTTACGGGATCCCCCCTAATAGTATCAATCCAAACTATAACGATTGGGCCAAACAAATACATCCCGAAGACAAAGAGGCGGTCATAGCCATTGATAATGAATCCAGGAAAAAACTCAGGGATACTATCAAAGAGTATCGCATCATCAATCCTGACGGCACTCTTAAATACGTGCAGACTCATGCACATTACGAATTGGATACCAATGGACAACCCATAGGCATGTATGGATTAGTACGCGACATAACAGCTGAAACGGAAGCTGAAGCGGCACTGGCCCAATCTGAAAAGAATTTGAGGCTGATGGTCGATCTTATCCCTCAATCTATATTTATCAAAGACCTCAACGGAAATTTCATTTATGCCAACAAGAGCTACTGCGACCTCTACGGAAAAACTGTAGAAGAAATTAACAACAGTAATTGGAGCAATGTTACCTCTGCACATGTTGACAGGGATAAAATTATCAATCATGATAATGAGATCATAAGATCGGGAACTTCTAAAAAAATGATCGATTTTCCGTTCACAGACCATAGTGGTAAAGAGCGGTATTTCGATGTTATAAAGACTCCTTTTCAGCTTCCGGGTAAGACTATGGCCATTCTGTGCATCCTTAATGAGATAACAGAACGAAAACATACAGACATCTTAAAATCTGAGCTGCTGAACGACCTTACAGAACGAAATAAAAATCTTGAACAGTTCTCTTATATAATCTCCCATAACCTTCGTGCTCCGTTGGCCAACATTCTGGGTATCTGCAAGTTGCTTACCCATGCAGAGAACAGAAAAGAGAACACAGAAATATTCCTTGAAGACCTCACACTCTCCGCTGAAAAACTCGACAATATCGTTCGCGATCTGAGTACTATCATGCAAGCCAAACAGTCCAGCCTACCTAAAGAAGCTATTCGATTAGATCAGATAGTAGCCGATGTAAAACATTCTCTGGAAAATATGGACGATTTCCATAGAATGGAAATAAAACATGATTTTGGTCATGCTCAGGAAATCTACTCGGTAAAAAGTTTCATATTCAGTATCTTTCATAATCTTATCGCCAATAGCATCAAGTATAGCAGACCCGACATTGCTCCTATTTTAGAGATACGCAGCAGACATACAAAAAACGGCTGCGAGATCATCTTCTCAGACAATGGGACCGGGATCGATATGGCAGTCAATGGTAGTAAATTATTCGGACTGTATAATCGCTTTGATACCTCAAAAGAAGGCTCGGGTATCGGACTGTATATTGTTAAAACACAAGTCGAAGCGCTACACGGTCAAATAGAGGTCAGTAGCGAAGTCAACGTAGGTACCACATTTAAAATCAACATAAAGCAGTAGTATAAAAATAAAATATGCCCATTCTGAAAAAGCTCATTCTTATTGACGACGATCCGCTTTGCATAAAGATCATACAGGTCATATCCAAAAGCATAATGCCGGATCTTGATATTCATATATTCACTGAACCAAGGCAAGGACTAGATCATTTATTGAACATTACCACTGAAGATGATGCCAGACATGTTGTTTTGCTGGATCTCAATATGCCTCAATTATCGGGCTGGGATATACTCAAAGCATTGGAAAGCCGAAAAGAGATCATCATGCAGAATTGTAGTTTATATATTATCTCCACATCTCTGGAAAGTAATGACAGATCGTTAGCCGCCGGTAATCCAATGGTGTCAGGATTTTTTGAAAAACCGATAACCCGCCTTAACCTGCAGCATATATTACAGTGACCATCTATGCTCATAGCTCAAATTATATAGGACAAAGGTCCGTTTTCAAAACAAACAAGCACCCCATAAACAACAATGCCAACCCATAAGGTTGGCATTGTTGATAAATGATATCTGCAGATCAGCATTATCCTTTCAGAATAGTACGGCTGATAACGATCTTCTGTACTTCGCTGGTACCTTCATAGATCTGTGTGATCTTGGCATCGCGCATCAAACGCTCTACGTGGAACTCCTTAACATAACCATATCCGCCATGTATCTGTATAGCTTCGTTGGTAACTGTCTGTGCTATTGTAGATGAGTACAATTTGGCCATTGCTGAAGACAAGGTGTAATCCATGTGTTCATCTTTGTGCCATGCCGCCTTCAGGCAAAGCAAACGTGCCGCTTCGATCTCAGTGGCCATATCAGCCAATTTAAAGGCAATAGCCTGATGATTAGATATTTCAGTACCGAAAGCTTTACGCTCTTTTGAATACTTCAATGCTAACTCATAAGCACCACTGGCTATTCCCAGTGCCTGTGCAGCAATACCTATACGACCGCCCGACAATACCTTCATAGCAAATGTGAAACCGAAACCATCGGCACCGATACGGTTTTCCTTTGGCACCTTCACATCCTGGAACATGATACTGTGCGTATCACTACCACGAATACCCAACTTATTTTCCTTAGCACCCACAACTACTCCCGGTGTATTCTTATCAATGATCAATGCATTGATACCCTTGTGACCTTTCTCAACGTCAGTTTGAGCAATAACCAGATAAGTAGAGGCAGAATTACCATTAGTGATCCAGTTCTTGATACCGTTTACCAGATAATGGTCGCCCATATCTATAGCGGTAGTGCGCTGTGAAGTAGCATCAGAACCTGCTTCGGGCTCACTTAAAAGAAATGCGCCTATCTTCTCTCCCTTGGCCAACGGAACAAGGTATTTCATCTTTTGCTCCTCAGTACAGAAGGTCTCCAGTCCCCAGCATACCAATGAGTTATTAACGCTCATACATACCGAAGCAGATGCATCTATCTTAGAGATCTCTTCCATAGCCAGTACATATGATATAGTATCCATACCACTGCCACCGTACTTAGGATCTACCATCATACCCATAAAGCCAAGCTCACCAAGCTTCTTGATCTGCTCTGCAGGGAATTTCTGGTGCTCATCGCGCTCAATTACGCCCGGCAACAATTCATTTTTTGCAAAATCGCGCGCAGCCATCTGCACCGCTATCTGTTCCTCTGTAAGTTGAAAGTTCATATTGTAAGATAATATCGGGCGCAAATTAAGCCGTTTTTTTGAATTTAATAGTTTAAACAGACTAAATAACTCATTGATTATAGCTATAGTTTACCCGAAATGCATTTCATAGCCAAATATATTCAAATATATAAGTGTTTATTCTATATAGCTTCCTGATCATATTGTTTCGTAACTATTTGACTTACATCAAAAATCAGCATCGTACGCACCTATACTTTTGGTGCAAACAATGTAATTATGACGTCAATAGTTGCTAAGATCATCATTGCCATTTTCGCTGCCGACTTGCTTACAGGTATCGTTCATTGGTGGGAAGATGCCTATGGCAATCCCAACTGGAAGTTGTTGGGTCGATCAGTGATCATACCCAATCTGGAACATCACAGATCACCACGCGCATTTATAAAAGGTACTTACTGGACCAGGATCAATACTTCTCTGGGATTAGGTATTATACTTATAGCACTCTGCTGGGTGTTCCATATCCTTAATTTCTATTCTGTCTTCGCTATTCTGCTGGCTGCGCACGGCAATGAGTTTCACAGGTTTGCACACCAGACCAACAAAGAGAATGGCAAGTTCATCACCGCACTGCAAAATGTAGGCATCTTACAATCAAGACGCCATCATGGGCTACACCACCAATCGCCATATGTTCATCATTATTGTGTGGTCACCAACTATCTCAATCCTGTGCTGGAGCTCATCCGCTTCTGGAACATACTGGAATTCATCCTTAAATATCTGTTTGGCATTAAAGTGCTCCGCAATTCTGAGCTAAGAAATGGATTATAACATCATAAAAGATCAATGCTTGTAGAGACGCATAATTGCGTCTCTACACAATGTGAGTAACAAAGGCTACCCTACCTCCTCAATATCCTGTGCTATGCCTCTCAGTTTATCTTCACAAAATTTGATCAGCTCTTTCGCCCGTTTCACCTTTTCTGCAAGGGTATCCAGTTGAATATCTTTATCCTCTATCTGTGCTACCAGCTCTTCCAGTTCAGCAAATGCAGTATTATATGTTGGTGTTTCCATTGTCTTGTTTTTGGGTAACAGTACTAAATATGGTTTCGTTCTTCATAATGGTCTCTATCTCTGCATGAACATCAATATCGCGGGCATCAACCACTATCTTCCCGTTGCTCCTGATAATGGCAAATCCGCGATTCAGTATCGTCTCCGGACTGGAACTGGCAATGATCCTTTTATAAGTATCCAGCGACCTCTGTGCTCTGTCTATCAATCGCTCTGATGTTACTAGGATACGATCATGCAATTGCGTCACAGCATTTTCAAAGTCCGCGTTATGATCTATAACGAACGTAGCTACCTCGGTTGGTGTTTTATGTTGCCGGGCCATAAGATCGGTGATACTGGTATTCCTGTCATGCCCTATACCTGTGAGTATAGGTACAGGGAATAGCGCCACCGCCTTAGCCAGTTCAAAATCATTGAACGACTTAAAGTCGGTATCAGATCCGCCGCCTCGTACGATCACTACTATATCAAACTGATCAGCACTTTTATAAATATTGTGTAACTGCTCTATGATAAGTGCCGATGCCGCATCACCCTGTATCTGTGTAGAAAAATCAGTTATCGAAAAGTGATAGCCGTATTTATTGTTCTCTATTACTTTCCTGAAATCGCGATACCCATCTGTGTTGGCTGATGCTATAAGCGCTATCCGTTCAAACACCATCGGTATTTGCAGCGTATTGTTCTGTGTGTAATACCTGCTGCTACCTTCAGGATTTACGGCTATACCCTCTTTCACTAATCGCTCCAGTATCTGCTTGCGCTCATTTTCCAGCTTGCCCACTTCATAAGCAAAATCTATCTCAATCACCTCCAGCCGCATACCAAACCGCTTATGAAAGACCACTTTCACCAGGCAGGTTATTTCCAGTCCACTTGCAAACTGTTGTCGGGTAGCAGCTTCAAAGCGCTCTACCTGTTCATAGCTGTTCGACCAGAACACCCCACCCATTTCGGTAGTGATCAGATTCCTGTCTTTCTCTATGAATTTAAGAAAACACCACCGCTTATCGGGCTGTTTCTTTACGTCTGTTATCTCCGCCTTTATCCAAAAAGCCTGCCCCACGAACCGGTTGCGGATCGTAGCATCTATTTCATTGACAAGGTCGGATAGTTTTTGAGGAGTGGGCATATCGTAAAGTTAATGCCATTGTCTGAATCGGCATGCGCAGTATTTCAGAATAGATGGAATAACACCTTACCCCTCTATCTACAAATGGATACTGAATATATCATATGCCTATATGAACAAGTTACCTCCACATATTCAAAACGTGATGAAAATAATGTTATCTCACGGTTTTGACCGTGCGCCGGATAGTACACAAGCGATAAAGTCCCAACCTTAATTAACGTTAAAACACCTCTGTTCCCACAAAATATACCTTCTCAAACTTCGTTCAATAGTTTGAATAACAGAATGATGCGGTCAAAATCAATAGCTTTTTAGCACTTTTGCCTTACATCATTTGATAATTTTAATTATTTTTGTACATTAATCAACTTATGTGAATGGAAGAGATTGCGGCAGGGCCACTTCTTAGCCTCATCGATACCCCCGAGGACCTCAGGAAGCTCAATAAAATGCAATTGCAACAGGTGTGTAACGAATTGCGTCAGTTCATCATTGACTGCGTAAGCGTTCACGGAGGTCACTTTGGTGCCAGTCTGGGCGTAGTAGAGCTTTCAGTTGCATTACATTATATATATAATACACCCGATGACCAATTAGTATGGGACGTAGGCCATCAGGCTTATGGCCACAAGATACTCACCGGCCGCAGAAAGGTATTTCATACCAACCGTAAATATGGTGGTCTCAGCGGGTTCCCTAAACGCAGCGAGAGTATCTATGATACTTTTGGCGTAGGTCACTCTTCTACCTCTATTTCGGCAGCATTGGGTATGGCTATAGCCAGCAAGTATAAGGGAGAGAACGACCGCAGGCACATTGCTGTAATAGGCGATGGTGCTATGACTGCTGGTCTTCCCTTCGAAGCACTTAACCACGCCGGCGTAAGTGGCGCTAACCTATTGGTGATCCTCAACGACAATAATATGTCGATAGACCCCAACGTAGGCGCACTCAAAGAATACCTGACCGACATTACCACCAGTCATTCTTACAACAAGTTCAGGGATGATGTATGGAAAATGCTCGGCATGCTGCCTACTAAAGATTTCCAGAAACTGGCATCTAAGGTAGAAGCAGGACTAAAGGGCGTACTTTCTAAAAGCAGCAACCTTTTCGAAGCACTAGGATTCCGTTATTTCGGACCGGTTGACGGGCATAATATCATCAAGCTCACAGAAACACTGAAGAGCCTGAAAGATATACCCGGACCTAAGATATTGCACATAAAGACCGTAAAGGGTAAAGGTTATGATCTGGCCGAAAAAGACCAGACCCTATGGCACGCACCCGGCACTTTCGATAAGATAACAGGTAAGATCAATAAGAAAATAGTAACTGTACCGGAGCCACCTAAATATCAGGACGTATTCGGACATACTATTCTCGAATTGGCACAAAAGAACCCGGCTATCATGGGTATCACCCCGGCAATGCCTTCAGGCTGCTCTTTGAAGATCATGATGGATGTTATGCCCGACCGCGCAATTGACGTGGGCATAGCAGAACAACATGCCGTAACATTGAGTGCAGGATTGGCTACTCAGGGTCTTCGGGTATTCTGTAATATCTACTCCAGCTTCATGCAGCGCGCCTACGACATGGTGATTCATGATGTGGCCATTCAAAAACTGCCTGTTATTTTCTGTCTCGACAGAGCAGGATTGGTTGGTGATGATGGACCTACACACCATGGTGCTTACGATATCGCATTCATGCGTTGTGTTCCTAATCTTGTGGTATCAGCCCCTATGAATGAGGCTGAATTACGCAACCTTATGTACACAGCTCAATTAGACGAAACAAAGGTTCCTTTTGTTATCCGCTATCCTCGCGGACAGGGTGTGATGCCTGAATGGCGTACACCAATGGAGAAGATAGAAATAGGTACAGGAAGAAAGATATGTGATGGGCAGGAAATAGCTATACTCACCATAGGTCACCCGGGCAATTTTGCAGTGGCCGCTTGCAAAGAGTTGGCTACAGAAGATCTATACCCTGCTCACTACGACCTTCGCTTTGTGAAGCCGCTTGACGAAGCTATGATGCACGAGATAGCACAACGCTACAATAAGATCATAACTGTAGAAGATGGTACCGTAGTAGGTGGTATGGGTAGTGCAGTACTGGAATTTATGGCGCTGCACAATTACACGCCTGAAGTAAAGATGCTGGGTATTCCTGACAGCCTGGTGGAACATGGCAAGCCGGAAGAATTGCACCGCGAATGTGGCTATGATGCCAGAGGTATAGCTGATGCCGTAAGGGAAATGGCTTCAGTAAAAGAATTGGTCCACTAAATGACCTCGTGCAAAAAACACTATAAATAATTGAACATTACTACTGATGACCCTTGCATTCTGCAAGGGTCATTTTTTGTTAGTAGCCATTTGGAAAAAACTTCGAGAGACCGGCTTGCAAAAGAAAAAATCAGGATCTTCATTTGCAATGTATAGGTTGACACTCCCATCCACATTTAAAATTTCCTACTAGGCTGCGCATATATGTACTAATCAACACCTAATTAGTAGCAAATTAGTAGCAAATTAGTAGTTTATTAGTAGCAAATTACATTTAATTTTACAAACTCAGGGAACAACCAATGACGCGCAAAACAGCAGTATTAGTGTTGATCTGGCAGAACATTTGTCAATAATATTACAGTGACCAACAATTCGGCAATAATGAATGAAAATGAGTTCAGCGCAACGAGGCGCCCTATAGACTCTTCAGCCGGTTTCAAGTCGGCTAGCGCTGATCAACAACTGCCGTATCTTCTCAGGAACTCCATCAATATAATGATGGCAATGCCAGTACCTGCTTGCATCATCTGGGGCACAGACAATAATTTGTTCCACAACGATAGTTTTATTCCTTTTATAGGTGGCACACACCCTGCATTACCCGGAACACCTCTCGCCCAGGCACTACCTGAATTATATACCATCATCTCTGAAAGTATAGATTCAGGTATGGAAGGCAATGAAACAGCAATTATTGACATAGAATGGCCCTATGTAGTTAACCATCTCAACAGATGCAGACTATCATTCACTCCGCTGGCTAACGAACAGGATGAAACAGCGGGACTCATGATTACTATTACTGAGGAACAAGGTTCAAACCAAAATAACGAGGGAAAATTCCGTACTCTACTGTTACACTCACCAATGGCAATGGTAGTGCTCAAACAACCCGGCCATATTGTTGAGATCATCAATGATGCCATGCTGAACAATATCTGGCATAAGACACTGGAACAAGTACAAGGGAAAAAACTCACTGATATTTTCCTTGATAACATCGACCCAAAATTCATTCAACTACTCGACCAGGTATGTGAAACGGGGCTACCTTACAAGGAAAGCGAAGCACTGATGATCAGTAACATTACCGGCGTAAATGAAAATAAGTACGTTGATTTTGAATACACTCCTTTTAAGAACAATGAAGGAAAGATAGAAAGTATAATTCTTACGGTAATCGACGTAACCGAAAAAGTAGAAGCAAGAAAAGAGATCGAAGATGCTGAAGAACGACTAAGACTGGCAGCAGATGGAACGGGGTTGGCTATGTGGGACCTTAATCTGAAAACGGATGAGCTCATATCATCTCCTCGGCTGTCCATCATATTTGGCGAAGAGCCCGATAAAATGCTCAAGCATACGGAGGCTAGAGCCAAAATACATCCCGACGACCTGCAAACAGTAGTCGAAAAAGCTTTTCAGGAGGCACTCATTACCGGCACCATTCTTTATGAGGCCAGAGTAATATGGAATGACCTCAGTATTCATTGGATCAAAGCAATGGGCAAGGTCCAATATGACAAAGAAGGTAAGCCTGAACGAATGCTGGGAACTGTAGTTGATATTACCGAACAGGTAAGAAGCAGAATACTTTTGCAAGACAGTGAAGCACGTTTTCGAACTCTGGTAAAAGGACTCCCCTTTGCTGTGTACTACTGTAATAAAAATGGCGGACTTGAATTTTACAATGATGCCGCAATGACCCTCTGGGGCAGAACTCCCGTTGGCGACGAACGCTGGTGCGGCTCTCATAAGGTCTTTGACCTTACCGGAAGACCCGTACCTACAGACCAGACACATACAGCACGGTGCGTAAGGAACAACATTGCAATGAAAGGTGAGGCATATGTAGAACGCCCTAATGGAGATCGCAGACATGTGCTCTCTAACCCTCAGCCAATTCACGATGCAGCCGGCAATATTATTGGTGTAATGAATGCGCTGATAGACGTCACTGAAATGAAAAAAGCACAGCAGGCTATCATTGAAAGTGAATTACGTTTCAGAACGGTCGCCAACACCGCCCCCGTAATGATATGGATGTCGGGCACTGATAAAAAATGTTACTTCTGCAATACCGGCTGGCTGAAGTTTACCGGGCGTACTATAGAAGAGGAAATAGGTGATGGCTGGATAGCCGGCATACACCCTGATGATATCCAACGATGCAACGACATTTACGACAACGCGTTCGACAACCGCATACCTTTCTATAACGAATACCGCCTGCGCAGACATGATGGCGTATATAGATGGGTCTCTGATAATGGCGTGCCACGTTATAATGCAGATGGCATGTTTGAAGGATTTATTGGGTCCTGCGCCGATATACATGACCAAAAGATCTCAGCCGAAAAGCTGGAAGTGATCATAGAAGAAAGAACACATAATTTACGCATGGCCAATGTAGCTCTGGAACGATCGAATGAGGAATTGGAACAATTTGCTTTCGTTACCAGCCACGACCTTCAGGAACCGCTCAGAAAGATCAACACCTTTGCTCACCTGCTTTACGACCGCAATAAAGATGTGCTCGTTGGCGACGGTAAAATGTATATTGATAAGATCATGTATTCCGCTCAGCGTATGTCAAGACTTATCAATGACCTGCTGAACTTTTCCCGCCTCAACAGATCAGATGACAAATATACCTCCGTTGATCTCAACGCTTTAGTGGACAGTATCAGAAACGACTTCGAGCTGATGATCATCCAGAAAAATGCATTGATCGATTATAAAGAGCTACCCGTCATAGAGGCCATTCCGCTGCAAATGAACCAATTGCTGTATAACCTGATCGGCAATGCACTCAAGTTCACCAACCCCGACAGGCAGCCTGTTATCAACATTTCCGGCAACTTAGTAAAAAAAGAAGAGGTGGCTCAATATGTATCGCTCGACCCTAATCTTAATTATTGTAAGATCATAGTGAGTGATAATGGTATCGGATTCAAACAGGAGTATGCACAAAAGATATTTGAGATCTTTCAACGATTGAACGGGAAATCGGAATATGAAGGAACGGGTATAGGTTTAGCATTGTGCAACAAGATCGTCACCAATCACAAAGGACTCATATTCGCAAGATCTGAAGAAGGCAAAGGGACAGAATTCCACATCTTCTTACCGGTAAAACAATAGCTGCAGACAACTCTTGCATGAGCCACCTGCAGCTATAGATAATTTACATATCAGCAGAGCATGCCAGCGCCTGCTCTATATCGTAGATGATATCATTATAATTCTCCACACCGATAGATAACCTTACCATCTTTTCGGTGATCGACAATTGCTTTCTGTGTGCCGGATCTACATCCACATGCGTCATTGTAGCCGGATGCTCTGCAAGACTCTCGGTACCACCCAGACTAACTGCCAGCTTTATCAGCTTCAGGGAATCAAGGAACCTGAATGCCTGCGCTTCCCCACCCTTGATATCAAAAGAGATCATACCGCCATTGGTCAGGCATTGGCGCTCCCTTATCTCATACTGCAAGCCATCTTTTTCAGTAAGATTACCTATGTAATATACCTTTTCTACAAGTGGATGTGTGTTCAGAAATGCTGCTACCTTTTCGGCATTCAATGCCTGCATATCCATTCTTATCTTCAGTGTCTCAAGACTGCGCATCATTAACCAACAGGTCCATGGAGCGGCCATATTACCCAGGAAAGTGCGGAGGGTCTTGATACGTGTGATCAGCGCTGATGAACCCAGACAGGCACCTGCTATCAGATCACTATGTCCTCCTATATACTTGGTTGCCGAATACAATACCAAGTCGGCACCATGCTGCAGCGGATGCTGCCATACCGGCCCCATATAAGTATTATCTACTGCCAGATACACTTCTTTTTCCGCAGTTGAAAAATGGCGGGCCACTTCCTTACACCCTTGTATATCTACCAGATCATTGGTAGGGTTGGCAGGTGTTTCTATATGTATCAGCGCCAGCTTATCTGCCATACCACTATCCTGCACCAGCTTTATGATGTCTTCTGTGGTCTGCCCTACCTGAAACGATATGGCATGAATACCGAACTTGGGCAATACCTTCTTGATGAAGTGATCGCTACCACCATATAGTGGCGTACTCATCAACAACAGATCTCCGGGCTTTAAGAACTCAAGCAATACAGTTGTTATGGCCGACATACCACTCTCAAATACAGCGCACTCTTCAGCACCATCCCACAAGGTAAGCCTGTTCTCCACTATCTCCAGACCGGGGTTATTGATACGACTATAGATCAGACCAAGCTCCTCGCCGGCATGCTTGGCACGATGTCCGTAAGCAACCTCAAAAAAATCTTTTCCCTCCTGTGCACTCTTGAATACGAATGTCGATGTCTGGAAAATGGGACTCTTGATGGCCCCCTCAGATAATTCCGGCTTATAGCCATATGACATCATTAAACTCTCCGGACTGAACTTCCTTTCCATTATAAATTATTTTTACTAGTACTTAATAATTGCGTAAAGCTATTAAAAAGAACTAGCGAAGTGAATTAATTAATTGTTGGTCCAGTATGATAATGATCACTCTTTGAGGTATATCGATAGTTCATCATCCGAGAACGTCACACCTTAGCACCCGGCATTTTGACCAACATCCCATAAATAAAGAAGCCCCGCACTTGCGGGGCTTCTTAGATCGATTACTATTCAAAGTTATGCTTCCATATAAGCCTCTGTAGGCTCACAAGTACATACCAGGTTACGATCGCCATAGGTATCATTCACACGGGCTACGCTTGGCCAGAACTTGTTGTTCTTAACATATGGCAAAGGATAAGCTGCCTGCTGACGGCTGTAAGCATGGCTCCACTCATTGGCAGTTACTACCGCCTGTGTGTGTGGCGCATTCTTCAGCGGATTGTCTGCACGATCCATCTTACCTTCTTCTATTGCACGGATCTCAGCGCGAATACCCAACAGCGCATCGCAGAAACGATCGAGCTCTGCCTTATCCTCACTCTCTGTAGGCTCTATCATTATTGTTCCGGCCACAGGGAAGCTCATTGTAGGCGCATGGAAACCATAGTCTATCAAACGCTTCGCAACATCTGATGCTTCGATCTCTGCACTCTTCTTGAACGGACGAAGATCTACAATGAACTCATGCGCGCAGGTACCACCGCTGCCGGTGTACAGAATGTCGAAATCGTTCTGCAAACGGGCACGCATATAGTTAGCATTTAGTATTGCATATTCAGTTGACTTACGCACACCGATAGGTCCCAGCATACGGATGTAAGCATATGATATCAGCAAGATGCTAGCAGAGCCATAAGGTGCCGCAGAAACTGCATGCTGTGGCTTATCGCTGCCGGCAGACCACTCAGCATGACCCGGAAGGAATGGCGCAAGGTGCTTACGCACGCAGATAGGGCCCATGCCCGGTCCGCCACCACCATGTGGTATCGCAAAGGTCTTGTGCAGGTTCAGGTGGCAAACGTCAGCGCCTATCAGCCCTGGAGCGGTAAGTCCTACCTGAGCATTCATGTTGGCACCATCCATATACACCTGTCCGCCATAGCTGTGTACTATCTCGGTAATATCTTTTACTGTCTCTTCATAAACACCGTAAGTACTTGGGTAAGTGATCATGATACCTGCAAGATTAGCTGCATGTTGTGCTGCCTTCAGCTTCAGATCTTCTACATCAATATAACCATTTTCCAGTGCCTTTACTACAACCACTTTATAGCCTACCATTACTGCACTTGCAGGATTGGTACCATGTGCCGAAATAGGGATCAGGATCACATCACGGTGGCTGTCACCACGGCTCTCATGATAACCGCGAATAGTAAGCAGACCTGCATACTCACCCTGAGCACCGCTGTTAGGCTGCAGACTGCACGCATCAAATGCGGTGATCTCGCACAGGTAGTCAGATAATTCCTTGGCCATCTGCTCATATCCCAAAGTCTGATCTTTTGGTTGGAACGGATGCATCTTGCTCCAGTTAGCCCAGCTCAATGGCATCATTTCTGATGCTGCGTTCAGCTTCATGGTGCAAGAGCCTAAAGAGATCATGCTGGTGTTCAGGCTAAGATCCTTATTTTCCAACAGCTTGATGTAACGCATCATCTGCGTTTCGCTGTGGTGAGCGTTAAATACATGCTGATTCAAAAATTCGCTGGTACGTGTCAATGATGTAGGAATATGTTCCAATATCATTTCCTCATCCAGGCTCAGAGACACCGTTGAATCAATGTCGATGAATACACTCATTATCGCCATCAGATCATCTGCAGTAGTGGTCTCATCAAGTGAGATACCAACAGCATTACCTGCATGATAACGGAAGTTGATGCCATGTGCTTCTGCCTTGGTGCGGATAACATCACTGTCATTGACCATTACAGTTACTGTATCGAAGAAATTCTTGCTGTGCAATTTGAATCCTGCTGCTACCAATGAATCTCCCAATGCCTGTGTAAGAGCGGCAACACGCTTAGCAATTCTTGTAAGTCCATCAGGACCATGATATACGGCATACATAGCAGCCATGTTGGCCAGCAATGCCTGAGCGGTACAGATATTTGAAGTTGCTTTCTCTCTCTTGATGTGCTGCTCACGGGTCTGCAGTGCCATACGCAATGCACGGTTACCCTGAGCATCTATACTGATACCAATGATACGGCCCGGGATCTGGCGCTTGAAATCATCCTTTGTTGCAAAGAATGCAGCATGAGGTCCACCAAAGCCCATAGGCACGCCAAAGCGCTGTGCAGTACCCAGTGCCACATCAGCACCAAGTTCACCCGGAGGAGTTAACAATGTAAGTGCAAGCAGATCGGTAGCCATAGCTACATAGCCACCGGCCTCATGCATAGTATTGATGAAACCACGGTGATCTTCAATGCTACCCTTAGCATCAGGATATTGTACCAATGCACCAAAATAAGTAACATCGATATCAGCTATTCTGTAGTCGCCAAACACCACTTCTATACCCAGTGGTGTAGCACGGGTCACTACCACATCCTTGGTCTGTGCAAATACATCATGATCTACAAAGAACTTAGGGCGGGTAATATTATTTTCATCTTTGTTCAGCATATGGAAGAACATCGCCATTGCTTCTGCGGCAGCAGTAGCCTCATCCAGCAAAGAAGCGTTGGTAAGCGGCATGCCGGTAAGATCGCAGATCATCGTCTGATAGTTCAGCAAACTCTCCAAACGACCCTGTGCTATCTCAGCCTGATACGGAGTGTACTGTGTGTACCATCCCGGGTTTTCAAAAATGTTACGCAGTATCACACTTGGGGTGTGCGTATCGTAGTAACCCTGACCTATGTAGTTCTTAAAAACCTTATTCTTATCAGATATTGCCTTTACCATTGTCAGGTATGCAGCCTCACTCATAGCTCCCGGAAGCGCCAGTTCATGGTCCATTCGGATAGCCGACGGAACCGTACGACCAATCAATTCTTCCATGCTGCCAATACCTATAGTATTCAGCATTTCCTTAGTATCATTCTCATTCGGGCCTATGTGGCGACCGGTGAACTCTGCACTCTGAACAGAAAATAAATTCATATCTCTAAAGTTAAATTGACTACTTATTGTAAAAAGTTGCCCAAAGTTAATCGGATACCTCGGATTTGCAAAAAAGACACCCTATGATATAAATCAATAGGCGTGCGGGAGAAATACATATATTTTCCTATACTCAGCTACTTTATCTGTCTAGGGTTAATGCGACGCTCACCACCAATATATTAGCAATATTTATCAAAAAAATATATTATTATAATGCATTACGAACATCCTAATTTCACGCTCTCCCTCCATTTTTTCAAAACACATAAAACATCACTCATATCCATCACAATATGAATTACTTACCCGCACTTATCCACACAACTTTTTTCCATGGTGGTACACTTTTCGTACCATCATGGTACACTTTCCGTACCACCATGTATTTCTGTTTTGCATAGCTCCCGTCCCTGCCCCACCTTTGTGATAAAAAGATACCCCCGACGCATTGGTTTCGTTATATCGATTATATATCAATATAGAATTGGGTACCTGTCTTACAGGTGGCAGTAAACAAATACAGGGAATACCTGACCAATGTGTAAACCTATTTAGGGACGAGGCAGTGGAAGAAAAAGTGGCAACATGTGGCAGAAAGTGGCAGAAAGTGGCAATTGGTCAGATCACCCTAAAACCTTACCTATAGCCATTTTCAACAAAAATGAAAGACAAAAATTGCCACTTTTATTAAAAACTGCCACTTTTCTAAACCGGTAAAGAGGTTACCAACAAAGCACTAGAATTCAAAATTAGCGCTGCCGAAGATGCCGAAGTATTTAGACTTGGCCTCATCTGAAATAGGCTTGGGATTGACACGCCATACGAAGTCAATACGGAATACCTGAAAGATATTAGATATACCCGTACCCAACTCCAGATAGGGTTGCCCCTTCAGGGTGCGGAACGGAAAGTCTGTTGGTCTTAAATTAAGCTCCTGATTGGTCTTGCTGAGTGTGCCTACTACTCCCTTGGCGGTCCAGAACTGACGCCATTTTAATTTTTTCAGCAATGGTATCCTGTTAAATACACCGCCACCTATATTATGCTCTATGTTGAAACCACAATACTCATCACTCAGGAACTCATAATTGTTCATCATCTGAAAAGCATACTTATTGTAGTAATAATATTCATTGCCCGGATGTATCTCTAACAGAGGATAGGGCAACTTACCAAAATACTTACCCGCAAACAGATTATAATAGAGATGACCGAACGGAGGGATATTGATACTTTCAGACACAGCAAAACGAACCTTCTGGTATTCGTAGGCGCTGTTCAATACCCCCTTCATTCCGGCAGTGATCTCCAGCTTCAGTATAGGCCATTTGTTGGCCAGTCTTGTACGCTGATACAATCCCTCCAGATATTTTTGTTTGTACGCAAACTTGAATTCCAACCCCACCTCAGTACTGATGACGCTCTTGCTGGGATTATTGTCTTTATCTACAAAAATGTCGGTAGTTGGCAGTGGCGCATATGGAGTGAACTGTCTGTGCTGCATTATCAGCTTATGGCTGAACCCGCTGTAATATTCCTTATAGAATTCCACCCGCTCATCATTAGAAAAGGCAAGCTTCCACGGCACTCCCGACTTACGGAAGAACGTACTGAAGATATTATCACTGCCCACCTGATCATAATAATTGGTCGTCTGATTGATGTCATGAGCATAATATCCGTAAACAGTCATTCTCGGAGATCTGTTCAGCACCCACAGACCCGATGCACCATATTTGAATTCCTTATCCTTATCGCCATATGCCAGAAAGCCTGTAAAGTGCGCATCCTTCAATTTCCTCGAAGTACCCAACGATATACGGAACCTGTTGCCCTCTACCGGGTTAGTACTGTACAAATAGTAATAAGGCCCCAATTGCAGCCAGCCAATGTCCTTTACCCCACTGGCAAGAAATGTGATGGTATTTTTATATACCGTAGTAATAGGCATATTGTTAATGGTATCTACCATCTTATAGATCGCCTTCTCATTTTTAGACAACGAGTCGGGACGATTACTCATCCACCAGCCGTCACTCATATGTTTGGCAGAGTCAGCTTTGATGATATCCTCCTTATACTGAGGGTCGTTGAGCACCTTTTGTGTATTGATGTCATTGAGCTTTATCTTATGATATGTTGTGGTCTTCCTGCCTATGAAGCCGGGCAATTTCTGTGCTCCGTAAATGGTGAAGTTGGCAATAAATTTATCCTTTACGCAAAACCAGGTATCGTCGTCACCCATTGGTGCGAACTCCTGAAACAGACTGATCCTGTCCACCCAATTGATATTGGCCAGTTTAGATACGTCCATACTGATACGCTGTATAGCAAAGGTCGTATCAGCAACCCAAAAGTCGCCCTCAAAGCAGCTTTCACCCGCACGTTTAGGAGTGAACTGCACCAGTATGATGCGATGCCCGTATGCCGACTGTGTATCTTTGATCTTATACCTGTAATAGAATATCCCATCATTACTGATAGGAGAAATGAACTTTTTATCAAAAACAGGAATGAAGTTTTTATACACATTCACATTCTGATACAACGTTCCCAGATACTTGACAATATTCTCATTATTGACTCCTTTCACCATACTTGCCTTAATGAACTCTCTTTGTTTCTTGGGCTTCCGGTTAAAGTAGTAATCAGAGATGGTCTCTGTCATATACAGAGGCAGATAGGGCTTGGTTTCAGATACCGTATCCAGGTTATCAAAAATGAAGCTATAGTTCTTAAGCAGTGGTATCTTCTGAAACTGCGACCGGTTCAGCCTTTGCAGATCGGCCTCCAACCTGTTGTATGCCTCATAGCTGTAATTATCTATCCTGTCCGGATCATTATTCGGTTTATGAGCAATGATCTTTCTCATCAAAATCACGCCCGGATCTTCCCCGCTTGCGGTGATCACCGCTTCCTTCAGCTGGTTATTAGATCGCTCCAGTTCTATAATAAAATTGTATTCATGTTTACCCGTATTGACCACAGTTTTATTTACGGTCTTATACCCCATTGCAGATATTCGCAGGGTATCATTGGGTATCGCATCCATCACTACCGAGAACTTGCCATCCATATCAGCAGTAGTTCCGATCATAGCATGGGGAAAATAGACCACAGCAAAGGGAATACCTTCACTCGTATTCATGTCTTCTACCTTGCCATTGATTACATATCCTTCCTGCACAACTGCTTTCGCAGTGTCTTTACGCGCTGTATCACTGTACGCTACTTTGCCTCCTGTATCTGTATGGCGCACAGTGTCTGTTGTCTGAGCCCATACGGGTAAACAAAGGAAAAAGAATAAAATAAATATTACAGACGCTTTTATACTCATGCTCAAGGCCTACAGGGCAGCAATGTACCGAATTGATTCACAATTTTAAAAAATCATACCCTTTGCCACAGAAAACATTTTCCACATTTGGGTATTACCGCTTCTCTTTGCAAACGCCGTGCCGTTTTCTTCCCCTCTTATCAATTCCATATTCCATTGTCAGCTGTAAGTATCATTGGCACATCATCTGTTACCACTATTGTATGTTCATGCTGGGCCACAAAACTGCCGTCATTCGTAATATATGTCCAGCCATCGCCTTTCTCTACAGCATATTTAGCTCCGGTAGAGATAAAGGTTTCTATGGCTACAACGCTGTTCTTTTTGAATCGTGTGCGATTGAACCGGTCATAATAACAAGGGATCTCGTTCGGTGCTTCATGAAGGCTGCGCCCCACTCCATGCCCTACAAGATTACGTATCACTGTAAGTCCCGCTTTTTTGGCTTCCTTTTCTATAAGATGCCCGATTTCAGATATGCGTATGCCCCCGCGAATATTACTGATGGCCTTGTACAATATATCTTTAGACGATTCGACCAGATGACCGTGCTTTTGGGTATCAGACCCAAGAACAAAAGACCCTCCATTATCCGACCAAAACCCTCCTAATTCAGCCGATACATCAATATTCACCAGATCACCCTCTTTCAATATTTTATGCTCAGAAGGAATACCATGCGCTACCTCATTGTTAGTACTGATACAGGTCCACCCCGGAAAACCATAGGTAAGTAATGGCGCGGAACGGGCCCCGAAGGCTGTAAGTATTGCACCCCCGAATTCATCCAACTCTTTGGTACTCATGCCGGGCTGTGCATACGCTCGCATTTTACTTAAAGTTATAGCTACCGCCTCACTTATCTTTTTCATCCCCTCAAGCTCACTTTCATGTGTAATAGACATACTTCTGTTTTATAGATCAAAGATAGCAATAGCAAACCTGCTAAAAATAATAAAGCCTCTGAAAGACTACTTTCAGAGGCCTGTACAGTAAAATGAACTAAATTTTATATATCGTTACTCATCATCATCAATGTGTAGAGATAATGAAAGAATTATAAGTCAGGCTTAATATTTAAATACTTTATTATGATTATGATAGTACCTTGGCATAGATACCAATGCATAAATGAGACCGGGCACATATAGCAGACCCAACACCAAACATACTATCCAGCTGGATCCGGAAAAATGATCATTAAGACCAATAGAAATAAAACCGAATCCGATTACTGAGAGAAATATATAGGCAAACTTTGATATTCTTGCCTTACCAAATGTAGGTACAAGATGAGCAGCCGCAGTAGTAGTAGTGACTGAACCGGCTTCTTCCGCAACTGAATTATTTTCATTGGTAACTGAAACAGCAGGTGGTGCTGCATTAGTAGTTAGCTCTGTAGGCACTTCTTTTTTGATGACAAATGCGGCCTCACTTTGGTTGATGATACCCAGTGACAATGCCAGAAACAATACGGTAGCACGTATGCTCATAATAGCGGGAGTTTTAGCTTGTGAATATGTAAGTTCAAATTTAATAAAATATGCAGGAAGTTACACTGATTTTTACGCACAAAAGTTGTCACCTCTTCTACTATCAGCGATGAGCTGCAAATACCTTCATTAATAAAACTTATTTGCTGCTATTTATATCGGCTATACCTTTATTACACAAAGACACAGAATCAGACAATGAACCATAAAGAAATAGTGACGCTTGGACAATTGAAACGATCGGGATACAAGCCCAAAAGTATAAAAGAGGAGATTCGCGCAAACCTGATGCAGAATATCAGGGACAAAAAAAGCCCGTTCCAGAGTATTCTTGGCTATGAAGATTCTGTAGTACCGGACGTGGAACGTGCGCTGTTATCCCGTCATAATATATTATTTCTGGGATTGAGAGGTCAGGCTAAAACCCGCATGGCCCGCGAAATGGTGCATCTGATGGACGAATGGATACCTTTTATTGCAGGTAGTGAGATCAACGATGACCCCTTCGCCCCAATATCTTTATATGCAAGGCAGGTACTTGAGGAAAAGGGAGATGACACTCCTATTGCCTGGTTGCACCGCACCGAACGCTATGGCGAAAAGTTGGCGACCCCTGACGTATCAGTGGCAGATCTTGTAGGCGATATTGACCCGATAAAGGCGGCCAATATGCGACTGAGTTTTGCAGACGAACGTGCTCTACATTACGGTATCATCCCCCGTTCCAACAGAGGCATTTTTGTGATCAATGAGTTACCCGATCTGCAGGCGCGCATTCAGGTATCGCTCTTCAATATTTTACAGGAAGGAGATATACAGATACGTGGTTTTAAGTTAAGGATGCCACTTGATATATTATTTGTATTCACCGCCAATCCGGAAGATTACACCAATCGCGGCAGCATTGTAACTCCACTCAAAGACCGTATTGAAAGCCAGATCATTACTCACTATCCTAAAACAGTAGAACTATCTCAGGCAATAACAGAACAGGAAGCCGATATTCTGCCCGCTCAGGAAGATGCCGTTGAAGTACCCGACCTGTGCCGTATGCTTATAGAGCAGATAGCAATGGAGGCACGAAAAAGTGAGTTCGTAGATCAGAAGAGCGGAGTATCTGCCAGATTGACCATATCTGCATTTGAAAATCTGGTAAGCACTGCCGAAAGACGCGGATTAAGGCATGGTAATGCCCGTACATCGGTTCGTATAGCTGATTTCATGGGTATCATTCCTTCTATCACAGGCAAGATAGAATTGGTATACGAAGGAGAGCAGGAAGGTCCGTTGAATGTTGCCTACCGCCTGATGGGGCAAGCAATTCGTTCTGCTTTCAGCAAATATTTCCCCGATCCGCAGTCATTCAAAAAGGCAGGTAGAGATGCGCAGAAGGCTAAAGCAAAAGCTAGCCCGTACCAACCCGTTATCGATTGGTTTGGCAGAGGCAATGATGTATTACTGCTACAGGATGACTCTGAGACCGACTACTCAGCCAAATTATATCAGGTTGATGGTCTGTACAGCGTAGTGAAGCAATTCTACCCCGATGCTGATGAGGCACGGATGGTCTTGCTCATGGAATTCCTGTTACACGGACTTTCAGAATTCTCTCTGATCAGCAAAAAGGGTGTAGAGCGTGGTGGTTATTCATTCGGAGATATGATGGCCAGCATGCTGAACATGAATCAGTCGGACGACGACGATGACGACGACTTCAACTGATCTGAATATGCACTGAATGCCCGTAAACAGCATTAAATGATAAAAAATATAGTTGGAAGCGGTAAATTTTCATTTGCCGCTTCCTTCTTTTAACTTAATTACTTAGATTTGAAGTTTAAAATAAACTTACTTCATAACATGAAGGGATTTTTACTGACTGCCGCATTGTTTTTAGGTCTTACAGGTAGTGCATTAGCACAAACCAATATATGGAATGATTATGGTGTTGACAGACGCTGGGACATAGGCCTGAATTATGGCGCCAGCACCATCACCCGCCCTAACGGACCGGAAAAATTCTATCAGGGATCACGTACCAATGTAGTGCCTGATTTTTCGGTAAAGTTCCAATATGTAATGACACCAAACTGGCATCTGGCCTTTGATATCGGCTGGCGCACTTGGGAATCTTACGGCACATGGTCTAACCCTTATACTTTCGGTACTTATCTGAATCCTACAGAAGTAAAGTTCCAGTTGGGCAAGCCTGCACTTACTGAAACCTTTCAGTTGAACTACGTTATTCCTTTCTACTCTAAATACCATGTACTTAACCGCGCCAATCTTTACTTTGGCGTTAGCGGCGGACTGGTGACCACTGTCAGCGACGGATCACAGAGCTTCAGCAAATACAATAACCGCCCCGATTCTGCTTACCGCTATGTGAGCGGTTACAACTACGGTGCAGGTATTGGCTACAGCGTAGGTGTGCAGATGGGCTACACTTATTACTTCCTGCGTAAATGGGGGGTAAATGTAGAATTGGGTGCACGTTATGTAAATATGACAGCAGAAAAAGTAAATGGACTTGCTGATGCTCATGGCACTACCAAGTATAACATGCTTTTCTTCCCTGAAACAATAGGTATCAGATACAGATTCCGCTAATTGCACGATCAGACAATTCTTTTAACATGCCGTTATACTGACACATAGAGATAGGGCATGGTTTTTGAACATAATATTTTGTACTTCCCAATAGTGTGTGTGTTCGATGGAAATTTAAGGCCCGGAAGTACCCAACATTTAGATTTCCACAAGAGTGCTTTTTTAAGCACTCTTTTTTATTCAACAGATCGCATTGAACCTCATCGAATGAACGTCTTGTATTATTTGAACAGCTTCTCGATCTCGATCACCAATTCTGTTGTCTGACTTGGATATGGCGGCCGCTGAACAGCAAAGTTGCCATCTTCATCTATCAGATAAAATGCAGGCAGTGATTGTACTCCATATGCCTGTACTTCTTTAGCATTCCATCCTTCAGGAAAATTAGTGAATAACCCCTCTATATGATAGCGCTCGGCAAGGGCACGCTCACCCGAAGTATCTGTGCCTATTGAAGCATAAACAAACTCAAGAGGCTTTTTACGAATGAGATCTCTGACCATTTTACCACTGACCATCTCACCTACACACTGCCGGCACCACCCTGCCCAAAAGCCCAGATACACCACCTTCCCCTTCAGGTCAGATAACTTCATATGCCCACCATCAGCAGTCCGGATATCAAAATCAGGGGCCGGTTGTCCGGGAGCTAAACGACGTGCCAGTGTCACCTGCTTATCCAGCAAGGGCATATAGGTGCTATTAGGCCATCGGTGCTTAAAAGTGGATAATAGTGCCTCAGTGCGGGCAAGCCGCTGGTTCTTAGCCCTGCCGTATAAGTTCTGTGCAATAAAATATTCCAGACTCTTGTCCGGCAATAGTTTGAATGCCAGCTTATATACACTATCCTCTATGCGATAGGCCATTGTAGTATCTTTTCCCATTGCTATAAAACTATCGGCTTTCATACTTGCTTCAAATACCCCAGTAAGGTAGAGCAGATATGGAGGGAGCATAAGTAAGGAATCATTAAATGCGCGTGGCATTGACCTCACCACACTATAATAGGCATTGGGTATGGTGTCTGTAAATCTGCGCACCTTGATGATCTGATGCGCCTGGGGATATTGCTGAATGAAAAAGTAGTTGTAATACCTGTGAAATGCCCTCCAATAAGCGATGAATGACGGAGATAGTGCCGGTGTCCATTTATCGGCCATTGCAGCTTCAATATTATATTCAATATCAATGGCCTTTATGAAATCAGCAGGATCTTTGTGCAGTTGCGACTTTACATTATTGGGATATTGATTGATACGCCCCCTTTTAATGGTATGCGCAGCTATAAAGTTCTGCACTGCAGCACCTCGCCCCTTATAATTGACCGTACTGTCAAAACGGCGAGCATCTACTGTCATGAAAATACTATCCCCATGTTGCAGGATAATATCAGCCAAACTATTGGCATAGGCCAGCTGCACCAATACATATTCGTTATCCGGTAGTGGAAAAGTGAGATCGAAATTTCCCTTCTTATCGAGATGGGCAGTGAACTTTTTAGGGTAATAAGCCAGATTGTTATCATTATAGCTGACCTCTATGGTATCGGCAGTAGGATTGGCCACCTTACCGCTGAACTTGACCTTATTGGCGGCTAGTAGCTGCTGTGGGATTGCAACTGCAATACATACAAGAACTAAATTAAATAAACGCTGTAACGGAATGATACATCTAAACTGCATTGAACTACCAAGGTATTTACGCATAAAAAATCTTGACCCGGAAAACGATTTCAAAAATATTTTCAATTATTGGGTTACCTTTTCTTCATTTGGGTATTAACATTCATAACAATCTAAAAAAGAAATTATGAAATTAGTAAAATTAAGCGTTTTCGCTCTTACAATGGGTCTTTTCCTTGCTTCTTGCGGTGGTGCAAAAACTGAAGAAAAAAAGGCTGATTCTGCAATGGCTACTACAGCTCCGGTTGAAGCTGCTCCAGCTCCTGCTGATACAACTAAGCACGTTGACACAATGACTGCTCAGCCGGCTAAGCCAGCTGAAGCTACTGAAGCTAAGAAGAAGTAATTCTTTAAGATATATTTTTTTTAAAGCTGCCCTGCACAACAGGGCAGCTTTTGTTTTATAGGTTTGTGAAGATCATAAAATAAATTACTCAATAACATATCGATCACTGATAATCAATTTTATTTACAAAATAAATTACTCCTTTTAAAAGGAATATGCATCCATCATCGTCTAACGATGTATATGCATAATACCATGAGGGCGTTACTTAATGAACGCAAGTATATTATACCAATCCACTCACCAAAATCATCAGTAAGATTCCGCACCTGCTTTATCTTAATTTTTACGTTCCTACCCTTTTGTCTTTCCGCACAAAGTAACTATCAGAATATACGTGGCAATATTGTAGATAAACTCTCATTGGTATCCATTCGAGGGGCATCAGTGCGTTTTATAGTCAATGATACAGAGAAGCAAACTGTTTTTTCTGATTCTTCAGGCAAATTCGTTCTAGGCAATATTGCACCGGGCAGGTATGAATTGAGAATAAACTATGATGGATATAAAGACGTCTATCTGCCCAACATAGTTGTTACATCGGGGAAAGAGACCATTCTGGACATCAGTATGGAGGAAAGCTTTAAGAGGCTCAAAGAGGTTGTTATCAATGGCGCAGACAAAAGTGTTGCTATCAATAAACTTGCCACGGTAAGCGCAAGAACGTTCTCAATGGAAGAGGTGAACCGATATGCGGGAGGCAGAAGTGACCCTGCCCGCCTGGCGGCTAATTTTGCAGGGGTAAGCGCACCGGATGATTCCAGAAACGATATAGTGATCAGGGGTAATTCGCCGGTAGGAGTATTATGGCGTATAGATGGCATGAATGTTACCAACCCTAACCATTTTGCTACCGTAGGCACCACAGGTGGAGCAGTGAGCGCACTGAACACCAATATGCTGAAGAATTCGGATTTCTTTACCTCTGCATTCCCGGCTGAATATGGCAATGCTATTGCCGGCGTATTCGACCTGGGCTTCAGAAGCGGAAATACCGAAAAGAGAGAGCATACCTTTCAGATGGGGCTGGTAACAGGGCTGGAGGGAATGACCGAAGGACCGATATCCAAAGGCAGCGGAGCATCTTATCTTGTTGCTTATCGACAATCGGTAGCATTTCTGGCATCCACACTGGGCATAAATATAGGCACCGCAGCAACACCGTCTTATAAAGACCTTTCATTCAAAATCACGAGTGGCAATACCCCACTTGGAACCTTCAGCTTGTTTGGGATTCTGGCGAACAGCAGCATAGGTATAACCGGAGGTAAAACAGGAAGCCTGTACGCTCCGCCTGACAATACAGACCTTTACAGTGCTATTGGTATCATAGGTCTGAAACATGTTAAGATACTCAATAGCCGTTCTTATATCACCTCTTCATTGGGCTTCAATTATGCCAAAAATACACAGGCTCAATCTACCGCAGATACCGGCAGAAGCAGCAAGAGTATAGAAGATGAGCAAGTGACCCAAACCAATTATACTGCTTCAGTTGCCTACAATTCAAAACTCAGTTCCAGGCTTTTCCTGAAAGTTGGTCTGCAAGATCAACTGATCAATATGGATCTCTATTATCGTACCCGTCGTAATATGCCCGACTGGATGCAGATATGGGACAACAACAACACTACCCATCTGGCACAGGCATATGCACATGTGAAGTACAATATCAACAAGCAACTGACCGCCAATATAGGCTTGCATAGCCAAAAGCTATTCCTGAATACAAGATCAGTGTCATTAGAGCCTAGAATGGCATTGAAGTACGAGATAAGCAGCAACAGCAGTTTAAGCGCCGGATTCGGGCTACATGCGCAAATGCAACCTGCTAACATTTATTACAATGAGCTACCAAATGCGACAACTAGCACCAACAAAGAACTGGGTTTTACCAAGAGTCAGCATTATGTGCTGGGCTATGACTGGCAACCATTTAAGGATTGGCGCGTAAAAGCTGAAGTGTATTATCAATACCTCTATGACGTTCCCGTTGATTCTTTTGCCAGCAGCTATTCTATGCTCAATACAGGTGCAAGCTTTAAACCAGACCTTTCGTTGAATCTTAAAAATAATGGCACAGGCACCAATTATGGCGCAGAACTGACCATTGAAAAATTCTTCAGCAAAGGATATTATGGATTGTTCACCTCTTCATTGTACGAGTCTAAATACAAAGGCAGTGATGGTGTGGAGCATAACACTGCCTTCAATGGTAAATATGTGTATAATATACTTGCTGGTAAAGAATTTAAAGTAGGGGCAGGCAAACGAAATAAACTTTCTATGGACCTGAAATTCACCAATGCCGGCGGACGTTATCATACCCCTATAGACCTTGCGACCTCTCAACTTGCAGGCAATACTGTACTGAAAAGCGATACCTATGCCTACACCAGTCGTTATGACAATTACTTCAGATTGGACTTTAAAATGGGATTTGTACTCAACAGTAAAGCACACAAATTGTCTCAAACATTCTCATTGGACCTTCAGAACGTGACCAACCATCAGAATGTATTTTCTCAGTCCTACGACAATGGTAGCAGATCCATATCTACCACTTATCAACTGGGTTTCTTCCCTAATTTTATTTACAGACTACAGTTCTAATCAACATACGCACAATAAAGCGTAGTAGTAAGCGATAGCTATTCTATGGCACACTATTTACATGTGCCATAGATGTATATACCCGTGTTGAAATATACAATAACCATTAACTGTGTGATTGGGTATATTTGTCTTACAACAACGGAACAAACAATAATCATCAAATATGCCTTGGTATAAAGTATTGACCGCAATTATTCTAGTATTACTTATCAGCTACACCGCTATGACCTACGCAGCAAACAAAAGAGTGGAACGCCAGCCATACAAAGTGATAAAATCGGCCAATGGATTTGAGATAAGATATTACCCCAAAGCCATCATGGCAACTATCACCACAAAAGGTGATAGCTATATGGGCGGCAGCAGTTCTAATTTCCGTACTCTTGCAGGCTATATATTCGGCGGTAATCGATCATCTGAAAAGATCGCTATGACAGCACCGGTGCACATTGAAAAGAGCAATAGCGAAAGTAAAATGAGCTTTGTGATGCCTTCAGATTATACACTTGATAAACTGCCGGCACCCAATGACAGCAAAGTAGATCTCCACTATTCAAAAGAAGGATATTTTGCTGTTTTGAAGTTTGGAGGATATGCCAATGAACAAAAGATACAGCGTAAGATAGGCCAACTGAAAGATATGCTGATTGCCGGCGGCTATAAAGTAAAAGGTGCTTATAGTTATCTTGGATATAATGCGCCATGGGATGTGGTGGGCAGAGAAAATGAGGTGATAGTGGAGATAGAATATGCCGAACACTGAGAATAGTTAACAGGCAGTCTATTTTATGCCAAACAAGTCCAAAATTGATACAACAACAAAAAAGCTTCACATTGCTGTGAGGCTTTATGTTAGAGTCGGGAAGACAGGATAACTTTCGAACCGCTTTATAGTTGTTTTTTTATCTCCTTAGACAATTCAATTTTTCCCGTTTCTAATATTCTCCCTTGTTTATAGATTACGTAATGTTGCTCAGTTCCAGGTATAGCATTACCTAAACTGTCACAGTCGTAAGATGAAATCGTATCAGCAGTAAAAATATTCTTGTTGTTGTCTATGCTCATTATCTCGTTACAAGTATATCCGCAATCGGAACCGCAATAACCAATGTTGATCTCCTTTTCGTCTATTTTGTTGCCGGACTTATCATAGGTTGCCAAAACAGGTATTTCACAATCGGCACTTGCAAGAAAGACTACAGCTGTAAATTTGCTATTCGGCTCTAGCTTTCCATACCCATAGTTTACGTTCGCCGATATAAATTTGTTGTTATCAACTCTTGTCAGACTCTGTGTATTGATAGAACATCCTCGTATTTCAATAGGTAATGTAATAGATGGAATCTTTTCAAGAAAGGCATTAAGCTTTGAGTGTCTTTCGCTTGCTGGTTGAGTTTTATCGGCACCATTCTCCGAACACGATACAAAACCTATGATAACAGGCAACACGAGATAAAGTGATTTCACTGTAAACTATTGTTCTAACCCCTTTATTTTTCTCACTTTTTACAGAAGTGAATAACTAATTGTCCGTTGATTTTCTTTATAGTTTATTTCAATTTTTCTAATCTTATTCTCAAATCCAAAATCTTAATTTGTAAATCTAGTTTCTGTTTCTTCTTTGGGTCTTTTTCCTTTGAGAGTTTTAGTTTTTTTTCGGTCATACTCTTATTGAGACACCTCAATTTTTCATAGTCCATCGGTGTTTATAATCATTTTATCAACCTCCCGTCTTAACTCGTCTATATCCCTTATCAATCGGTTCTTTACCAGATACTCAATGAACTCAAAAAATGAGGTTTCCGTGTAAAGGATTTGGTTTTTATATCGGATATAATCAGTTTCCAGAAAGTTGTATTTCTTCATTTCCCTTATCAGGAAAGACTTCGATACTTTGAGGGTTTCTCTCATCATGTTAGTATCATACATCGTTTCTCCCGTATCAGTCCTCAAAAATCTTATCAAACTCCTCTCTTAGTTTTTTATAGTCGTTTACAATCTCATCAATGGTATCAACTTTCTTTTTTGAGTTCTTTTTTTCAATTGGTTCTGGGGTAGGTTCTTCACCTTCCTCCTCTTCGTTTTCAATTGGTTCTTCCTCTTCTTTGGTTTTCAATTTTACTCCTTCATTCAATCGGTGTCTCAGAAAACTTTGGAACGATACATCTACATATCTTTTCTTCATTTTGTAGGGGTGGTTTTTTATCCATGAACCGTTTCGGTCTTGGTGTAATGTTATATATCCCAGATTGGATTTTGTTTTGTGGGAGAATGGATTATTTATAGAAAGGGGGAGAACTATTGGAATTTTATCAATAGAAGAGGAGATTTTTTAAAGATTGTGTAATTCTGTGTAACAGAACTAAAAGGATAGGGGGGTAAGAACGTATTTTGTTCTTATGTTGTTCCCTAAAAACACAATGGACTGAAAATCAGTCCATTGTGTGTGTATTATGTCGGGAAGACAGGATTCGAACCTGCGACCCTCCCGACCAGAGTCGGGATGCGCTGCAGGAATAAAAACAAAAAAGCCTCACATTGCTGTGAGGCTTATTATAAGAGTCGGGAAGACAGGATTCGAACCTGCGACCCCCTGGTCCCAAACCAGGTGCGCTACCGGCCTGCGCTACTTCCCGGACAATGTTCGCCAACATTTCTGTTAGCAGCCGATTATTAATAGTAATCAGCGGTGAAGGAGGGATTCGAACCCTCGGTACATCTTAACGACGCACGCCAGTTTAGCAAACTAGTGGATTCGGCCTCTCTCCCACCTCACCTCAGTATTTTATTAGTACCGGATAATTCCCTTTCCGCTTTCGTTAAGGGAGTGCAAAGATAAGAGTTCTGAGAATAAAACAAAAGAAATTTTCAAAATTTTACTTCTTTTTTATTTTCTAATATCTTGGCACTGTTATGAGTACTTATCAGATGCTGGCCAACTGCACTTTCTGTAGCAGTTCCATCAGATTTTCCTTGTATTCAGTATCTGTTTCCATCAGGTTTTCAACCGTCTGGCAAGAGTGAATAACAGTAGTATGGTCGAAGCCGCCGAAGTGGTCGCCAATGGTCTTTAAAGACTGCTTGGTAAACTTCTTCGCAAAGTACATGGTTATCTGGCGAGCCAGTACCACTTCACGTTTACGTGTCTTGGTAAGCAACTTCTCATACGGCACATGGTAGTAATCGCATACCAGTTTCTGTATGTTCTCTATGGTCATTTCACGGGCAGCGGTCTTCACGAAGTTCTTCATGACGCGCTTGGCCAGATCCATGTCTATTTCTTTCTTGTTCAGCGTAGCCTGTGCGAACAATGCTATCAGTGCACCTTCCAGCTCACGTACATTGCTCTGGATATTGTAAGCCATATACTTCACTACATCATCAGGTATTTCCAAACCTTCATGACGCATTTTTACTCGGAGTATAGCCTGGCGCGTTTCGAAATCAGGCGCCTGTATATCGGCATTCAATCCCCAACGGAAGCGGCTCAATAAGCGCTCCTGCATACCTTCCATATCGCGTGGTGCGGTATCGCTGGTAAGGATGATCTGCTTACCACTCTGGTGCAGGTGATTGAAGATAGCAAAGAACACATCCTGTGTTTTAACAGCAGGAACAAAAAGATGGATATCGTCCATGATCAATACATCTATCAACTGATAGAAGTGTATAAAATCATTGATCTCATTATTCTTGGCGTGATCTATGAACTGGTTGATGAACTTTTCCGCACTAACATAGAGTACTGCCTTGTTAGGATGCAATCTGCGTACTTCATTACCTATAGCCTGTACAAGATGGGTCTTACCCCAACCAACGCCACCAAACACTACCAAAGGATTGAATGAAGTAGCACCTGGCTTCTGAGCGATATGCAAACCCGCAGAACGAGCTACGCGGTTACAATCACCTTCAACATAATTATCGAACACATAGTTAGCATTCAGCTGCGGATCGATCTGCATACGCTTCAGACCGGGGATGGCATAAGGCGTTTTTATATTGTGCGGATCATCCCACTTCAGCGGCATGTCTATGAAGTTATTCTCTTTAGGCGGGCGTGTATGTGTACTACCCGGCATATTGATAGATGCAGGATTGCGCTGTGCGCTGCTGCCTTCCATCATAATACGGTATTCAAGGCGAGCTGCTTTACCCAGTACACGCTTGATGGTCTTACCCAGTAGTTCTACATAATGTTCTTCAAGCCACTCATAAAAAAACTGGCTCGGTACCTGAAGGGTAACGATATTATCATTCAGGCTAACGGCTTTGATCGGTTCAAACCAAGTCTGGTAGGTACGCCAGTTGACATTATCTTTTATGATAGCAAGGCACTTTTCCCAAAGTTGCTCAATATCATTTTGAGAGTTAATGTCGGTATTGTAAATGTCTTTATTCATATTTGTTAACAACGCTCAACAAAGTTAATTGAATTTGTTACCCGGCAGTAGCAGCGACAAGAAAACTATCTGAAAATGATCCATTGTTTTCAGCCACTTTTTACGGCCCTTCTTAATCTGTTTTATTTTTTATTCTCTGTACGAATTCCCGCCACCTTTCAAGTTAACATCCGTTTCTTTTTCGGGAGAACGAAATTGCTAACATTTTGTTGAAAAAAAAAATTGAACAGCTATTGTTAGTTTAGTTTGAACTACAGTGTGGACTTTGCGCTGATAATCGCTTTTTTCTCCTTTCCACTTACTGTGACAATTGATTAACAACTACCTGCTTTAATTTAAAAAGTTCAACCTCATTTTTATCATCTCCGTATATAGGAGCAACTGCTGAAACCCTTTACAGGAAAGCATTTCAGCACATCATACATATAAAGCACCAAAATAAGACCACCTGTAAAAGACCTATTGTAAATTTACTCATTTTTTCACAGAAAAGAATGTTGCATCTGTATTGCTGCTGTAAAAATATTTTTTGTTACATCAATAATAAATACAGTAAATTATGCGCTAAAGTTAACTGAGAGCACCTTACGAAAAGCTACTCAAATTAGCGTAAAAAAACAGGCAAAAAAGACAGTAGAACCTGCCCGGTATTGTTCATAAAAAAGTATCAGTCAAATACACACCAATGCTACCTGAAATGATTGAAAAATTGAGGTGGTGATCCATAAAATAATAAGGCCCGTGTTATACAACACGGGCCTTATTTATAAGAATGAATGATATTGCTTAGATATCTCTTTTCGGATCGAATGCTTCCAATGCATTGGCCACCGCTGTAAGGAAGCTGGCACCCAATGAACCATCAACAACACGGTGATCATAGCTCAATGACAGATACATCATGTGGCGAACAGCGATCACATCACCATCAGCAGTTTCCAATACCATTGGTCTCTTTTTTATAGAGCCGACCGCAAGTATAGCAACCTGTGGCTGATTGATGATAGGCGTGCCCATAAGGCTACCAAAAGTACCTACGTTAGTCAGTGTGAATGTACCACCCTGCGTATCATCTACCTTCAGCTTATTGTTACGTGCCGCATTGGCCAATGAATTCACATCCTTAGAAAGACCGATCAGATTCTTAGTATCCGCGTTCTTAATGACCGGAACGATTAGGTTGCCGCTTGGTAGTGCGGTAGCCATACCAATGTTCACATCTTTCTTAACGATGATGCGATCGCCCTCAACACTAACATTGATCATAGGGAACTTACGGATGCAACTCGCAACAGCTTCGATGAATATTGGAGTGAACGTGATCTTTTCGCCATACTTCTTTTCGAAAGGACCCTTCACCTTATCACGCCATTTAACCAGATTGGTAACATCAGCTTCTGTAAAGCTGGTGACATGCGGAGAAGTAGCCTTGCTACGCACCATATGATCAGCTATCAGCTTACGCATACGGTCCATCTCTATGATCTCCACATTACCCGAAGGAACAGATGCTGACGGAGCGGCAGCAGGCGCTGCAGCAACCGGAGCCGCAGGTGCTGCAACAACTGCAGGCGCAGCAGCAGGGGCAGGCATATTGCCTCTGTTAGCTACATAATCCAATATATCTTTCTTGGTCACACGGCCTTCATTGCCGGTACCGGGTACATTTTCCAATTCAGCCATGCCAATACCTTCCTTGCCGGCAATATTCAATACCAACGGAGAGTAGAAACGTGAACCGCTTGCAGCAGGCGCGGCTACAGGGGCAGCAGGCGCGGCATTATGAACCGTAACAGCAGCAGGGGCTGGCGCAGCAGCAGCCTGAGGTGCAGCCGGCGCAGGTGCAGCGGCAGCGCCACCGGCATCTATACGTGCAATAACGGCACCAACCGGCACTACGTCATTTTCTTTGAACAGCAATTCTGTGATGGTACCGGCAGCTGTTGAAGGAACTTCACTATCTACCTTGTCGGTAGCTATATCCAGCAGGGTTTCGTCCATTTTAATAACGTCACCTACTTTCTTGTGCCATTTAAGCACTGTAGCTTCCATTATACTTTCGCCCATCTTAGGCATTACCAGGTCAACGATTGCCATAATTTTTTTTGTTATTTGATATAAAACGCTGCAAAAATAATCATTTGAAGGTCAAAAGAAAAATGAGATTTTTTTTAGTTGGGTCGTAGCCATGTTATTTTTGCTGTACTACCCGAAAAATAAGGGCTTCAGCTATTTTACCTGACTATATTTTCTTCCGCATCGCAAACTTCAGGATATTTGCAATAATTAACTGATATGGCAACTAAAAAGACCATCAAAACACCGCTTACCGTTGAAGAAAAAGCTCAACTTAGGGCTGCAAAAATTAGGATGAGCGACCTATCGATGTTGAGCACGACTGAAATATGCGCCATACTAAATGTACCTCAACATCGGGCTATGGAGATCAATGCACTCATTGTATTCCAATCCATACCTTCTGTCGGTATCAAATTTGCTGAAGACCTTATTTCAATAGGGTACTATACAATTGACTCATTGAAGCACAAAGATGGCCCCACACTGATAGATGAATTAGAAACCCATTGCGGCTATTGGATAGATCCCTGCGTTGAAGACCAATGCCGACTGGTAGTGCACTATGCCAACCACAGAGATACAAGCAAGAATTGGTGGGATTTTACGGCCGAACGAAAAGCATTTAGGGCAGAACATGGTTATCCGACTAACAGGCCTTCGAAGGCGTGGTATGAGACATTAGGGTATACTAAATAAATACTGGTCAAATCTTCTCCACCCTCACAGCAGTACCATAGGCCAGCACTTCTGTAATCCCGGTCATTACTTCATTGGCATCATAGCGCATATTAATGATGGCATTGGCCCCGGCTTCTTCGGCATGTTCTACCATTAATGCAAACGCCTCCTGACGGGTATCTTCACACAACTTTACATATATCGATAGCTTTCCGCCAACAATAGCTTGTAGTCCACCGGCAAAATTACCAAAGATGCTGCGCGAGCGAACCGTAATACCTCTTACCACTCCATGGTGGCTAACAATACGGTACCCTTCAAGGGAAGTTGATGTGGTGATGAGCTGTGCGTCGATCATAAAAATGGTTTTACCAAATATACTTAGATATGCCATAAATAAGATAGCGCTATTGGGTGATGTGGGGTTACCCGATAATATTCTATTTTTAACCCAAATTTTAATTATGAGGTTGTTTACTTTGTTTTCCTTCACCTGTATCCTGTCTGTATTGTCGGCGTCGGCGCAATGGCACGACAATGTTTATAGAAATTCAGCAAATGAACATTACTGGCAAAACCGGATGCCCGATAAAGCTTATTGGCAGCAGGATGTAGCCTATAATATCAATGCTACTATTCATGAAGAAGATGACAGAGTAGAAGGACAGGAGGAGCTTACCTACTGGAATAATTCTCCCGACACCTTACAATATGTTTATTTCCATTTGTATCAGAATGCCTTTATCAAAGGTTCTTATTTGGGCAAACTGGAAAAACTCAACAAAAGCGACCCCGGTTATGGCGAAAAAGAAGCTGCGGGATTGGGTATTGTCATAGAAAATGTACTGGTAAATGGCTCGGCAGCAAAGACCGAACTGGACAATACCATAATGAAAGTATATCTGAGCGAACCTCTGAGACCGGGAGGAAAGATCACTATCAAAATGGGATTCAATACTTATTATGATAAAGGACAGACACGTCGCCGCATGAAGATGTATGATGCCTGGGGATTCAAACATTATAATGGTTGTCAGTGGTTTCCTAAAGTATCGGTATATGACCGCATGCATGGCTGGGACACCTATCAGCACCTCAACAAGGAGTTCTATGGCGACTACGGCGTGTATGATGTAACACTCGATTTCCCCTCTAACTATGTAGTAGAAGCATCGGGAGAATTACAGAACAGAAATGAGGTATTACCTGCCGACCTGCGAGCAAAACTGGACATCAAAAATTTTAAAGATAAGAAATGGGATGAAGCACCCTCTGTTATTACTCCTTATATAAAAGGTGAACGTAAAAAATGGCATTTTATAGCGAATAATGTACATGACTTTGCCTTTACCGGCGACCCTTCATACCGCATAGGTACTGCCTACTGGAACGGGATCGAGTGTGTGGCCATTGTACAGGAGCCTCATGCCGCACGCTGGCAGAATGCACCCGACTATATTACCAGCATCATCAAAACCTTTTCGCAGGATATAGGACGCTATCGCTACCCCAAGATCGTGGCGGCAGATGCCGCTGACGGTATGGAATACCCTATGATAACCATGGACGGAGGTGCAGAGCCAGGTTACCGCGGACTGCTGGTGCACGAGATAGGCCATAACTGGTTCTACGGACAGGTAGGCAGCAATGAGACCTACAGAGCTGCTATGGACGAGGGCTTTACTCAATTTCTTACAGCATGGGGTTTAAGGCGTATCGATGGCGATACCATTCTTGGGTCAAAACCTACTAAGGGATATAAAAAACACTTTACCGATCCGGGATTGGTGTTGGATAAGAACATATCTAATCCTTATACCTATGTAGCCCTCAATCAGAATGAACTGCCGCTCAATACCCATTCCGATGATTTCCACAATGCACTGAATCATGGCGGCGGATATGGTACCGTATATTATAAGACGGCCAATATGCTCTATAATCTGCAGTATGTGCTGGGCGACTCCTTGTTCCAGAATGCCCTGAAACACTACTTCGAACAGTGGAAATTCGCTCATCCCTATTATGAGGATTTCAGAGCGTCAATGATACAATATACCCATGTTGACCTGTCATGGTTCTTTGACCAATGGTTTGAAACCACCAAAACACTCGATTATCACGTAGGTAGGATAAGCAAGATAAAGGGCACTGACAGCGTTGCCATTCGCTTCAAACGTAAAGGAGACATGCAGATGCCGATTGACTTTACTGTTACTTCTAAAGATGGCAATAAGTTTAATTTCTACATCCCTAACACCTGGTTTTATAAGCAGACCAATGCAACAAGTCTGCCTAAGTGGTATGGCTGGGGTAAGATGAACGCCGGTTATACCGCCAGAGTAGCAGTGCCAGGAGGAGTCAGGAGTGTTCAGATAGATACATCCTTCAGACTCACGGACAGAAATGAGGTGGACAATTACCGCCGCAAAGGACTGTTGGGTTGCAAAGGTGCAGTGAGAGCCACATTAGATGGCGGTCTCAATGAACAATATGACAGACGAAAATATAGGCTATATGTTCGCCCTGACGTTTGGTGGAACCCTATAGATGGAATAAAAGCAGGCGCTCATGTAGAAGGCGACTATATGTTTACCCTATACAAACTGGATGCAAGCATCTGGTGGAACACACACGTATTGCAGGAAGATGCCTATCTGTCTTACAAGGGCGACGGACCTTACAGAACCTACGCTCCGGTTCATTACTCGTTCAATTATATTTCTCCGGTCAGCCGCAACTACCCTAAGCTGGCTATGCAGATCAACAGCCGTTTCATTGATGGCATCTGGTATCAGAGAGGTGGCTTTAACTGGATGCAAAGCGACAAGAACCTCATACAGGGATATGTACAGAGCATGTGGATGCAGGATGCACAGGATACTAATTACCTCATTACCCCGCTCGACTTTACCAGCACTTGGTCAAGACCTAACACATCAATCAATCTGGCATGGACACATAGTTACAACTACATGCACGGTGCAGGCCGATATACGCTCAGTCTGAGAGCACCTATACTCAATGGCAACAGCACGCCTTCTAACTATTCTTATGCTCAGTTAGAGTCTATCAACACAAATTATATAAAGAAGTTGGAGGTACGCACGCGTGTTTTCGGGCGCTATGGTATGGGCAACAGATTTCCTGGCGAAAGTTTGCTCTACCTGGCAGGCGGAAGTCCTGAAGATCTGCTGGAAAATAAATACACCCGCAGCAAAGGATTCGTGCCTGATGATTGGGGTGGCATCTCCCGCTACGATATGAATCATTTCCAACAAGGTGGAGGATTGAACCTTCGCGGTTATGCCGGCTACAATACACCCGACGAACGCAATGGCACAGTAATGGAAAGCTATAAAGGAAGAAGTGGTGCCGCTGTAAATATGGAAATAGGCTTTGAGAACTACTTCCCTTACCGTCCACGCCTGTTCCGCAACTGGCTGCACATCAATGCTTATGCATTTGCAGACGCAGGCATTATGCAATTGAGCTATTTCTCTGCATCTAATGTTTACAACATAGTACCTTCTAATATGTGGAGCGACGTGCGCATGGACGCAGGTCTGGGATTTGCTTTTACGGTCAAGAACTGGGGTGTTTTTGAAAAAGCAAAACCACTTACCATCCGTGTAGATCTGCCATTCTTTGTCAACCGTACGCCTTACAGCAATCCGCAATATTTTGCTTACAGATACGTGATAGGCATCAACAGGGCATTTTAATCTATTATCCGATATCATCTAAAAGCCATTCCTGAAAGGGAATGGCTTTTCTACATATATAAATACTCAATAATACCTCTGTCCGCAGCAGTAACCCCCGGGCATCTTTCTTTGAAATACACCTACAGATATTTTGCACATCTCTAAGCCCTGACTCCAAATTACCGCTCGAAAATTCAGACGAACACATACACAAAACAAAAAAACCATTCCGAATGATCGGAATGGTTTTTTATAACTTGATAAGTAAGAATTACTTCTTCTTAGCGTCAGTCTTAGTTTCAGCCTTCTTTGGCTCTTCCTTCTTAACTTCAGTTGCAGCAGCAGCTGGCTTAGCTGTATCAGCAGCTGGCTTAGCAGTTGTGTCAGCAGCTGGAGCTGGAGCAGCTTCAACTGGAGCTGTAGTTGCCATAGCTGAATCAGTCTTAGCTTCTTCAGTTTTAGCACCACCGCAAGATGCAAGGAAAAGACCCATTGTAAGAGCGAATACGCTCAATTTTACTAATTTCATAATTTTGTTTTTAAACGTTATGCATGTTTATACCGCATTTGAAAAAAGGTAACCCAAATTTTTCGTATATTTTTAAAAATATTTGAAATCGCTTAAAAGGCAGGTTATCCAATGAAAAAGTCACCCATAAGCATGGATGACTTTCCATTTAAATATGTAGCAAAAATCTACTATTTCTTCTTTTCTTCTTTCTTTTCTTCCATTTTAACATCAGCAGGCTTAGCAGCATCAGCCGGCTTTGTAGTGTCCGCAGGTTTTGCTGTCGTATCAGCCGGTGGTGGTGTTGCTGGCGGAGCAGCTGGAGGTGGTGTTGCAGTATCTGTTTTAGGTGCATCACCATTTCCGTTGCCGCAAGAAGCTACAAAAAGTCCCATTGCAAGTGCAAGAACGCTTAGTTTAACTAATTTCATAATTTATGTGTTTTAAATGGTTCGAATATTGATACCTGCCATTTAAAAAGGTAACCCGAAATGAATATTATTTTTTACAAATAGTTAGCCTTGAATTGGAGCATGGTCAATTATAACTGAGGTTATACTATAAGACTATTTTAACACCGGAACAAAAAGGGGGTCACTAACTTTATAGAACAATATCAAAAAATGTCAAAAGACAACAAATCACCCCACATCCTGAATACCTCTTCAAACCTCTTTGGATTATGCTTTGTGGTATTCATTTCTTTAAAAGCACTGAAACTGAGTGAACGATCGTTCATAGATGAGTGTACCGCTCTTTCCATGTTTTTGTTCATATCCAGTTGTCTGCTGTCATTCTTATCAATCAGAAGCAAGACCAGCCGGTCTGCACTCTTCGAAAGCATAGCAGATTATGTATTTCTTACCGGTCTGCTCACATTGTTCATTACAACGGTATTTGTGGTATTTAATATCATACAATAACTGCTACCACTTCGGGCGAATTTTGTAAGAATCTTTAAATTTATCTATCAATGGGTAATCACGTTGTATGATGACCACTCGTTCACCCATGACATATTTTCTCGACATATCTAATTTAAAATCCAGCACAATGAATGATGACGCAATAGAGACTTTAGTTACTATTGCCGTTTTATACCCTACATAACTCACCTGTATATCATAGCTACCACTATCCAATCCTTTGATTGAATATCTACCGTCAAAATCTGTAAGAGTTGCTCCTTTCAATACCCTATTTTGCAATATTTGCACAGTCGCATTCACAAGAGGCTCCTTCTTATCGTCTGTAACTGTTCCTCGTATCTCAGAGGTTGATGAATCTGTTTTATTTCCCTTCAATTCAGAGATCAGAGAATCGGTGGCAACTATCGGCGGTCTG
Source organism: Chitinophagaceae bacterium (assembly GCA_947447465.1). Classification (GTDB taxonomy): domain Bacteria; phylum Bacteroidota; class Bacteroidia; order Chitinophagales; family Chitinophagaceae; genus Flavipsychrobacter. The sequence continues at coordinate 47,270 of CANFKE010000008.1, read as the reverse complement.
CTTTGTGCCCTTACCTCAGGCCCATGTACAAATAGTAATGTGAGCCCCATAGCAACAGCCATCCTGTATAATCGACTGTGTGGTTGATAAGGAATAACTATTGGTCTCCTCAATTGAGATTCAAGATACCTGCCGCAGACAGGTGCTGTATTTTTATTAAAAAAGCTAAACAACTCAGTATCGCTCCATGAAGAAAAGTCAATGACTGTCTTATTGCAACTATCGCAATGCCTCCCCTGTCCCTGTGGCGTCATTTCATCCCAGTCCTGGCTACAGGGTCGAGGAATGTCTATTTGAATAGGAAGTTGCTTCTTCATAATGATACGCTTACTTATATAGACGTAATATTGCTAAAACATCTTGGGACTTAACAAAATACACACGATCTCCCACAATACAAAGCTCGTCATATTCCCTATTCCATCACAAAGCCATTACTAGTATTACCTTTGCACCACAATGGAATACTTTAAGAGCCTGCTCGACCTGCTGAAATTAGAACGGGAAGAAGACAGGAATGCATATATACAACTTACAGAACGTTCATCTGTAGCAGAACGCAGAGCCAATGGACTAAGCTGGTATCCTATAGCCATCAGAGGTACAGAACTGGGCAGGGGCGATTATCTCACTGTTGAAGTAGAACGCACCACTCACCACGATGTAAATCATCAATTAAGATTTGGGGCATCAGCAGTACTATTCTCCAACCACGAACCTAAAGAACATAGAATTGAAGGTACTATCACTTACCAGGGAGGTAACAAACTAAAGATAAGTCTTCGTACTGACGAACTACCCGATTGGGCCGACGATGGCAAACTGGGTATAGATCTCCTCTTCGACGATAATAGCTACGAAGAAATGAACAGTGCCTTGAAACTCGCTACTTCAATGGCAGAGAAGAAGGATGAAAGCCGGCTGATCAATATATTGACTGGGCAGACCAAACCGGCATTCGACACTTCTCTTGATACAATAGTCAACGCCAGACTCAATGCAATGCAGCAAGAGGCCGTTAACAGGATCATTCAGGCCAATGAACTGGCAATAGTACATGGCCCTCCCGGCACGGGCAAGACCACCACTCTGGTTCAGGCAATAAAGGCATTGATCCGGCACGATCATCAACAGATACTGGTAGTAGCTCCCAGCAATGCGGCTGTTGACCTGCTCAGCGAAAAGTTATCTGAAGAAGGGTTGAATGTATTACGCGTAGGCAACCCCGCCCGTGTATCTGATCATTTAATGGCACTTACGCTCGATAGTAAGATGGGCGAACATAGCGCGAATAAAGAAATAAAGAAGTTGAAGCAACGTGCGTCAGAATTTAAGAACATGGCGCATAAATATAAACGCAGCTTTGGCAAAGCCGAACGGGAGCAAAGAAAGGCCCTCTTCGACGAAGCCAGAAAAATAATGAAAGACGTGGGCAACACAGAACAATATATCATTGATGATATTGTTGCCAAAGCTCAGGTCATCACTGCCACGCTGGTTGGGGCCAACCATTATACGGTACGCGATATAAAATATCATACGCTTGTTATAGACGAAGCCGGGCAAGCTCTGGAACCTGCCTGCTGGATACCCATACTCAAAGCGAAGAAAGTAGTACTTGCCGGCGACCACTGCCAGTTGCCGCCCACCATCAAAAGTAATGAAGCCGCAAAACAAGGTCTGTCTCACACACTCCTCGAGAAATGCGTTGCTCTCCATCCCGAAAGTGTTGTCTTGCTGCAGGAACAGTACCGCATGAATGAACAGATAATGGGTTATTCATCAAAAGTATTTTATGACGACAAACTTATAGCGCATGGCTCTGTAGCACAGCATCTACTGCATGACAACGATGCACCACTGGCTTTTGTTGATACCGCAGGCTGCGGATTCGATGAAAAAACAGAAGGCACAAGTACCAGCAACCCCGAGGAGGCAATACTGCTCTTCAAACACATGGAGCAGCTCATCACTGCATTACAGTCACATTATACGCCTGAAAATTTCCCCACTATAGGGATCATATCTCCCTACAGACAACAGATACTGGTTTTGCAGGAGCAATACCAGCACGCTGCATACTTACAACCTTATCGAAGTAAGATCACCATCAATACTATAGACAGCTTTCAGGGGCAGGAACGCGACATCATGTACATAAGTATGGTCCGCAGCAATACCGACAATATCATCGGGTTTCTATCCGATATCAGGCGTATGAATGTAGCCATGACCCGGGCCCGTAAAAAACTGGTCATCATTGGCGACAGCGGCACCCTATCTCGTCTGCCTTTCTACTCTGACTTCATTGCCTATGCCGAATCACTGAACGCATACCAGAGCGCATGGGAATTTATGGATGTATAAATCAGCAAAAAATGCACAGCAGGCAGCTCCCTGCTCTTTGAGATCACCCTTCATTGATCTACCTATACTACCATTGACAAAATGCGGCATGCTCCGATTGCCCGATTCTCGCATTCCACGTAACTTTATACCACAATACGACTACATGAAACTGAACGAACTGACACCGGAAGAAGCAAGAGTGATATTGCACAAAGGCACCGAACGTGCATTCACCGGTGAATATACCGACAACAAACAAAAAGGCACCTATATCTGCCGTCGCTGCGACACACCGCTTTACCGCTCAGAAAGTAAATTCGATTCACACTGCGGATGGCCATCTTTTGACGATGAAATAAAAGGTGCTGTAATAAGAGTACCTGATGCAGACGGTCATCGTGTAGAGATCATTTGTGCCAATTGCAATGGTCATCTCGGACATGTGTTTACCGGCGAGCGTTTTACTGCCAAAAATACCCGCCATTGCGTCAACTCCATATCAATGAAATTCATACCTGACGAAAAATAACAACTACTCATTTTAGTATGAAATGCCTTATTTTTGATTGTCCAATCAGCAAGAGGTAAACATGTACGATGCGCTCAGAAAATATGTAAGCGAATATTCCGGCGCACCGGTAACTGATGAAGAATTTGAACTGATCAAGGTCGCATTCACTTCCAGAAAGATCAGAAAGAAACAATACTTTCTGCAGGCAGGTGATGTATGTAAGTATATAGCCTTTATAGTGAAAGGTGCCCTGCGCCAATACTCGGTAGATGATAAAGGCTTGGAGCACATTATCTTCTTTGGCATTGAGAATTGGTGGGTATCAGATAGAGAAAGTTTTACCATGCTTACCCCTTCCCGGTTCAACATTGATGCGATCGAAGATTGTGAATTGTTGGTAGCTACTTCAGAGCAAATGCAGCATTTGGTCAGCAATTCACCGGCATTCCGCAAAACAATAGCATTGCTCGATCAGCGACATTCCATTGCTACGCAGAAACGTATCCATGCTTCCATCAGTATGACTGCAGAAGACCGTTTTCTGGACCTGCTGCAAAACAACCCGACTTTCCTGCAGCGCTTTCCGCAAAATATGATCGCTTCTTATCTGGGCATCTCCCCCGAGACCCTGTCCCGCATCAGAAAGAAAGCGTTACAGAAATAGATCCACACAAAAAACTTGACAAATGTCAAGTCTCTTTCTTGTCAAATGTCATTGGAAACGACCTTCCCTTTGTTGCACCTTTGTGTTGTCAAAAGCGATAAGCTATGACAAACGAAAACAACAAAAAATGGAAAAGAAAATAAAGATCAGCAGCGGGGGTATGAATGCAAGAGTAGGACATCTGCTGGTCAACAGACTTATCCCCAATCATCATCTTCACGCGGTCGGCCCGTTCGTATTTTTAGATCACCTCTACCCTACCGAACAAAAGGCTGGCATACCCAAGCCACCCACAGGAGAGGCTGCTCACCCGCACAGAGGTATAGCTACCTTTAGCTATCTCTTCAGTGGTGCATTGCAACACTACGACAGCAGAGGACATCATGGCATTGTTACCGCCGGAGGGGCTCAGTGGATGAAAGCCGGCAATGGTGTGATCCACGACGAAAACCCCGCACCCGATTTTGTACAACAAGGAGGTATATTGCACGGGCTCCAGTTTTGGATCAATCTGCCTGCTAAGAATAAAGCAGAATTACCCGACTACCTTGCGGTACAGCCTGCAGACATGCCTATCACCGAATTACCGGACGATGCAGGCACAATAAAAGTACTGATAGGCACCTGTGGCGTTAACGCATCTCCTGTCACTACATTCCTCAACGAGTTCATGTACCATATCACCCTCAACCCTAAAGCATCTTTTACCTACCCTACAAAAGACACCTTGGAATACGCGGCTTTCATACCATCTGAAGAGATAAAAATAAATGGCACGGTATTTAGCAAAAGTGAAGTAGTGGCTTTCGAGCAAGATAACGGAGATCTAACATTCAGCAACAACGGTATTACTCAGGCACATGTAATATTGTTTGGAGGCAGCCACTACTCCGAACCTATTGTTGCGGAAGGTCCATTTGTAATGAACTCAAGCAAAGAAATAGCTGCCGCTTATGGCGACTTCTTTGATGGCAAATACGGAGAGATCAGATATTAAGAATTCAATACATTTTCATAACAAAACAAACAATTTCAAAACTTAAAAAAACAAACAAAATGAGCACAACAAATTGGGCGATCGACGCATCACATTCAGAAATGCAATTCAAGGTAAAACACCTCGTGATCACTACCGTTACAGGTAATTTTAAGGAATTCTCAGGCACTGTAGTTGCAGGCGATACTTTCGAGAACGCTAAAATCAACTTTGAAGCCAATGTCGATTCTATCAACACAAATAGCGATCAACGCGATGGCCACCTGAAAAGCGGTGATTTCTTTGAAACAGAAAAATATCCAAAGCTTACTTTCTCCTCTACAGGGTTCACCAAAAAGAGCGATGAAGCATATGAACTCCATGGCGACCTTACCATCAAAGATGTAACTAGACCGGTTACTTTGGCTGTAGAGTACAATGGTATCGCTAAAGATCCTTGGGGCAATGTAAAAGCAGGTTTTGAAGTGAACGGCAAGATCAACCGTAAAGACTTCGGCCTTAACTGGAACGCTCTTACTGAAGCTGGTGGTGCACTGGTAAGCGAAGAAGTAAAACTACACGCTAACATTCAGTTGGTTCAGCAATAATATACACAGCGGGTTGCTATGCAGATAGCAACCCGCATTTTTTATACATGAGCACCTCTTAATATTTATAACATCATGAACATACAACAAGCCGACAATGGTAAAAAAGGCAGATTCTTCATCGAAGTTGATGGTCACGAAATAGCAGCGATGCATTATGTCTATTCAGGAGAAAAACAATTTATCATAGACCATACCGAAGTGGCCGAAGCATTTGAAGGCCGCGGATTAGGTAAGCAATTAATCAATGCAGTGGTAAAATTTGCCCGGGAAAAAGAATTGAAGATCATCCCGCTCTGTCCTTATGCCAAAGCAGTGTTCGGTAAATCACCCGAACTGGCCGACGTATTGGCCTGAAACAATATTGTTTTGTAAGCGGCAGTAAATCAGCCTATTTTTGCGCTATGTCGCTCTACATCACATCCCTCAATTCGGGCAGCAATGGCAACTGTTATTACATAGCTAATGACAATGAAGCCGTGCTGGTAGATGCCGGTCTGTCTTGCAGAGAGACCGAAAAACGCATGAAACGGCTCGACCTTTCAATGGATAAGGTCAAGGCGCTGTTCATCTCTCACGAGCATGGCGACCATATTAAAGGGGTAGAAAGTATTGCATCCAAACATAAATTACCCGTTTATATCACTGCCGAAACATTCAGACAGAGCAGATTAAGGGTTGACCCGGCACAGGTATTCTCATTTACAGCCTATACTCCGGTCAACATCGGTAACCTGTCGGTAATGGCATTCCCTAAATTTCATGATGCCATAGACCCGCACAGCTTTGTCATTTCGGGCAATGGGGTCAAAATAGGCGTATTCACAGATATAGGTGCTGTTTGCAGCAATGTCATCGACAATTTCACCGATTGTAATGCGGTATTTCTCGAAGCCAATTATGACGCGGATATGCTGGAGAATGGCAGATATCCTCACCATCTCAAAAACCGTATCCGCAGTGGTCATGGTCACCTGTCCAATGTTCAGGCATTAGAATTATTCATGGCCCACCGCTCCCGCTTCCTCAGTCATTTATTGCTCTCACATCTATCCAAAGACAATAATGACCCAGATCTGGCATTACGCCTGTTCAATACTCATGCCCGTAATACACATATCTCCGTTGCATCGCGCTATGAAGAATCGTCAGTATATCACATCACTGATACCGAACATCCATTCCGCAAACCGGCAATACACAGACCTGCTCCACCAAAACCGGTACAGATAAGCCTGTTTTAACTGCATCTCATCAGCAATTCTTATTTATATTTGAGTCAAAACCAACTACCATGAACACCCCTCTGTTCGTTAACAGCACTATTACCATAAATGCCCCTGCAGACAAGGTTTGGGATGCTTTGACCGATCCCGAACAGACCAAAAAATATATGTTTGGTTGCGCAGCCACTTCAGATTATAATGTAGGAAGCCCCCTCACATGGGAAGGTATCTTCGATGGTCAATTATTTATTGCTGTAGTAGGTCATATTGTGGCCATCGTGCCCAATAAACAACTTATCTACACCACCTTCGATCCGAACGATCCGGCAATTGAAGATATTCCGGCAAATTACCTTACTGTCACCTATACACTTACAGAAGAAAATGGCCAGACCAGACTCGATGTGAATCAAGGCGACTTTTCTACCGTAGCCAATAGCGAAAAGAGGTATAATGATGCCCGAAACAACGGCGAAGGCTGGAACCCTATCCTCGTTCAGATAAAAGCCCTTGTAGAATCCGTATAACATATAGGCAATTATTACACATTCAGCAATTGAGCCGTTCATAATTATGGAATTGGGGAATTTCTGCATCTCTAATAGTACATTTGCAACAGAATAAAATAACATGAGCGCAGCAGACAATCAGAAGGCCAATAAAACAGGTACTAATTTCAGAGCGATACTAGATTTCGTGATGGGAACAGTATATCTGGGACTGGCAGGATTTGTAATATACAGCAGGCATTTTGGTACTATAGAACTATCTACTGGTCTGGTATTTGGCATGGCAGGCCTACTCACTGTATATGGTGGCTTCCGCATTTACCTGGGTATCGGAAGGTATAAAAATGGCATGTGACCATTTTATCAGTAAGTAAACACAGATACCAACATGCTTGGCATGGTTTCTTTTTCCATTTCAGGTGGTATCTTGCGCTGTTAAATAATTGTTACAAACTTTAAAGCAACAACACTATCTTTTTGAATTATTTGTAAAATTGTGATTTATGCGTGGTTGGGCAATTGCTATTCTTCTCGTTTCTTTTTCCGTACTAAGCTTGTCTTGCGATGATACGCCCAAGCACCCCGACACCTTGTCTTCGGGAGCTATTGACATCTCAGCAGATGAGACGTACAGGGCTGTTATAGAAGAACAATCTAAGGTTTTTGACAGCAGTTTCCCCAATGCTAAAGTCACCATCCATTACAAAACAGAGGCTGAGTGCTTCAAAGATTACTTTGAAAACAAAGCACGCCTTATTCTTGTTACCCGCGAACTTACAGCCGATGAAAAGAAGATCGCTGAACAAAGATCTTTCTATCCTACATCTGTAGCTCTGGCCAAAGATGCCGTAGCACTCATTGTCAATAATGAGAATCCCGACAGTATCATGGATGTCCCTCAAATCAAAGGCATCCTTACAGGTGAATACACCAAAAAGAAATACACCGTAGTATTCGATGATCAGTCATCAAGCTTGGTAAGATACATTACCGACTCTCTGCTAAAGGGTCAGAAACTGGGGAAGAATGTATATGCTGCAAAAGGTAATAAAGCTGTGGTGGACTACGTTATGAAGAACCCTGATGCGATCGGTTTTGCAGGTCTTGCCGATGTCTGCGATTCTTCAGACCCGGGTAATACAGGCACTTTCATTAAAAACGTTCGGGTTGTTTCTGTTTTCAATGACTCGCTCAGGCAATATTTAAAACCTTACCTTGCCTACATAGGGCTCAAAGAATATCCGTTCGTTCGCAAGCTCTATTATGTGAGCCGCGAAAGTTATCCCGGACTTGGCACAGGATTTGCAAACTTCTTAATGGGAGGACGCGGTCAGCTCATATTTGCTTACGCACACCTCTATCCGCTGCGCATGGAAGTATCTATAAGAGATGTAGAGATCAACCATTCAGGCCAACAACAAAACAGTAAATAATATAAAACAGTAAATAATACAGTAGTAATAACATGAGAAAATTGATCACGATCACTGCAGCTTTAGCAATAGCTTTCTCTGCAAGCGCACAGCAAACCACAGAAGCGGGTAAGAAGCTGTATGATTATAAAAACTACGTGAGCGCACAGAAGGTGCTTACACCGCTGTCTGTAAAAGACGCGCTGGCCAACTACTATCTCGGCCTGTCTTACCTCGATGCCGGAAATATCAATAAGGCAAAGTACCAGTTCGAAAAATACCCTGATGATGCAGCTAACATTTCAGGTACTGCCCGTGTAGCTTTTGCTCAGAAAGACGCGGCAAAGGGTATGCAGATAGCAAGAGATCTGGCATTGAAGGGAAAGAAAAAAGAATATATGCCTTGGCTGTATGCTGCCAATGCACTCACTTACTCAGAAGGTGCCGATTTGCAACTAGCTATCGAATGGTACAAAAAAGCACTGGCGGCTAACCCTAATGATGCGGAAGTGCATTTGGGCCTTGGCGATGCTTACCGCAAAATGACAGGCGGTGGTGGTGAAGCCATGAACAACTACGAATCTATTACAGAGAAGAATCCTAACAACTCTCTGGTACTTACTCGTATCGGTGATCTTTGGTACGATGCACGTAACTATAAGAGCGCACTCGAATTTTACAATAAGGCTAAAGATGCCGATAACACCAACCCAATGCCTTACCAGCAGTTGGCATTGGCTTATCAGCGCACCGGCAGCTACGACCTCTCTCTGACCAACATCAGAAAGTATATATCTCTGTCAGACAACACCGTAACTGATCAGATCACTTTCGCCGGTATCCTCTATCAGGCAAAGGCTTATTGCGAAGCAGCGAAATTGGCCGATGAGCTGATGAAACAAAATCCACCGGAAGAAAAGAAAGTAGAATTGACAGGTATTCTCGGTTTCTCACAGGCAGAGTGTGGCGATTCTATTGAAGCGGTAAAGAACCTGCGTAAATACTTCCTTATGCAGAAACCAAAGAACATCTTACCTGCTGCTTATGTAGAGTACGGCAAACTATGGTTGAAACTCAACAATGTTGACTCTGCAAGCTTCTACTACAACAAGGGTATCGCTTCTGATACATCTCAGAACAAGACCGACATCTACCGTCAGATCGCTGAGGCTTACAGGTTCAAGAAAGAATACTGCAATGCCGGCGACTGGTACAATAACCTCATCAAGAGCAATCCTTCTACTCAGGCGCTCGACTATTTCTGGGGAACTGTTATGTACTACTATTGCAAAGACTGGAAAAAAGCAAATGATCTGGCTGTAAAGTTTGAAGATAAATATGCTGATCAGGCATCTTCTACATACTGGCACGCACGTGTACAGTCTGCTATCGACTCTGAAGCGACCACCGGACTTGCAGCTCCATCATTCGAAAAATGGCTGGATAAATTAGGTCCGGACATTGCTAAGCCGGAGAAGAAAGGCGACGTAGTAAGAGCTTATCAATACCTGCTGTTCTACAACTATAATGCGAAGAACAAAGAAAAGACAAAGATCTATATGGATAAGCTGCGTGCAGTGGATGCAAATGACGGTCTGATCAAGCAAATTGAAGAAATGGAAAAAGGCGGTGGCGCACCTAAGAAGGCCACCGCTGCCCCTAAGGCACCCGTAAAAAAAAAGTAACGGCTAAGCCTACAACAAAAAAGAAATAAAATAAGATAGCCGCCCCCACCGGGCGGCTATCTTATTTTTAATATTATCCGTTTTACTTCTATAGCTTTAAGGACCTCCCGCATCAATACGATCCAACACAATACTAATGCTGCCCCCAAGTGAGTATCCCGATTATTTCTGACTCCCCACACATACGACCATCCCGCTTGCGAAAAAACATATCCACACAAGATCACACCGCTCAAACCCTTACCCACAGCGTCTTCCGGCCGATTTATTTGCAAATTTTGTGAATATCTTTATTTTACAAATTCATTTCCCCATACTAATTTACACCCGATTTATATTCTTCCGTCTCGACCCCTTGATTGACGGCAAGATCTTTGACATATGAACCCTTATCAAATAAAGATCCCTACATGATGTGAGCCGGGAAATCAATAATTCTCTTCCACTTTTTTTAAAAAAGTGGAAGAATGTGGCAAAAAGTAGCAGAAAGTGGCAGAAAGTGGCAATTTGTTAAAATGCCCAAAACCCTTACCTGTAGCGCACTACAGCCAAACACCCATCAAAAAACTGCCGAAAAAAAATAAAAACTGCCACTTTCCAAAACTCACTTCAACCTTAGCCCGGTAGTGACTAATAATATTAGCCGGGAGTTTTAACCCGGGGAATTGCCAACCAAAATGTAATCCTATTTTGCGACAAGGGATTAAAGACGAGACACTCTGCGAAATCCGGAGAGCCGTGAAGCGCAGTGATCAAAACAGGTACACCCCACGACACAAAAAAAGCCCCGTAATATTATCACGGAGCTTCAATATCTGTCTGAATTATAAAAGATACTATTTAAGTACTTTGAACGAATTAAAGAACTCACCGATCTCCGGATTCGTTCCCTGTCCGTTCTTGGCAACCACTACCAGGTCATATCTTCTGCCATTGGTGATGCACTGCTTTACAATAACTGTATTGCCGCCATTATCCATGATAAAAGATTTTCCGGGATAGCCATTCAGCTCTATTGTTTCTGCAGGATATGTCTTTTCAGTAAAATCTTTGATCCTCATCCTGATAGAACTATCCAGCATAAAATCTGTCAATACAGAATCAGAAGTGAAGCGTGGAGGACAATCAGTATAACTCACCTGAAACAACTTGAACTTATCAATGGCAAAGGTGGAAGGCTTCCAGGTAATGAAATGTACCTTTTGTTTGCCAAATGGTGTCACTTCTACCTTTTCGGTCTTCATAGTTTTAGCAGGCATATTTATTGAAAACCCGCCCTCTCCCGACGTGTATTCTGCCCATTTACCATCATTGCCTCCGCAGGAAGCAAAAAATGAAATAGATAATACTAAAACTGATATCCTGATTATTGAACGCATATATTCTGTTTTGCTGATGGTAATGGTACGTGAAAAGTACTCCGGCCGACAAGCTATATCAACCGGAGCATGAAGTATTAAAAGTTATTTCGGTAATAATTATTTCTGCTTAGGTGCATCTTTCTTGGCTGCATCCTTCTTAGCTGCATCTTTATTAGCTTTATGACGCATATCTGGTGTACCATCTTTCTTCATTGGGCCTGCTGGTTTTGCAGCTTCCTTATTCTCCTTGTAGCGCATATCAGGAGTACCGTCTTTTTTCATCTTGCCGGCTTTCTTTTCAGTTGCCTTAGATTCTGTTTTTGCTGCTTCCTTCTTTGGCGCTTTCTTCTCCTGTGCCATTGATACCTGACCCATAATGAACAGGGCAACCAACATACAAATTAACTTCTTCATATTGTTTTATTTTTTGTGGTATAAAGTTATAAAATTGCAGGAATTATTTTCCTGTTTCACAAAGTAAATTTACTAATCTTAGTATTTTTATCTTTTTATACACATATAGACAGCTAGGATGAAACGAACTTTAACATTGAGTACAGACCATTAGCGTCTTATCTTATCTATGTTTGCAAACTCATACCTGTTAATATGGCTGCCAGAAAAATTATATATATCCTCATATTAGTGTTGTGCTTTATAAACAGGGGAAGCACCGCCCTCGCACAAACCGAAATGTGGGACACTTACCTATCGAGGATCGGCGACCAGCCGGCTACAATATTGCTCGATATGGATCTTATTCTTGCAGCACCCGACAAACGTTATCCTTATGTGGTCATTACAGGGCCGCAGGCACACAATTGCGGCAAAACAGGCATCCCGGCGGCTATTGAAATAGAGGCTTTAGAAAACATATTGGATGCCACCGGCAACTTCTTGACGGGCCTCACACCCAAAATTCTTGCCGGTACCGTTATGTATAATTGTCAGCGCAATAACTATTATTATGTAAGAGACACAACAGGCGTACGCAATGCTATAATGCGCATGTACAACCGAAATTTCAAAGACTATAAATATTCCATCATCATCAGGCACGACCCGCAATGGCTGTCTTACAGAACCTTCCTCTACCCCAATGACGAAACACAGAACTGGATGGAGAACAACCACATTATCACATCAATGCTGCAACAAGGTGATAGCCTGAAAAAAGTAAGGCCCATTACGTTTGCCGCTTGTTTCAGATCAGACACCGCAAGAGATGCTTTCTCTACTTTCGTAACAGGTAAAGGTTATAGCATCGACAAAAGCCCGTCTGTAAAAACTTCTGATGCTCCACTTTGTTTATTGTTCTCAAAAACCGAATCAATAAAAGTAGATTCCATCAATGTGATCACTCAGGATTTGAGAAACGAAATAAAGAAACATGGTGGGATCTATAATAGTTGGAATGCCCCTATAAAAAAGTAGAACTACTATAGTTAGTATTTTATGGGAAAAGATCTCCAAAGTAGCAAATAGTTTGGTGTACAAAAAAGGTGAACGATACTCGCTCACCTTTATATTCAAAGATCATTTCCAATGTTATTCATTGATCCATGCATCCCTGTCATCCGGACTGAATTTCCACGGAGCCATGTTATTCTCAATATTACCGAACATCATATTCCACTCCTGTGGAGCGTTACTTTCTTCCATTACCAGATTACGGCGCAACTGCATGATGATAGACAACGGATCGATCATTACGGGACATGCATCAACACAAGCCTGGCAAGTAGTACATGCTCTTAACTCTTCTATCGAAATATAGTCATTCAGCAATGTTTTGCCGTCATCTTTGAACTCACCATTCAGATTGATGTTCTTACCAACCTCTTCAGCACGATCGCGGGTATCCATCATTATCTTACGAGGAGATAACTTTTTGCCTGTCATATTAGCCGGGCAGCTATCAGTGCACCTTCCGCACTCTGTACACGAGTACGCATCAAGAAGATTCTTCCAGCTGAGGTCTTGTACATCTTTAGCTCCGAAACGCATAGGTGCAGTAGCTTCAGTGGCAGCAGGCGCTTTATCAGGCTCCATCATATACAGTACCTCATTCTGTATCTCCTTCATATTCTTCATCTCACCATTATTGGTAAGCTTAGAAAAATAGGCATTGGGAAAAGCTAAAATGATATGTAAATGCTTAGAGTAAGGCAGATAATTAAGGAACGCCAGAATACCTATAATATGCAACCACCAACAGATACGCTCAAATGCCATTAAAGCACCGCTGGACATACCTGAGAATAGACCGGTAAGATGAGAAGACACCAGGAATGAAGATGTAGTATGGTAATGTTCGGCCATCTCAGGGCGTGTTTGCAACACCAGATCAGCACTGTTCATACACAGCAAAAGGCTCATCAATACTACCTCTGTGATCAATATTGCATTAGCATCTCCCTTAGGCCAGCCGTTCAATTCCTTCATGCTCAGGCGGCGGATATGTAAAATGTTTCTGCGGGCAAAGAAGATGACGCAACCCACCAACACTAGGGCTGCCAACACCTCAAAAAAGCCGATCAAAAATGAGTAAACGCTTCCCAGGAATGGCAAGAATAATCTGTGCGTACCTAAAATACCATCAAGTATGATCTCCAATATCTCTACATTGATAATAATGAATCCGGCATATACAGCCAGATGCAGAAAGGCAGGTATTGGCCTCTTGAACATTTTCTTTTGTCCGAGTGCCAGTAATACCATGTTTTTCCAACGCTGGTCCTTGTTATCCGAAATATCTTCATCACGACCCAGATTGATGTTTCGGGCTATCTCTTTTGCCTTTTTTACAAATAAGAAGATAGCCGCGGCCATCAGCAATATGAATAATATCTGTTGAACTAAATGCATCCTGTAAGGTGAATTTGACCCCGAAAATAATTTGTTTCAGCCGAAAAAAATAATTGAATGTATAATAACAGGTATAGACCGCTCTTGAAAAGCACTGCATGGCATTATCTACGGCTACACCAGCGCCTGCCAAGCCGTAAAGATAGGCCACCGCTCACCAAGCCTTTATAGCCAAATCCGAGTTCACCAAACGCGCCGATCCTGCCACCAACTCTTACCCCCACCGGACAATAATGGAAGATAAAATCACTGCTGCGTGTGGTTTTTGCAGGAGCCTCGTTACTTATCGACGAAGCCACATAATTAGTTATGACCGTTTTAAAACTTGGCCCCGCACCTGCATACGTATAAATATCTACGTGCCGTCTTATCCGATAGATATAATTCAATTCAAACGCAATGGTAGCCGCTTTATGTTCGTAAGTACTGGTAATATAATATTTCGCCCCCGACCGCTCGCTTATATTACCCTTTTGATCAATATACCCTCCGGCAATACCTAGAGAAAGGCAACTATAGAGGAAATATCTTGCGGTAAAGAAATCAGCTCCGGTATTAGATGTTTCGGTAGATACCTTCCTACTATCATTGGACATGGTCTTCCAGCTACCGAAAAAGTCAGATCCTGTTAGCTGCCCATAGCTGACAATAAATTCAGGTTGCCGTTTATATGATGGACAGCACTGCCCATTGGCATAAATAGATGACATTATCGTAAACAGTAAAAGACAATATTTTGCAACACTGTACATAATATAAAAATAGTACCTATTTTATCCTTTACCAAATACTATCTTCCGGAGATATGCACATTATCGGATCTCATAATTCACCAACTTCAATAGGATAGCAGAATCGTCAAATTGTCGAATTGCCGAATTACCTTTGCGGGGTGCTGAAAGACAATCACGGAAGAATAGTCAATTATCTAAGGCTGGCAGTAACAGACAGGTGTAACCTGCGCTGCTTTTACTGTATGCCCGAAAAAGGGAATAATTGGCTGGCCCGTACCGAACTATTGTCGTGGGAAGAAATGCTGAGATTATGCAGACTGACGATAGGCATGGGAGTGAATAAGATTCGCATCACCGGTGGAGAGCCTTTTGTGCGCAAGGGCATCATGCCATTTTTGTCTGACCTCTCCGGTATAAAAGGATTAGATAATCTGACCATCACTACCAATGGCGTAGTTACAGCACCGCTTGTACCTGAATTAAAGAAAATTGGCATCAAAGCGGTCAATCTCAGCTTAGATACTCTTGATAGAGCCAGATTTCAGGCCATCACCCATAGAGATGAATTCGACAAGGTGATCGAAACTATGCATGCGCTGATAAGCAATGGTATAGATGTAAAGATCAATGCTGTGGTGATGGATGGTAAGAATACACAGGATATACCGGCACTGGTAGCACTTACCAAAGAATTACCTGTAAGTGTTCGCTTTATAGAGGAGATGCCTTTTAATGGTGGCGGGCAGCACTACCAAACGCTAGTGTGGGACCATATGCAAATACTGCAGACCATAAAAGAGAGCTATCCTGAGATCGCTAAAATACCCGATCCGCTATACTCCACCTCCTACAATTATAAGATACCCGGACATAAAGGCGATGTAGGCATTATTGCCGCCTACACGCGTTCATTCTGTGGCACCTGCAACCGAATAAGACTCACCCCTCAGGGCATACTCAAAACCTGTCTCTATGATAATGGCGGCACAGACTTTAAACATATCATACGCTCCGGAGCAGATGATGCGATCTTATCATCGGCTATTGTTACTGCACTCTCTGCAAAAGCTATAGATGGCCATGAGGCGGAACGAACCACCTATAGCAGTGGCGCGCACCAAAGCATGGCCATGATAGGCGGGTAAGAAATTACACGTAGAGATGCGACCTGAAAATACTAACAGTAATTGCTGATCAGAACATCCGTCAGCTCTGTATGTTCAGCGATAGGCCTTCCGGCTTTCTATTGTGCAATCCCGGAATTTAGAACTATTCCCACTTGAACAGCTTACCGGCAACAAGATATACACCAATACCCCAGAGCATGAGCACTACAACATCCATGCGCACATCCCATAGATTGGCACCATCGAAAGATATCTTACGGAGCGCTTCGTTCATGTAGGTGAGTGGTAAGGCCTTACAGAACGGACGGAGCCAGACAGGAAAATTATCGATAGAGAAGAAGGTACCTGCCAATAAAAACTGAGGTAAGGTAACCAGATTAGAAAATGGAGGTATGGTAGATTCGCTCTTGGCAACAGCACTTACAATAAAACCAAAACCCATGAACACCAGCAAGCCCAGCGCACACATCACCAGCATATTGATAAATGTGAACACACCATGAGCCAACGTAAAACCAAAGAACAAATGACCGATAGTGATAATAATAATAGACCCCATGATCTGGAATACCACTCTGGCTATCCCTTCACTTACAACAATGACCTCTCTGCGAACTGGTGTTGCAAAGAACCGCTTTAACACCAGTGTTTGGCGGAGATTGAAGAAAACGAATGCAGTACCGAATACACCTGACGCAAGCAATGAGAAACTAAGCTGTCCCGGCAGTATAAAATCTATCTGCTTATACTCCCTGATCGTAGCCACCTCTGTTTTTACCTGCACTATGTCATCCATTCGTTTACGTAGCTCCGGATCGGACTGTTGTATGATGGTAGCCAGAACAGCCTCCATTTGCTTTGCTTTGTTCAGTTCGCTAGATGATTCTTTATACGTAAGTATGTATTCGGGTTTAACACCTTCAGGATTCTTAGTGATACCTATAGTAGCAACAATATCTCCTTGCTGCAATAACTTATTTACTCCGCCGGTATCATGTGTATCTACCCACTTCAACACAGCAACATGGCGCAAAATACTATATAAGGGACTTGTGGTATCGCTGCCGGGAGCAGATGCTACCTTGACACTAAAACCGGAACCATTACCCAGAAAACCAAAAACGATGATGAGTGTAAGCGGAAAGGCAATGGTAAAGATAATAGCCGACGGACTTTTGAGCATTGCCTGCAAACTCGCCTTTATCAATGCACGCATTGCGCGCATGTTACTGTATGTTGCCATTTGTATTGAGTGGTATGGCGCAAAGGTACGGCACCCATTGTATTACTCAGTAATAAAAATGTAAAGTAATGAACAGATAGTAAGATGAGTTTCATCATGATTGCAACAAACAAAATACCTTTACCAAGCATATGCCAACACGCTACAACATACATACGCACAGGCCGCCGGAGCATTCTGACGACATACTCTCGATACATAGTTTATATGAGCAGTTTGAGTATATGCAAGACGGCCGTCAATATAGTATAGGCTTACATCCCGCACACCTGCAGGATCATGAAATGCATTTTCAGACGGTACAGCAATTAGCAGGAAAAGACGAAGTAGTGGCTATTGGTGAGTGTGGATTAGATAAATTGGTGAGCACCTCTATGTCCAAACAAACAGCAGTATTTATCCAACATATTCAACTGGCCAATACATTGGGGAAGCCGCTGATCATTCACTGTGTACAGGCACATGAAGAACTGCTTCAGGTGTTCAGGAATCATCCCGCCAAAGTACCTGTGATCATTCATGGCTTTAATAAACGTAATTCTATTGCCGAAAAATTTCTTGCTCAGGGCTTTTACTTATCATTCGGGGTGGCGATTTTAAACATAGTATCTCCTGCAACTGATGTATTAAAGCATATCAAAAATGATCGTTTCTTTTTAGAGACCGACGATGCAGATGTAAGCATTGATACTGTATATTCCCGGGCCTCAGAAATTCGGGATACTCCTTTGGAATCCCTTATTTTGCAATTAGAACATAATTATAAAGAAGTATTTAACCCATGATGACCGACACCAAATGGCTATCCCGCACCGAACTACTCATCGGCAATGAAAACCTGATCAAACTACATAATGCTCATGTATTGGTTGTAGGCATGGGTGGTGTAGGCTCTTTTGTAGCTGAATTCTTATGCAGATCGGGCGTGGGTGAAATGACCGTTGTAGATGGTGATATTGTTGACCCTACCAACCGTAACAGACAGTTACCCGCACTCACCTCTACTCATGGACAGAGTAAAGCTGATGTAATGGGCGCCAGACTTATGGATATCAATCCTGAACTGAAACTGCACATCATAAAAGAATTCATACAGCCCGAAATTGTAGCATCATTATTGCACGAAAACCTGAATTATGTAGTGGACGCAATAGATAGCATCACCCCTAAGCAAACATTTCTGATCGCCGCTTACAGATCAGGCCTCAAATTGGTCAGTTCAATGGGAGCAGGAGGTAAAATGGACCCGACCCAGGTCAGGGTGGCCGACATTGGCAAGACCTATAATTGTCCGTTTGCTCAGCAGGTACGTAAGAACTTAAAAAAGGTGGGTATATACAAAGGTATTAAAACTGTCTTTTCAGCAGAAGAAAACAATAAAGACTCCCTTATTTTAACTGACGGATCCAACTTTAAAAAGTCGGCATATGGTACAATGTCTTATCTACCTGCCACATTTGGGGCCGTACTGGCATCAGTGGTAATTAGGGATCTTATCGGTGCAGAGTATTAGCATAATATTTGTCAGGAAACGCTAGTAGAAAAGACGACCTATCTGTACACCAGTTTATCCTGCACACTTACATTACCCTGCAATCCACCTGTGTGGATACATAAAATTCTATCAGTCGATCGGAAATGGTCGTCTGTCAATAATGCGCGAAGCCCATACATCATTTTCGAAGTATAGATGATGTCTAAAGGAATATTATTGATAGTATAGAAATCGTTCATGAACGACAATAATTCGTCTGTTCGCTTACCGAAACCACCAAAATGCCAGTTGTCAAATAATTGCCAATTACAGTTTTGAGCAGGGACAAGATGCGATGCAATATGCTCAGTAAGGTAAGTGCCTCCTTTCATTGGCACAAAGCCCATTACATTTTGCTGAGCATTTATCTTATTACGAATACCGGCAAGAGTAGTACCGGAACCTACTGACAGTGCAATATGAGTATAGTCTTGTTTTATGAACTTACTGATGAGCCCGGCACCTTTTCGTCCCCATTCATTGTCTCCACCTTCAGGTATAATGTACAATTCGTCGAATTGAGCAGCCAATTGCTGTTCCCATTCCGGCTCTCCCTGACGTTCATAATCCTCTTTGGTCACAAAGATGAGTTGCATACCTTCATCTACACAATGTTGTAATGTTGGCGTAAGCACGGGGTATTTTCCACGTACTACCCCTACACAAGCTAATCCTGCTTTGCGTGCAGTATATGCTGTTGCTATAAGATGATTAGAGAATCCGCCACCAAATGTGAGCAGTGTTTTAAAGCCATGATCTTGTGCATACATGATATTGAGCCGAAGCTTATACCATTTATTACCGCTAACAACAGGGTGAACCAGATCAAGGCGCAGCATATCTAATGCGGTTACCCTTTGCTCGTGCCAGTAAGGTGATAATGACTGAATGACTACCCTATCCTCATGCGTTATATCCATATTCACGAAGGTGATTTTCATTGTCGCGCCAATGAGGACGAACCTTTACAAACAGTTCCAGATGCACCTTGCGGCCTATGAACTCTTGTATGGACATGCGTGAATTGATACCTAATTGCTTGATCATCGACCCGCCTTTACCCAATAATATCATCTTCTGCGTTTCGCTACTCACTACAATATCTGCTTTAATAACAGTGAGTGTACTTTTTTCTTCGAATGCCTGTATGTTCACAGCAGCATGATATGGGATCTCGTCTTCGTATAAGGTATATATCTGCTCGCGGATCAATTCACTTACAAAGAAACGTTCATTACGATCAGAGATATTGTCATCGGTGTAATATGGAGGGCCTTCAGGTAATTTTTCGAGGATCAGCGGCAGTATCTTATCTGTATTATGTTTTGTTTTTGCCGAAATAGGTTGAATGTCCCATTTAGGATAAGCAGCCTTGTACTGTGCCAAAAGATCTGCTAATGGCACATCTCCACTATACCTGTCTGTCTTATTGAGCAATAATATAGCCGGAGATTTCAACTTTATCAGCGCCATGAGGTCATTCAACTCCTCCATTGGCTTGGTAATATCATGAACGATGATAGCAATATCAGCATCTTCGAGGGCACTTTTCACCTGCGCCATCATTTTTTCATGCAGCTTATATTTTGCCTCAATGATGCCCGGGGTGTCAGAGAATACTATCTGGTAATTGTCTTCGGTAAGAATGCCTAATATACGATGTCTGGTGGTCTGCACTTTTGAAGAAGTGATCACCAGTCTTTCACCCAATAAGAGATTGAGCAAAGTAGATTTACCGGCATTAGGCGCTCCGAATATGTTTACAAATCCTGATTGAAATTTTCCGTCCATGAGGGTACAAAGGTAGTTTAAAAATGGCTCAATGGCTTATCAACCCCTTGACTGTATTATGGACACATGGAAATAAAAGTGATCAAAAGAATATTGGACCAACGGATCATTCCCCTTTTGTGAGCTCATTTAGCTTGAAGTAACGATTGTATATCTTACCGGTAAAAACACCCGCCAGAACACCAATACAAGCTCCTACAGTAACATCGAGCGGATAGTGAACGCCTACATAGACCTGAGCATAACATACCGACATAGCCCATAAAATAGCTACAGGCCACACCCATTTGTAATATCGTCCCATTGTTACCGCACTGAACAGACTGATAGAAAAATGATTAGCAGCATGAGATGAGGGAAAGCTGTACCCAGATCCGCAAGGCACAATGATATGTATGATGTCGGCCAAAGCAAGGTTGTTGCAAGGTCGTAATCTATGAAAATAAGGTTTGAGCAACGTAGCGCTTACCTGATCTGATATAACAAATGAGATAAAGAAGAGCAGGCACCACATTGCCCCCTTCCTACCAAATCTGTAAGGCATGAATATGGCCAGAAAAAAGTATAACGGCACCCAGAACCATTGATTCCGGAGAAATGGCATAATAAAATCCAGCAACGGACTGCGCCATTGTATGTTTACATAGTACCATGCTATGTGATCCCAATAAAGAATAGTATCCTGAACGCTTCCGGGCATTAGTCCTTTTTAAATATCATGATCATACGAGGAGACTCTTCCGCATCATAAGGGCAAAGGTTATAATCACCAAAGGTTTCTACCATTGATAAGCCAGCATCTGCAAACATGGTCTTAAAATCTTCTTTAGAGAACGCAGCTACTTTTTCTGTGTAATGACGAGGAAACCCTTCCAGATCGGTAAACTCAATGTCTTTAATGATGTGCTTATTATCGAAACGCTTTTTGATATGGAAGTTGATACCGCTGCGCTCCAGATAGGCCTCTGTAACCATCCCCTTCAACACCTTGCGGTAATTAAAATAGTCAATGACCAATGTACCGCCTTTTTTCAATGCACCGGCAAAAGCACGCGCCGCCATTCGATTATCTCTGTCGTACTTAAAGTAACCGAAGCTTGTGAAAAAGTTGAATGCAAAATCGAAATAATTGATGTAGAAAGGAAAACGCATGTCCTGTACATAGAAATGGAGGTTTTCAGATTCGTGTGCTTTTGCATGTTCTATACTGGATGGAGAAATATCTATACCTGTAACATCATACCCCATTTCGGCCAGATGAATGGCAAAACGTCCCTCACCACAGGCAATGTCGAGCATAGAGCTACCTGCAGCAGGTCGAATATGCCTGATCAGTTCGTCGGTAAAATCACGCGCTTCACATTCGTCCCTGTTTTGGTACAATATCTTGTAGAAGGGGGAGCCAAACCAATTTTCGAACCAATCCATTATATAAGTAATTACAATTTATCAAGAGGGCAAATAACATGACAGAAAATACATGTACCTACCATTATTTTATAAAACGAAAAGCAAACTTAGTACAAACCACCTGTTTAACAGTATTCTGCCATGCTAATTTTTTATCATTACTGACGAGGCTCTTCTTCTTGCAATCAAAATTACGGTATATTTGCCGCCCAATAGATATTATGAATTTCAGACACTTTATAGTTAGTTATCGTCTTCCGATCGCTGTAGCGCTTTTAGCACTTGGCTTTTTAGTTGGATTTAAAGTTACCTGGTGGATAGCCTGGATCCCGTTTTTAGTGGCCATCATCATGGTAGTTGCCCATTTCATGATAGGACCTATGACCTTGCTGCAAAGTTATATGGAGAGCGGAGATATGGAAGGTGCACAAAAACTGCTGAAACAAGTTAAGTACCCTAACCTGCTCTACAAGCCTGTACGCAGTAGCTTTTATATGCTGCAGAGCAACTTTGCGACCATGGGAGATGATCTGGACCTTGCTGAAGCGCAATTGCGCAAGGGACTGGAAACCGGATTGCCTGAAAAAGAGTATGAAGGCACTGCCTATCTGCAGCTTGGTGCCATAGCCATGAGAAAAGGCAATACCAAGGAGGCTTTCGACAATCTGAAGAAATCAGTAGCTATAGGACTGCCGGATAAGGATAACGAGGCGACAGCATACATGCAGTTATCGAGCATATGCATTCAGCGCAGAGATTTCCGTAATGCCAAAGTATATTTTAATAAGGCAAAGAACTGCAAGTCTAAGAACCCACAGGTAGTAGAGCAAATGAAAGAACTTGCTACATATATAGCAAGGATACCGGGATAACAAATGGTACAATTACCAGGTGTGAATGTGGCAATGTGGAAGAAATGAGATGGAATTGGTGAAATTTAAGTTAGTTTTTCTTTTTTGAGATCAGGTGCGTATATTTGCGCTCCCGAAAGGGATTACCTCAGTAATAAAGATGCGGCGATGGCGAAACTGGTAGACGCACTACTTTGAGGTGGTAGCGCCTGTAACGGGCATGGGAGTTCGAATCTCCTTTGCCGCACACAATAAGAGAGCGAAAGAAACAGAGCGTAGAGCGATGTGGCTTTCGCTCTTTTTGTTTATATCCCTGGTGCCAACCCTTGCATGTGATCTTACAACAGTCCTGTCTTACCTGAGTAGGATCAAAAAAAGTACCAATAGACTGCGCTTATGATACATTTTTGGGGAAGACTACAGCTAGCAAGGTTGACCGGACGAAGTGAATTAATGTGAAAGAGTATCGCCTACAATGCTGTGAGCCTTATAAGACAAGGCAACCGAATTCGATTGCCTTGCCTTATAATATTGGACTATTAGTCAGCTTTTCCTTTCAAATAAGCTATCTGGCCACGATGGTATTCCAGATGACCGAATCGGCTAAGCAGGACATTGAGGCGATTGCGATGTGGCTCTTTCGCAAAATCCTCGGCAGATACCGAGGTATGTTTTTGCAGCCACTCATCAGCAGTCAAAGCATTGAATTTTGCGGTTATGACCTCATTGACCTCCGACCAATATTGCCTCAGTTGCGCAGGTGTGTGGTGATCTGTTTTGCTATCCGCATTTTTGATGTATTGCTCTAACAACTCAGGGTGAAGCGTATCACCCAACCCCAACAAAGGCAACATTGCATCATGTACAGCAGTCAGATGTCCTAACAAATATGACCCTCGATTTCTGCCGGGTGCAGTCTCTTGCAGAAGCTGTTCATCTGTGAGCGAATGAATTAAAGTATCTGTTCTTTTGATAGCACCGAACCAATTGTCCAGTACTAGTTTTACCATTAAGTTTGCAGAGGTATCCATTGAATAAATTTTTATGAATCAAAATTAGAAAAACGACAAAAGCTATTATCCCCAATTAGCTGATAGCCAAATAGGAATAAGTAATATTACCTTACGATTCCGGCAAACGGCATTTGACATACAAAACTACAATAAACAATCGCATGACTGCACGATATAACTCACGGGTATTAACATCAACATTACTGACGATCCTATTCCCGATGATCTGCAACGGTCAGCAACTATCTGTAGGAGTGAATGGTGGCGCAGCATTTTTTGCAGGCATGCATGCGGATAGGAGCTATTATACTCGACCACTTAAAACAGAGCCTTACTCCGCTCTTACCCTATCGTTTACTACAGGTCCTTATGAATTAGCACTGCGCTTGGCAGCGAACCCAGTGGAGGGTGTTTACCATAATTATTTTCTCAACAATATGGTATATGCTCAAAACCCGTTTGAAATAATGCTGCTTGGAAATAAACACTACCCTATAGTACGGTTTGATGTATATAGCGGACTGGCCATTGGCATGATGATCTATAAAAACCCGGGAGCCGCATCATTGGCCAACTTATACCCTACCTCTGAATTCGCTACATCAAGCGGTAATGGGCTGGTGGCGGGCATTCAGGCGGGCTGCAATTACAACCTATCGAGAAGAATAGATCTTAATCTGGAAATGGCGGGATATTACACCTCGATAAAAGCAGAGAACAATTATCTGGCAAAAGTATCTACAATGCCTGTCATAAAATATCATTACTCGTATGTGGCATTTCCTGTGGCCGTTGGCGTAAAGTATAAGTTTGGCCCAGATGCACGTAAGAAGAAATGATTGACTACCTGATCTGCTTCAGCATCAATTCTATGCTTTATAAACAAACCTACAGGCAACAACAACAAGCAAAAAACAACAACGCCCCAAATTCCTTTGGGGCGTTGTACGTATGCTTATTAAAGTTTGATCATTAGTCAACGATGAAAGACTTCACAGTCATATCTCCGTTCTCAGTGTTGGCTAACTGAATGTGGTAAACACCCTTAGCCCAAGATGCAACAGAAACTTCAGTCTGGTTATTTACAGTACCGCTCCAGATAGTCTGACCGATAGCATTGTAGATAACAGCGTTTACGTTATTGTTGATACCTGTAGTGATGTGCAATACATCTGTAGTTGGTACAGGATAAACCTTGCAGAGTTCAGCAAGTGCATTTGGCCGGCTAATACCTGAAACAGCACCACTATGAGAAACAGTAAAGTTCTTCAAATTTACATTGAAGAATACATTACCACTACCCTTGACCTTGAAGCGGCAAGTTGTTGAAGTTGTAGCAGGGTTGGGCAAGGTTACCGTTGCAGTACCTGTATTTGGTACAGTAGCAACTGTGTAAGGCCATGTGTTACCACCGTCAACAGACATGTAGATGATCACATTAGCTGCGCTGACAGGAGCTGCATTGGTACCAACAACATCCCATGTTATTGTCTGTGAGCTACCACCTGTGTAAGTCAAACCGGTTGTACCCTGACTGGTAACCTTGAAACCTGCTTTTGTAGTGGTCTGTACTGCATTAAGGTGAATTGTATCATCAGGGAATACGAAGCAACCATTACCTAACAGAATATTTCTTACAGTTAATTTGAAAGTGAGGAAACGAGCAGTATCCGGAGCTTTTTCTCCCTGAGCTCCTTCTGTACCTGCATCGCTGAGTGTACCTAATAATACTTTGCTCATTCTTGGAAATACTCTTGTCTCTGTTTTTACCGGGAACCATGATCTGAAGATCGGGCCCTTTACAAAAGTATTGACGAACCTTGAAGCTGAAGAAGCAGAACCTGCACCCAGATTCCACTGTTCCCAGCAATACATAGTGGCAGTATCCGCTACTGAGTCAACTGCTGTAGGAGAGATCAATTCGAAAGGTGTCTTGTAAGGAATAGAATAAGTGTTGGTGAAAGCAGCCAAAGAAACCAGCTTATTACCTGTACTTACTGCAGACGCACAAGCATTTTCAGAACCTACCAATTTAGCAGTGATCTCCAAAAGACTTGATGCATGGAAATACGCTTCACTATGCATAGCCAGATCATCAGGGTTACAGATACCAGCGTAAGCCATAATAGTAGTACCACTTCCCGGCTCATAAGCGTGTGAGGTAGAAACGTTACCACCACCGCAGCTACCGTCGTTACCATTTGCGAAAGTGTGGTTAGCGCCAAACTCGTGACCCATTTCATGAGCAACATAATCAATGTCATAACCATCACCTACAGGGGTAGGAGAACCGGTAACACTTTTTGCCTTAGTACCGCTAGCACAAACAACACCTAATGATGAAAGACCACCACCACCGGTAGTGAATACGTGTCCCAGGTCATAGTTAGCACTACCTATACGTCCGTCGCAGCTGGTCTGGCACTGAGTAAGACAAGCACTTGCGTTAGCATCAATAGCACTGAAAGGATCAGAACCATTTACGCTGCCGGTAGCAGTAGGCCATATCAATGTATCCTCATTTGCAACAAAGTTCATGTGCACTGAAAATTCACGCTCATAAACACCGTTAATGCGGTTCATAGAAGTGGTCATTTTACTGAATGCCTGTGCAACTGTAGGAGATGCCAAACCGGTAGCAGCCTGACAGTAGAAATGGTCTGCGCAAAGAGCCAGATCATAGTTCTTGCGTGTCCAGCCATTCGCAGTACGAGCAGCAAGCTTAGGAAGGCCTGTGTATTGAGTAGCCATAGACTCACCGGCAGGACCATTCTCATCACCATTCTTCTGCTCACACCTCATTCTGTTCTCAACAGCACGAACTTCATCTCTCTTGTAATGAACCATGTAATAACCATCATGGAAATTATCATAAGGATCGATGAAAGAAGTATTCTCACCATCGAATACCATGGCGTGGAAACCATATACTGTAAAATCAAGCTTTGCAGTAACTCTTTGGTCACCAACAAGAACACCTGTAAATGTCTTGATGTCTGAATATTTTTCAGCAAGTTTACCGTTCATCATCGGATCCTGCCAAACTTTAAAACTCCTCAATGATCCGTCAGGCATTGGTAATTCTACCACCATACCTTCATTAGGATCAGTACTCAATGAGAACATCTGTAATCTGAGCAGATCTTCGTTGAATGTATAGACCATGTAATGTTCAGGATGGAATACCTGAACTTTCTGAGATGGCGCATTGGCCAATGGTACTTTGTTCCAGATGCTTCCTGCGAAACTCTTCCCCACCCCCAAAAGAACAGCTATAAAAGCCGAATAGGTAAATAATTTTTTCATTTTTTTTGTTTAAGCAATTAAACTTTGGTTAAAAATAAGTTTGAATTAAATTATTTCTAGATGATGGGCAACGCAAATTACTTAAGTTTTAGAAAAATAAAAATTTCTGTTACATATAAGTTTACGTTTTAAGAGCGGATAAATTAAAAATGTAACTTGCAAGTGCATGGAACAAACGTTATTGGAGCGACGCTATTCGTTGAAAGATATAGATGAGGTATTACAAGACTTCTGGAATATTGCGGGCAATTATTCAACGATCGCATTTTCTGGCGATATGGGAGCCGGCAAAACAACATTCATATCTCGACTTTGCGAGCTACTAGCAGTTGAAGACACGGTGAGCAGCCCTACGTTCTCTTTGATCAATGAATATCATTTCTCTAAAGGAGGAAATAGCGCTGTTATCTATCATATGGACTGGTATAGGTTAAAAAGTGAAGAAGAAGCCGTATCGGCAGGAATAGAAGATTGTTTACTGCAGGCGACACGCAAGAAAGACTATTGCTTCATTGAATGGCCTGAAAAGGCTATGAACCTGCTCACTACGCCTTATCTATGGGTAAGTATTGAAAACTTGAGCGAGACTGAGAGGCGAATGACCCTAAGAAGCCGCTGATTGACCGATTTACAAATAAAATCTATCTCTGAAACAAAAAACAGCACACTTTTGATATGGATGTACGTATCTGACGACTGCCTCTTATTCAAATGAAAATTATTTAACTATTTATGTAACTACGGGCATAAAATGGCAAGTGCAGATTATGCTATATTTGCGCCCGAAAACTAACAGTCCATAATTTTGAAGTATCGTAACGCCATAATTTTAGTCATGCTGATCATATTAGCAGATCAGTTGTCGAAGATCTATATTAAAACCCATTTTTGTAATGGAGATGATGTAAAGATACTGGGTAGCTGGTGCAGGCTGCACTTCATTGAAAATGAAGGTATGGCCTATGGTATGAAGATCAGTGAATCTGTAATTGGCAAGCTACTATTGTCATCTTTCAGGTTAATTGCTGTTATATTTGGTTTTTACTTACTTAAGAAACTGATAGTTAAGGGGTACAAGAAAGGCGTTATCATTTGTGGTTCTCTGATACTTGCAGGCGCACTAGGCAATCTACTTGACAGCTTATTTTACGGATTGATATTCAGCGATAGCCCATACTCATGTTTTGCGGGTTATTATGAGAATATAAGTAGTATGTTGGCCAATCACAATAAGGAATATGTGGCACACTTTACACAATTCGGGCATGGGTATGGCAAATTTTTACAGGGCAAAGTAGTAGATATGCTCTACTTCCCAATGGTAGATATGAATATGCCTAATTGGGTACCTTTTATAGGCGGCAGGAATTTTGTATTTTTTGAACCGGTATTCAATATTGCCGATGCGGCTATATCTGTGGGTGTGGTCACTCTGGTACTTTTCCAGAAAAGTATGCTTACGAAAACAGAACCGGTTACACCTGTAACTACCTTAAGTGAAGAAATATGAGCCAGGAAGAATTAATGCCGATAAATGTATGGCTTGCAGGCCGTAATTACAGACTTCGCATAAAGGCTGAGGAAGAATCTGCTGTACGTAAAGCAATAAAAATAGCTGATGAAAAGATCGCTGAAATGCGCGCCCATTATGCAGGGAAAGATGAACTGGACTTTATGGCCATGACCTTATTATCTTACGCCGCTGACACAGCAGTTGAATCATTTGGGAATCCGCTGGTACAGAGCGAGCTCAATAAGTTGACCGAAAAAATAGATAAGGTGCTGAAATAGTTTTCCGGTTGTTGAACTATCACATCAATCCCTCAAAACAACTACATTCCCCTCATCATCCATCGATATCAGCCTTGAAGGAGGAGTAATTGTACTATCCTCTCTCCGATAATCGACCACATAATCAACCCCAGCTATAATTGTCGGAGCAACTTCTGCATAAATAGCCGGAGTAGGCTCCCCGCTTATATTAGCAGAGGTAGAAACAATAGGCTTTCTGAACCTTTTGATCAATGCTTTACAAAACGGATCTGTAGTGACCCGAATAGCAATGGACCCATCTTTATTCACCACATTTGCCGGAAACCCCAAAGCATTGTTGTAGATGACCGTTGTTGGCTTTTCAAATGCCTCGACCATTGCAATAATATCAGGTGGCGGAGCCGCAACATACTGTAAAATATCTCGGGCATCGGCCAGCAATATGATCATGCTTTTTTCTTTTGGTCGCTGCTTTACTGCAAATACCTTTTCAACAGCGGCTTCACTCAGCGCATCGCAGCCCAATCCCCATACCGTATCTGTCGGGTACAATATCACTCCGTCATTTACCAAAGCATGCATACATGCCTTTATATCGTTTTCGAAATCCACCATAAGAGTTGTTCGTCTTTAATATCCATTGCACATTTAAAATGCCCTTCGGGGCACTTTTTACGGCCATGCAAGCCACAAGGCCTGCAGTTGAGCGGATAGTCGATCTCCACTATTCTTCCTTTTTTATGAGTAGGCCCAAAACCGAATGAGGAAATAGTGGAACAAAATACACCGGTAACGGGGGCATCCATAGCAACAGCAAAATGCAGCGGAGCAGAATCATTGGTATAATTCATAGCAGCATACTGCATCAAAGCGCAGGATTCCAGATAATTCAACTTACCGGATAAGTTGAGTGCATTTTTGTTTCCGGACATATCAATTATTGACTGCGACAGATCCCTATCGTCAGGGCCTCCCAACAAGTAGATCTTATAATGTGCCGGTAGTAATTTTATAAGGGTTGCCCATCGCTCAGCAGGATAGCGCTTAGTAAACCAAACCGATGAAGGCGCAATACAGATATATGGTTCAGCCTGATATTGCTTAGCAGTTTCATAATCTGCTACTGTGGGGTAAAGCTTGGGCTGAGCCGCTACTTTATCTGTTATGTCTTTAATGAGCAATTGATACCGCTCCACCTCCATTATATACTCTTTGGCATGAGGCGCTGCAATTTCATGAGGAGCTTTTTTGGTGAAAGAGAAGGCAAAAGGATTTTTATCAAACCCGGCAGTATATTGAGCTCCGGAGAAGAACATCATAAACCCTGACGTAGGAAAACGATGCGGATTGATAATATGAGTATAATGCTCTTTGCGTACCCGCATAGCCATCTTCAAGAGATTGCGCTTCTTTTGCTTTCGCTTATCCCATATCAAAAGGTTAGTAATGAAGGGATGATCACGGAGCAATCCTTCATTGCCTTTCCTGAGCAGAAAATCGATCTGTGCATCAGGGTAAAACTGATGGATCTTTTCAAGAATAGCGGTCGCCAATACTACATCGCCGGTGAAAGCGGTTTGTATAACCAAAAATTTATACATTATCTGCGAAATTACGAATGAAAGCGGTTTCTGAAGGTTTTAACAATAAAAAAAAGCATTTTTGAAAATTTGGTACTAAATTTGTTTTAGACCATGTATTCAATAATTAAACAATAAAAAATGAAAAAGATAATTTTGTTATTCGCCCTTGCGGTGATGGTAGGAAATGTAGCGGAGGCAAAGGATAAAAAGAATAAGAAAAAGTCTGCTGAGGCAACAACTCAATCTGCCACACCTCTTGAAATGAACAGCAGTACTGCATTATCTACCGCTGCACCTGAAAAAACAGGCCCTGCATCAACACTAAAAGCCAGCGATATGGCGTTCGCAGATGTGAGCCATGATTTTGGCACTGTACAGGAAGGTCCGGATGCGACTACAAAATTTACCTTCATCAACAAGGGTACAGAAGCTATAGTGATACAAAAAGCTCAGGCATCTTGCGGATGTACTGTTCCTACTTACTCTAAAGAACCAATTGCTCCCGGAGCACAAGGCGTTATAGATGTAGCTTTTCACACATTAGGCAAACCTGCAGGTGGCTTTCAGAAAACTGTTACCGTTACCACCAATGCCGGAGTTCAGATACTCACCATCAAGGGTAGTGTAGAAAAAGCACCTACAACATCTGTTCCTGAGAACAATTCAATGATCAAAACAAACTAAGTAATACATTCCAAACCACTCAAACAAAACAAATGAAAAAAGTTTTCATTACCCTTTGCTGCCTTTCATTAAGCACGATCGCAGTAAACGCACAAGACAAGAAAGCAACTCCGGCACCTGCTGCTGCACCAGCTGTTGATGCTGACGCAGGTATATTCAAATTTAAGGACAAGGACAATACACACGATTATGGTGAAGTTCCGGAAGGTCCTACAGCTGAATATGACTTCGAATTTAAGAATGTTGGTAAGAAGCCTATCATCATTACTGAAGCTCATGGTTCATGCGGATGTACTGTTCCAAAATGGCCACATGAGCCGATCCTTCCGGGTAAGAAAGGTGTTATACATGTTACTTACAACACAGACCACCGTCCGGGTATGATCAGCAAGGAGGTTACAATCACATCTGATGCTCAGGAAAAATCAACAATCCTTCACATCAGAGGTACTGTAAAGCCAAAGCCGGTAGAAGCAGCTCCAACTACTCCACCAGCACCAGCTACTCACTAATTGTGTAGCTGAGTTGAACAAACTGATCTTACCATACATCGATAAATATGAAGAGAATATCCATCTTACTCCTTTGTTTCATAATGTGCCAGGGTCTTACAGCCGAAGCACAGCATAGAAAAGGAGGAAAAAAAAGCGGAACTAAGAAGAGCGCAAACAAAACTGCTCAAAGCGACAAGCCATCGAGCGGAGCGCAATTCAGGTTTAAAGATGGAGATACCTTTAATTTCGGCAAGGTAAAATCAGGTCCTGATGTTCATCATGAATTTTCTTTTGTGAATACAGGAGATCTTCCATTGATCATTCATGACGTAAAATCAGGTTGCACTTGCATCAGTGTTGATTGGCCTAAGCAACCCATATCACCGGGAGCTAAAGGCACTATTAAAGTCAACTATCATACAGGTAAGACAGGTCCGTTCAACAAAGAAGTGTATGTTTATTCTAACGCTACATTACAACCCGGACAGAAAGTATATACTATTGATGTGAAAGGGTCTGTAATAGTAGAATAGCATTCATAAAATATGATCCATATTGAGAGCTTCGCTGAAAATGCGAGGCTCTTTTTTTCATAACGAAAGGAGCAACTGTCCGAAAGCGCATACATTATCTGCAAACGACTGTCACCTAGTCGTCAGCGATTCAGTTATCTGCTTACAGATACCAAATGTCTTTCGATGATAGGGAGATAACCCGTGAGCTCTGATTCCTGCTCTATGTGCAACAGTTCCATACCCCTTATTGTCATTCCAACCATAGTCGGGGTATTGTTCATGAAGTTTGAGCATATACTCATCCCTATTGGTCTTTGCCAGAATACTTGCCGCGGCAATCGCAGCATACTTAGCATCGCCACCTACCACACATTCATGCACCATACCCAAATAAGGAGTAAACATGTGACCGTCTATTAATAGTAGTTCCGGGCGACATTGCAACTGATCTATAGCCAGATGCATAGCTTTGAATGATGCTTTCAATATATTGATCTTATCGATCTCTTCGTGATCCAACATAGCTACCGCCCATGAAATAGCTTCTTGTTCTATGATTGGTCTCAATTTATTTCTATCCGCTTCAGATACTTGTTTGCTGTCATTAAGGAGCGGATGATAAAAGTCTTTGGGTAATATTACTGCAGCGGCAAAGACAGGTCCGGCAAGACAACCTCTACCCGCTTCATCGCATCCGGCTTCTACCAATGTTTTACTAAAATACTTTTCCAGCATTATAACAAAAGTAATAATAAACCCATAATGTCACATCTGAATCGAACATGAAGTATGGTAGCGGAAGCAACTATACAATAACAATGTTGTACCAAAAATGACTTATTTGAATGTTTGTGGCTGATATGGCATGGAATTTCTAAATTTGATACATAACTAATTATATGAATTCCCAGAAAGCGCCGTTTTATGCAAGGCTTGCATATATATTGATCTCTTTTGTGCTTACCATTCTATTGCTGGAACAAGGAAGCGGTATATTTATACCTCTGGTGTTTGCTTTGCTTATCTCCATATTGCTGTATCCGTTCAACAGATTTCTGGAACAAAAATTACGAATGGGCAGAGGGGTGGCGGCTATGCTCAGCCTGGTCCTGTTTGTGACCATACTCACCTCCTTCATTTATTTCCTTTCCATTCAGATGGCCAGTTTCGCAGATAATTTCCCGGTAATGAAAAGCAGGTTTCAAGCTATATTCAACGATCTGCATCACTGGCTATCGTTTAAAATGCACATAACAAGAGCTGCACAAAATGATTACATCAACCGATCGGCAGCAAGTATCATGGAAAATGCGGCACATTCGGTAAGCAATGTATTCCTATCCATCAGCAGTATATTTCTGTTAGCTATATTTACATTTATATTTACCTTTTTTATGCTCTTTCATCGCAGGCTGCTGATGAATTTCACGATAAGACTCTTCAGCGATCAGCATAAAAGTAAGGTCACTGAAGTAATATTTGAGACCAAGACCATGATCAACAGTTATGTTGCAGGACTGCTATTAGAAATGGTGATCATGAGCATAGCCAATTCCGTATTACTGTTGATTATGGGTGTTGAATATGCTGTGCTTTTAGGCGTAATGGCGGCAGTGCTCAACATCATTCCTTACATTGGTATATACTCAGCAACCGCATTCATAACTCTGGTCACATTTGCCAACAGTGGGCTCAACCTTGCTATTGAAGCCGGTATAGGTATGCTTATCCTCCACATGATCGACTCAAACATGTTGATGCCAAGGATAGTTGGCGCGCGAGTTAAAATGAACCCTTTCGTAACCATATTGGCTGTTATAGTAGGAGAGTATGTTTGGGGAATTTCAGGTATGTTCTTATTCATTCCCATAGTAGGCATAATAAAACTTATATGCGAACGAGTAGAAGGTATGGAGGCATGGGCTATCTTGATAGGTGTTGATGAAGGCGTGCAACGTCCTAAAAAGAAAGTGAAATTAAAAATGCAGGCGGAAGAAAAATCAAATGAAGAGGATAAATAACGAGTCCTGATCTGATCATGGCTCCTTAGGCTTATCATCGAACAAGTCATCATTGAGCAACTGCATCAGTTGTTGTATATCACGAGCCTTATCATCTTCTTTGCGATAACGATAGCAGAGGCATAACTCTTCGAGCATTTTCCAAATGATCCTTTTGTTCATTATAGGATTCATATACAACTCCCTGTCTGTTGCATTTATCTTGCGGAGATAGGTATCTACATCTCCCTGAGAATAGATGGCCCCTCCTATAGGATCAACGAAGAATTGTACCTTCTGATGAGGAAAAACATCATCTTCATCTGCCGCAAACAGATCGGGGTGCATGTATATATATGCGAAGATGAATTGACGGGGAATATCAACCGCAAAAACGGGTATATCTAACAATTCGCACAAAGCAAGATATAGAATACCTATTGAGTAGCTATTCCCTTGCCTGCTCTCCATTACTTTATTTATAAAAAAGTGATTGGGGTCTCTCTCAGATAACTCATGCCCTTGCAGCTTATAGAAACTATAAAGGATACTATTGAATACATTGACCTGTTCTAATGGTGCCAGATAATTATTCAACTCCAGCCATACATTCTTTCTGATCTTATCGAACTGTGCAAGAATGGCTGATGCATTTAGTTGGGGATATTGATAACGTGCGATCAGAATAGCACCCTTCATCAATTCGGGTTGCTCTGCCCTGCTCCACTCAGAAAAATCCTGCTGCAGATCCTGAAACTGTACCTCATGTATCAGATCTTCAATACGCTGCTGAATCGTTTCATCAACGGTAACTTCCCATAATTGCTCTAAAGAAGGTATGATCTCTGTGCCATAGTTCATCAACTTAGAGACCACAGTAGTATAGACCTCATCGTCCGGGTCATCTATAAGCGCCAGCAGCGCCTTTACTTCTTTATTTACTTGTATAGCCACGTGATCTCTTCGCTGTGTTTTATTTGTATGGCGGAAACAGAAGTTTCCATGCGCTATTGTCGATTGATTATATATCCCTCATCAACAACGTTTCGTCAATGTTACAAAAACATTGCGGTTTACGAAAAATCCCTTTTGCACATGATGTGCAAAAGGGATTTTATGACATAGATGCGAATACCTACCTGATGTTATTTAGCTTTTTTACGTGCAGCTACTTTCTTAGGAGGGTTAGCTTTTACATCTTCTATAATTGCCTTTACCTCTTCTATTGTAAAATTAGCAGCATCCTCAGCTCTTTCTTTAGGAATTTTAAAATTGCGCAATCCCTGTTTGATATAAGGGCCATAAGGGCCTTTGAGAATTCGGATCTTTTCTTTTTCAAACACCTTTATCTCACTTTCTGCCTTCGCCTTACGCTTCTCTTCTATCAATGGCACCACTTCTCTGGAATCAACAGTATAAGGGTCCATTTCTTTTTTAAGCGAATAGAATTGGCCGGCATGCTGTGCATATGGTCCGAAACGACCTATATTGATCGTAATATCATCGTTTTCGAACTGACCAAGATTACGGGGTAGCCTGAACAGCTCCATAGCCTCCTCCAGGGTTATGGTCTCAATGCTCTGATTGGTCCTTAATTTGGCAAACCTTGGCTTTTCTTCTGTTTCGGGAGCACCTGCCGGAGCCGACACTCCGATCTGCACCATAGGGCCGAAACGACCTAACCTCGCGAATACCGGTTTCCCGCTTTGCGGATCCATACCCAACTCCCTTTCTCCTTTTGCTCTTCCGGCAGTTTCTATAGTATGTTCTACATTTTCGTGGAACGGATGATAGAACTCATCTAACATGATATTCCACTTCTGCTTGCCCTGGGCTATACCATCAAATTCAGCTTCGATCTTAGCGGTAAAATCATAGTCCATTACCCGCTCAAAGTGCTCTTTAAGGAAGTCACTCACCACCATACCGAGGTCGGTAGGGAATAGCTTACTTTTTTCAGCTCCCACATTCTCACTATCAGACTTTTCTGTGATCGTATCTGACTGAAGTGTAAGTATCTGGAAATTACGTCTGGTGCCTTCTTTATCTCTTTTCTCGGTATAACCTCGCGTAAGAATAGTACTGATAGTAGGCGCATAAGTGGATGGACGACCAATTCCCAACTCTTCCAGCTTTTTTACTAAAGAAGCTTCTGTATATCTTGGCAGCGGACGAGTGAAACGCTCAGTAGCTACCAGACGTTGCATGTCCAATACCTGACCGGATTGCAAAGGAGGTAACAGTCCTTCTGTTTCTTCCTCGCCATCTTCTTCATCTTTACTCTCTGTATATACCTTAAGGAATCCGTCAAAGCGAATTACTTCACCTGTAGCAGTAAGCGGGTCAGCATGAGTAGAGATAGCGATCTTAGCTATCGTACGCTCCAACACAGCATCTGCCATCTGGCTTGCCATTGTGCGCTTCCATATCAACTCATACAACCTATGTGTATCTGCATCACCAACAGTCGTTACCATCATGTCAGTAGGACGGATGGCTTCGTGTGCTTCCTGAGCAGATTCATTTTTATTTTTAAATACACGCTGCTGGAAATATTTTTCACCATACTGTGCATTGATGGCAAGACGTGCCGCATCTATTGCAGTCTCAGATAAGTTCACTGAGTCCGTACGCATATAGGTGATATGTCCATTTTCATACAACTTCTGAGCGAGTAACATAGTCTTAGATACTGAATACCCAAGCTTACGACTGGCCTCCTGTTGCAATGTTGATGTTGTAAATGGCGCTGACGGAGATTTTTTACCGGGCTTTACCTGTACATCTTTTACTGTGTAGGTCGCGCCCTTACATTTTTCAAGATATGCTCTTGCATCACTCGCCACCTTTAGTTTGTCAGGGCCATCTGCTTTAAAGTTGACCTTCTTTTTATTGATATCCGGCGCACTGAAAATAGCTTCGACTTTGAAACTGCTCTGCGACTGGAATTTTGTGATCTCTCTTTCGCGCTCTACAATGATACGAACAGCAACAGACTGAACTCTACCTGCAGACAAGTTATTGCGCATGCTCATTTTACGCCAAAGAACAGGCGACAATTCGAAACCAACGATGCGATCAAGAATACGACGAGCCTGCTGTGCATTCACCAGATCCATATTGACAGTACGCGGATTACCTACTGCTTTAAGAATGGCCGGCTTGGTAATTTCATGAAATACAATTCGCTTTGTTGTAGCAGGATCAAGATTCAATACTTCGCACAAATGCCAGGATATGGCTTCACCCTCACGGTCCTCATCCGTTGCCAACCAAACCTCTCCGGATTTCTTTGCCAGTGACCTAAGTTCTTTTACAACCTTCTCTTTATCTTCGGAAACAATATAAGTAGGTTTATACCCATTCTTGATATCGATACCCATATTATCCTTACCCAGATCACGGATATGCCCATAGCAAGACTTCACCTCGAAGTCGCTACCCAAAATCTTCTCTATCGTCTTTGCCTTAGCAGGAGACTCAACTATCAACAGGTTTTTTGCCATTATTAATATATCATTTTGCGGCCCCTAAGCAGGGGCATGCTTTTGCAATAATAGAATATTGTTTCCAAAAAGAAAAAAGGGCAACGAAATTCGTCACCCTTTTCAATAAAAAAGTTATTTAATATTAGTGCGCAATAGCAATGCGTCCGGTAGTTTGCTCGCCGTTAGCACTGATGGTATATATATAAATACCTGAAGGCACTGATGTAGTATTAAATGAAGCCTTTCCATTAGTTACCTGCTGAGTAGCTACTACCTGACCAAGTGTATTGATCATTGAAACGTTAGCAGTTGTAGCATTGGCCATATTGAAAACAACATTGACCTGATTAGCTGCAGGATTAGGATATGCTCTGTCGTTAGTGATATTCTTCACTATCTCATTGACACCAATTGTTGTACAATTAGTGCAGTTAACATGCCAATCCATATAAATGTGCTGTAAATAAGATGCAGCCGTTCCACCAGATGTACTCCATGCCCACATTGGCACATACTGTGTCGCATATCCGTTTAAATAACTAGGCAATGTTTTATAAAGCCCTTCATTGCGATCAGCAGCACTGTAAGGTGCGAATGCAGGTGAGGTACCTACCAATTTAAAAATTGACAGGGGATAAAAACTATTGTATTTGTAAACATTGGTGAAGGCATCAATTGTATCACCCGGTACTGATGTAGGGAAAGTTGGATCTCCCGATTTGAACGTCAATGACATAGCAGACATTTCACCTGCTGCTGCAGTGATGGATACAGGCAATTTCAATACAAATGTTCCATCAGCCAATGTGTCTCCCCACATAGCAGCTGTAATAGGGAATTTTGTAGTTGTTACCGGTGAGCCCAGACCCAAAGACCCAGTATTAGCTATACTATCATATCTGATGTTAGAACAGGTCAAGGTATCTACACCATATCTCGCCATCATACCTGTATAGCGAATGCCAAAAATATTAGCTCCTTTTAGTGTAGTGATAATAAGTGTATCTACCACACTCGTTTTTGCAGGATTAATATTGTGATTACCATATATTCTTATAGAGTCAACAGAATATGAATTGGTACTGTCCAGATGCATCTTACCGGCATAGTAATTAATATCATTGAATCCAGCAGCCTGAGGTTGAAAAACAGAGCCTACAGAAACCTGCCTGTTATGCGCAAGACCCGATGTATATAATGCTTCACCCAAAGTATCATTCCAAATGATCACTCCACTGATCGAAGCTGAATTTCCGCCATCTATAAGTGTAGTGTCGAAATAATCTCCATAATTGTACCAACGCTGAGTTTGTACACTGGTTGTTTTATGCGCTACATTTTTATCCGGAGCATTTACTCCTCGAGTGTAGGATAATAGCTGCTTTACCCGCGACTGATCGTAGGTAAGTTTCTGCATAGCTTCATCGACCTGATTTGTTGTAAATACTACGCTCTTGGTACTTTCCTGAGCGGTAGTTGCTAGGCTGATAGAGCCGATAGACAAAAGAAGTAATAGCTTTTTCATATACATTGATTAAGGGTAAAAAATAAACTAATGAAATAAAGTTACATATTTTACCATAAAAAGCAATATCATTTTTGTTAAAGTATCCGCACTCTAAATTATTTTATTGAAACAAAAAGGGCGTTCCGAATATCGGAACGCCCTTTTAAAAAGATAATGTAAATATTAGTGAGCGATAGCAACGCGACCTGTAGTCTGCTCGCCATTAGCTGTAATAGTGTACATGTAGATACCAGCTGGTAAAGCAGCAGTATTGAAAGTAGCCTTGTTATTGTTAGCAACCTGAGTAGCAACAACCTGACCAACAGTGTTAGTCAAAGTTACAGTTGCATCAGCAGGAGTAGTCATGTCGAAAGAAACAGTAACCTGAGCTGAAGCTGGGTTAGGGAAAGCCTGAGTGTGAGTTACATTCTTAACAACTTCGTTGAAACCAACTGTGCTGCAAGTAGGGCAATTCAACTTCCAAGAC
The DNA here is from genome assembly GCA_947447465.1 of Chitinophagaceae bacterium. Taxonomy (GTDB): domain Bacteria; phylum Bacteroidota; class Bacteroidia; order Chitinophagales; family Chitinophagaceae; genus Flavipsychrobacter. The sequence goes on along the minus strand of CANFKE010000008.1, from coordinate 7,561 downwards.
ATGTAGATGTGCTGAAGGTAAGATGCGCCACCAGCTGAGCTCCAAGCCCACATTGGTACGTACTCACCGCTGTAGCCATTCAAATAGCTAGGCAAAGTCTTGTAAAGACCTTCGTTGTAATCGATCTGTGGAGTAGTTACATATGGAGCAAATGCAGTTGTAGTACCTACCAATTTGTAAGCAGACAATGGATACATGCTGTTGTATGTGTAAGTACCATCGAACATTTCGATAACACCACCAGGCAAAGTTGTAGGGAAAGAAGCATCACCGCTCTTGAAAGTAATAGAGCAAGCAAGCTTGTCACCAGCAGCAGCGCTGATAGAAACCGGAACGTTCAATACGAAGATACCATTAGCTGTAGTATCACCCCACATTGAAGAGCGGATCGGAACCTTGATAGTAGATGCTGTAGTACCTGTAGCAGTATTAGTTACGCTATCGTGGCCCAATGTAGCGCAACGAAGTGTATCCATACCGTAGTTAGCCAACATACCGATATAGCCAGAAGCCATAACGTCAGGAGTACCATGAACAGTAGTAAGAATGATAGTATCTACTACAGAAGTTTTAGCTGGATTGATGTTGTGCAAGAAGAACAAACGAACTGAATCGCAAGTGAACGCCTTAGTGTTATCCAACAACATGCTACCATTGTAATAAGTAGGATCGTTGAAACCTGCGATCTGTGGGTGCAAAACTGAACCTACAGAAACCATGTTACCATTAGCCAAACCTGAAGTATAGTTGATCTCTCCCAATGTATCATTCCAGATGATAACTCCGTCAAGACCTGTAGTGTTACCACCATCTACGATAGTCTGATCGAAATAATCTCCGTAGGTGTACCAACGTGAAGTTGTACCTGCAGTTGTTTTGTTAGCCGCTCTTGATTTTGCTGCTGAATGATTCAACAGATCATTTTTACGAGCTTCAGAAATTTTCACTGTAGCACCTGATTCTTCAACTCTGTTAGTTGAGAAAACTACACTTTTCCTGCTTTCCTGCGCAGTAGCAGTAAGGCCGATAGAGCCAATGGTTAAGAGTAAAAATACTTTTTTCATTTGTTTCTTTTTTTTAAAAAGGAGATAATAAACGTACTTAATGTAAGGATGTAAAGATAAGGAGTTTTTCACAAAAACAAATTTAGTTTCTGTCATTTGTGGTGTAAAATCAAAAAAAGTGCATTTCCATTATCAAGAAATCATTAAAAAATCATGAACAAATAAGTACTTATCACTGGTGTACTTAACTATGATCTCCAAAAATATCCGGTGGATGAGCGATCTGTGCACAATTTGAAAAGCAACTGACCAAGATATCTGCTGCAAATGAAGAAAGGATGCCCGACGGGGCATCCTTTCTGTATCTAATGAAATTAAACGATTATTGAGCAACCACTATACGACCTGTAGAACGGCCACCGTTTGAATGAACGCTATAGAAATAAACACCTGAAGGCAGGTTTGCAGTACTGAATGTAGCTGAACCGCTTGCAGTAGCCGCAACATTCTGTGTTGCAACCACCTGACCTACAGTGTTAGTTATGTTTACTACTGCAGCCGCAGGTACTGCCTGAGTAAAGGTTACAGTGAAATCTGATGTAGCAGGATTTGGTGTAGCCTTAGTAACAATAGCTACTTTGTTGATATCATTGATACCTACAGTGCCTATATTTCCAAAATACATACGTACCAATGGAACACTTGTAAGACCGGTTGCAACGTTAGTAGCTCCGAAAGAAGCATTACCACCATCATTTAGTGATGAGTCTGACTGACCAAAGTAGCCTGCAAAACCAGTTGCATTTGGTGATACGCTGGACAATACTGCCAGATCAGTAGTAACTCCATTGATCTGAGCAACTGCAGCATATGTAGTACCTGGCTGAAGCACGAATTGACCGATACCTCCTGACGCTACCGGATCGATTGCAAAGTAAGCCCATACGGTTGAAGTAGATGTAGAGATATCAGATGCAACGATCGGCTTGCTTACAGATGTAGCTACGAAGTTCCAGTTAGCACCACCCTGCTGCACAGAATATAATTGTACTGATACAGATGCAGAACCTGTAGTTGGCACACTTGTAGATGAAAACGCTACACCAAAACCGGAAACAGTATCTCCGGCAGCTGTAGTTGGCACATCAAAACGAGCACCTTGCAAATAAGAAACAGCAGGACTTACCCTGTGCAGGTAGTAGCTACCGCTTATCTTACCTGAATTCACCATCCATGTAGTATCAGAAACGGTAAAGAATGAGCTATCCACATTGTTTGAAGGATCAGCATCGCCTGTAATATTTGCACCCATTGGTACAGAATAGTTACCCATAACTGTAGGCTTGAAACCAGGGAACTGAACGATAGAATCTTCAGCACCGACAACAAGACCTGTGTAAGGCAAGGTCTGTGTATATACCGCTGTTGTACCATTGTAGATCTGTGCGCCGACCATTGGGTTTTCTATGTTGGCACCCTGATTAGATAACAAAATAACAGGGTAGATAGAATCTACGAACTGCAATGGAGTTGTGAACATTGACGAATTGTAAGCTGTAGCCTGTGGATTGTACAGGAATGAGCCATGTGCGTCAACATCATGAGGATCAACTTCTGACAGTGTCATATCATCTACAGACCATGAATAAGAACCTGCAGGGTAGCCATAATGTATGAAGCGAATGTAAACAGTAGATACACCTGCGGCAGCAGATGAGATGTTGATATGGATCGTCTTTGGATTGACAGTAGTTACGTTGGTAGCCAAATTGTTATTGAAACTAACCGGGAACCTTGTATATGTTGCAAATGTTGGAGAATTGCTCACCCAAATGATACAAGAGTCATTATACTTTCTGTAGTATTCTTCAAAATTAAGACGCACAGTTGTATGAGATGCGCAATTAATTGCATCTGTCTGCATCCATCCTGCAGGTGCACAAGTACCACAAGCTGCTCCCAATGAGTCAGAGTCAAAGATCATCCAACCATTAGCTGCAGTAGTAGAAGCCAACGCTGCCAAATGATATGAAGAAGTTGATGCTACTGTGGTGTGATGCCATGTACCTGGACCTGTAATAACACCTGTTGTCCAACCTGAAGGTAAACCTCCGTTAAAATCCTGAGTGTAGAATGCAGTTGCTGTGGTCTTAGCTGCCGCATGTTTTACATGACCTGCTGCTACCGGACCGGAAACGTCAACTGTCTTTTTGGTGATCGGTAAAACAGGACTGGCTGAGTGGCGCGACACAAACTGCGCATTGGCCGCACAACCAATAGCGCACATTGATGCGAGTAGAAATATTCTCTTCATTTTTATTTATTTTAGTATGCTGTAAAAATATAAAAAATTAATTGCTAGTTATTATTCCACCAGATGTTACAGATTGATTGTCTGTAAGACTATCAAAAACCCAACAGTTTATTATTACCAATGAACCAGCTTAACACTTCCATCCACAGATACGCCCGAAATTCTGAGCACATAATTACCGGCAGGTAATTTGTTACCGGGAATAATGTTATCTCCCTTCACACTCACACTCTCCCACAATACACGGCCAGCCACATCGGTCAATGATAATGATAATCCCTCATTGACATCCTGCAACTGCCAAAAATTTCGGGTCGGATTAGGATATACTTTGAAATTTTGGGGTTCAATCATTCCTACACTCAAATGAGTATCATGTAGTATCGCTCCGTTCACTTTGAGTATGGTCCATACGTTCGGATTAACATATAAATTGGTCATTGCGGGCGCCCAGTCAAATGTATATATCTGTGTATCGAGCGTATTATATACCTTGATAAATGTATCTGCTGTAAGACCATGCAATTGAATCTCCACCGGAGTACTGAAGTGATTAGTGTAAGATGGGCATGAACGTGTCTGTATCAGTTTTACAAATACCGTAGATCCCGATTGATTCCATGACACTTTATAAATGGGGTAACCACGTCCGTATATCCACTGATTAAAGAAAGTATCCAGCGGCACTCCGTAAGCAACCTCTGCTATTGATTTAAGATTTGCTGTTGTAGCATGACCTAATCCATAGTTCTGCTGAAATGTTTTCAAGACACTAAAAAACACACTATCATTGGGAGCAAGGTATTGCAGCATTCGTACTACTGCCTGAGCCTTGTTATAAACTGTTTGCTGATTGAACAAACTGTCACTATTGCTTGTATCTGTTACCGCTACCCTGCCACAAAGATCGCCAAGTGCGGAATACAAAAGCCCCTGTCTGTGCGCCTTTGCTGCAGCAGGCGACCAAAAGTGCTCTAAGAACACACCTTCAGAAAAAGTAGCAAAGCCCTCGCTCAACCAAACATCCCGCCAATCCTGATAGGTAACATTATCTCCAAACCACTGATGACATAATTCATGCGCAATGATGTAAGTATTAGGCACTCCTATGGTAGTCATTGTCTGATGCTCCATACCTCCCGGTAAGGTGGTATAGCAAACACCGTACTTCTCCTTCCAGAACGGATAACGTCCGTATAACGTTGAAAAATAATCCAGGAATCTGCCGATACTGTCAAAATTCGCCTTGTATGTCGGATTGAATGTAGGCGTATCGATAAAAAAGTTTTGCACCAATACTGAATCTGTCGAAGAACTAAAATGCCAATAGGAGCGGTATTCTTTGTATTTGGCTACAGCAACTGAGATCAGATAATAGTCTATAGGATAATGAGTTTGCCAATGAAATGTCCATGATCCGGGATTACTTGTAGAATCAACAGACAATAGCAGACCATTACTGCCATCCATAACATGTGCAGGCACAGTAACGAACATATCTACAGAATCAATTTTATCCTGAATGGATTGTTTGCAAGGCCACCAGTTCTTTGCAACATAAGGGTCGCTGACCGTAAATACCATATGTGTTCCGGCTGAACTTACAGAATGAGTGATACCATTAAAAAATCCACCCGTACCTCCCGGAGGTAACCCATGATAATACACCTGTGCGCTGAATGCAGTTCCCGCAGAGAGCCCTGCAGGCAGGGTCATAGTACGGACCCAACTAGTTGAGGACACAGGCAACAATACTCCGTTTACAAATGCAGAATCTATAGTAAATGATGAATCCAGCTCGAATGTGTAAACCGACATCGAAGGTGCAGTTACTACCGCATTAGTAATGACATTTCCGCTCACATAGACAGAGGTATCCGTAAGATTAATATTGAATTTAAGATGTTTGATGTCGTAATGATCTTCGGCAGGGCTGGCAATAGTTGTTTTAGCAGCATGCTTATTTCTGCCCGGTGCATTATAACCCGCTCCTGCATGCAAAGTGCTGAAGGATAGTAAAATGAGAACAGAAGTATAGAGTGATCGTAAAGTCATAGATGAAATTTAATTCGCATAGCAAATTTATACTAATTGAAGCGAATAAGGCATATAATAATATTCCTGACGGAGCTTACTTATTGTTTAGCCTATTATCGTATTCTGCCTGTAGTTCCAGCCAAAAAGCAGCAGGCATATTCAATTCTCTTTCAAGACTCTGAGCAATGCGCTCTGAAACAGGCAATTTCCCATTAAGCAGATCTATAAGATCGCTGGGGAACATCCCTATCTTTATAGCAAAAGCTGTAGGGTCCTCAGCTCTGGCATCCAATTCATACACCAATATCTCTCCCGGGCGTAATACTTCTTTATCGTCCATATGCTCAGCTTGTAATATCGTTATTCAACAATTGAATGATATCCAAGACCACATCCTTACCATCTGCGGCCAACCAGATGGTTGCCTCATCTCTTTTAAACCAGGTAAGTTGCCGCTTGGCGTAGTTTCTGGAATTTTGCTTTATCTTATCAACAGCATAGGAAAGACTGCATTTACCATCAAAATATTCGAACAGTTCGGCATAACCAACTGTCTGTAGATTCTTCAAATGGCGATGAGGATATAAGCTCCTGGCTTCCTGCTCCAATCCATTAGCCATCATGATAGCTACACGTTGGTTGATGCGGTCATACAATTGCTGCCGGGGCAACTCTAATCCTACCTTTATGATCCGGAACGGGCGTTCCTTTTTCGTATTTGTTCTGAATGCAGCAATGCTTTTACCCGTAGATCTGATAAACACCAACGCTCTTATTAGCCTCGCAGGATTGGCAGACTCCATCTCTTTATAATAGACGGGATCTTCCTTGCTGAGCATATCCTGCAGCCAGCCTATCCCTTCCGCTTCATATCGGTCGTTGATCTCTTTATTGATGGTCTCATCAACAGGAGGCATAGGGTCAATGCCTTCACAGAGGGCTTTCACATACAACCCTGTACCTCCGCATACCACAGCAGTATCATGTGTTGAGAATATTTCCGCCAGATATTGCAAGGCAAGTCGCTCATAATCGGCGGCAGTCAATGCTGTAGATATCGGAAATTCGTCAATAAAATAATGTTGTACACCTCGTTGCTCCTCTACAGTAGGTTTAGCCGTACCGATACTCATCTCGATATAGCACTGCCGGCTATCGGCCGATACTACTGACGTACCTAACCGCGAAGCGACCTCCACAGCTATTGCAGTTTTGCCCACTGCGGTGGGCCCTTGTATCACTATTAGTTGCTTCAAAGTATCTATATCCGGTTATACAGAATGAACTAAAACAAAAAGGCGACCAATGACCGCCTTTCTATAACATTTCTATATCCTCTTATTAAAAATCCTGACTATTATCTTCTGCATGCCCTTCATCTGCTCCTCCTTCATCACTTCCACCCTCGCCTTCATTACCATAACCCTCTGCCATGTCGTCTGCACCAAGATCATACTTTTCTTCTATCTCCATCAACTTACTTGGATTTACACCCTTGATGCCATATTGAGCAGGGGCTACACCTTCTTTACGCAATACAAATGGATATACTCTTCTGTACGTCTCGTCCTTGCTCACATTCAGCAACTCTACAAGAAACGTCCATTTCTTACCAGCAGGGTCATATACATAAACAAACTTCTGAGACGGAGTGGCCACAAGAGCTGCAACCGGAGTTCTGGTCATAGACAGAACCGGAGCGTCTTTTTTATTGACCAGAATCTCCGAACTGAATTCCCTTCCGTATGCCCACTTGTCATTACTCTCAAAAAATGAAGCCGGATGCTTGCCATCAAACTCATATGCCTGAACTATGCCTTTATGGAAATCTAAAAAGGTCTGTGTACCCTGTATTTCTATGTCGCGATAGGTAAGGTCGTCGTCTTCCCAATATATTCTGAATCGAAGTATGGCCATTGTTTGTATTTACGATGTAAAAATAATAAATGATTAGTCCCGATAGTAGATTAATATTGCAGAAATTTTTGAACACATAACAAGTGAAGAATCAGGTACGCAAAGGGCTTGATTTGATTTACTAAAATAAATATATGAAATGTGTTCAAAAAAATAAATATTGAAAACAAAAATTACTTACCTTTGCAGTCCCAAATTTGATTTCCATGCCTAAGATGAAAACGCACTCACGTGCGAAAAAGACATTCAGAGTTACCGGTACTGGCAAGATCCGTAGGTACAAAGCTTT
>CANFKE010000007.1 GCA_947447465.1 Chitinophagaceae bacterium | reverse complement strand
GTCTTTTCTGCAAGTGTCAGCGGACGGCCCAAAAGCTTGCGCGCTGCTTCTACTTTGCCAGGTAATTGTTCGTAAACTTTCTTGATCAGATCAATATCAAATGCCATGAAGTAAAAATTTAATGCGTAGAATTTGTGCAAATTTACCAAAATCGGCACAGAAAATGAAATAGCTGTGACAATATGTGCTAACAATGTATAGCTAGCTGCATACAACACAGATATTTTTATATCAATAACTGAAATTGACCCCTGTATAGTTATGTGGAGTAATGGCTTTCAGCTCTTTTTTCACTTTAGCACTTACATTCAGTCCATCCACAAAATCATGTATATCTTTCTTGCCAATATTGGTCTTTCCTCTGGTCAATGCCTTTAGCGCCTCATATGGCTGCGGGTAGTTTTCGCGGCGCAATATGGTCTGTATTGCCTCTGCTACTACCGCCCAGTTATTTTCCAGATCGTCTTCCATCTTCTTGGCATTCAGTAATAGCTTACCAAGCCCCTTTTCTAAAGAACGCAATGCAAGAAAGCTATGACTGAGCGGCATACCCACATTACGCAATACTGTACTATCTGTAAGGTCGCGCTGCAGACGGCTGATAGGTAATTTGGCACTCAGATGCTCATAAATTGCATTGGCAATACCCAGATTCCCTTCTGCATTTTCAAAATCAATGGGGTTCACCTTGTGCGGCATAGCACTGCTACCCACTTCTCCTTCCTTTACTTTCTGCTTAAAATACTCCATACTGATATACTGCCACATATCGCGGCACAGGTCAATCATAATAGTGTTGATCCTTTTAAGCGAGTCGAACTGAGCTGCCAGATTATCATAATGCTCTATCTGGGTAGTGTATTGCATACGCTCCAACCCCAGCTTATTATTCACAAAGTCATTACCGAACTTCTCCCAGTCATGTTTGCTGAATGCTACATAATGAGCATTGAAATTGCCTGTAGCACCACCAAATTTAGCTGCAAACGGTATATGGCTCAGTAATCTGATCTGTCCTTCCAAACGCTCTACAAATACCATTATTTCCTTTCCCAGCATAGTAGGCGAGGCAGGCTGTCCGTGAGTGCGGGCTAAAAGCGGAATGGCACTCCATTCTTTAGCCATACCTCTCAGCTGCAATACTATATTGTATAGCATTGGCAGATAGGTATCCTCCAATGCTTCTTTCCACAACAATGGCGTAGCCGTATTATTAATATCCTGAGATGTTAATCCGAAATGGATCCATTCTACACTTTCACCTGCGCCCATAGCGGTGAGTTTCTCCTTAAGGAAGTATTCTACCGCCTTTACATCATGATTCGTAGTGCGCTCAATTCCCTTTATCTGCATAGCATCAGCTTCTGTGAAGTCCTGATAGATGGCCCTGAGCTTTGCCGGCTTTACTTTAGCAGGAAGGGTTATTATCTTCTGCTCTGCTAAAAACAAAAAATACTCGACCTCTACCCTTACCCGGTAGCGGATCAGTCCGAATTCTGAAAAATACTGTGCTAAAGAAGCCAACTGAGAGCGGTAACGACCGTCTATTGGGCTGATGGCGGTGAGTGCATTGAGTTCCATGGCAGCAAAGATAATATTTTAAGGAATGGCGTGGGTAATGCGGCAATGTGGTAAAATGGGATGGAATGCGACAATAAAGACCTATCGAATATCAGACTTTGATCACCTCCCCCATTGTGCGTGAATAGTGAGTATTGGTATTCATTCCAATTGTGAATTTGCATTTTAGTTTATTGATCATATAATGGCGCAGACCACTTTTAGTTTTTGCTTTTCAATTTTTAGTTATTTATCCCCCTTTATTTCACCTGTTACAGAATTGCAAATCACCCGATTAGCGGTAAGCCTGCCCTTGTAACCTCTTCTACTTTTACAGCGTCATATACAGACAACAAACACTCACCTTTAAAACAAAAGAAAATGAAACGCATTATCATTATCTGCACATTAGTAGCAGGTTTCAGCGCTGCACACGCCCAAACATCAGACAGATCTTACGCTAGCACTGCACGCATTAAAAGCCCAAAAGCAAAACCTACGATGAAGCACGATAACATATTTGAAGGAACGGAAATGGCGCGCGGCAACGGTAGCATTTCCTTCAGTAATCTGCCAGAATTGACCAAAGCACCTTGGGCAATAATCACAGATGAAAAAGGAGATCTGATCAAGCAATCCCGCATATTACCCGAAGAAAGTATTGATATACACAAGCTTTCGAAGGGTGTGTATTTTGTATCGCTGGTATATAAGAATAAAACTGAAAAAGCGTTTATGCTGGAGATAGAATAGATGCCGCTTTAAGAATATAGATGTGGCACACCTGTGAAGCGTACCACATCAGGTAAGCTAATTACTTCTTTACTTCTGTCTCAAGGTCTGCAAGAGCAAACGTTTTCTTTAGTCTAATACCCTTATCTGTCTGTTGCAACATACAGCATTCATTCTTAGGATCATGCTCCAGAAACAACACCCAGTCATTAGCCACAGCTTCCTGAAGTATGCGCGCCTTTTCATTGAGTGTATCTAACGGGCGCATATCGTATGCCATTACCCATGGCAGAGAAATATGTGCCACACTAGGCAACAGATCGGCACAGAAGAGAATAGTAGTATCATTGAACTTGATCTGTGGTAACATCATAGATTCAGTATGCCCCTGGCAGAATCTGATCCGTATGTCCTCTATCCATTCACCACCATCAGCCACATCAACAAATTTCAACTGACCACTCTCTTCTATTGGCAATATGTTCTCTTTCAGGAAAGAAGCCTTTTCTCTTTCATTGGGGTTAATGGCTTCTTTCCAATGCTTGTGATTAGACCAATAGACCGCTTTTTTAAATGTCGGCACTAACTTGCCATCTGCATCTCTGGTGATCGAACCACCACAATGATCAAAATGCAGGTGAGTCAGAAATACATCGGTAATGTCATCGGTTGTAAAGCCATGTTTGGCAAGATTCTTCTCAATGCTGTCATCACCATGCGGATGAAAGTGACTGAAGAACTTCTCATCCTGCTTATATCCCATACCATTATCTATAAGTATGCGGTTGTTGCCATGCTCTATCAGCAAGCAACGCATAGCCCAGGTACACATGTTATTATCGTCCGATGGGTTCGCTTTGCTCCACATTACCTTGGGCACTACACCATGCATGGCACCACCGTCTAACTTAAAGTATCCTGCGTTTATTGTATATAGTTTCATAACAATTAATATTCTGAATGATCAAATGCTGATTTAAAGTGAAGTGCCGGCTTTATGAGCTGCCTCTTTCCTAATCGCAAGGTACAAAATCAATGCCCCCGCCACAAAAAATGTGATCAGAGCTACTATAGCGCTCCTCATATTCATAAGGCTGTCAATGAACCCGAATGACATCATACCTATTACAATGGCCAACTTTTCCGTAACATCATAAAAACTGAAGAATGAGGCTGTATCATGTGTTACAGGCATAAGTTTGGAATAGGTGGAACGGCTGAGTGATTGTATGCCCCCCATTACTATTCCTACTATGGTAGCCAATACATAAAACTCCATGGCTGTTTGCACAAAATAAGCACCCACACATATACCTACCCATATAAATAACACAAACAGCAACACTTTCAGATTACCGAATATAGCTGCTAGTTTTGCCATAAGATAGGCGCCGGCAATGGCAACTAACTGTATAATAAGAATGGTAGTGATCAACTGCCCTTGCTCCAATTTCAGTTCCTTACTACCAAACAGCGCTGCGGCCAGCATCACTGTCTGTACGCCCATACTATAGAAAAAGAATGCACCCAGATAGGTCTTTAAGACAGGCATTTGCTTTAGCTGGCCCAATACTTTCTTTAGTTCAATGAAACCATTGACCAAGACACCGTGCCGGGGCTGAGTGGGTAAAGCCACTCCTTTGGGTAATTTGAAGAATGTGATCTGCGCAAAACCAAACCACCACAACCCTACCAACAAGAACGAGAGGCGAGGTGCAAATGAATCGTCCTTGATACCAAACCAATCGGGTTTCAATACAAAAACGAAACAGATGATCTGCAACAGAACACTACCAATATAACCATATGAAAAGCCTTGAGCACTCAACCTGTCCCGATCTTCTTCAGGAGCTATTTCCGGCAGGTAAGCGTTATAGAACACCAGACTTCCGCAATACCCCAAAGCTGCTATAGATGAACAGATTATACCCAACTCAACAGTATCTCTTCTAAAGAAATATAAGCCGCAACAAGCTGCAGCACCCAGATAACAAAATAGCTGCATGAACCGCTTCTTATTGCCCTTATAATCGGCTACAGAAGATAAGATAGGAGATAACAGCGCTATGATCAGATAAGCTGCTGAGATCGAATAATCGAACAGGGAGCTATTCTTTACATGGATGCCAAAGAAAGAGACCGTATCGTTAAGCACCTCACCTTTAGCCGACTTTACAGACGTTACCGCCTCATAATAAATGGGAAAGATAGTAGAGGTAATGACCAGATTGTAGGCAGAATTGGCCCAGTCATACATAGCCCATGCTCTTTGCACAGACTTAGATGATTCTATTACCGGCATATCGACCGTCGAGTTGTCCATGAGGCTAAAAGTAAGAATTTAATATCACCCTACATTATCTTGTATGATGGCACCTGTCGGTAATAGTTAAAATGGAATTACCCGATATATACTATTTAATGTAAATTTACGTTTAGCAAATTAACGCTATGACCCCATCTATAAAATATCTGTTGATCGCACCGGCACTTTTATTGTTGCTGTTCACCCGTTGTAAAAAGTCAGATCCATATATTGCCCCTAATAATAACAATAATTCAGATACTACATTTCCCGACAAGGGATTGGTAGCTAATTTCAACTTCAAACCGGGCACTTATTGGATCTATAGAGATTCTGTATCAGGACGAATGGATAGTTTTTATGTAAGTGACAATACCACGCAAGCATGGCAAAGCCTTAATTCTACAGGTCCGGGCAATGCTCATTTCATGTACTTGATAGTCTATACTATCAACATCTCCAGTCGTAATATTGATAGCCCGCAACTTGCTGCATCCTCTACCCTATCTATGAGCCTGATGAACAATTACAGCACATTGAACTACCTTATAAACGGTAACATGACAGTTTACACCCCTTTCTTCATGTATCCTACCAGTTCTTCTTTCCCATCCTCAGATTCCTCAGAGACAAATTCGGTGGTCAGAAGCTATGCGTCTTATTCCGTTAATGGTAACCTATATAATAATGTGACCGAAATAGCACATGACAGCACAGGCACCAACGACAGGTTCTTTGTAAGTGACAGTACGGGCATCGTAAAAATGTGTATCAATCATCCTGCGCAGAGCATACATTATGTATGGGAATTATCCCGTTACCACGCAGTATTATAAACTGATCAAAAAGACTTTACCACCTGAGAATCAAGTTTCTTTACCTACCTTATCAGGGTAAGATTACCATGCTGATCTATCTTCTGGCCATCACCGAAAGTGGCTTTGATGGCGTAAACATAGACACCTTGCATTTGAGGTTCGCCATTGAAATTACCATCCCAACCCTTGCCAGTCAGCTTATCTGTAGAGAAAATGATCTGCCCCCAACGGTTATAGATGTCCATTTTAAAACTTGTAAGCTGCTTACCAAAGTAATCTCTCGGATTGAAGTAATCGTTGAGTCCATCATTATTAGGAGAGAATACATTGGGGATATGCGCATAACAATCATTAGTAACCGTTACTGAGTCTGTAGCAGAGCAGTTGCCAAATCTTACAGTAGCAGAGAATAAACCGTCTGTACCCACAATTACAGACGAAGTAGTAGCCCCGGTGTTCCATAACCAGGACATACCTGCTACCCCATCGTTCAGCCAGTCTTTAAGTATGACCGATTCACTTCCCGCGCAGATCGTAGTATCGGGCCCCAGACTTATAACCGGTTGCGGCAATACCGTAATGATACGAGAAGTGCTGAGCGTAGGACAGGCCCTGAATCTGGTAGTAGTGGTAAGCGTATATACTCCCGGCTCCTGGTAGGCGTAAACCACAGGGTTTACATCCTTGGCACTATCTCCGTTGCCGAAATTCCAGACGATGGCATCAGTGCCTATATCCAGAAAATCGGTGGTCATAGTTACATAAGTACCCCTACACAATAATGTATCTGTTACCCGCAAACCAATGCCACCAGATGAATCGACGGTGACCACCTGATAAGAGGTGTCTTTACATGGTACAAAGTCTGTAACTACAAGTGCGACCGTATATATGCCACTGGCAGTATAAGTATGGCTAGGGTTTGCGGCGGTGCTTGTACCTCCATCGCCAAATATCCAAGTATATGAAGGCCCGGTAGCAATAGACTGATTGGTGAAAGAAGTAGAAGACCCTTCACATAGAAGAGGCGAAACAATGGTAAAACCTGAGCTATCCTTATGATTGAGATCAATTGTCTGTACGCTGCTATCTACGCAGGTATAGCTATGTGTAAATAATTTTACAGTATAAGTATTCTGCACCGGATAGATATGCGTAGGGCTGAATACTGTAGATGATGTACCATCACCGAAGTTCCATGAATAATTGACCCCACCTGTAGATAGGTTAGTGAAAGAAACCGTATCGCCATGACATCCGCGCCTGATCGTATAACTAAAATCTGCTGTAACAATGCCGTTCACAACTACTGTAACAGAAGATCTGTCGCCCTCACATCCGTTGACAGTCTGACTAGCCCAATAAGTGTATGTACCCGGTACAGATGTATTGACCACAGGAGCAGTTGTTGAACCGACACCGCCAGTAGCAGCAGTGTACCAGAGAATGTTAGATCCCAGCACAATGGTCCAGTTATTGAACGGCTGGCCCGGACAATAAGTACCCGGATCGTTAGTAATGACCGGTGCCGGTGGTTTGGCAAAAATGGTAACAGTTACAGGTGTTCTCGGGCCTTCGCAGGTATTATTTGTTTGGCTGACATACCAAGTAAACACCCCAGCTACCGCACTTGATGGTGTAGGAGCGGTAGCGGAACCAGTGCCACCTGTTGCAGAAGTGTACCAGAGAATATTGGTGCCTGTAGCGGTAAGCGGAACTGTAGCGGTATATTGGCAATAGGTAACTGCCGGTGCAGTGGGTGCTGCCGGAGTGAGGTTAACCGTAACCTTGATGGAATCTCTTGCACTTTCGCAGCCATTGACTACCTGTGATGCATAATAGATATACACACCCGGAGTACTCGTAGGTACTACCGGAGCGGCAGGAGTGCCTACGCCACCTGTGGGTGTTGTGTACCACAATATGCCTGCACCAGTAACTGTGAACGGAACAAATGCTTCACCCTGACAGTAGAAGGTATCGCCAGTGATAACCGGTGCGGCCGGCTGAGGCTTAACAAACAAATGAAGCGTGATCATTGAGTCGCAACCGAGAATGGTGGACAATGTATCGAGATAAGTACCACTGGTATTTATTACTGAACCATTAAAAGTAATGGGGCTATTAAAACAAATAGTATCATACAGCGTAGTTGTAACGGTAGGATTTACGGTAACCGCATAACTAATGGTATCTACCCAGCAAGTGCCATTACCTAGTCCAACGGTTGCTGCTGTTGCCCCTGCTGAGCTCCAGGTAACTGAGGGCGTAGCTGCGGTTGAAGTAGCAGGTGATGCACTGCCACCAAAAGTCCAATTATAAAAAATATCTGACCCGGAGGAAACACCAGACACACTGAAAGAAGCAGCGAGATTCTGACATGCAGTAGCTGCCGCTACAACAGCCGGAGGTGTGGCAAATGTGAGACTAAGATTATCTACGATCATACCCAAAGTAGAATAGCCGGATGTATTATCGGTCAGTGTGACCCTTAACCGCACCACACCCGACCCTGCGGGCACAACAATAGTAGGTATCCCCGTTACAGCGGTAAGGCTGAATGTGGTATTGGTCCTGGTGAAATCCATATTGACATAAGTGGCTACTGTGGCACCAAGCGCATCGAGCCCGATGATGTTGATATGACTGGTAGTAGGATTGGGACCACCTGATGTGCGCCTTGAGGCCTGCATAGCAAATGTGTAGCTGGCACCGGGGAGCACACATATATCCTGATGAAAACAAGACTCGTCATCGACCTCCGCAACCCTGTTAGTTCCAACAGAACCTCCATAAGTGGTTTCAAAATAAGTAGCCTCAATGCTCGTGCATGAAGTTATCCAGTTAGCACCTGAAGCGCTAAAAGTGCCATTTTGCAACAGATTTTGTGCTGAAGCACTGTCTGAGGCCAAAAAAGAAATGAGAACAATAAGTATGCATTTGAGGGTGCGCATGTTGTATTTACTTTTTAACCGATCTGTCTTGATCAGAGACTACCTAACTAAGACGTTGATATAATTTAAAACGTTTGTTTGCTATAAAAATAGAAGAATAAAAAATAGTAATGTGTAGATTTTATTCGAATAATATTATGCAGATAAAAATTGTCTTTCCTGATTGCAACCACAATGATCGGGGGAATGCCCGATACCGATCAGAAAAGTAATCGGGCATAGAAAATGATAAATCGTTCATAGTTAATTGTTTATGTAAAATGGTCATGCCCGATCATGCCCGGTTGTGTATTCTATCGGAAAATATGATCGTATCAGTGCTTCGAGTGCCTCAGGATGACAAGATCATATGGATCTCATTGATTTCAAGGATCGTGTTTTGTTGGCGTGCCCGATGGTTGTGTAAAAATAATCGGGCATTGAAAAGTCGTAAGTTGTTCATAGTTAATTGTTTATGTAAAATGACCATGCCCGATGATGCCCGATTGTGTATTGTATCGGAAAAATATGATCGTATCAGTGCTTCGATTGCCTCACGATGACAAGATCATGATGATCTCATTGATTTCAAGGATCGTGTTTTGTTGGTGTGCCCGATGGTTGTGTAAAAATAATCGGGCATTGAAAAGTCGTAAGTTGTTCATAGTTAATTGTTTATGTAAAATGGCCATGCCCGATGATGCCCGATTGTGTATTGTATCGGAAAATATGATCGTATCAGTCCTTCGAGAGCATCAGGATGACAAGATCATATAGGATTTGATTGATTTCAAGGATCGTGTTTTGTTGGTATGCCCGATGGTTGTGAAAAAATAATCGGGCATTGAATTTGGGTAAGTTGTTCATAGTTAGTTGTTTATGTAGAATGACAATGCCCGATGATGCCCGATTTTTTTGTCTGAACTTTGATCATGCTGATCAAATGACAGACTATGATACTCAGATTTCGGGGCATGCTCGGTGGCATTGGAGACGCAATTATGCGTATTTACCAGAGTTGTGACATTTGTTGGCATTGGAATGCAAATTACTACCTGCCTATGGTGCAGAAAAGCACATTAACAAATTGTGGATATCTTTTGACAGGTGGGTGAGTATATGCAGGGGTGTTATTCATCTTGTTCGTTTACGGGAATAGGGAGAATTCCTACCAGCAGCACCCAGAAATAATCGGACTCAGGATTCGATGAGTGCGAACTTTATGATCTACATTAAATACTTCATTTTAAACTTTCTTACCTTCCGATAGTCTATTAGTAAATAGCGAAACTATAATGCCGGATGAAAACGATCGGTTGAACGATCATATGCTGGTTGTTTCTTTTAAGAATGAACAACTTAAAGAAACAGCGTTCACACAACTGGTGCGTAAGTATCAGGAGCGATTGTATTGGCATATCCGCAGAATGGTAGTAGTGCATGAAGATGCCAATGATATATTGCAGAATGTTTTTATAAAGGTGTGGAAAAATCTGGGAGAATTCAGGGAGGAAGCATTGCTATATACGTGGTTATACAGAATAGCCACCAATGAGACCCTGACCTGGATAGAGCAACAAAAAAAGCATACTTCAGTATCTTTGTCGGGCGATGAAAATATCCTTACTGAGCAACTGGCTTCGCAAAAAGACTATTCACCCCATAAGATAGAATGGAAATTGCAGCAAGCCATTTTATCTTTACCGGATAAACAGCGATTAGTCTTTAATTTGAGATATTACGACGAAATGCCTTATGAACAGATGTCTGAATTATTGGGGACATCTGCAGGAGCACTGAAAGCCTCGTATCACCATGCAGTAAAAAAAGTAGAAACAATGTTACTAGAAGGGTAATAATTCTACAAACCAATTAAACTTCTTAGTATAAATAATGTCTTATTAATGAGATGAATGACCATAATAACATACAGGACGAGCTAAAAGAAATGCAGAGTATGCTGGCAGATATGCCACGTAAAATGCCCTATGCAGTTCCGCAAGGTTATTTTAGTCAGTTGCCTGAACATGCTACAGCAACAGTGACCGCAGGAGACAATGTGCTGACATTGAAACATGATGCACCATATAGCCTACCGAAGGGCTATTTTGACCAGTTACCAGAGACAATGCTGGCGGTTGCCAAAGAGAAGACAAGCCAACGCAGGACCATACCTCGGGCACAATGGTTGGCCGCAGCTATGTTGGCGTGCATCATTAGCTTTGGCGGATACATTATGTTCTCTGAGCACACAACGGTACCTGAACAAATGCTATCGTCAGTACCGAAAGTTGAGCTCAATAATTATGTACAATCGAGATATGGTATGGACGTGAACACCCCAATAAAGGAAATCAGCATATCCAACCTCAACATTGAAAATAAAGACATTATTGCCTACCTTAATGAAACAGGTTGGGAATAAAAGCGGGAATCAACAATGACTTTTAATAAACAATTATAACCCGCAAAAAAAACAAGTATATGAAGCACATTATAGTAATACTCGCGCTTTTATTGAGCGTCAACACAGTACATGCACAACGAGATGAAGCAGGAAAAGCACGTATCCACGCTGCTAAAATGGCCTACATAACCGACAGGATACATCTTACCGCAGCGCAGTCGGGAGATTTTATACCCTTATTCAATGAATATGAGGCTGAAGCACGTGCGACCCGCAAGCCTTACAAAGAAAAATATGCCAAAGAACATCCTGATGCTAAAGATTTTGTGATAGCCCAATATGTAGCTGACGACCTTGACTGTCAGCAGCAGATACTGATCATCAAAAAGAAATATCAGGACAGATTTCTGAAGATCATAACTCAACAGCAGCTTTCGGACCTGAACATGGCTGAAAGAGAGTTCAAGCAGATATTACTGAAAAAGTTGAAAGAGGAGATGCGTGATGGCAGAGGTGAAGGTGGCGGACGCGCCGGTGGCAGAAGATGGAGATAGTTGCCTGCTGATTCGGCACAGCAAAATGAAAAATATTATTGATAATACCCAACATAACAAGAGCCGCAAATTGCGGCTCTTGTTATGTAAAGTTGTCCATTCGGTTGCAACATGTACTACACCGAATTTTAGTATTATCCATTATGAATTTACCTGCTACCATTTAATGTTTGCAGCGTGCAGAACATCTTTTATGGCCCTGTAAGAATTGTCCATCATAGGACCCAACTCATTAGTATCTGTCCAACGGGCTTCCATAATGTCTTCTTCAGTCTGGGGTTTCAATGACCCTGTATCGGAAGAATTCATAGTGTACCAGACACTGTGTTTAATAAGATTGCGGCCACGATCGTTATACAAATGCCATGTTTCGGTAAGAAAACTACCCATAGCCAATTGCTTTATCCCCGTTTCCTCTATTACCTCCCTCAATGCGCACTCTTCTATAGTTTCTCCTTTATCCAGTTTACCCTTAGGCAGGTCCCACTTTCCTCTCCTGAATATCATCAAGATCTTTCCTTCTGTATTATAGACCAATCCTCCACCTGCTTTTATCACCTTAAAGAAATTACCAATATGCTCCATCAGCGCTCCTGAAGACTGCTCTTCGATAATAACCCCCAAGTTGTTCTTCTGATGCAGATAGTCCAGCGCTTCGGAGAAATGCAGGTTACTGAGACCATGTAACACTTTAAACCCGCTCATTTCAGGATTATCCGCCATACATGCCTGCAGATCATTTGTAAGTACTATGGGCTTATCGGCGTAGTAGAGTTTTTGTGTAAAATTCATGGTAGTATTTTTGCAGGTTTGCGGTTTTGGCGTAGGTTTGACAGCTATGAGCACATCGAAACACTTTGCCGAGAAACTGATGCAAATTAAGGCATTGCAAATGAACCTGCAAAAACCTTATACATGGGCATCGGGCTGGCACTCGCCGGTATATTGCGACAACCGTAAAACATTATCTTTTCCGTATGTACGTGACTTTGTGAAGAGTGAACTGGCGAATATGGTATTGGAGCATTTCCCAGATGCAGAGGTGATAGCCGGAGTAGCCACAGCGGGTATTCCGCATGGAGTAATGGCCGCCGACCTGTTGAAATTACCATTTATATATGTACGTGCGAAACCTAAAGAGCATGGCATGGGTAACCAGATAGAGGGCGTACTCACTCCGGGACAGAAAGTGGTGATCATTGAAGATCTTGTTTCTACAGGCAAGAGCAGTCTGCAGGTAGTAGATGTGCTGCGAGCTGAAGGTGCTGATGTAATAGGTATGTGCGCTTTATTCACCTATGGTTTTCCTGTGGCTGATGAAGCATTTACGAAAGCTAATGTTCCGTTGTTTACAATAAGTAATTATCAGGCATTGATGGAGGTAGCGGAAGAAAAGGGTTTATTTAAACCTGAGGAAAAGGCGACATTGGAGCAGTGGAGAGTGGATCCGGGGAACTGGAATAAATAATTAATGCGGCAATGTGATAAATGTGATGGAATGTGGCTATGTGATGGAATGCGACAATGTGGGAGAATGTGATGGAATCTGGCTAAGATAAGGACTTTCTACTTACGAATTAAGACTTAAGACTATTGCGGAACTGGCTGAGGTTGATACGCTACAAGAACCTGCTGATTGTGTTTCTGACACAGTTGCTGGTATGGTATTGCCTTATTTATGACAGCCGAAACTTACTTGGTCTGTGGCGTTTCTGGGATTTCTTCCCGATCGCGCTTTCGACATTACTTATTGCTGCAGCAGGTTATATTATCAATGACTACTTCGACATAAAGATAGACCTGATCAACCGACCTGACAAAATAATACTTGAGAAAAGAATACCTCTACGCGCCGCAATTATAGCGCACGTTATTTTGAATGTAATTGCAATGGTGCTGGTAATACCTATTGCCTATCATGCGAGACATCTGGAATGGCTGCTGGTTCAAATGTTGTGCATAGTGCTACTTTGGTTTTATTCTACACACTTTAAACGGAAGTTTATAGTTGGCAATGTTATCATTGCATTGCTTACTGCACTGACCATTCTTGTGTTGGTAGTTTATGAGCCAGCACTGCGCATGCACTACGGCATATATAAATTTCCTAATTATCAGGAAGTAATAAGATACGGAATTGATCCAAAATGGATGTTTGGTGCTTTTACCTTCTTTGCATTTACACTTACCTGGATGCGGGAAATAGTGAAGGATATGGAGGATTATAAGGGTGATGCGTCGGAAGGATGTATGACCATGCCTATAAAAAAAGGCCTGCAATTTTCTGCGCGTTTTGCACAGACTTTGGGTGCTATAACTATCATTACATTGTCAGTCATTTCTTACTTCTTCATTACCAACAAGTATTTAGTATTAGGTATCTATACAATAGCATTGATCGTCCTGCCGCTCATCTGGTGGTGTAAGTATATTACCCAAAAGAACACTATTGAACATTATGGCAGTGCCAGCAAGTGGCTGAAGTTCATTATGCTTTCGGGAATTGCCTCACTTATTGTTTATCATTTTTCAATTCAGCAGATACAGTGAATAAAATAATATTGGCGTCACAGTCGCCCCGCAGGAAGCAGCTCATGGAAATGGCCGAGCTTCAGTTTGAAGTGATCATAGCCGATGTGGATGAAACGCCACCTGTAGGTATGCCGGGCAAGGAATTGCCTGTGTATCTGGCCAAGAAGAAAGCTGATGCTATAGCACATAAAGCCGTTGGCGCGATTGTGATAGCCGCAGATACAGTAGTGCTACTGGACAATGACATATTGAACAAACCAACTGATGCAGCCAATGCTGTTGATATGCTTTCCAGATTATCGGGGCGAATGCATACCGTGGTGACAGGTGTGTGTATCAGAAAAGATGATAAAGAACAAAGCTTTTCTATAACTACAGAAGTACATTTCAGAACGCTGAGCACAGCGCAAATAGAACATTATGTAGCTAACTATAAACCCTTTGATAAAGCGGGCGCCTATGCTATACAGGAATGGATAGGTGTAACGGGTATAAAGAAGATAAACGGCGACTATTACAATGTAATGGGGTTACCGATAGGCAGTGTGCTGGAGGTTCTGGAAAGGGAGTTTAGGTAAACTTCTTTGACAAATTATGTCGCCCCTACAGGGCTGCTCGTTTTGTTGTAAAGGTTCGAGGGGTTGAAACCACTTGCTATTATGTTGCCCTTTCAGAGCTGCTCATTTGACTGGCAAGTCATGTAAAATCAGCAAATCCTATTCTACTTCAACCACCATCTCCACCAACCTCCGTGCAGCTTCGCTGCCCAATGCCACACCCATGCCGCCCATACGGAAGGCACCGAAGACGCGTGGTGAGAAGGCTTTGACTATGGGAAATTTGTTAGCTCCGAAGGCCATGATACCTGTCCAGCGACGATCTATGGTGAAAGGAGATGTGGGGAGGATGATATCATTGAGCTTTTGCACCAGGTCGGCTTGTATCATTTCGTTAAGAGCAAAGTCGGTGGTGTTCTCTGTTTCAAAATCGAGGTTGCGACCACCACCAAGCAGCACTCGGCCATCGATCTCGCGGAAGTAATAATAGCCTTTATCGAAGTGATAGATACCTTTGAATTTGAGTCCGGGTACAGGATGTGTTATAAGAACTTGTCCACGACCGGGGACCACATCAACATGGGGCAATAACTGTTTGGTAAAAGCATTGGTGCAGATGAATAGTTTGTCGCATTGCAGAATGGCAGTCTCATTTCGGAAAGGGTCACGCAGCAATAGTTCTACCCTATTGTGGAGGTCATCGAATTTTAAAACATCTGCTCCTGTCTTGATCTCTATGCCTTTGCTGATGGCCATGTCGGTGAGTGCACGCATCATCATGCCACTATGTAGTTCCCCTTCGCATGTATTTTGTATGAGGGCTTTTGTGTAATCTTTAGAAAACCCGAATTCACTTATCTTATCGTTAGCCAATGCAAAGGCAGGCTTCCCAGTTATGGGTTGCAGGAGTTGATTGAGGTAGTCGAGTTTATCGAGCGCATCCTGTTCATGGTCGCTGATCAGTTCATAGCTGCCATTCTCTATATAACCGATGTTGTTATCACCGAGTCTTTTCCTTAATAATTCCAATCCTTTTTTGCGCCATTCAAAAAGTTCAACGGCTTCTGCCTCAGTAGTATGCTGCAGGTCGTCGAGCAGTTCTGTAGCACTACCCATGCAGGCAAAACCTGCATTACGGGTGCTGGCGCCTGTAGGCAATAAACCTCTTTCCAATACCATTACTCGAGCTCGCGGGAATTTATCTTTCAGTTCTATGGCCATACTAAGACCCACTATTCCTGAGCCTATGACAATATGATCGTAACGTGTAAAACTTTCCTGCTCCCAGTAACTGAACATGGTATTGATGTTTAGTTGTAAATATACGGTGTTGGGGTATTTGTTGAGAGTAGGACTGTTCCGTTTTTTAAAAAGAAGGTGTCTCGTGTGAATGTCGTGGTCAGGCAGGCTACCCTTGACATTCGGCGGGTGTTGTTCCCTCCGCTGTGGAGACGCAATTATGCGTCTCTACCAGAGTATCGTTTGGAAGTGTTTTACTTGTCGGAATATTATTTATTCGCTGCACCGGCATACATCTGCTCAATGATGCGGACCACTTCGCGACCTTCTTCGGCGGTGGTCATAATAGGCTGTCTATTATTGAGCACATCAACAACATTCTGTATCATTTTATCATGATTGCTCATAGAACCCTGGTACAATCCGTAATCGTTGTTCTTTGCGCTGATGTTGATCTCGGGAAGGGCAGCACCTTCCAGTTGCTGGTATTCAATCGTATTGAGGTATTGTCCTCCTATCTTCACTGTACCTTTTTCTGCGAATAGGGTAATAGAACCCTCCATATTCTTCTGATAAGCACAGGTGGTGAAGTTGAAATTCACTATTGCATCATTTGCAGCGCGCATTACAAAGCTACCGGCATCTTCTACTTCAGTATTATGCTGATGAGCGTAATTATGTATCAACCCCTCAGCTTGTTGAATGGTGCCATTGAGGTAATATAGGAT
Source organism: Chitinophagaceae bacterium (assembly GCA_947447465.1). Classification (GTDB taxonomy): domain Bacteria; phylum Bacteroidota; class Bacteroidia; order Chitinophagales; family Chitinophagaceae; genus Flavipsychrobacter. The sequence goes on along the minus strand of CANFKE010000007.1, from coordinate 99,437 downwards.
ATCAACGAAGTGGCTGAATTGCGTGAACAAACAACCACCATCTTTCATTTTTTTGCCGCGCCATTCGCTTTCGGAATAATAGGCATCGCCACGGTTCCAGAAGCAATTGACCTGCATCATAAATATTTTTCCCAGCTTATTGTCGGCCATCAGTTTCTTTACTTCCTGAACAGGCGGATTATATCTGTTTTGCTTAACAGCGAAGATGGTCTTACCTGTAGTTTCGGCAGCGGCGATCATTCTGTCGCACTCAGCAACACTCAAAGCCATTGGCTTTTCTACTACTGTATGCATACCTGCGTGTAATCCGGCAATGGTATGCTGCTCGTGCAGAAAATTGGGCGTACAAACACACAATACATCAATATCTCCCTGCTGCAACATAGTTTCGAGAGCTGTATAAAACGGGATACCTTCCGGCACCCGATCTGCAACAGCTATATTGGTGTCACAGACCGCTACAAGCGAGGTAGCGGCATTATGCTGAATATGCTCGGCATGACGACGACCAATATTTCCAAAACCTACTATTGCAAAACGAATGATGTTATTCAAAGTCCCTGATTATACTGATGTTGAATATTGATGTAATAATAACCCTTTTGCAGAAAAAATATTGCCTCTGCCTACCAATCATTTTTAGGGCGTTTCTCCAAATTATCTGCTACCTGCTTTTTGCAAAAAGCTTCAAAAGTATCTTTATCAAATGAAGCAGGCTGTACATTCCACTGGTAAAGGTGATTGTCGGTACAATCAATAGACAGGGTACCATATCGCCATAAAACCTCTTCCACCCCTGTCCATTCCAACAGCTTCTTTCTTACCCCGGCCGGAATATCAATACCTTCCTCACTAACAATTACAAATTGAGCGGCATTCGTTTTTCTTTCCCAAAAGATAGAGAATGCCAGTACCGCACTCAATACACCAAACATCCCCATTGGGAAACGCCATTGCTGCATTATGGAATATGAGAGCAGGGCGAGTGAAATGATGAGCTCTGCTATACGTAGTTTGGTATTATTAGCAGGAGTAGTGACCTGTTTATTTTTTGCTATGGTGAGCGTAAGCAGCACAAGGGCAACAATAAGCAATGCCAGCCCCCAATAGGTGATCACATAATTGTAGATAAAAATAATAGCACCTGCGCCAAGAAAAGCCAGGGAAGTAATGAGATGCAATGCAGTTACCTGCTGTTGTTTTACTTTTTCTTCTACTAATTGAAGTTTGTATTCCATTGTTGGTATTTCTGTGTGCCTTTTCAGTGGCGGGTTATCGGGTGTACAAAACGAATACCCCGGTACAAATCTCATGATTGGAGATCCTCTCCATGACATTCGATCATGCTTGTGAACTCACCCTGACCATAATTCTCAGTAAAGTCCTTTCATTTCAAGAGCCTATCCGGTATAGATAGGCTCTTGAAATGTAATTCTATAGTTTATTAACGGCTGTAGTTTGGCGCCTCTTTAGTAATGACCACATCATGCGGATGACTTTCTGCCATACTTGCCGCAGTGATACGTACGAACTGAGATTCTGCCTGTAAAGTAGGAATATCTTTTGCACCACAATAGCCCATACCTGCACGCAGTCCGCCAACAAATTGCTGCACTACTTCGCTGAGGTAGCCCTTGTATGGCACTCGGCCTACAATGCCTTCGGGAACTAACTTTTTCACATCAGCTTCCATATCCTGAAAGTAACGATCTTTAGATCCTTCCTGCATAGCCTCAACAGAACCCATACCACGGTATGACTTGAATTTACGGCCTTCGTAAATAATAGTTTCTCCCGGACTTTCTTCAGTTCCGGCGAAGATAGAACCTGCCATAATGCAAGAAGCTCCTGCGGCAATGGCCTTGACCATATCTCCTGTGTAACGGATACCGCCATCTGCAATAACCGGAACGCCAGTTTTCTTCAGCGCCTGAGCCGCTTCAATGATAGCTGTAAGCTGTGGTGCGCCTGCTCCAGTAACCACGCGAGTGGTACATATAGATCCTGGTCCTACCCCAACCTTTACGCCATCGGCACCTGCATCAGCGAGCGCCTTAGCACCTGCCGCTGTGGCTACATTACCTGCTATAATAGGAATATTCTTGAATGCCTTCTTTACTTTCTTTACCGCATCGATCACACCTTTTGAATGGCCGTGCGCACTATCAAGAGTGATCAGATCCACACCTGCATTCTTCAATGCTTCCACCCTATCCAGTATATCTTCTGTAATACCGATAGCAGCACCTGCCAGCAGGCGTCCCATAGTATCTTTGGCTGCATTAGGATGGCTCTTCAGTTGCAATGTATCGCGGAAAGTGATGAGCCCTATGAGCTTATTTTTCTTATCTACAATCGGTAGTTTTTCGATCTTGTATTGTTCCAGTATGCCTTCTGCTTTCAGCATATTGGTACCCAATGGCGCGGTAACAAGTCTGTCTTTGGTCATTACCTCACTTACCTTCTTTTTGGTGTCTTTTTCAAAACGCAGATCGCGGTTGGTAAGGATGCCGACAAGAATGTGATTTTTATCAACGATAGGAATGCCACCAATGCGGTTCTCCTTCATGATCTTTATGGCGTCTCCCACGGTAGCATCGGGCATAAGCGTTATCGGGTCGATGATCAGGCCATTCTCAGAACGCTTTACCTTGCGCACCTGATCTGCCTGACGCTCAATGCTCATATTCTTGTGCAGAATACCCAAACCACCCTCACGAGCCAGCCCTATAGCTAACGGAGCTTCCGTTACGGTGTCCATAGCTGCGGATATCATCGGGATGTTGATCCGTATGTCTTTTGTGAGATTGGTGGAGATGTTTACTTCGCGCGGGAGAACTTCGGAGTAAGCAGGCATAAGGAGTACATCATCAAACGTAAGTCCTTCGCCATAAAACTTAGATTTTATTGCCATGCGCAAAGGTAATTCAAATTTTAAAAAAATAAAAACATTGATAATTCCTTAACACATGAGGGGTATTCGGGCAACTATTTGGATATAGTTCCATGTCCATTCTGCTCACTCTATCTCAAAGAGATGCTACCCGAGAGCCGAAGATCAGCATATCAACAGCGGCGAATGAGTTATAAAAACGAATGAGTAATACACAAATCTCAAGTATTCAGCAACCTCACCCCGATATTCAGAAGTATTTGCTACAAAAAGTTGATCAGAGTAAGATAGAGCGGCATTAAAGCGTTATGACCTTTTTGGTTGTTGCCATATTGCGGGTGGTAGCGTCCAATTTCAATTGCTTTTCAATGAAATTGTTGGACAGTTTGGTATTGCCATACATGAGCGTGACAAAAAACAATTCTTTGCCCCTGACGTGTAATTCTTCCCCAAAAGCCAATACGCTATCCAGAGTTGCTACGTCTTCTTTTTTAGGATTATCGGACAAGTAGGTAATGTATAGTTTCTTATCACCATCAATTTCTTTGAACGGATTATTGCCAATAGCTCTTTTGATCTCATCGATAGACCTGACAATAGTAACCACATCAAAGCCCAGTTCTTTCTCCAGCATTTTTTCTATATCTGACCGAAGTTCCGCTGCCCTTGCAGGATCGGCATCAAAAACAACATTTCCGCTCTGTATGTATGTGACTACATTTCTATAATCATAATCCACAAATATCCCCTTCAATACATCCATTTTTATCAACTTCTTACCGCTGACATTGATGCCTCTTAAAAATGCTACGTAACGCTTCATATATACTTTGCTTGGAGCTCAAAAATAACTGAATAAAGCGTACTACCCGAATAACCCAAGCAGGATAATAAAAAATACGTCTTATATATGAATAATATGAACAAAAAGCATAATTTCAGTATTCATAATCAATTATCTACTCTATGTTGCGTAATAAACTCATTACCAGAACTGCACTGGCGTTAGCATTAGCTATCCCTTTTTCGGGCAGTGCTAAAGAAAAGAAAAACTACAACAGAACTTCGTTCAGTAACTACCAGACGTTACCTACAAATGTAAATGCCGGAGAACGAACAAGATCTATAATCGCAGAGGTATTCCCCGGTTGGAAGGTAACTACCGACAAACTGAACGGTGCTTTTACCGACCTATACGGAGCTCCTATAAATGTTAGCGGCAATAATTTACAGGAGAAAGCAAGTTCTATTATGCAACAACAGCTGCGTGGCTTGCAAATAAAGCTAAATGAGTGGCAAAAGACCAATGATTATACTGCGCCAAAGGCTGATTATATACATTACAGGCAAGTGATCAATAACCACCCTGTAGCATTTTCTTCCCTTAGTTTCCGTTTCAGTAAGGACGGAGAACTGACACGAATACAAATGAAAAATTATGGCGCTCCTAAAAATGTGGCACCCTCTGTATCTTCAGCGTCTGCTAAAATCTTGAGTGTACAAGATATTGATGGTCTTGCCATAACAGAAGCCAGCATTAATGATGTGTGGGAGTGGTTCCCTATACCACATGATGGAGGATATACCTTGCATCCTGCCTGGCACTTTAAGGTAAAAGGCCGTATAAAAGGCAATATTCCACTTGTACTTACCGGCTATGTTGATGCTGTAACGGGAGCTGTACTCTACAGGACCAATGAGGTAAAAGAAACAAATTTTGACGTTACCGTAAAAGGGGTAGTATATAAAGACGGCACCAATCATCCTGCTACGCTTGAAGCCCTGCCAGATATCAAAGTAGCGAACGGACTAAGTATTTATACTACCGATACTGCAGGCTATCTGAGTTCTTCAACATGGACACTTCCTACAACAGTGAGCATCCCTCTGGCTGGAAAGTGGTCAACAGTCATTGATTCGGTTACAGGGCTGACACCTGAATTTTATGATACAGTATTGGCTACGGGAACTACCTTCACTTATCCTACCAATGCCCCATCAAGCAGCAGGCATGTGAATGCGTATTATCATGTAAACAGAATACACAATTTCATGAAAGGGTATCTGCCTACATTCACGGATATGGATTTTTCGTTGCCTACCAATGTGGACCTGAACAGCGGGACCTGCAATGCCTTCTACGACGGTGTATCTATCAACTTTTATGCTGCTGACGCCCAATGTAATTCATTCGCTGAGATAGGCGACATCATCTACCATGAATACGGACATGGCATAACTGACCACTTCTACATGACGCACAGTACCGGCACTATGACCAATGGCGCGCTTAATGAAGCCAATTCTGACATCTGGGCATTGAGTATAACTCAAAGTGCAGTATTGGGCGTTAATTCATTTACAGGATTCGGTGGCTTCATTCGTCGTTATGACAATACGCCTCAGGTTTACCCACTTGACCTTGCCACTGGGCTATTCGCGGATCCACATGAAAATGGTCAGATCATAGCAGGTTGCTGGTGGGATGTTGGTGTGAATATGGGCAGCGTTCCAGCTATGACGCAATTATTTACAGATGTTTATTATGATGTTCCGGACGGGCCTGACGGCACTGAGGGAGCCATCTATCAGAGCATACTTATAGATGCATTGATGGCAGACGACAATGACGCTAATCTGAGCAATGGCACTCCCCATTACAGTCAGATAGTTGCCGCATTTGCCAAACATGGCATCTACCTTGAGGGAGACGCAACTCTTAATCATTCAGAACTACTCAATACGGTAGCAGGCACTCCGATACCGGTAAACGCATCATTATCAGTCAGTACATCGGGTCATCTTCGCGATCTCACGTTGAATTACAGACTTAATAACACCGGAACATGGACCTCAGTAACCATGACAGCAACAGGAACAAACTATAGTGCTACTATTCCTGCACAGCCGCAAGGAACTACGGTAGAATATTACCTTACCATGCATGATTCACTGGGTATGCAAAACGGCTATTTCCCTACTACCTGCAACCCTAATATGCTTGCGGAACAAACAACGATACCTTACCAATTTGGCGTAGGTGTAGTAAGACAGATCAGTAATAATTTTGAGACGACACCTACCGGATGGGGTGTGGGTGGCAATCCCGGAGATGATGCTACCGCAGGACTTTGGCAATGGGGAATACCCGTTTCGAATTTCTTTCTGACCGCCTTCCCCCTTAAAGACCATACAACAGGAACCGGCAAATGCCTTATCACCGGCACAGGTGCAGGCGGATTTTTCGGCACATCAATAGCTAACGGGACTACTACTGCATTGAGTCCATCGTTTGACATCAGCGGTTTCACTAATCCTGTTGTTGAGTACTACAGATGGTATTCTAATGAACAGGGCGGCAGTAATTTCAAGAACGACCCATGGATAGTACAGATCAAGAACAGTACGGGCGGAACGTGGCAAACAGTTGAACGCACCTATCAACCCGACGTGCAATGGCGCCACAGAATATTCCCTGTGAGCGCATATGTGAGCGGTGCATCGCATATACAGATCAGATTTGTTGCCGCAGACTCTATCTTATCTACATGGAGCGATAACGGACAAAGCATCACCGTAGGCGGTGTAGATGATTTTTACATAATGGACAAGGGTGATAATGCAGCCGTTAATGATATCAACACAATGAAGGCAGACATTCACCCTAATCCTGCCAATGATCGGATTGATGTAATATTAACGAACAATGATAATAAGGGAAGCCTTTCGTTATATGACCTTTCGGGCAAACAGATAACATCAACTACAATAACACCGGGAAATAGTAGCTATACGATCAATACGACCTCAGTAGCACCCGGAATATATAACCTGGTGATACAAACAGGAAAGATAATTGAATGTAAAAAGGTGGTGATCAACCATTGATCATAAATGATATGCACTTAATGCAGAAGCCTTCCACAATAATGGAAGGCTTCTGCATTTATAAAAAATTCTATTGGCCTAAAGCTCTACCAACTCACCTATTAAGGTAGCAGATGTAGCGTGTGTAATCTTTACATGGCAATAATCGGCCTTCTTAAGACCAGCATTACCTTTAGGAAATACAACAACCTTATTCTGAGTAGTTCTTCCGCTCCAATCATTTTCACTCTTCTTACTATTGCCCTCAATCAACACCTCAAAGGTCTTACCTATATCCGCTCTGTAGCTGATCGCCTGATTATCTTTTTGGATCTTAATGATCTCTGCCAGCCTTCTGCTCTTTACCACTTCAGGCACATCATCAGTAAACCTGCGTGCAGCAAGTGTTCCGGGGCGTTCGCTATAAGAATACATGTAAGCCATGTCGAAATTGCATACCTGCATCAATGACAAGGTATCCTGATGTTCTTCCTCTGTTTCTGTGCAGAAACCGGAGATAACGTCAGTGCTGATGCCACAATCAGGCATTATAGTTCGGATCCTGTCCACTTTATGCAGATACCACTCGCGGGTATAAGTACGATTCATCTGCTGCAATATGCGGGTATTACCGCTCTGCACAGGCAAATGTATATACTTACAGATGTTGTGATACTTTGCCATTGTGTACAAAACATCATCGGTAATGTCTTTAGGGTGTGATGTACTGAACCGTACCCGCAACTTAGGATCGATCAATGCAACACTTTCTAACAATGCGGCAAAAGTGACATCAATACCATCGGCCCCTGTATAATAGTAGCTATCTACATTCTGACCCAACAATGTAATTTCTCTATACCCCTGATCGAACAGAACACGACACTCGTTGAGAATGCTTGCCGCATCACGACTACGTTCACGACCGCGAGTAAATGGTACGACACAAAATGTACACATGTTATTGCAGCCGCGCATAATACTCACAAATGAAGTAACACCATTACTATCCAAACGAACCGGCGCAATATCGGCATAGGTCTCTTCCCTACTCAATAAGACATTCACACTCTTTTGTCCACCTGTAGTCTCTTCAATAAGAGCAGGCAAAGTTCGGTACGCGTCAGGACCAACAACAATATCTACCAATCGTTCTTCTTCTAGCAATTTAGCCTTCAGACGTTCCGCCATACAGCCCATCACAGCGATCAACATTCCGGGGCTTTTTTCTTTTACCTTTTTAAATGCCTGTAAACGCGTGCGAATGGTCTGCTCTGCCTTTTCACGAATAGAACAAGTGTTGATCAGCACCAGATCTGCTTCCTCGTAGTCACGTGTAGAACCATATCCCTCATCATTCAAAATAGAAGCGATAACCTCACTATCACTGAAATTCATAGCACAGCCATAACTCTCAATGTAAAATTTCTTACTGAACAAGTTAGGGTCATTTACAAATGGAGCATAAGCCTCTCCCTGCCTCGTTTCATCCACAACTTTATGAAGCACTTCAGTCATTTATTATTTTTATAATTTATCGGGCAAAGTTAAGTTATAAAGAGAGAAAACCATACATACCCTCATTATAAGCAGGAGATATGAAACAAAAAACGGGTCATCTCATTTTAAGAGTTGACCCGTTCTATATAAGCTGCTCCAATTATTCTTTCACCAACCGTTGAGTAACCTTTTGGTCGCCCTGAGTCAGCTCTACCATGTAGATACTCGCTGCAAATGTGCTCAGAGGCACGCTGATAGTACCATTCTGATGCTCGCCCAGATCCTTATTGTAGATGCTTACTCCGCTGATATCTATGACACGCACACTCACCTGCTCCTTCTTGCCCGATGTAAAGCTGATCTTCACATCATCGGTGGCAGGGTTTGGTGTCATGCTGACCGCAAGTGGCTTTACTACAGCAAGTGTAGAAGACTTCATTGCCAGTTCAAAACGATCACCCTGTGTAGTTTTATCCTTACCTATAGTAAATGGATATTCAGTGCCGGCGTTCAATTCTACATACTTGCCGAGTAACTTATCATGCAATACCAACTTACCTCCTGCCGGAACAGCTATATTATCTGCACGGATAATGAAGTTTTGCTGATAACCACTTGATACGCCCAATGGTATCACCTTTTCTGCGGCAAACGGACGACTATCTATTGCCAGTTTTCGGTCATCGGCAGAGGTACTGTAGAAGTTGAAGTCGGCTATGCCCATTGGCTTAGCCGCATCATGCAACCTATCCTCTTTGTCTGTAGCCTTATCGTTGAAATCGAATTGCAACCTATCCCACACATGATACTTTTCATCGTACACTGCCAATGTGGTATAGTCAACAGGCGCCTTGTACAGGTAGTTGGATGTATTGGCAGACTTATCGGCCTCGGTAAAGTCTATCAATGCACCATCGCTTGCTGCACGTACCTGAATACAGGTATTGGCCTGTACATAATAAGACACAGCAGATCCGCCTGATGCAGCAGGTGCACCCAGACCAACAGTAACAAAGTTACCACCGGCACCTATAGCAGGGTCAAAGATGTAGAAGGCTGCACCTGTAACTCGACCCGCCTCACGTGCGCGCCAGATGACCTTACCCATATCCACAGGTGAAGGATAAGGATTACCTACCATGTTAAAGCTTTGGTGTGCAGTATCTGAACCTTGTTGAAGAGCAACAGATACATTACCCTGATTGACATTACCCATCATCTTAAAGACTACTGAAGAAGGAGTATAACCACCGCCCAGTGCGCCATAACCTAAGCCTTCGCCCTTAGCACCTCTGAAGAACAGACGGATACCCTGACCGGGATGTACCTTATTAGAATCCGCAGCACTGTTGTTGATCTTGGTAAATGGCTTCCATCCCGGATCGTAACCTATCGACGAATTACTTGTATATGGATCTAACCTGAAAGCTGAAGGCGCATTGGAACCCGTAGATCTGAATCCATTGGTTGAACCACCGGGACCTGTTATGTCAATATAGTTTTGTAACTGGCTTAATGATATGATATCACTGAACGGATGTGCTACAAAACGGTACCTGCGATAGCCTCCCATTACATACTGGTCCATTTTCACTTTACCCGATATAGCTGCACCCGATGATGGCAAGGCGGCAATACGGGCAGTGGAGAATGTATCGGTAGAGGCTAACTCCAGACTATCGTTAGTGGTCAATGTACCTGAAGTTATGGTAATGGTATTTCCAATGATCAGGCGTGAGCCTGTATTGATAGTAGCGCCATTACTGTTATCTAATTCAAGATTGTTTGTTGTGCCTACGCCTGTAACATTTTGATTAGCAGTACCATTCAGTACTACTTTACCATCGCCTACAATGTCATTACTATTATTGAACGCTCCCTTTACATTGACCTTTCCACCGGCGTCAATATTCAGAACACCACCGGTACTAATTGTGAGATTTTTAGTTGAAGCGGTGAATGATGACGGGATAACAGGATCGAATGATGATGCGCCAATTTGTACATCGTCTGATACTGTTGGTACAAAACCGCAAGTCCAGTTGGTGGTCTTGTTCCATTCTGTTTCATGTCCGGAAGTACCACCCACCCAAGCCATTGGTGTTGGTGTTATGGTAATAGGTGTACTATAGTAAGTGGTGCATACTATATTATGCGCATCAATGATGACATAAGTATGTGGCACAGTTATAGCACCTGTACTGAGGTTACGTGTGGTACCTGAGAAAGTGAAATAATTGGTTGCAGCACCATCTACTGAATAAGCCACAGTTGCGCTATCAGTGCCTGTAAAATCAATACTACCCGCATAACCCACACATGGTGTATTTACAGCCGTAACATTAACCAATGGCTGCGCATGTACAATGGTATGAACAGGATATGGTGAACTTACACATGACCCGTTCGACAAAGTAAGTGTACCATCAAAAGAACCGGCACCACCCGATGGATTGTAATTGATGGTAACTGATGAACCAGACAAAGTTGCACCGCTAATGTTACTGAAACCACCGTCACTTAAAGCTACAGAGTTCCATACAACACTATAAGAAGTAGGTGCACCTACAATACTACTCAACCCTATGGATGCTGATGTTGTTGGCTGGCAAATATTTGGCATAGCAGCGCTTACCGCAGCAGAAGGCACCACATTGGTGGTGACTGTAGTTGTAGTATGAGCGTCATTACATCCAATTCCATCATAGTGTAATGCCAGAGAATAAACATTGGCTCCTGTTAGTGTTGGCGCAAATAGAGGTGATATGCCAGTAGCACCCGTAGTAGTAGTGATAGCAGCTCCACTCCAGGTATAAGTTGCAGTACCCAAGCCACCTGTTGAGGAGGATGTAATTGTAAATCCGTCACCTGAACACAGACTTGATAAAGATGGTGTGATCGAAGTGATAGCCGGTTGAGCATATACGTTGACAGCGGAAGAAACTGCGGGAACAACTCCCGAGCAGCCACTACCAGAATAATTGACAACCACACTGTAAGCACCTGTTACGGTAGGCGCAACAGATACTGTAGTTGTTCCAACAGAAGTAACTGTGTTAGAATAACCGCCGGGGCCACTCCATACATAGGACACAAATGAGCCATAACCACCTGATACAGAACCTGCGGTAAGCGTAAGCGGACCTCCTGAGCAAAGATCAGATGCAGATGCTGTTACAGAACTTACAGTAGGATTTGGCATGACCGTTACTGTAGTAGTACCGACCACTCCTGAACAACTACTATACTGATCCGCTACAGTTACCGAGAATACCTGACTTGAGGTAAGCCCGGTTGAAACCGGAGAAGAAGAAGTACTACTGTTCAATGTAGCAGAAGGACTCCATGCATAAACATAACTTGGTGTAGCAAATCTCCATCCTTCACCCGAGGCAGCTACAGAATAAGAAGTATTATTCCTTCCCGGCGGTGTTAACGCTGAGGTGCCGGCAATATTCTGTATGCCACAAGTTTTTGCTGAAGTAGTTCCCGTTTTAAGAATATAGAGGTCAATATTGTTTGTTCCCTCACTAAATACGATCTGGCCGGTATTGGCACCTATAGCATCAGGCACAGCATTATAACTAATAACAAACTTACGGTTAGGAGCAGTACCTGATGTACCATAAGTAATGTTACCGGTACCTACATTCATATCATGCCAGAACAAAGACACTAATCCTCTCGGAGCACTGGCTGTAGGCAAGCTGAGCGGGCTGCTATTTGCGGAAGTGATCATTGTTCCGAAATTCACATATCCATTAGCATTTACATTTACAGTAGTATAGTTAGTACCAAAAAAATTAAAGGAGAATGGTAATGAAACACTGACAGAACCATCATCATAGTTACTACTTGTATTCCATGATGAAGCACTATTTATGGTACCTGAAGTTGTGAAAGAAATAGGAGCATAAGGTATTGCATATACGGTGTAAGCAGTAGGAGTTGGCGAGGATGTAGAAAGACCAGCGATACCACCTGAGCAAATAGTTGAAGGAGAAGCAGATACTGTAGTTACAGTAGGTGTTTGTCCTACAGAAAGAAATGCGGTAGCAGAACTAGTACATCCGCTAACGGTTGAAGCAAACGAGTATGTACCTGATGCATTTAATGTAACACCTGATATATTTGTACTGATACTGCTAACACCGGTAAATGGTGTGCTTGCTACAGAAAATCCATTAGGGCCGCTCCATGTATAGGTGCCTGTAGCTGAAGGAAATGTTGCGGTTAAAGTTGCAGTATTACCAGTACATAATGGACCATTAGTAGTTAATGAGATGGAAGAACCTGAGACAATTATTGATTTCGTAGCATCGGGAGAACAACCTGTTGAGTAAGTGATTGTAACCGGAGTAGCGCTACCCGACAATGCTGTAACAAGACCAGTCGCACTAACAGTAGCTACCGTAGGGTCACTGGAAGTCCATGTTCCTCCGGCAGTAGCATCTGAAAGAGATTGTGTAGCACCAACACAAAGTGATATAGTTGTAGGTGAGGATGGTACAATTGCAGAAGGTCCGGTAGTACCAATAGTCAACAATTGGCTGGCCTGACATGTACCTATCGTGTACCTTATGAATGTGGTTCCGGGATTTAGCGAAGAGCCCAAAACGCCGGTAGAACTACCTATACCAGCTACCCCACTATTGCTACTACTCCAACTACCCGAGCCTGTCCCATCTACAGTGGCGGTATAAGTTATAGTGGCGGTAGAACTATAACAAACAGTAGATGGTCCGGTTACTGCTGTAGGGGTTGGGCTAACTGTAAATACTATCGGAGCAGAAGGCGTACCACAGGAATTAGTGTAGGTTACTGAAACGGTACCGGAATGAACACCGGTAACATCCAGAGAACTGGATCCTGAAACAGTACTTACTGAACCTGTTCCGGATGTTACAGACCATGTTCCTCCTGTGGACGTTGGAGTCATGCTTAATGTTGTTACACCTCCCACACAAGCGCTAAATGAAGAGCTTGTAGTAATGGTTGGAGTGGTAACCGGGTTAACAGTAACATACCCCTGAGCCGAATTGGAGCATCCGGTACCAGGATAATTTACTGTCAGGGTGTAGTAATTGCTTGATGCCGGCGTAACGGATACTGTATTTACCGTAGTTGAACTTATTGTTCCGCTAGTGTATCCACTAGGTCCATCCCACTTATAAGACGACAGTACTGCACCTGAAGGAGAAGGAGTTACTCCTGTAGCAGACAGAACAGTAGAACTACCTGCACAAATAGTACCCGGTGTTGCTACAACCGAGCCTGCACCTGGTAATGGATTTACAGTAGCCGTTACTACAGAACGAGAACCTGTTATAGCTGATGATCCGCATCCTGCAACTACCTTCCAATTGTAGAAGAAACAATAATATGGATAAAATGTACTGCTGGTAAGCGTAATGGTATTGTAATTGGTAGTATAAGGGAATGAAGATGATCCATTAATAATGAAGCCTGAAGCAACAGAACCAAATACCATCTGATAATTTCCCGGCGGAAGAGAGAAATTGACTGGTACAGTATTGACACTACCCGCTGCAGCGGTTGTTGTACCGGAATAAGACGCTACAACCGCAGTTCCCGTTGAATTGTACACCCATATACTGAAGCTTGTTCCTATTCCGCCTGTATTACAATAAATATCGACAGACTGAATAGTGGAGTAGTTATTTACGGTAAAATTTATTCCAAAACTATTATATGCTCCTGCAGATGATGAAACAAAAGCAGGTGAATAGGCGGCACCAACTGTCTGTGGGTTACCATAATTACCAAATACATCTTCAACATAATAGTTTGTTGTTGTAGAAATAGTTGGCGTAACAAAAGATGTCCCGGTACCTATAGGGCTTCCGCCGGTAGGTACGGCATACCAATTAAGAGTACTACCTGCAGAGCCTGTTGCACCAAGAGTCACAGTTCCGGTACCGCACCTTGCTGCCGGCGTAGTAGTCAGTACCTGAGGATAGTACTCACTTGCCGTAGCTGTTGAAGATGTAGCCACGGTAGATCCATTGCATATAAGCAAAGCCTTGTAGGTAAGATTGTTCGCAGCTCCTGGCGCAGTAATTGGCGCAGGCGGTGTTGCACTATAGTTGTTTGAAGTGGCACCACTTATTGAGGAGAACCCGGCACCTATATTTTGTTGCCATTGTATAGCAAGGTCACTTGGTGACGGACTAACAGACAAAATAGCAGGGTTGCCGATACCACAAAAAGACGTAGGTAATGAAGAAGCTGTAAAGGAAGGAACCGCTGTTATAGTATAAGTATTCAATGCAGGTGTGCCTGTAGTAGGCGCACCTCCTGAAGTGATATTCACACTTGCGGCACAATAACCGGCAGCAAACCCTACCTGGTTTTTACCAACTAGTGCAGATACACTGTTATCCTGTGCCACTACAAAGTATTGTATCACGTCGCCAACAGCGGCAGAACCGCCTGTCAATAAACTATAATTCGGTTGAAAAGTAAACGGCGAGGATGAATTGGACGCCTCCACATATTTCCAACCATTTGTTGCGCTAGTATTTCCTCCTCCAAATACGTCTGTTTCTGTAGATTTCTTGAAGTAAAGTCGAGGCTTTGTACCAACAGTGGTATTAATACCCGCACCACTGGTAATTGTTGCAGAGAGAACAGGAGGAGATGCGATACAATAACTTGTTGCCGGAATAGCTGAATAAGTGATACTTGGCGCAGCACCTGATGACGGAGCAGTACCAGTAAAATTAAGTGCACCGATACTTGGAGGCGACATAATGGTAGCACCATTCCAATCTGTTGTAATAGCGGGAGTGGCAATCGATACGCCACTTCCGTAAGCAAATGACGCTCCCATTGGCCAGTATGTACCTGTAGCCAATCCGCTGGCACTCAAATTATTTTCTGTATAACTACCAGTTTCCCTACCGCCGGCCATAAATGCTTTGTATGAACTTCCACAAGCATTAAATGATGCGTCATTAGTTCCAATAGAAACACCACTCAATGCATAACCATTAACCTGAGTTCCGGCAGCGCCACCTGTTACTTTATCCACATAAATGTAATTTGCAGTACCTGAATTAGTAAAGTAGATGTTGTTATTGGGCTTAAAAAATGAAGCGGAAGGAGGGGTTCCACCTGTACCTGTGAAGTTTCTCTGTAATGCTGCAACAATGCCGGTACCATTTGGAGTGGCATTGATGTAAACAATATTATTATTTAGTGTAAAAACAGAGGATGTAAAATTGGGGAATAAGATACCTGATGCACCGAAATTTGTACCTCCGGATATAGCCCCGCCAACTCCCATAGCTATGGTATTGAAATATGCATTGAGAGTTATCCCGTTAGATGTTGCATAAAGGCCAACGATCGAGTTAGGATTGGTTGAGGAGGATGCAGTAAACCCTGTAATAAAATTATTGTACACATTATAAGTTCCTAAAGCAGGTAATACCTTGATTCCGGATACCTGAGTTGAAGTACCTGATGCTGTACCGGCAGACAGGCTATTAACGTTGTTCTTATAAATATTATGAACTGTAGTAGCAGCAGCATTACTTACATATATACCATTCAATGAAGGGCTACCTGTACCTGATGCTGAAAAACTATTGATGGCATTACCATATACCGAGACCGTGCTACTTGCAGTGGTTATATTTGACCAAATCCCATAGGCTGATGGCGCAGTGGTACCTGATAAACTTAATCCGGAAATAGAGTTACCTGAAATATAATAGTTTGTTGATGCTGAATTAAAGACATTTATGCCATACAAATTTGACGAAGCTCCAGAGGTTGAAAGAGTAGTAATTGTATTATTCTGGATCACAGGATTACCTGCAATCGCGCTTACTGTGCTTAATGAAGTGTACGAAGTTAGGGCAATACCGTAAAAATCACCTGCGCTGGATACATTACTGATCGTGTTATTATTGAACTGAGAACCTGCCGCAAAGTAATCTGCATTTATTCCGGCAGATGCGGTCGTACCAAGCGTTATGTTATTGAGTATATTGTTGTTTATATAGACCAATCTTGCATTACTCTCAAAATGATATATACCATAGAATAGACAGGCATTACCAGAGCCAACATTAATGTTACTGAGGTTATTGTTAGTTATGTTGGTACTTAAATTGCTAACGCCTGTACTGAGATTCATTATACCGAAGAAGCTACCACCATTACCACCTTTTACAATATTGCCGGATGTAACATTTCCGATAATATTATTAGTAGGATTAGTTGTACCATTGAGAATAAACCCTAAAACGCCTGTAGTAGGGAAGGTGCCATAAGTATAAGTACCTGTGCTATTATTAAACCCACCAGATGTAAAGGTGTTGTAGTTAATATTACTTTGAGTAGCCGTTCCTCCTGCTGCTGCAGGCCTGTTATATATATAGAACCCTCCATTGGTAGTTGCCGCAGTTACTGTAAGCTTTACAGCATTATTACTGATACTTACCGCATCAAAACCATAAACCGGATTATCATAAACTCCATATATCTGACCAGTTGTAGTAGTCACATTGATGGTATTATAATCAAAGTTTGCTGCTGTGAATGGCCCGTTATTATATATGCCATAGTTTGTACCCGTTGTTCCCACAACGGTTATTGTATTATTATTAAAATTCCCTGTCGGGCTATTGTTTGTTGTAACATTATAGATACCATAAGACGCATAATCTGTAACGGTGATGTTATTGTTATTACAATCGAGACTAGCTGATGCGCCACCTGCATTTGATATTCCATAGTTGTTTCCTGAAGTAGCGGATGGCGAAGAAATTGTAATAGTATTACCATTCATCTGTTGTATATTGTTAGTGGCAACATTCCTGATACCATATACTGTGCTGGCGGCCGAGGAATTTGAGAAATTAACAATATTGGAGTTCATTTTAAGGGTTGGCGATGCTACTGCGTTGTAAATACCTGTTGATAACCCGCTTGTTACTAATGTAGCTATAATTGTATTACTCTCTATGGCACAACTGCTTCCGGAGGCCACAAAAATTCCGGAATTCTGGGCTGTGGTAGCGGATGCATTATTGCTCAATGTGATCGCATTTCCTGAAACCAGCGATACCCCGGTACCATTACTATATACTCCATACACATTAGAAAGTGTTCCACTCACAGCCTGAACTATTGTCATAGTATTATACTGAGATGTAAGACCTGCGCCCACAAAATTGACACCTGTTAACGGAGCCCCAGTTCCGGCTGTCTGGTTTATTGTGATTGTGTTACTGCTGGCCACCAGTGCACATCCGGAAGACGGAGCATTGATAGCTATTATTGTATTGCTGGTGGCATTGCTGGTTTCATTCAGGATGATCGTGTTATT
Source organism: Chitinophagaceae bacterium (assembly GCA_947447465.1). Taxonomy (GTDB): domain Bacteria; phylum Bacteroidota; class Bacteroidia; order Chitinophagales; family Chitinophagaceae; genus Flavipsychrobacter. The sequence continues at coordinate 81,816 of CANFKE010000007.1, read as the reverse complement.
GTTAACAGTGAACGTTGAATTCGTTCCGGTGCAGTTTACGCCATAAAGCGAATTAATGTTATTGCTGCCACCACTGGCATTGTTCATTGAATTATATGAAGCGTTGGCATTATTCTGATTTTGGAGATTTATACCATAACCATTAAATCCCGCAACGGTAGCCCCCCAATTTGTGAAAGTATTTCCTGTAGAGAAAGATGTGCCACCAACATCATTATTCTGATCATACAAGGTATAGGGCGATGATGCGGCATAACCAACTAAATTTATTGGTATACCACAATTAGAAATAGTATTAGCATAGAATTGATTGCTACTATGGAGATCCCCTATTGCAGATGGAGTAACAGCCGTACCTGCATTTGTAATATGAGCCGACCCGATTCCCGCGCTTATATTTGTATTCGTTTTATTGAGTGTTATCGTACAGTTCTTGATAAGATCGTTCTGGCAACCATCATATGGCACGGAGCTATTCAGATTAAACAGACCATATCCATACTCCATTTGTGTTGTGGCAGTGACGTTACTAGCATTTTCCTGAAGGTTGATTCCATTTATCGTTACATTATCACATCCGTTCAAACTAAAAATACAATCGCTCGTTCCCGTGCCGGGAGTAAAAGCTGTGATCGTTGTATTACTACCCCCGATATAGCCGAAAATTGCCAACTGAGCCCCCCCAGCCAGATATCCGTTGAGAATAGAACTACCCAATTTATAGCCACCTGCAGGAGCAGTTTCCGTCCAGCCGTTTACATTAGATTTTAAACTTACCGCACCTGAAATACCATTTGTGTTCAATGCGGTTATTGCAGCCGCCAATGTAGGGTAAGTTCCCCCCGTACCGTATGTATAGGTACCGGCGGCAATGGGGTTTGTTGCGTAACCTGTTGCTGCTGTATTTACAGTAGTCGCACCGGTACTGGCAAATGATATATTCTGAGGCCCTGTGGTTCCGGCCGATCCCGGAGCGTTAAAGACCACTGGTATTGAAGCCGGCCCATAGTTGCCACTTGCTGTAATGGTAAAACCGGAAGTAACATAGGAGCTGCCATTCCATACTCCAAAGAAACCTGACGGCGGTGTTACCGTAATATTGTTGGTAAGACAGCTACCCGATAAAGAAATATTCTGCGGCAATGACGTTGTGCTTATTGCTGTAGATAAATTGACCGAGGGAGTCACAGAAAGTGACGGTGATGGCGCCGAACCTGTTACTGCAATGACATAAGACGCACCACCACCCGACAATGTAATATTACCATTATAGGTACCAACAGATGATGGAGATAAGCGAACATAAACATTAGTTGATGATAATGCTCCACCACTGTAGGGAACTAGTACGCTAGAACTGCTCCAACCGCCTGTTCCAGTAAGTGAGACCTCATAACCGGTGGGTGGAGTTACAGTAATATTACCACTTGATGGCGTAAGATTGGCACCGTATGTGGATGCTGCAGCAGAAACACCAAACGACTGAACAGCAGATGAAGTACCGGTACAAACATTTCCGAACGATAAAGAGGACACAGAAGCAACAAGAGGATACTCTTTGTAGGAGACATCATCGAGATATATGTCATACCCTAATGAACCTGCCTGAGCCTGGAAAATAATATAGTTTGTAGATGTATTATAAGAAGAAGGTATTGTAAATGTGTATTGTTGCCATGAATTTCCTCCTGGGGTAGAATTACCGGAAGTTGTACCTGATGTAGCTACGTTTGATTTGCGTGGAATATATCCTAACTGCACTGCTCCAGTTTGATTTGGAGCCGTATTGATCAATACAAATATCACGTCAGTGCCCGATAAATTAGCACCCGTACCCCTGTAAACCCAAAATGAAAAAGTGTTAGTAGTTGATTGGACCCCAACATTATTTATAACCGGAGTAATGAGCATTGAAGCATTACCAGAAGCTGCGTTGTAAGCATTATAGGCTGCCATGCTTGCCCCGGTATGAGCCCCTGGTGTCGGACTAGTTAAATTTCCACTGAATACCCAATTGTAACTACCACCAACAATAGACCTAGCCCATCCTGATGGCAGTGCATATGAGTCGAAACTTTGATTGACTGTGATTTGGCCAATTATCACATTACACCAAAAAAAACAAACAATAATGAGAGCGTACAGTTTTTTCATTTTGACAAATTTTAATTTCAGGTAATCGAGTATTCTCTTAATAATTATATTTATTTTCTTAATTATAAAATAATATTCAATAGAAGTAAATCTACAGAAAATAAACGCATAAAAAACAAATACAAGTAGTATTTTTTGGATAAAAAGCGTATTTAATTAAATTATTTTATTATTTGAATGGCATTTTAATAACATTTGGTTAATATTTTAACTTCTTATTGTTTTGCAATATGTTTTAATTTAAGAATTTTCGTTTTAATTACCAGGGAAAAATCGAAACAGTTTTTTTCATCAAATTTGTGATTTAGGCTCCGCGTTTATGGTAATTTTACCGAATGGAGCAAACCTTCACTTACAACAATCTTTACCAATTCACTCATTCGGTATTCACAGCTATTGGCTGCAGCGAAAAAGATGCGACAACTGCAACAAAAGTTCTTTTATCTGCTGATGTAAGAGGAATAGATAGTCATGGTATAGCCCGTCTTACAGGCTACATCAGACTATGGGAAGCCGGCAGAATAAATGCCACCCCAGATATTAAGATCACGTACCAAACACCATCTACCGCAGTTGTTGACGGAGATGCAGGACTGGGGCTGGTGGTAGCACCTTTTGCTATGCAAGTAGCCATTGATAAAGCAACTAATGCCGGAACAGGATGGGTAAGTGTTCGCAACAGTAACCACTTTGGCATTGCAGGATACCATGCTATGATGGCACTGGAACATGACATGACCGGTATTGCCATGACCAATGCAAGCGCACTAGTTGCGCCAACCTTCTCGATAGAACGTATGTTGGGCACTAATCCGATAGCAGTGGCCATACCCGCAAATAAACAACCAGCCTTTGTTGCAGACTTTGCAACAACAACCGCATCAAATGGTAAACTGGAAATATTGCAACGTAAAAACGGAGATGCGCCAACAGGCTGGGTGCAAGATGCAGCAGGTAGTGATACCAATAATGCTCACGCGCTGAAAGATGGCGGCATCATGCTACCATTGGGGAGCGACCGCGAACACGGGAGCCACAAAGGCTATGCTTTAGGTAGCATTGTTGATATCTTCTCCGCAGTACTCAGCGGTGCCAGCTATGGTCCTTGGGCTCCACCCTTCCCTGCTTATGTACCAATGCCTGAAAATATGCCTGGCAAGGGTCTCGGTCACTTCTTTGGCGCTATGAGGGTAGATGCATTCAGACCGGCAGATGAGTTTAAAGATCACATGGACAATTGGATAGGTCGCTTCAGAGCCGCAACACCAGCTCCCGGCCATGAAAAGGTATTGATACCCGGCGACCCGGAGAGAGAAATGGAAGCAATACGCATGAAAGAAGGCATACCGATCAACGAAAGCGTGTTTAATGAACTGGGCAAAATCGGGAATAAGTTTGGTATAACACTATAAATTAAATAACTGTCAAAAATACAAATGGCTGCCTCCTAAGAAGCAGCCATTTGCATTGTATGATAGCCTTGCGCTACTTAGCCAAAGCAAGACCCAACACCTGATTCACATCAGACACATAGTGGAACCTTACTCCCTTTATATATGCTTTATTGATCTCATCTACATCCTTTTCATTCTGCATAGGCAATATCACATCCTTAATACCTGCACGTTTAGCCGCTAATACTTTTTCCTTGATGCCCCCTACCGGCAATACCTGACCACGTAATGTGATCTCGCCTGTCATAGCAAAATATGGCTTGACCTTACGACCTGTATATGCTGACGCCAATGAAGTGAACATGGTAATACCGGCGCTAGGTCCATCTTTAGGAACAGCACCTTCAGGAACATGCACATGCACATTCGTCTCTTCCAACTGCTCATAGCTGATATTGTAATCAGCAGCGTGTGCCTTCAGATAAGACAGTGCCGTTGTAGCACTTTCCTTCATAACATTGCCTAAATTGCCTGTAAGCGTGACATTGCCTTTACCTTTAGATAATGAGGTTTCAATAAATAGAATATCTCCTCCTACCGATGTCCAAGCCAGTCCTACTACAACACCCGTCGGGTGCCCTTTGGTATAAATATCGTTGGTGTATTTAGGCTTACCCAATACTGTTTCAATGAACTCGGGAGCTACCTGCTTATCTACTACTTCATCCATAGCAACCTGCTTGGCCATATTGCGCATTATTGCCGCTATGATCCTGTCCAGCTCTCTTACTCCACTCTCACGTGTATAATCTTGTATAAGCTTCACTATTACCTTATCAGCAAACTTCATAGGAACCTTAGTGAGGCCGTGCATTTCTTTCTGCTTAGGTATCAGGTGTCGCTTAGCTATCTCGGTCTTCTCTTCTGCTGAATAACCAGAAAGTTGAATGATCTCCAACCTATCGCGCAATGCGGGTTGTATATCGCTCAAACTATTGGCAGTGGCTATGAAGAGTACCTTAGAAAGGTCAAATTCAAGCTCCAGATAGTTATCATAAAACGTGCTGTTCTGCTCCGGATCCAATATTTCCAGCAAAGCAGAACTTGGATCGCCTCTGAAATCCTTTCCTATCTTGTCTATCTCATCGAGAATAAACACAGGGTTTGCTGATTTTATCTTCCTGATAGATTGTATGATGCGACCCGGCATAGCGCCGATGTAGGTCTTACGATGACCACGCAGTTCACTCTCATCATGCAATCCGCCAAGACTAAGTCTTACATACTTACGATGAATAGCATTGGCTATGCTGCGACCAAGCGATGTCTTACCAATACCCGGAGGCCCTACAAAGCAAAGTATCGGCGATTTCATATCCCCTTTCAGCTTCAGGACCGCAAGATATTCGAGAATACGATCCTTGATCTTCTCCATGCCGTAATGATCTTCATCCAACACCTTCTGTGCATTTTTCAGATCATAACTATCTTCAGTGTAAGTGCCCCACGGAAGATCTAACATGAGATCAAGATGATTATAAATAACCGAATAATCTGGTGTGCTGGGATGCATTCGCTCCAGCTTCTCTATATTCTTCTTGAAAAGTTCCTTTGCACCATCAGTCCACTTTTTTTCCTCTGCACGCTTGATAAGATCCTTTATTTCTCTATCGTTAGGATCTCCACCCAACTCCTCGCGAATAGACTTCATTTGCTGTTGCAAGAAGTATTCACGCTGCTGCTTATCTATATCCGCACGGGTCTTATTGGTTATCTCATTCTTCAGCTCTACCAACTGCAACTCTGTCTGCAGCAATTGAAAGAGTTTTTCAGCTCTTTTCTGTACATCATTCTCTTCCAGTAATGCCTGCTTATCCGTAAGTTTAGAAGATATATTGCTGGCAATAAAGTGCATGAGAAAACTCTGCTGCTCAATATTTCTTAAAACTATAGATGCTTCGGAAGGAATATTGGGCGACATCTGCGCTATCTTCTCAGAATAATCTTTGATAGATGACATTAAAGCATCGAAAGAAGCATCTTCTTTAGGATAAATATCTTCAAGATAGCTTACATGCGCCGACATATAAGGGTCTGTCTGCGAAATACTGTCGATCTTGAACCTCATTCTGCCCATGATGAATATGGTAATATTACCATCAGGCATCTTTATCTGCTTCACCACTTTGGCAAGCGTTCCTACATGATATATATCGTCGGTACCCGGGTCATCATTGGTACTATCTTTCTGAGCAACCACACCTATCCACTTATCACCTTTCTGCGCCTCGGCAATAGCCTTTACCGATTTATCGCGCGATACTGTAATAGGCAAAACAACGTTAGGGAAAAGCACTGTATTTCGCAAAACCACGATGGGCAACTCAGAAGGAATCGAATTCTTCTCCTGGTCATCCATTTCGTCTTCTCCTAAAGGCACTATGGGCATAAACTCCATTTCATGCTCATTTTGGCCAAAAAACATATCTAACATTTATAATAATTAAGACATTATGACAAATAAATCATCCCTGATAATGAAATAAGGATAGTAAAGATAATAGGCAATAGCTATGCCAAAGCATAAAAACTGTAATTTTTGCAGTTAAAACGTTTTATACCTTTACCCCAAACTAACATACATGAAAAGATTTTTAGCACTCCCAACACTTATAGCTGCATTTTCTGTCAGCTGCATAGCCCAAACCGCAACAACAGACCCGCTACCCCCCAAAGCCAATAAGATGTACGCTTCCAGTTCTCTTGATGGTGCATTGTTCTCCCTACCTTTTTTGACAGTAAGCAACAGCTCGGCAATACCCCGCTTCAGCTACTTTATCAATTCAGGCATGAATTTTAACCGCGATCTGAGTCAACACTTTGGTATCTACACCGGCATAGGTGTCAAAAATCTGGGTTACATTGAAAAATACACCAACACTACAGGATCGGGATGGAGTAACTCAACCATAAAGCATAGAGTATATGCAATTGGCGTTCCGGTAGGTATAAAGATAGGGAATTTGAAAAGTAAAGGAACTTATTGCTTACTGGGCGGAGGTATAGATATTCCTACCAACTACAAAGAAAAAGTATTTACCAACGGGCGCAATAATAAGCACAAATTCAATGAATGGTTTAGCGACAGAGTGAACCCAGTGATGCCCTATATTTTTGCCGGAATATGCATCAATAGCGGATTCACGGTTAAGTTGCAGTACTATCCGGGCAACTTCATGAACCAAAACTATACATCGAACGGACAGAAGCCATATGAAGGCTATGAATCACATATCGGATTGCTTAGCCTGAGCTATAATGTAAAACATAAGAGCGATGGCAAAACAAAGGCAATGTTCAAGCAAATATTCCATCACAATAAAAAGGAATCTTAGTCAACCTTGCTAAACTAAAAAGCGTTCATCGTGACCCGATGAACGCTTTTTACTTATTGAATTAGTTGACACACTAATTATTCACCGTAATACTCAACTTACCTTTTTTACCGCTAATTACAATGTTATTGGCATCCAGATATTGACTATAGTGCTTGAATACACTTTTAGGTTGAATTTCATTATTGATGATCAACGTGCCATTTTCACTCTTTACGATATTGAAACCACGTTTCCTATCTATTAAGCCTTCACGCTCCATCTTGTCAAGCATTTCATCAAAATTATTTTCGGGCGTAGCTGGTGCAGGTCCGTTGTCATCAGATGTGACTGAAACAGACACCCTCTGTTTGCGCAATTCTGCCTTCGCCTCTTCCAGAGCAGCCTTTCCTTCCTCCAGTCCTCTTCTTATTTCCATTGCGATCTCCTTCTTCAGTTCCGGATCGTTAAGTGCCTTATCTGCTTCCGCAAGCCCTTTATTGATCTCAGCTCTTACCTGCTCCCAATCGACCGCATCTACTTCTTTCTGTGCCTTTATCATCTCCTTACGCGCTAACCTCATTTCCTTCTGCGCACTCTCCATTTCTTTACCGGCGTGAGCCATTTCTTTAGCCACCTCCTCTTTATCGATCTTAGAGACTGCAGTTGCTATTTCAGTTGCAGCCAAAGCAATATCGGAAATGGCTTTGGTAAAGTCTCCGGAAATACTACCGGCAAAATCATCGCCGGAAAAAGAAACCTGAACATCTCCTCCATCATTTGAATTGACTGTTTTACTGATCACCTTTTTGTTACCATTACTATCAATGATCACTTTCTCATAAGAATAACTTCTGGTGGTCTTTGTGGTATCTGTATCCGCCATTTTACTTTTTGCTTTCTGAGCAAAAGACGGTGTGAAGATAGCCAGTGAAAAAGAGATAGCGATGATCAGCATCAATGCAATGCCCAATTGACTGTAATTAATGTTTTGCTTTTTCATTTCCATGATCCTTTTTATACGGTTTAACAATAGATTTTTATTTTTTCCTGTAGCTGCCAGACTAAGACCTCCTTCATACCGATTGGTTTCAAGAATTGCCAATGCCCTTGCGTATGGTAATGGATCTGTAGTATGCGCCACAACCATATCATCGCAACAATTCTCTCTTTCCTTGCGAATAACCGCCGACATAAGCCATATAAACGGATTAAAGAAGAGTATGGTCTCAACAATGGTCTGGAAAATATTGAAGAGAAAATCCTGTCGTTTGATGTGCGCCAATTCATGCAACAATATGGCTTCCAACTGATCTATGCTTAGATGATTGATAGTGGCTACTGGCAATAAAATAACCGGTTTGAGTATGCCTAACATCATTGGCACATCTACTCTGGCAGATAAAAACAGTTTTACCGGTCTGGTAATATTAAATTGCTCCTGCCATTGCACTATCAGCTCATTCAGATGTTCCTGGGGTGCTACTACTCCACTCTTCTTCAATAGTCTCACTTGCCATAGATTGACAGCAAATCGCAACAACATCAGTACAAGTCCGATACTGTATAATACAATGATCGGAGAGGAATACTTTTCCATGTTCAACATAGTTTCTTTCAACCAACTATGATCAGCAATACTCACAGGCACACCCGCTCCTTGTTGGTGTGTAACTGCCGGGGCTGCAATTCCATTGCCATTGGTTATATACACTGTAATCCCTTTAAGCCTTTGATACTGCGTCATCCAGGTATCTGCAAACCAGATGACCATTGCCATAAAGCCACCTACAGCAATAAAATATCTGGCCCTGGCACTCACCTCTCGTAATGCCCTAAGCACAACATATAACACACCATAGACAAGTAATCCTTGCCATAAAGAATATAATAATGCCCGTGAAAGGGAATGTGTCAATAACGTAGTAAAAGAAAGTGTGTTCATATGTGTTTGTTTTATGGAAAGGCTCTTTTGTAAATTCTTACTAATTACTTGCAGCTATTTCTTTTTGTCCATTGCATCCAGATATTTTCTTATCTCATCCAACTCTTTTGCATTAGCTTTATGATTACCTAATGCCTGCATCACTAATTGAGAAGCAGAACCATTGAACATAGTATCTATCATCCCCTTCACCATTTGCCCTTGCATGCGCTCCTTAGAGACATTAGCACTATATACATGACTCTTGGTGGTCTCATCTCTCTTCAGCAGATTCTTTTCATTCATTATCTGCATTAGTTTCAATGTGGTAGTGTACCCTGCGTCTTTATTCAATTCAAGTACCTCGTGTATCTCCCTAACTGTGCTTGGCCCTTTGCTCCACAGAATATTGAGTATCTCCAGTTCGCTAGCGGTTGGCTTTACCTTATCGTTATTCATTGGTCTGATCGTGTATGAAATTTAACCTACGAATTATTTCGTAAGACAAACGTACGAATATTTTCGTAAGTAGAAAATAAAAAAATATTTTTTTTAGATATCCTTAACAAGACACGTAAGATAAGAAGGGGACTTATTTCAATAATTATCGAAATTCAGATCAACAGGAAGGAAGTAAGTACCGGCAAAACTTTTACCATTTAGTTCTGCTCTTTCAAAGTGAATAGAACCTGTAGAACCGTATGTGTAACCCAGCTTTACCTTGCTGTTACTTTTCAATACTATATGCAAAATAATGTGACCGGGCTTTTGTTCAAGCCCACCAAATGCTCTTGCCAACGTTAATTGTTGTTTTAAATAAGATAACTCAGCGTTTGTCAACTTGTGCTTACCACGGAAGTTCTCAACAGTAACACTAACAATATCATCAACCGGAAATAGCGAGGATAATAAATAACTATGCGATTTGAATGCATACCTGGAATTGACTTTAGCTGAAGTGCTCTGCCCATCAACATTTATAGCCGAAAACGTAAGCAATACCAGAAGATGTAGCATTATAAAAAATCGACTCATAATAATAAGTTATTGTCAAAGATAACCCTCCACTATCTATGTCCATGATTCGTTATCTCACCATCTGCCATTTCAACAATACGATCTGAGCGTTTTGCAAAGTCTTCATCATGCGTTACTGTTATCAACGTCTGCCCATATTCATGAGAAAGTTTCTGAAAGAGGTCGAACACTATTCCGGTATTCTTTGAATCAAGGTTACCTGTAGGTTCATCTCCCATGATGATAGCAGGATCATTGATCAGCGCACGAGCAATAGCTACACGTTGTTGTTGCCCGCCACTCAGCTTATTCGCTTTTTTAAGAGCCAGCTCTTCAACGCCAAACATTTTCAATTTCTCATAGGCTCTGGCCTCTACTTCTTTAGGTGAGAACTTGCCTAACTTCAATGCCGGAATCATTACATTTTTGAGACAGGAAAAATCGGGAAGCAGATAATGAAACTGAAATACGAAACCTATCGATTCATTGCGAATAGCAGCAAGACTATTCAGCGATTGTCCGGTTGCCTGTACACCATTTATTTCCAATACACCCTCGTAGTCTCTGTCCATAGTAGATAGGACATAGAGCAATGTGCTCTTACCACACCCACTCTTACCAACAATAGATACGAACTCACCCTTCTTCACCTCCAGATTTATATTCTTCAACACCGGAATGGTTACCGGATCATGAAAATACTTGGTGATATTGGTCGTCTTTAATGCTATGTTTTCCATTATCCGCGTATGATTGTTACAGGGTCAACTTTAGATGCCTTTCTTGCAGGGAAGAAACCTGCAGCAATGGTTGTAAGAATACCGAAGCAAACAGCCTCTATGTAATGAGGTATATAAAATGACATAGGTAAATATTTAAGTGTACCTGCACCAATGTATATTTTAGACACCATAAATGTTATCAGGAAACCAACGATGACACCAATGACACCTCCCATAAGACCTATGTAAACTGCTTGCTGTAAAAAGATACTGATGACCGAATTTCCCGGAAAACCTGTAGCTTTCAGTATCGCAATTTCTTTGATCTTTTCATAGATGGTCATATTGAGAATGTTATAAATTCCAAAACCGGCCACAAGCAATATAACACCAATCACACTATTCAATATGATAGCCCTTATCTTGAACGCAGCTTTAAGTTGTTCATTACTCTGCACCCAGTCTTCGGCTTTATAACCAGTAATGGTCTCCATATCTCTGGCTACTTTAGGGGCATTGTTGTAGTCTGCAAGATTGATCTTAATATCTGTGACATAGCTTCTGTCTTTACCCAGAAGATTCTGAGCCTGTACTATATTGGCATAAGACTTTGTTTCATCGATCTGTTTAATGGTCGTAGCATATATACCTATAACCCTCATGATCATAGGACTACCTGAACCTGCACGAACAGTGATATTATCACCCACATGCAGACTCAACTTATCCGCAATTCCCTTTCCTATGAGCAAGCCATTATTCACCCTGTTCAGATCGTGGAGATCGCCCTCCTTCATATTCCCCTGTACATCAAACATCTTATCTTCTTCATCAATATTCACGCCGGCTACTGTACCATTTATATTCACACTACCACTGGCATAGATAACATTGGTCGTTACTTGAGGTGTTACCGCTACTACCTGAGGATTTTTTCTGATATTTTGTATGATACCATAAGGATTAGTAAGCCCAAGACTTTGCTGCAACTGCTTGGGATTGGTCAGTATCTTGGTAGAATTATCCTTTAAATAGCTATTGAGCATGTGAGCATCTGCCACTTTATTTTCACTATACAGTCTGATATGTGCTGTAGTACTGAATGACGACTTTTCGAAATAATCATTAGTACCCTTCATCAGCGACTGCATAAAAATGAACATGGAGATACCAAACATCACTCCCATTGCAGCAACAACTGTCTGTTTCTTTCTGGAAGAAAGATAGGTGAGCGCAATTTCTGTATTTACACTGATCTTCATTTTATTATTTTAATACTCAAGAAAGAATGAATAGTTAGGTTACCCCGAATTATTGAAATACACTACTTCAATTTCATCAACTTATCATTGGCGGTGATACCACTCAATACCTCTATCCATTCATCAGAGACTATCCCGGTTGCAATGGTAACAGTATCTATCTTACCACCATGTTGCACTTGTACCTTATTGCCCTGCAATACATAAGTATGAGGTATCAACAATGCATTTTCTTTCTTATTGGTAATGATGTTTGCCTGCAGTTGGGTGCCCGGAATCAGACCCGATAATTCATTCACAAATTTTGCTTCCACTTTATATGACTGAGATGTTTCATTAAAGTGCGGATATAGTTTACTTATAGTAGCTTCATAGGTCTTATTCTTTTGAGTATTCAGTTCCACCAACACCTGCTGACCAACTTTTACTTTTGCTATACTCCCCTCATCAATGTCAAGGTTAATGACAATTGAATCAGGATTTCCCAACTGTGCGACCTGATCGCCTCGCTTTACCAGATCACCCTGTTTTTTGAATATCTGATATACTTTACTTATGCCTATGGCCTTGAGTTCGTAAAACTGGTTACCCGCCTGCGCATTCTGCAACTGTGCCTTAGTATTGGCAAGATCTTGTTTTACTTTATTAGCGGTCACTCTGAAGTTCTCTACCGCCGAATTGTAATTACTCAATGATGACTGATAGTTAAATCTCGCATTGTCCACATCCTGCTTTGAAACAGAATTGGTGATCAGTAATCGCTCATACCTTGCCAAAGTAACTGAGTCAGTTACCTTCTTGGCTCTTGCGGCGTCTATTTGCGCCTTAGCCTGCAATAGCTGTGGCGAATTATCGGCACTGGCACCTATTGCCGCAAATTGCAGATTATTTTGAGCTATCTGCACCTGTGTATTTTGTTGTCTGTTATCGAGCGAGAATAATAACTGGCCGTCTTTTACCAGATCATTTTCGGTCACATAACTTTTCACCACAAATCCGTCAGATATGGACGTAAGAGTATAGGCATCTTTAGGCTCTATACTACCTGATGCGAACACAGCCTCTGTCACGGGACCTGTCTTCGGCATAAACTCATCATACTTGGGCTTGCACGACGTAACAAAAAATATAGCCAGAGCAGGCAATGAAATACCTGTCACGATCTTTGAAAAAACTAGTTGCTGCTTGGTTTTCATAATATACAATTCTAAAAAAATAAAGACTAATTCAATGGATATGGTCATCACCTATCCCTGCTATAATTCTAATTGTCTGACCTTTACCTGATATAGTTGTACCAGCATATCAGACAAACTATTCAGGTATTGATTCTGATAATTGATGTAATCTGAAAAAGCATTCAATTTATCATCCAATGAGGATATACCCTCAGTATATTTATTGGAGACATGGGTATAATTATCCAACGACAATTGCATCACATCTGTGGTCTTTGATAATAATGCCACTGTCTTCCTGTAATTCAGTTTCAGATTTTCATCATTGATCACGGACTGCTTTTGTGCATTTTCATATTGCAGCCTACGTTCATCAATGGTTATTTTACTTCTTCTCGACTGAAAATATCTGGTTCCACCATTGAATAAGTTCCAAGATGCCTTCAATGACCAATACTGCGCAGGATACCACTCCGGTCCTTTACTACTGAATGGCTCATACTTATTATCGTTTTGCTGCCTGGTATTACTGTAGAGTACAGACACTGTTGGCAAAAATGAACTGTTCGATGCCTTATATTGACTAATGCTTATCTGCAGTGCACCGTATGCCAGCTTCACCGACGGATCATCTTTAAATCCCTCATCAGACCTGTCCATCTCTTTCTGCAATGTGCCGGTAATACTGAGCGAATCACTCAAAGACATATCCAGCAGCGCTTTCAAGTTATTCTTAGCGGTCTGTATCTGATATTGCGATGTAATACTTGTTTGCTGTGCTCTTGCCAGATTGATCTTAGCCACATCAACAGTGCCTTTACTAATTGTACCTGCATTATACTTGTTGGTGACTGATGTAAGGACAGAATCGGCAATAGATTCGCTAATAGCCGCCAGTCTAGCGGCCTCGGTCATTAACAGTACAGAATAGTATTGTGTAGCCAATTGCTGGTAAATATTTTTACGAGTGTTAGCCAGTGAATCTTTGCTCATATTAGCGCTGATCTTAGCTGCCCGTACATTGAACCAGGTCTGCAAATTCAGCACATCCATCTGCGCGGTAACTCCGGCAGCATATATATATTGCTGACCAAATTGTACAGGGACATACGTACCCTCCGGTTTGCCAATGATAACACCCGGCAATAAGGTAGTCTGCAGGGAAAGGTTATCTGTATAACTACCTGATGCACTCACAGAGGGAAGCAATGCACCTACAGATTGCTTATGTGCAAGTCCCGATTTTGTGGCTTCATACTTAGCCAGTCTTATGGTCAGGTTATGATCGTCTGCATACTTCCATACCTCTTCTACCGAGCTGAAAGCTACCTGCCCTATTGATGCTGACACCGTCATAGCGATCATTATCAATGTCATTAGTATTCGCTTAAACATGTTGCTCTGTTCTTTTTGTTATTCTATTCTTTTACTACTATTTATGATCATACACCCTACATATCCATCATCACCTTTATCCATTTAGGAATAAGTATCTTCCGTTCCAGCATCAGTTGATTATATTCCTCATCACTTATCCCGTTTTTAGCTTTGATCATTGGTGCCGAGGCAAATGGAAAGACCGTTAAAGAAACTATATTCATAAATAAATGCAATGGATGTATCGTTAGTTTCTTCTTTTTCATCTGCTCTTTGAACTGCGTCGCAAAAACAGTATCAGAGACCGTATTGCCGCCCAAAACACCTTCAAATAGGGCGCTCGGATTGTTATTCACCAAATTCAGTATGAAAACAGGAATACCGGGATTTACCATCAACATGTCCACATAGTAGGTAACCAATTGATCAATTTTTTCGTCAAGGCTGGTAGCTTCATTATTCAACATGCCTATGATACTACCAATGAACAACTGCAGATTTTCCATCATTATTATCTCAAAGAGCTTTTCCTTACTCCTGAAATAATAATTGATGAGCGCCAGATTGTAGCCACTTTCCTCTGCAATATCGCGAGTACGCGTACCCGCATATCCCTTACTGGTGAACACACGCCTTGCCGCTTCCTTTATCTTCTGCTCGGTACTCTCGCTCTTTGCTATGTTATCTTTATCATTCATGTTAACACAGCAAATTTAGAATTAAATAGTTGATTTAATCAGATGATTAATGTCACTTTTATTTAAACAATAACTATTTAAACATTTCTTAACAGACAATGATAAGCAGATACTAAATGCTTAATTGTCCAGATGCCATGCCTACCATATTGAGGCGAATCATTCAGGGGAAACAACATTTAAGATCGTTTGGTCAATTCCTAACGGTTTATTAAAACACATGAACGCATACCCTTTTAACATTTTTATAAACTACATGGGTAATAAATTTGAGGTAATAACCACGAAACATAAAATCAAAACAAAGCGATGAAAACAAAATTGTTCCCCGTCATTTTAACAGCTGCATTCACGTCTGTAATGACATTTTTCGTTGCAGCCCACTTTCAACACAAAGTCCCGTTTCTTACTGAAAGACCAGACCACTCATTACCTGTCAATTATGCATCTTACACTTCCGATGGTAGTGCTGCTGCAATGAATGCAGGTGTTAACTTCGAAGCCGCGGCGGCGGCCTCAGTAAAAGCAGTAGTACATGTAAAAACAACTACTAAAGCACGTACTATTGTTGACAATAATGCAAACGATATTTACAGCCAACTGTTTGGTCCTCGCCAATATTTCATACCATCGCAGGTAGAAGCAGGTTCAGGAGTAGTAATATCACCTGATGGCTATATAGTGACCAATAACCACGTTGTAGCTAACGGAGATGAAGTAGCAGTCACCTTTAATGATCGCTATACTACCAAGGCGAAAGTAGTAGCCAAAGACCCTTCAACAGACCTGGCAATACTGAAGGTAGATGGTGAAAACAATTTGCCCTATATGGAACTGGGCAACTCAGATAACGTAAAGTTGGGGCAATGGGTATTGGCGGTAGGATATCCTCTGTCACTCGATGCGACTGTTACAGCAGGTATTGTCAGTGCCAAAGGCCGCTCTCTGGGCATCAACAAACAACAATCTGAATCTGCGATAGAATCATTTATCCAGACCGATGCAGCAGTAAACCCGGGCAACAGTGGCGGTGCACTCGTTAATACTGCCGGTCAGCTCATTGGCATCAACTCTGCCATAGCATCACCTACAGGCTCCTATGCAGGTTACTCTTATGCCATACCGGTAAATATTGTCCGTAAAGTAGCCAACGACCTCATGAAATTTGGTTCTGTGCAAAGGGCATACATGGGCATTGAATATCTCGACAATAAAACAGCTACTCCGGAGCAGTTAAAAGAGCTTGGATTAGATAGAAATGAAGGTATCTATGTTCGGAATGTTCTCCCCGGCAGTGGCGCAGCGGCAGCCGGCATTACAAAAGGTGACCTGATCACCAAAGTAAACGGACAGACCGTAAGTAACCAACCGCAATTACAAGAGCAGATAGCCCGCTATACTCCCGGAGACAATGTTTCAGTAACATTCCTCCGCGATGGGAAACCAATGACAGTAAGCGTTAAGCTGAATAAAGCGGTTGTACCCACCAGCATTCTGGGTGCTTCCTTCAGAGCTTTAACCAGTGCAGAACGCCAGCAATATGGTATAGAAGGAGGTGTGATGATCACTGATGTAGGCAAAGGCAAACTAGCTAGAACACAAATACACAAAGGCTTTGTGATCACTAATATAAATGATGCTCCTGTAGCCAGCGTAGCGGATATTGAAGCTATTGTCAACAATAATAAAATGCTGCAGATCTCAGGTTTTCAACCCGGATATCAGGGCCGCTATTACTACAACCTCAATAATGCTGATGCCACCGGCGGACAGCAATAATTGATCATCATATAAACAAGAAAACGGCTAAATGTGAGACCCATTTAGCCGTTACTTATTTATAAGATGTAGTAGAATAATTTGCGTATCATTTCAAATGGGCCCTCATCTACACATTCACATTTTATTCCCTTCTTTGTTGATCAACGACATAATTCTACCGTTCATAAACTTTTTCGACCGTTGGTAAACAAAATTGTATTGCTCGATTCTATGCATAGTATCATTGTATCAGGAAACGCGCTCAGTAATACTTTCAGCGGAATCGCGTTTTAAAAATGAGTAATCTATTTTATTGACAGACGTAAAGAATTGTGCTATGGAACTGCAAACACTATATCGCCCCGTAGGATCAAACGAATTAGCATGGATCATAAGATCAGGCTGGACACGTTTCCCGGCAAGACTTATTAAAGAACCGGTTTTTTACCCGATCATTGATGATGCTTTCATTGCTCAAAAGCCAGTCCAAAAGTTAAGACATGCCGACAGGGCCGCATGTATCATCCGCTTTCATGTGATCAAAGACTATCTGAGTAAACATGCAGTAAACCATGTGGATGCAGACATGCACACAGAAGTACATTTGTCTCCCGACGCGATAGATGAGCTTAATAATAACATCATTGGATTAATAGAAATAACGGGTATCTGACACGCACATCTTTAGACTTTCACTATATTTTTCTCAGGTGCTACCATTATATGCATGATCATCAGCAGAAAAAAGAGATAGATGAACACGCCAAACTGGCTTTCCAAAAAAGGCTCTATGAACAGCATCAACAATAACATAAGCCACGTGATCGAAAGAAAGAACTTATCACGTTTAGTACCTTTATAGAACAAAGGCATCAATACCCATCCCACAAAGATCAGCATAGCAGGAATACCACAACCCAGTGCTACTGTGAGTATCTGGTTATGAGGTATCAATTTATTGATATCATCTTTTACATCTGGATAATATTGGGCATATCCCTCTTTCATAACATCCAGCATATCACCCGTACCCACCCCAGTGAGAGGATGCTGCCCGATCTTTTTTAGAGCAATATCATAAGACATGATACGAGAGAGATCGCCCAGCTTGCCCGACTTATCCTGGCTCATGTACCTGTACCATGTATAAACTATATGGTCCTTTCGCTCCCTGAGAGTAGGTATATAGGTGACAGCGCAATATAGAAATACCGGAATTGCCATAACACCCAGAATACCGGCCATACTTCTTTTGGCAAAAACAGAATATACGGCATAACCCAAAGCAAAAATATACAAGGCTATCAAGCCACTCTTGGAAGCAAGTATATGCAGGTAAATAAATAATAAGGCGCAACAGATACCTGTTATCCACTTAATTCCGGCGCTGAAAAGCTGCGGCCATATGTATGCAACCCAGGCAATAAAAAGAGCACAACTGACACTAAAACAGAGATAATCGCGATATACAGGAGTAGGTAACATATGCGATACATTATATTCCTGTATAAAATGAGCATAATCAAAGACAAGAAAGGAAACACTGTAAAATGCCCCTGCCAGCAGCATAAGCGCTGTGATGATTGTAAATAATTGCAATTGTCTGGCACTAAATCTAGGTAAGAATGTAAAGGCTAGCGGCAACAATATTACAGGTAGCTTCAATTGCAAAAATACCCCCCACTCTTCTTTATTGCTACTCCAGAAATAACTGATGGCATACATGGCTACCCACGCTACACCTGCAAGCCACCATTTGCTTTCTATCCATCTGCGTGGCGGAACATTCCACAACGCATTGATGCCAAACAATATCATGCCTAACGACAGGAACAGCCTGGAAATAAGCAAACCTGATACCATCAATAATATACAAACAATAGCTATATCAGACTTATCTACTTTCTTATTATTTAGAAAACTACTTTTGCTCAATAGATTATTCACAATTACTGTAACGGTCAAAACCAAAATTTAGTGCGCCACAATATTAAACAACTTCACGAGGAGATAAAAACGGGCAGCTTTCTTGCATTGGCAAGAGGCATTACAGCCGTTGAAAATAATCTGGAAGGATATGAATGGCTGCTGAGCAATCTATCGAGCGATCAGAAGCCACGGGTAGTAGGTATTACCGGTCCTCCCGGCGCAGGCAAAAGCACTATGGTCAATGCGCTTCTGCAACATTGGCTCAAAGAAAATAAAAAGATAGCCGTAATTGCTGTTGACCCTTCCTCTCCATTCAATTATGGTGCATTGTTGGGCGACAGGATCCGTATGAGCGAGTTTTACACTAATCCTCATATATATATCCGCTCGCTCGCATCTCGCGGTGCATTGGGTGGTTTAAGTGCCAAGATCATAGAAATAACCGAGGTCGTAAAAGAAGCTCCGTTTGATATCATTGTCATTGAAACAGTAGGAGTGGGACAAAGTGAAGTAGAAATAGCCGGACTTGCCGACTGCACCGTTGTAGCGCTGGTACCTGAAGCCGGTGACGAAGTGCAGACGCTGAAAGCCGGCATAATGGAAATAGCTAATATTTTCGTAGTCAACAAAGCCGACAGGGAGAATGCGGAAACACTATACAGGAACCTGCGCATGCTGGCGCATGAAAAAGCTATAGATGGTAAAGAGATACCGGTAATAAAAACTGTGGCTACCAACAATACAGGCATTGCCGATCTGGCGAACGCGATAGCTACTTATCTGAAAGAAAATGAGGAGCTCCCGGAAAAAAGACTGGAACTGCTCACAGAAAAAAGCTGGCAATTAATGCAGGTACAACAAATGAAAAGTATAAGCTATCAGCAATTGCGGTCAGAACTGAAAAATGCTATCTCTGGAGCCGATTTTAATCTTTATGCATTTACCAAGGCTTTTTTAGACAGATCAGTAAATAACCATATCCGGTAATGACAAGAATAGACCAACAATATAATAATACATACCAAACACCGTTATCAGTATAATGTTATCTGCATTGCCCGATTACATATTGTATTTGCTAGCTGTAGTGGTCTCTGCTATAGTAAGCCTATACGCCGTAAAAAAGATCATCTTTATTGCCCGGGAACGGAAGATCTACGATATTCCAGATAATATCCGCAAGATCCATGGCGAGGAAATACCCAGCCTGGGAGGCATCGGGGTTTTTATTGGCTATATTGCTACAATACCTTTCTTCATTCAGCAGTTTGGTACCGGCTGGGAAGTCATTATTACCTCTACGGTCATTCTATTCTTTACAGGCATCTATGATGATCTTATGAATATGCGGCCATCCAAAAAATTATTGGCGCAATTTATTGCCGCGTTCATCACCGTTAAGTTTGCCGACATACGCATCCCCTATCTATATGGCTTCAATGGCATATACACACTACCCTACTGGACGAGCATAGGACTTACCACATTCTGCTGCACCTTCTTTATCAATGTATTCAACTTCATAGATGGTATAGATGGGCTGGCGGGTATGATGTCCATATTGTGCTGTGGCATATTGGGTATTTTCTTTGCTTTCAGCGGCAACATTGTTGAGGCATGTATCTCCTTTTCTTTGCTTGGTGCTACTGCAGGCCTTTTGTACTACAACTACTTCCCCGCCAAGATCTATATGGGCGATACCGGATCAATGCTGTCAGGTTTTACCATTTTCATTCTCGCAGTATTCTTTATCAGGTTCATGTGGGTCAGCCCTGTATTATTCAGTCCGGCTCCGGCTTTCATTGTAATGCTCTCTATCCTTTTCTACCCTGTATTCGATGCCATACGCGTGTTCATACTAAGAATAAAGAAAGGTATATCTCCTTTAAAGGCAGACAGACGCCACCTACACTATTATCTTCTGGACTCAGGCATGAGTCATGCAGCCACAGCTTGGTTAATAACGGGCGTTAATGTGCTTACAATTTCACTAGCCGTACTTCTTGGTAATATGTTTCATTTCGGGATAGTACTACTTTTTATATCTCTGCCTTCATGCGCGCTGGCACTCATAGCGCAGCAAATGCAACGAAACAAGAGAATATAAAAAGAAAAGGCGGATCCGCATGAATGCAGACCCGCTCTTTTCACACACAAAAAAAATACTTACGGTAGTGTAATATTATACGTAGTTCCGCTTGGTAAGGTCAATACAGCCTGATTGTCGCAATTAGCTGTAGTTCCGTAATTAATGCTGCGGGTTAGTCCGCTAGGCAATGTAAAAATCAAAGTTCCTGCTTCTATCCATCTGCATCCTGCCGCAAATACCAGCGGAGTACTAGTAGGTATGGCAATGTTCACAACGGCTCCACTCGCACGTGTCAGCGTTCCGGTACCGGTCACTGTGTACTTATCATCTGTAAAATCAGTGAGCGTATTATAACCATCTGTCCAGGTACGTACCCTGTTCCAGCTGGTAGATATTGTTCCGCCCGACGCTAGCGTTACAGTCCCATTCACGGTCACATTGAAGTAAGGCTGACCGAGTGAGTTATGCCCCATATTGGTTACCGTTTTTGTACCCGCTACATTATTATCATTCTGATAATAATTATCGAATGTGATAGTCCTTACAGATCCGCTGTCGGAGTAGTTACCTGTGTAGTTGACCAGTATCTTACCTCTGCGTAAGCGACCATCGTTGCACAAACAATCCGTTGTTCCGAAATCTATTACTATCGATCCTGTTGTGCGCGTTACAGTAGCGCAGGCACTGGTAAGCTCAGTAGTTTTGTAACCCAGCGTACTACCCGACGTGACCGTTGATGCCTGATCAGCTATAGATCCCGCATCATTAAATGATTTTTCTGCAACAGAATGTTCCGAGGCATAGCCTGTATCTTCAGCAGTATCAGTTTTTTTATTTTTATTACATGACGCCAGAAACGCCAATGAGCCAGCCGTTATGGCTAATGCCCCTGCATAAAATGAGATTTTTGACTTGAACATGGTTATGGCTTTTAAATGATCAAATATAATTTTTACCCTTTTAAGACTTACAGTCAATGAAGTGGTTTAAAATAAATGAAAATAAAATACATCAGGCTTCAAATTCTTTAATTTAACTTTAAATGATTGCTGATCAACCAACTACATCATAAATTCAGATCACAAGTGGTTGAATAAAAAATTAGGATCATTCACATCACTTCCAATGTTTGATCGGCCATTTATATTAACTTTCCGTAAGTGTTGTAATATATGATACATTCGTCTTTGCGCTATATAACTTTTTTTGTGCTTACTGTTATGTGCTTATTCGTAGCAGCATCTGAAGCAAAAGAAAAGCAAGGACCAGAGTTACTGGATTCACTGCAAAGAGAACTTCCTAAGGCTAAAGATGACACTACCAAAGCCTCCATTCTTACCCGAATAGCATTGTATTACAGATACATTGACCCTGAGCAAGGTATAAAATATGGTATTCAGGCATCAGATCTGGCAGAAAAAGAAGATTGGCAGACCGGTCTGGTAAGTGCATATAGCGCATTGGCCAACAATTATCTCACAAAATCAGAATATGTAAGATCTATTGAGTATTATAATAAAGCTGAGGCCATATGTGAAGCTATAGGTAACAGAAAATATCAGGCTAAGAACATCATCAATGTCGGAATTTTATACTTCACTCAGGGCAATTATGCAAAGGCACTGGAGAATTATTTTATCGGGCTAAAGATCGAAGAAGAGATAAAAAGCAAGGAGGATATAGCATCTTGCCTGCTGAATATAGGTATCGTTTATAGTCGTCAGGAAAAATATACCGAAGCACTAGAATATTTTTTCAAGTCCCTTAAAATAGCGGAAGAAATTGGCGACAAGAGTGGCATCGCATACAACTATGGGAATATAGGCCTCGTTTACAAAGCACAGAAAAACTATGCTAAGGCTCTTGAATATTATGAAAAGAGCCTGCAATTGAATGAGGCCAAAGGTGCTAAGGCCTTCATACTTGCAGACCTAGGCAACATAGGTAATGTGTATCGCAATCAGGGCGACTTCCCCAAAGCATTTGAATACTTCTTCCGTTCTCTCCATATTGCAGAAGAGATAGGTGATAAATTCAGTACTTCTATCAGCCTGGGCAATATAGGCGAGGCCTATATGAACATTGCGCAAGATACTACCGGACGAATAAAAACAGACAGTCTTATCTCAGGCAGCAAACAAGCCAATCTCGCTAAGGCAGTGAGCTTTATAGACAGAGCAATGGTCATATCTAAAGACATAGGAGATATTGACGGGATACAGGAACTCTCTAAAAACCTTGCCACCATTCATACCATGGCCGGCAATTATAAAGAAGCCCTAGCCAATCAGATACAATACATGCAGTACCGCGATTCTATGTTCTCTGAAAAGAACAAAATGAAAATGGCCGGACTCGAAACTCAACGTGCTATTGACCTTAAAGAGCGAGACATTCAGATAGAAAAACTGAAAGCTGCTAACAAGCGCAATGAAAGGGTAATGTTCATTGCAGGTATAGCACTACTGCTCATAGCTATGGGTGTGGTGGTGAAAAAATTCATCGTCCAATCTCGTTCACATAGGGTACTCTCGCACGAAAAGAAAAAGCATTTACAGCGCATAAAAGAGCAGAGTAATGTGCTGGAAGATATTGCGCATACTCAGTCGCACGAAATAAGAGGACAGGTTGTAACTATAATGGGCCTTTCCAGACTATTTAACTATGATAATCTAAGCGACCCTGTCAACAAAGAACTGATGGAAGGCATAGCGGGAGCTTCTGAAAAGCTGGATGAGATCATCAAGGATGTGGTTACCAAAGAAAATAAATTCAACAGTGAGAGTAAAGGGAAGAAGTGATCAGGAAGAGGCTTCTACCCTTTCACATCAAGTATATCTCTCAGAGCATTACCAAGAATATTAAAAGAATAGACCAGCAACATAATGGCTATACCCGGTATCAAAGCTGGAAATGGCTTATTGGTCAGCAGGAAATTATAGTGTTCTTTGATCATCAATCCCCACGATGGCTGTGGCGGCTGAACACCAATACCCAGAAAGCTGAGACCTGCCTCCGTGAGTATGGCGGCGGCAAAATTACCTGCGGCTATCACCATCAGCGGACCGGCTATATTGGGCAATATGTGCCGGTATATGATACGCATATCAGATACGCCGAGTGCCTTGGCGGCAGTTACATATTCCATCTCTCTCAGCACCATTACCTGCCCTCTTATCAACCTTGCCGCACCCACCCACATAGTGAGCCCTATGGCAACAAATATTTCCCAGAAACCTTTCCCTATGGTCAGAGTAATAGCAAATACCAGCAGCAATGTTGGAATTGACCACAGTATGTTGATCAGCCACATCACAGCATTATCTGTCTTACCTCCGAAATATGCGGCCATAGAGCCAAGTATGATACCTATTGACAAGGATAGAAATACTGCAACAAACCCCACCGATAAGCTCACTCTCGAACCGGTGATGAGTCTTGACAATATGTCGCGCCCGTAACGGTCGGTACCCAGATAAAAAGTTCTGCTGACAATACAATGTTCCTCCACATATTTCCGCTGCTGCAGGATATCACTTTTCAATAAATTCAACGGCAATAATTGCCGTAATGGATAAACGACATCATCCGCTACTCCATCATCTATGTAATGCTTTATATGCAGATCAGCCCCCTCAAAAGAATAACTATTGAGAGGCACAAGTACATTATCTGAAGGTCGGCCATTGAGCAAACCGGCCAATGTACCCGTCTGAAATGGTCGCTGCGCCTTAGGCAGTAATAACAATTGCCGGCTGAATCCCGGTGGCTTAGCCCCCAGCTCTACGATCATATTATTAGAATACGGGGTATTATCGGGAGCCAATACATAAGCGAATACCGATAGCAGTGATGTACCAATTATCATACATATCGCCATCACAGACAGCGGACGTTTTAATAATTTATGCACTACGTTATTGCTCATACTTTATGCCGCTAAAGTAACATAAATGAGCCAATGAATAGGTTGGCTTGTGAACACAGCCCGAAACCATCGATTTACTCTATGACAGGATAAAGTGATTTGTATCGATATACACAAAAAAGATAGTAAGTTTACAACCTGAAATATCGCACACAAAAAATATACATATTCGATGAATATTGAATTTAATAAGAATGAAGATGGCATGAAACTGGCAGTAAGCCAGATGAAGACCCGACATGCTGTGATAAGCCATGGCGGTGGTAAAAAAGCCATGGAGAAAGCTCGCGAAAAAGGCAAAATGGCACCAAGGGAGCGTATCGAATATCTTATTGACAAAGGCAGTGTATTTACAGAAATCGGTGCTTTTGCAGGTTACGACATGTATAAAGAACATGGCGGCTGTCCTGCAGGTGGCACTGTAGCAGGGCTAGGCTATGTAAGTGGCCGTCAATGTGTGATAGTAGCCAATGACAATACAGTAAAGGCAGGAGCATGGTTCCCTATAACTGGTAAGAAAAATCTGCGCCTGCAGGAGATAGCAATGGAAAACTATCTGCCTATCATCTACATAGTGGACAGCGCGGGTGTTTACCTGCCTATGCAGGATGAGATTTTCCCCGACAAAGAACACTTTGGCCGCATATTCAGAAATAATGCCCAGATGAGCGCAATGGGCATCAGCCAGATAGCCGCTGTAATGGGTAGCTGTGTTGCCGGTGGAGCATACCTGCCCATCATGAGTGATGAAACACTGATGGTTGAAGGCAACGGTTCTATCTTCCTTGCAGGACCATATCTGGTGAAAGCTGCTATCGGCGAGGATGCTGACCAGCAGGCACTGGGTGGCGCTAAGATGCACACCGAGATCAGCGGGATCGCCGACTACAAATTTGATACTGAAAAGGAATGTCTCGATCAGGTACGTCGCATCATGGACAAACTGGGCGAACAGCCGCGCCAAGGTTTCAGCAGAGTAAAGCCCGCATTACCGGAAAGAGACATGAAGGATATTTATGGCCTCGTATCTGCTCAGAACAATAAGAATTTCGATGTGGTCGATGTGATCAAATGCATCGTTGACAAATCTGAATTCGACCAATTCAAAGAAGATTACGGCAAGACCATCGTATGTGGTTATGCACGTGTAGATGGCTGGGCTGTAGGTATAGTCGCCAATCAGCGCAAGATAGTAAAGAGCGGCAAGGGCGAAATGCAGATGGGTGGCGTTATCTATAACGACAGTGCTGATAAGGCCGCAAGATTCATTATGAATTGCAACCAGAAAAAGATCCCTTTGGTTTTCCTGCAGGATGTTACCGGCTTTATGGTGGGTAGTCGCAGCGAGCAGAGTGGTATCATTAAAGATGGTGCTAAACTGGTCAACGCTGTGGCAAATTCAGTAGTACCAAAGATCACTATTGTGATAGGCAACTCTTATGGAGCGGGTAACTATGCAATGTGTGGCAAGGCTTATGATCCTCGCTTTATCTATGCATGGCCTAATGCCAAGATAGCTG
Organism: Chitinophagaceae bacterium; assembly: GCA_947447465.1. Taxonomy (GTDB): domain Bacteria; phylum Bacteroidota; class Bacteroidia; order Chitinophagales; family Chitinophagaceae; genus Flavipsychrobacter. The sequence continues at coordinate 55,489 of CANFKE010000007.1, read as the reverse complement.
TTATGGGTGGCGAACAGGCCGCTAAAACACTATTGCAGATACAGGTAGCATCATTGAAGGCAAAGGGAGAAGTAATTGATCCTGAAAGAGAAAAAGAAATGCTGAAAGAGATCGTTGATAAATATGATGCGCAAACTTCAGCATACTATTCAGCAGCTCGCCTTTGGGTAGATGAGATCATTGACCCGATCGAAACACGCAGCGTGATATCTGAAGGTATCAATGCGGCCAATCATTCGCAGGACCATAAAGAATTCAAGATGGGTGTGTTTCAGGTATAACCGAAACCCAAACATGCATCGGGCGCTAATGAACGATCACCCATAGAGAACAAATACCATGAAATGATAGAGATAAAGAACGTAAGAAAGGCATTTGGCGAAAAGGTTGTTTTGCATGATGTTTCCTTTAAAATGGAAGCAGGCAAGACCAACCTGATCATTGGTACCAGTGGTAGTGGTAAGACGGTTCTTATGAAGATCATGATCGGTCTTATGTCGGTAGATAAAGGTCAGGTGCTCTATGAGGGAGAGGACATCGTTACAATGGATGTGAAAGAACTAAAGCACCTGAGACAGTCGGTGGGCATGCTCTTTCAGGGCAGCGCATTGTTCGACAGTAAGACTGTAGAAGAGAATGTTATGTTTCCGCTCGACATGTTTACCAAAGATAATTATGCTACAAAGCTGAAAAGGGTCAATGAAGTATTGGACAGGGTAAACCTGAAAGATGCCAATAAGAAATTCCCTGCGGAGATAAGTGGAGGTATGAAGAAGCGTGTAGCATTGGCACGTGCTGTAGTTCAAAACCCTAAATACCTCTTCTGCGATGAACCTAACTCAGGTCTAGATCCGCAAACATCTCTGGTCATTGACAAGTTGATAAAGGAAATAACTACGGAGTTTAACATCACGACGGTTGTCAACACACACGATATGAATACCGTGATGGAGTATGGAGACCACATCGTTTACATGTATCAGGGTACCAAGCAGTGGGAAGGCACTAACAAAGACATCATCTTCAGTAAAGATGAAAAACTGAATGCCTTTATCTTCGCTTCAGAATTCCTGGAGAAGGCTAAAGAAATGAGTATGATGGAAGCAGAAGCAGCGCTGAGAGCCCGCAGAGGAGCTATTGAGAAGGATTGACGTTCCCCTCCTGCAAACATAGATCAATGAAAAATAGAAAAACCTTTGCACCGCATGATGCAAAGGTTTTTTTTATATAACTGTCTCTTAAACGCTGTTATTGCTTGGTCCACCCCAAAGCAACTGAGGTTTGTTGATTTGATAATCTGATCACATAAAATCCGGTTGGGAATACCGTGCAGTTAACATCTTTGGTATTACTGCCATTACTCCATGTATCCTGCACTATTATTCTTCCGGTCGCATCATATATTGCCATGTGCAGCGCTTCATCATTGTTTTCAGAAGACCTAAGCGTTATCATATCATTGTTGTATTGAGCTACCCAATATGTTTTCACAGAAGTAGTTGTAGTTCCCACTCCTACAGTGCTGATGCTTGCCGAGATGCCGGTACAACCCGCAGAATCTACAACAACATGATAATCTCCGCCTGTTGACAAGTAGGTATAGGTAGCATTGGTAGCTCCTGTAATAGCTACACTACCATTATACCATTGATACCCTGTATAAGGTCCGCCGGTTACGGTAAGAGTGTGTCCTGAATGATTAATTCCCGGATGTGGAGCAGAAGTTATCATTATGGTCACGGTTGCAGAATCAGTACCAAGAGGGCCATAAACATACAATTTCACAACCGCAGAATCAGATCCCGGAAAACATATAGTGGTGGTATCAGTAACAGGGGATGAAATAACTACCCCACCCGATGCAGATGTCCACCTAAGACTATCAACAGTGCCTGTACTTAGGTTCTGAAAAGTAACACAGCTATCCTGACATACCGAACCGGGAGCCGTAATACCCGCTACAGGCACAACAGAAGGACAGCCAAATGTCTCTCCCAGATTGCTTACCTTTCTCACCCTATTGTTGTAATACTCCGGGATATACAAATTACTTATATGGTCGAATGTAAGGTTATTGGGGCCATTGAGTTGCGCGCTCACAGCAGGTCCACCATCTCCGCTAAAGCCCGCTACGCCGCTACCTACAACTGTAGTAATGATGCCTGAATAAGTGACCTTTCTTACTTTATGTCCATACCAGTCTGTAAAATAGACATTGCAGGTCTGGTCGCAGGTCACCCCATTAGGATAGTTCATAGTTGCGGCAGTGGCAGGACCACTATCCCCGGCATAACCTACTGCACCTGTTCCTGCAAACGTAGAGATGATACCCGAAGTATTGATCTTCCTGATACGGTGATTCAAAGCATCAGCCACATACATATTACCATTACCATCCAAAGTAACACCTAGTGGTTGCCATAATGATGCGCCGGTTGCAGGACCTCCATCACCTGCAAAAGCAGGGGTACCATTACCTACTACGGTAGAAATGATCCCTGCTGTACTTATCTTCCTGATGACATTATTGACTGCATCGGCAAAATATATGTTACCTGCACCATCTATAGTCATTCGACTGGGGTCATGCAGAGTGGCTGCAGTAGCTGGTCCACCATCACCAGTATAGCCTGGTATTCCATTACCTGCAATTGTTGTAATGATACCGGCAGCATTGATCTTTCTTATCCGCTGGTTGCCATTATCAATGACATAAAAATTGCCTGAATAGTCTGCAAGTATATCTATAGGATGGTTAAAACTGGCTGCGGTAGCAGGCCCACCATCTCCTCCATATCCTGCTACACCATTACCAGCAAAAGTACTCACTACACCGGTCGATGATATTTTCCTGATGACACTTCCGCTATACTCTACAATGTAAAAATCTCCCGTAGTGTGAAAATAGACAGCTGCAAGATTATTAAAACTGGCTGCTGTTGGAGATAGTCCGTCTCCCAAAGTAGCGGCTACGCCATTTCCCGCAAAGGTACTTATCACCTGTGCACTGCTTGTAATGGCCAATAAAATTATGGAGAGTAATAGTGCTGTGGCAGCAATAGTTGAGGATATCTTTTTCATAATATAGGTCCCGGTCGTTTAATGACATTCAAATATACATAACACAACTTAACAATACTTAAAAACATCATCTACCCCAAATAAAAATGCCCCATCGTAAGACGGGGCATTTTCTATTTCTTATTATAACTACTTAAAGTGCATTAACCTGTGCAAGGAAGGTTATCGGGTTTACCTTAACTATACTCATGGTATAAGCCCAACCATTTTGCGGTGTAACACCTGAAGAGATGCCACCATAGAAATCACCATGATAGATACCCCATACTACAAAGTGCAATGGCACATTAGGCACGTGGGTCTCGCTGATCTTCTGGTGGTAACGTGCAGTCATCGGATATGCTACTCTGTTGTTATCGAACAAAGCATACGCCTGAACATGATCACTGTCATCAAACTGTGGTCCGTCTATGGTCAATGAGAATGTCTGATAATTAGGGCTTGACAGGAAGCGACCTGCACTTACCAGACCAATGCTATCTGACTGAATAGAGATTGTGTCACCAAGATATGTTGTAGTACCTGCACCACCCCATGTAGCACTTGGATGCCAGTTTACCGGATTAACAGATGTGTTGACTGTCTGGCCATAGAAGAACTGCATACCTGTAGATATTGCACCCAACTGAGGCACTACCGCAGTGAATGTGTAACCCGGCTTCATGATCAGTTTTGTACCACCCTGATAAGCAGTGATCTGCAACTCTCCTGCAGATACTAATGCGTTGCCATCGCTCACAGGTAATACGCGTGAAAAGATCATGTCGCCTCTTTTCAGGTACTCCGCAAGGTCAATATTGATGTTGCCGGTAACCGCACCACCTGAAGCAGTCTGGAATGCATTGGCAGGGAAAGTATAGATCGTACCGCTATTACCTACAAAGGTACCACCGGTAGCAGGGTTCATCACCACAGTTTTAGGCACTACCTTCAATGAGTTATAGATAGAACTCATTGAGTAAGTGTAGTAGATCGTAGAGTCAATAGGTGTAGGCGTAGGCTCTACCCTTGCTGTTTTAGTACATGATGCAATTGCAAAAAGTGAAACCAGTATAGCAGGTAACAGTTTTTTTGTCATAATCATTTATTTGTCGCTTGGTTGTGGTATTCGCATAGTTTTTCCTTCTTCTAAAAGGTCAGATGGAAGCTATGGCTCGGTAAAATAAGAAATTTTCCAATATCCCTTACAAATTATTTTTCTGCCCATATCTGCGCCAGATGCACCAGCACTTCAGTGGCCTTGTCCATATCCTGCACACTCACATATTCCTGCTTGCTATGGATACCCATTTCTCCTGTGAACAGATTAGGACATGGCAGCCCCATGAACGACAGGCGGGATCCGTCAGTACCTCCGCGTATGCTCTGAATATTGGCCCTCATACCGGCACGACCATATGCCTCTTCAGCATAGCCCATTACCTGCGGATGCTGATCCAGTATCTCCTTCATATTACGATACTGCTCCTTCACCTCAAATTCTATGGTAGTACCCGGAAACTTAGCCGCTGCCTGCTCTGCCAGTCCTTTCAGGCGAGCCTCATGTTCTGCCAGTTTTTGAGTATCAAAATCACGTACTATGAACTTTACAACGGCCATTTCCAACTCTCCGCTGATAGATGTCGGATGCACAAAACCCTGCATACCTTCCGTTGCTTCAGGACACCATTCTGTAGCCGGTAACATGCTTACAAATTCAGATGCCGCTTTTATGGCACTTACCATCTTGCCTTTGGCATATCCGGGGTGTGCGCTTACGCCATGAAAAGTGACCACTGCAGCATCAGCAGAGAATGACTCTCCTTCCAGATGTCCTCTTTCACCACCATCAAGTGTATAGCCAAAATCAGCACCCAACTTCTTCATATTCACAGCCGCTACTCCCCTGCCTACTTCTTCATCCGGTGTAAACAATACACGTATCTTGCCATGTTTCACCTCTGGGTGGCTCATGAGGTAATGAGCCAGGTCCATAATAATGGCTACACCCGCCTTATCATCTGCCCCCAGTAAAGTAAGACCTGATGCAGTGATGATATCATCTCCAATGCGCTCCTTAAGATAGGGGTGGTCTTTGGTACTTACCACTATGGTATTATCATCGGGCAGCACAATATCCTTACCGTCATAATTCTTATGCAAAATAGGCTTTACACCCGCTCCGCTGCAGTCCGGCGCTGTATCTACATGAGAGCAGAAACACAGCACAGGTACATTTTTATCTGTATTGGCAGGAATAGTAGCATATACATAGCCATGTTCATCCAGCTCGGCATCTGCCAACCCAATCTCCAATAGCTCCTTTACCAGTATGCGGCTCAGGTCTTTCTGCTTTTCAGTAGATGGTTGAGAAGGAGACATCGGATCACTCTGGGTGTCCACCTGTACATATCTCATGAATCGCTCTGCGGCGGTGTGGTTATAATTTGCTAAGGCCATTTGTATGTTTGAGTGGCAAAAATAGGTAACTTACAGTTATGCTCAAAGATGTACCGCACCTAGATGTGGCACCCCTTTGAGACGTGCCAATCTGTTCAACTATATATAACTTTACTCCCATGAATTCCATCTGGCTCAACAAAGACGACATAAAGGAGATCGTGACCGTAACATTCACCCTGTTTGCGGTAATAGACATATTAGGGTCACTACCCGTAATTATCGGCATCAAAAAGAAAATGGGTGACATCAATGCCTTGCTCGCCACATCGGTATCGGGCGGACTAATGCTGGCTTTCTTTCTGATAGGCGAACAGATGCTCCAATTTATGGGACTCGACATTAAATCCTTCGCCATAGCGGGTTCTATAGTCATCTTCATTCTGGGGCTAGAAATGGTGCTTGGTTTGGATATTTTCAAGCATGACGAAAATGCAAAGACAAGCACCCTTGTACCTGTGGCCTTTCCGCTCATAGCAGGATCGGGTACGCTAACTACGGTCATGTCGCTTAAAGCAGCCTATGAGTCTTACAACATTCTTATAGCCATACTTATCAACCTCATCATTGTGTTTATCACCTTGCGCTCTGTCAATTTTCTGGAGCGTATGCTGGGACCATCAGGTATAGCAGTCATCCGTAAATTTTTTGGGGTAATTCTTCTGGCCATCGCTGTAAAGATATTCAGGACCAACCTTGGGGTGATGCACGTATAGGAGTGCGAAAGAGCGTGGAGCGGAGAGCGGTAGCTTTCGCACTCCTTCCTCCGCTCTCGCTCTATTGAAATAATATTGAACACTAAAATGTAATGATGCTGAAGGCATCACATGTCTATAGTAAACCAAGTAAATAACTGGAGACGATGCCGAAGGTATCGAACGTCTAAATAAGCAACCTGAATGAAGAATGTTTTTATGTACATAATTCTTGCATTACTGTTCACCACGCCTTCCTATGCGCAAAGATCTATAAAAGTACCATCCAGATTTGTAGAAACACGACCACCAGCGACCCCAAGTAAAGCATGGCACAGGCTCAATGCCAGCAACAAAGAATTCAGGGTAAGGAACCTTGAAGGTGCGTTGGAGATAAAACATGCCAGACCAATGAACTGGACACACCTCAGCATTTCAGGTGGCATTTTAAAAGGTGTTAACTACGGCGAATTCGGAGGCTCACTCACTTTTACCCCCGATGATAACTCCCAACAACCCGTAGAGATAAAAACAGGCAACGTCCTTTTCATCTTTACCTTACATAATAAGATCTACTTTATAGAAGGGCTCACCCATATGTCTATCAATAGAGGTGCTCTTTATGAGTTGAGCAGGGATGGCGCTCATTTCACTTATAAGCAACTACTCGATTTTGACGACGCACCCGAAGCCCTTGCTATTTATAAAGACCAACTACTTATAGCTGGCTACAGCAGCTTTTACATCGTCAATAATTTCAAAAACGAGACCATCTTTAAACAAACCTTCTGGGCCGGCCTATACCCCAACTCCATAGCAGCCTTTGATGACGAGAATGTGTTTATAGGTATGCGAGGTGGCATTGTAAAGCTGGATCTGATAAAGAGGGCGATGGTGTTTTACAAGAATGATTAAGACATCACTGTATGCTACTCATCCCCACAATAAAACAACGCTTCACCATTGCCCTTATATTTTGGCTACTTGTGGCATCCATGATCTTTTGTACTTCTTTTATAAGATTGTATTGCCATGAACCAAACCTGCAACTCACACTTACCTACACCGGCAAATGGGCAGACAAATACTATGGCAGATACTACTCTTACCATGCATTAATCACTAACAAAGGATCAGACACAATCTACTTTATCAACGCTAGCTGCAGCTTTGCAGATGCATTTACTACCAACCATAAAAAAGCTGGCATACTCAATAGAAACAACTGTTATAAAAACGGCATACTCTGTTATTCTATTGCTCCCGGCAGCTCTCATGAATACGATGTAGATGTTCAACAACTGACGGGTTGGGATGACACTACTACCTTCAGGATTGGATTTATTTGGGTTGAACCCATTGCTGAGCAAGATAATATTACCCGTTTCCATGACAGGATAAAGAATAGCCCTAACAATGTAGTATGGAGCGAAAAATTGAAATTTCGGTAAACTAAAGCTATCTATTACTTCACCGGTTTGTCTTTCTCATCACCAGTGTTCCTGTATTCGTAAAACTTGCTATCCTTGGGCATATCTATACGACTGTCAGGGTCATCTTTTACAGCCTTCATAACTGCCTCACGAAACATATCCTTATCAGTCACTGTCAATACTGCGTTCTTACCCTGCAGCTTAAAATTATAGTACCTTTTCACAGGGTCTGATGGCTTGATGATCACTTTACCTACATAGACCTTATCACCTGCAAGTATGGTCACTTCATAACTTCCCCACTGCAATCCATATGCCTGATATAACCCGTACTTATTAGTATTGACCATTGCCGGGGGCTGCTTACCTACAACTTTTATTCCCGCATTCTTTACAGGCTTGTTATCAGCATCAGTTACCTGCCCCGATAATATGAAACCCTGTTGTGCCCGGGCACATTGCACCAATGTGCAGATAATCAGCAGAAGAAATATGAGCCTTTTCATGGCAGATGTTTTTACATGAGGAAGAGAGTAAGTCAATCTCTACCGTTTTCTTATCCTGATGGTCCCTTGCCTTTTCGGCTCAGGGAAGTTATCAGATCCGCTTCTTAACTTATTGAATGCCGACTCCATAAATACATCTTTGTCGGTCTTGGTCAGCTCAGCTTTCTTGTCTTTCAGCCTGAAATTATAAAAACGTTTTTGAGGGTCGGTTGGTGCAATATCCATTTTAGTGATGTAGGGTATAGTATCTACTTTTACGATCACTTCATATTTGCCGGCAGGCACTGCTGCTGTAAAGTAAAGTCCATCATCATTGGTAGTGGCAAATCCCATATACTCTGCGCCTACAGCCTGTACCAAAGCCTTTTTCACTGGCCTGTTGTCCTTATCTACTACCCTACCGGATATAATAAAGCCCTGAGCAAAAGTAGTTTGTCCCAAAGCAGAAATGATCAATACGAATAGTAAAAACCTGCTCATTAATTTCGTTTGCACAAAGGTACAAAAGAAAGGTTGACTATTTTTTATCTATAAAGTCATCAGTAAAGTGTCGTGTACCTTTCTCTTGTGCAAACTTACCGGCATTGTAATTTGCTGACTGATTACGAGGTATGGAGAGGCTGTTCCAATTGTTATTGCTGCATAGCTTGGCAATGTAAACGATCTGCCCTACATGATAACTATAATGCGATATCTGCCTGTTGATGGCCTCTAATATGGTATGCCCTTCATTACGAATGTAGATGATCTTATCCAGGTCATTGTCTGTAATACTGTTCAACGCATGGAACAGACATTGCCATCCTTCTTCCCATTTGGCCAACAATGCTTCCCTGCCTTTCACATCATTATCAAACTCCGCATCGCGCTGTCGCCATGGCTTTTCCCCATCTGTCGTCAGGAAGTCGGTCCAGCGGCTCATCATATTGCCCCACAAGTGTTTCACCACCATAGCAGCACTATTACTGTCCTCATTCGACTGCCAGTTCAATGCTTCATCACTCATCTGGGACATCGCCTTTTCACCCAGTTGTTTGTACATTTTAAATTGCCTGTTGGCACTCTCTAAGTAGTTCATGATCGGTTGGTCTTTAGTAGATAGTATTTAGTAAATAGAAAGTATAATTATAGTTCCATTGTTACCCTTTGGCTCATATCTATCGCTTCTGCGCGGCTTCCTATACCTCAATGATAACCGGCCAGATGTCGGGATGAAGCCTCACCTGCACGGATTTTCCATATCCCCGTAGATATTGGGGCGCGTTATCTCCATTATCCTTCCCGGGAAAACAGGTGAGTTAAATCCAACCTGTTCGTAGAGTCCGTGCGCATCAAGCGTAGCTAGCATCAACCTGCGGAGTTGCTTCACCCAATCTAGCCCAAACAATTCCTCCATCATTACCTTGCTGATGCCTCTGCCTCTGTGTTGTTCCAGTACATATACATCTGCCAGGTAGCCGAAGGTGGCATAATCTGTCACCAGCCTCGCATAAGCCACCTGCCGTTCATCCTTCACCGCACCTATACAGAATGAGTTATCGAATGAACGCAAAAAGGTATCGTAAGGGATATTTTTGGCCCAATACGATACCTTCGATAACCATTCATGTACATCTGCCGGAAACATCAGTGACTTATCTGTAGTGATCAGATAACCATTGTAGTTAATAGATACCTGTGTGTTATTGTTCATGATCAATATTGATTTAAAGCACTAACGCCTATCTCACCTGCATTTAGCTTTTTACTTATAGAATGTAATTCCACTTATGGGTATCAGGTGCTATTCCGGTGCGTATGTCATACAGTTCTTTCTTCAGAGAGAACATGGTCGCGTCTTCACCTACATAGCAGTCATAAGCCTTACCATCAATTGCGATAGAGGCTATAGGTGCTATTACTGCTGCAGTGCCTGCACCAAATGCTTCGACGCGCTTACCCGCTTCCAGTGCATCCTTCAGCTCCTTCACTGCCAGCGGACGCTCCTCTACCTTCATACCCTTTTCTCTTGCCAATGCCAGCAATGAATTGCGTGTAACCCCATCCAATATACTTCCCGAAAGAGCTGGAGTGATCAATGTTCCATCTATATAGAACATGGCATTCATGGTACCTGACTCTTCTATGAACTGATGAGTCTTACTATCCGTCCACAATACCTGATCATAGCCCTCTTCCTTAGCCTTCTGCGTAGGATAGAATGCCCCGCCATAGTTACCGCCACATTTGGCCATACCTGTACCACCATCAGCAGCTCTCGAAAAATGGGTCTCCACCTTTATCTTCAGCGGATTGGCATAATACTGATATGCCGGAGATGCTACTATCATGAAGAGATATTCGTCGGCTATCTTTACTCCTATTCTGTCTTCTGTAGCTATCATGAACGGACGCAGATACAATGATCCGTCAGCTTCTTCAGGCACCCATTTACTATCCAACTGCACCAATTGATGCATCGCTTCATTAAATAATTCCTGCGGCACACGCGGCATACACATCCTGTCCAACGATCTGCTGAAACGATCGTAATGTTTCTCCATTCTGAAGATATTGATGCGACCATCCTCCATCATAAATGCCTTCATTCCCTCAAATACGGTCTGTCCGTAATGCAAGCACAAAGCCATAGGACTCAAGGTAAGATCATGAAACGGAGTGATGCGGGCATTCTGCCATTTGCCGTCCCGGTATTCTGCTGTAAACATGTGCTCTGTAGGCACCTTACCGAAAGGAATAGATTTGGTATCCGTTACCGTTCTTTCCGTATGCGGGGTAATTGAGATCGGGTATTCCATTTTATCAGCTTTTTATTAATTGTTTACGATCCCTCCGGTGCAGATTCTGGAAATGCAACGGCGGCTTTATCATCTATATTTATTTGTTCTTCTTTATGTTGCTGACGGTAGCCTTTATTCACCATGAACACGCTGCCAACAATGGTGGCAAAGGCAAGACCGGTATAGATATTCAACTCTTCGCCTAATACGAAATAACCGAGCACCACTGCCACCAACGGGTTGATATAGGCGTATATAGTAGCAATACCCACCGGCAATTTGCTGAGGCAATACATATAAGCTCCGTATCCGAGTACCGACCCGAATATGATGAGATATACCAACGCCATCAGCCCTTCCTTGTTCCATAGTTCCACATGTCTCAGATCATCTGCTACAGGGCTGATCATCAGCATGAATATGCCACCGAACAACAATTGAAGACCGGAATTGAAAAACGGATTGACCGGGTTAACATTCTTCTTATTCACAATGCTGCCCATTCCCCACGATGCGGTTGCCAGCAGCACAGCCAGTATCCCCATCAGGTAACCCGTATCAGACAATGCCGCCAGATTCTGCCTGAATATAAGCGCTACGCCTACTGTACCCAACAGCATACCTGCCCCGATCATAATATTGAACTTCTCCTTCTGCGATGACATCAGATTGAACGACACTGCGAATATGGGCATAGCTGAGCAGATGAGCGCTGCCACTCCACTGGGTACTGTCTTTTCTCCCCAGGTAACACAGCCATTACCAACGGTCAGCATCAGAAATCCTACCAGCATTTGCCTCAGTATATTCTTACGGGAAATGTCTTTATTCTTATTGGCAGCAAGCGCCAGTATCACCAATACGATACCTGATACTAACTGCCTCATACCCGCGAATAAAAACGCAGGATAATGCATCACTCCTACCCTTAAGGCAAGATACGTGGTACCCCACACTATGCAAACAAAAACAAGGGCTATATACGCTTTGGTAGTGGGTGTCATCAGGTGATCGTTTTTCCGATACAAATGTGCTACCATTTTTCGAAATAAAACAGACACAATTTTCGTATTTTTGACCATAACAGTTGAGCCTATGAAAATTGTCTTTAAGGGGAAAAGCGAACATTTGTATCTGCAGATAGCTGAAACATTTCAGAAACAGATACTGGATGAAGTACTGAAGATAGGCGATAAGCTACCATCTGTAAGGCTTTTGAGCAAAGAACACGCTATCAGTGTCAGCACTATTCTGCAGGCATATTACCACCTTGAAGCCATGGGCCTTGTAGAATCGAGACCACAAAGCGGCTACTACGTGAGCTTTAATCCGTCGCGCTTTCCACGGAAAATAGAAAAAAGCGACCCTATACAGGTAGTCAAGAACAAGAATGTCGAGGCCATTATCGGAGAGGTATATGATGATCTGGCCATGGAAGGGGTAGTAAGGTTTTCGCTGAGTATCCCTGCTCCCGAGATACTGCCACTGGCAAGGCTCAACAAGGCAATGATACAATCCTTACGAGACCTGCCTGCCAATGGCACCTCTTACGAAAAGATACAGGGCAATGAAGTATTACGGAGGCAGGTAGCACGCTGGAGCATGCATTGGGGTGGCCATTTACAAGCCGATGATCTGGTAACTACAGCGGGCTGTATGAATGCCATTTCCTATTGCCTACAGGCCATTACAAAACCGGGAGATACCATAGCAGTAGAAAGCCCTGTATATTTTGGTGTACTACGTTTCGCACAAAGCATAGGACTGAAAGTTTTGGAATTACCCACTCACCCCGACACAGGTGTTGATCCGGATGACATGAGAAAGGCGTTGGAAAAACATGATATAAAGGCATGTTTTTTCGTGACCAATTTCAGTAATCCCACCGGCTACTGCATGCCCGATGAACAGAAGGAAGCTATGGTAAAGCTGCTTGCCCAACATGGCGTACCCCTCATTGAGGACGACCTCTATGGCGATGTCTATTTTGGTAATAAGCGACCGCGCTCCTGCAAGAGTTTTGATGAAGAAGGTAATGTACTGTGGTGCAGTTCTATTTCTAAAACACTGGCACCGGGCTATAGAGTGGGCTGGGTAGCTCCGGGCAAGTATATCGATAAGGTAAAAAGTCTGAAGCTATATCACAGCATTACCTCCGCTACAGCACAACAGGCCGCTATTGGCAGTTTTCTGGCCACCGGAAGATATGAACACCACCTACGCAAACTAAGGCAAACGCTCCATGCCAACAGCCTTCAGTTCACTCGTGCAATAGGAGAATATTTCCCCGAAGACATCAAATTAAGCACACCAAAGGGGGGATTTATATTATGGCTGGAATTGGCGCAACACATAGACACCTACCAATTATATCAGGAGGCAATGCAGCACAATATCAGCTTTGCACCCGGCACTATGTTCACCCTGCAAGATCGCTATCAGAATTGCATGCGACTTAGCTATGGTATGCCATGGACTCCGCAAGTGGAACAAGCCCTGAAAAAGCTGGGCGGATTAGTGAAGCAAATGAGTAGCTAAAAGGAATACTGACTATTATGCTTTGATGTACCAGAACTTAAAAAAGAACATAGAATATAAATAGAGAAAGGGTTTGCATGACTGCAAACCCTTTCTCTTTATGAATAACTATTGATATTAATTATCTCCTTCTTCTTTTGGAGCCTTGGCACCTGCTGGATCCGGCTCATCATCAGCTTCCTGACGAAGATTCCTTTCCTGCTGATCCATAGAGCCCGGCATTGCACTGTTGAATATTACGCGGCGTGTAGGCAAGTCACCGATGATACGGAACTCTGTACGACGGTTCAACTGACGAGCCTGTGGATTGTCTGTCTTGCCATCAGCAGCAAATTCAACAGCTACCTGATTCTTCGGACCAAAACCCTTAGCGGTCATTCTTGTTCTGTCAACACCACTCTTTTCAAGATAGTCTAACACAGACTGTGCACGACGCTGAGAAAGCGGAAGGTTGTATTCTTCTGTACCCTTACCATCAGTGTAAGAATAGATCTCTACCTGAATTGATGGGTTGTCTTTCATAAAGTTCACCAAAGTATCCAAAGACGCTACTGATTCAGCACGCAATGTCGCCTGATCGTAATCGTAGTAGATGTTGCTTACGCTGAAGCTATGCTTGATGCTATCAAGATAGATAGTAACGTGAACGGTATCATCAGCATCAGAACGCTTAACAGACATAGTACTTACTGTAGCGCGTGATGAAGTGTAACCTGGCTTATCTGCAGTCAATACATAAGAGTGATTGCGCGTCATGTTGAAGATGAAGTTTCCGTCTTCTGAACTGTATGTTGTCATTTCGGATTTCTGGTCCATCATTTTCACAACAGACTGTGGCATGATACCCTGATCTTTCTTGCTCAATACCTTACCGATGATCACCAAACGTGGCTCGTACTGTATTCTCCAGATATCATTGCAGCAAGTAGGGTTTTTCAATGCGATAGTACCGATACGGTTAGATACGATATATGCATCAGGCTTACCTACCGGATCTTTAATGAAGTAGAACTCATCTGCAGATGTATTGAAAGGATAGCCAAGGTTCTGCACCTTAGAGTAACGTGAAGGACCACCATCTGCTACATTGATATCGAAACCACCGAAAGACTTACGACCATTAGATGCGAAGTACAACTTACCCACTCTTGAATCGTAATATGGAGTCAACTCATCAGACTTAGTATTGATAGCCTTACCGCAGTTCTGAGGACGACGGAAAGTACCATTTCTAGGATCGATAACTGAATACCAGATATCATATCCACCACGGCTCTGCAGCTTACGGTTAGATGCGAAATAAAGAATTTCTTTCTTACCCACCTTTGCAACGAAAGGCATAGAGTTAGACTCATCACCACCTTCTTCGTTCACACTAGGTACCAACATAGGTGCTGACCATTTGTGCTCAAGGAACTGAGAGTAGTAGATCTTACATACGAACCTGAATGAATCTCTTACTTTACACTGAGTGAAGTAAAAGCGATCTCCACCGGGGCTGTAGCAACCATTACCAACATTGGCCATATTTGCTGCACCTGCTGCATTGAAACCACCATCAGTAAATGGTAAAGGCCATTGGAAAGAATCCACATAACCAGCTTGTTTCTTAGCGATCATGAAATGTTCTGCCTGAATGTAATCCACCTTTCCTTTACGAGTAGGGATCACTTCAAGAGTATTACGGTTCAATGTAGAGAACAACAACATGGTATCGCCCAATGGATATGGAGACAATTCTGTGTATGCTGAATTCACATTAGGACCACAGTTGAAGATATTTACTGGAGCAGGATCCTTGATAGAGATCATGGCCATTTCACAACCATCGATTTCTATCTGAGCCAACTTCTTGTAGTTCTTGTATTCCTTCTGAGTAGGTGTTCTGTTGAAGTTGTTATCCAACGGATTGGTAGCAGCAGTTTTCTTGTTATCAGCAAGGAACTGTTTGAACCAGGTTATCGCTTGCTTGTACTCACCCTGCTGTTTGAACATCTGACCAGCAAAGAAAGCAGACAATGGATAGTCCTTCTTATCAAGATAGTATGTTTCTGCATAGTGATGAGCAGCAGGCACATAGTCGCGGGTCTGAGCATAACATTCAGCAAGGATATAAGCCAGATAAGGATTACGTTCATCCCTGGATCTCAGGTCCTGATAATAATCGATCGCATCAAAATAGCTACCCTGAACAAACAGACCAAGTGCAAGACCTAACTCTTTATCGTCAGAAATCACCCTGGTAGGATCGTTCATGCTATTCCTTCCGGATACGGCTTTCTGGGCATTCGAAGTGTATTGTGCAATAATAAATGATGTCGCTAAAATAAGGAACAGCCAATTTTTTCTCATGTGCATGATCGTTGAAAACGATATAAAAGTATAAATTGCTTTTAAAAAAAAGAAGGGCTGACCAAAAAAAAGTTTAGCCCTTCAACGTATTATAAAATATCAATTAGAATCTTGGGCAAGGAACCGAACGTCTTGTGTGTGACAAAGCGTAAGGACTTACATATCTGATCGCTATTTCAAATCCTCCGTTTCCGTTAGATGCGTTGTTGAGCGAAGAGGTATTATAATCGTAGCCAAGACCAATTCTCATATTCTTAATTTCCACACCTGCTGTCAGCATAGCGGCATCACCACCACGCATCCATCCACCTACAAATATTGCAGGAGTAAAGTTCACATCACCATATTGCTCACCTATGTTGTAGTGAAATTCATTACCGTAGATCATTTCTACAGCAGATGCCTGAGTCTGGAACAATACCGCAGGACGGAGGCTCATCTTGTCAGAAACATTCCATACCATACCCAGTTCACCAGTGTAACGCATAGCCAGACCAACATCGCTGTTCTTCTTCTTCATGATCGCATCTGTAGGCTGGTTCAGGTTATTAGCACCCAGACCTAATACGAAACTGAAATTCTCATTGAAGGCATGTGAAAAACAGATACCGGCGTTCACCAGTGCATAGTTCACAGAATTGCCCATTCCTAGCTGATATTCAGCAGTACTTCCCTTTACGAAAGAGCCGTTAACGAACTCATCGCCAAAGTATAATTTAGAAAGATCGATGCTCTTTTGTGCATAGCCGAACTGAAGACCAATAGCCAGATCAGATCCGCTGTAATTGTCCAATCCACCACCGAAAAGCTTGTGGTAAGCTATAGAAGCCAGACCGGTAAAATTAGAAAGATTACCATCACCTGCCTGATCTTTGTACAACTGAAGACCACCCGCAAGGTAACCACCATCGGTTGACTTAATTGGCAGATCTACTGATGCTCCGTAGGTAACATAAGGAACAGTAACGCTCTTCCACTGGTTTCTGTAGATGGCATTAGCACGTACCTTACCGTAGAACATACCTGTAAACGCAGGATTTACCACCAGTGGCTGCATGTCAAACTGGCTGAAGTGAATGTCTTGGGCAATAGCTGCAGGCGCTGTAAGCATAAGCGCTGCAATGCTCAAACGGGTGATAATATTTCCTTTTCTCATCTTGATATATTCTTATCTATTTTACCTGATTACTGTTACGTTTCCTGATTTGTTAAATACTTTGCCTGTTGATGTCACAGCCTGAATACTGTAAACATACACGCCAAATGGCTGTGGCTCGCCTTTCCAGCTGCCATCCCATCCTGCATCTATGTTTTTTGACTCATAAACCATGTTCCCCCAACGGTTGAAAATACGAAAATAATTTAAATTAGCAATACCACGCTTAATAATTTTAAATTCATTATTCGGTCCTGAGCCCGGTGTAAAGGCATTAGGAACGGCTAAAAGCGTCTCTTCATTGACGATGATATTGATGGTATCTACGGCCTTACAACCATGCTCAGTAAGCCCTGTAACAATATATTGTGTGTTCACATCGGGTGTAGCAACGGGGTTAGAAACGAACGGATGACTCAAGCCAGTGTAAGGGAACCACGCAAAAGAAGTGCAGTTGGTCACAGGCTCTATCGCATAACTTTCTCCGGGATATAACACCGCTGAATCAGGAATAGATATCAATGCTGCCGGATAGACGATGGTGTTAAAATACACAGTATCCTTACAGCCATCCGCACTGGTCACTATAGCATAATAGGCCTGTGAAGTAATGGGTCTGATAACCGGAGCATTACTCAAACTATCACTGATATAAATAGACGGATACCAATGGTAGCTCATTCCTGCCGATCCGCCCGGATTAAGTACAGCAGTATCATGCGGACAGAAAGTAAGGTCTGGTAATGGTGGTGCAAAATTGCCCGGCATTATGGTTATGGTAGCAGAGTCTTGCCCCTTACAACCTGCAGTAGTGGTCACTACCAAATGTATGGTAGTGGTATTAGTGCCATCAAAAACGACGGTAGATGACGTAGTGTTGTCAAGGTCTGTTGCAGGCGACCATGCATATGTATAGCCACTGAACCATGCCGGCAATACTGACGCATTGATATGAACTGTATCGAACTGACATAAAGGCCTGTTACCTCCTATATATACATTAGGAATGGGTTGTACCTGCAGATCAAGTGTTGCATGTATATCAGGGCAGCTATGGAAATGTGCTGTCACAACGTACAACGCAGATGTATCAGGCGTTATCAGTGCATTAAGCACGTTCGATACTGCTATTCCTGCGGTAGGTAACCATTGGTAAGAAAAATTAGGATCTCCGGTGCCTATCACCTGTACTACCTGTCCTTGACATATAGCGGTATCAGTAGGATGAATGTTGATAGTATTAGGTAATACTTTTAAGAATATGGTATCTGTAATAGCACAGGTCGCTGATATAGGTTGAATTACAGCTGTAAGTACATAGGCACCGGTTGCACCCGGAGTAAATATAGGATCTGGTATTGTATCATTACTTATCACTACTCCAGCCGGATTGGCAGACCATTGATAATGATAATAAGCTCCACCCGGAACAGTAACATCATGAGTATAATTCATCCCCAAACAAATAGTATCTCTTACAGTTGCCAGGTGAGCCGGTGTATCTACGTGAATGACCAAAGTATGGACA
Organism: Chitinophagaceae bacterium; assembly: GCA_947447465.1. Lineage (GTDB taxonomy): Bacteria > Bacteroidota > Bacteroidia > Chitinophagales > Chitinophagaceae > Flavipsychrobacter. The sequence goes on along the minus strand of CANFKE010000007.1, from coordinate 36,981 downwards.
TAGTCCGGACAATTGGCATAAGAGCTGGTAACGGTATAAGTTGTAAATCCAATGACTCCATCTGTAATAACAGGCGTACGACTGGTACTAGTAGCTACACCAGTTGCAGGGGTCCACACATAGCTAAATTCTGCACTGCCGGTACTGGTAACTGTAACCTGCTGTCCAAGGCATATGTTGGATAATGCGGGGCCTACAACATAATCTCCGAGCGTATGGACGGTTATAGTTTGTGTACTGCGACACAACGGCTGTGCGGTCGGATTGACGGTTACCGTATAGGTAATATCGCCTGTGGCAAAAGGATTGACTACCGGGTTGCTGGCAGTAGTACTGCTCAGATAAGTTCCGGAAGCCCATGAATAGGTGTATGGAATACCTGTAGGTGCTGCTGTAACATGCAGATTGACAGGTACGCCAACGCAGGTCTTTACCAAGGTAGAATCTACAGTAAGTACCGGAGGATCATAGACCGTTATCGTTATCTGATCAGTTGCCGCAGGGCATCCTGCCGCCAGAGTTACGTTACCCGAAATTGTGTAAGTGGTAGTTATCGTTGGACTTGCTGTCGGACTCAACGCAGTGGTACTGCTGAGGGCTGTGGCAGGTGTCCAGGTATAGCTCATTAAAGAATCAAATACTGAATCCGGTTGCACAATAATGTGAACACTTTCACCACGACATATCATAGTATCGGGAGTAAGGATATTCAGATGAAAAGAGTCATAGATAGTCAAAATCGCTGACTCTGCAGGATTGGGAACTAAAGAATCAGGATTGCAATGATCAGGAACCAATACAGTCAATATAACAGTTTTAGGCCCTGACGGTGTTACCGGCAAAGGGTTGATATTAACTACTGCCGACGTACCAAATGGAGGAATAACAACACTGTCTGCTATAGTTCCATAATCCGTTCCGTTCACAGCGGTACCGCCGATAACATATTTTATAACAGTAGGCGTGCAACTTGAAGTCGGGGTATTAAAATTGATATGACCCGGAGCACAACCACGGATGGCATAAGGCAAACCACCAATACCAACAGCTGTTAGCACCGTGGTCGGAATTGATGAAAGACTACCCGCTTCAAGGAATACGCCTGAATCATATATACCATCAACAGCATCGGCAATACCCAATTTCAGGTGATAGGTAGCGCAAGGTGTTACAGCAGCCTTGGCCTGCAAAACGGTAGTAAAACCATCATAGGTCACTGATGTTCCGGCCGCATTATTAACGAAATAAGCAGGAAATGGAGAACCGGGGCCTATAGCATTACAATCTGCTAAAAAATATCCGCTGGATGCAACACCACTATTCACACTATTGATACATACAGGTATATTAGTACCGGGCACCAGTGCTATGTTGGTAGGAGCACCGAAACCCGGACCGGAAATAAGAAATCCGAAAACATCATTATAATTAGAACAAGTGTAAGTAGGATATTCTTCTGAACCGAATACATAATTGAACCTGATCGTATCGCCTGAAGGAATAAAATCAAATTCTAATATGCAAGCATTCTTTGTAGGCTGACCTGCTAATGTTGTAAGTGCAGCATCTCCGGGTGCCAAATTATCAACACTGGCAAAACTACCCGATGCAATACCTGTCAGCACATTAACACCATAAGATCCTCCACCTGTAACTACTTTTCCTGTAGTGAGTACTACCCCACAGTCGATACCCAGATTACTGCTAACAACACTGAATTCTCCGCTGGCACCAGAGGCGCACGTAAGTACAGGGCTGGAAGAAGTAACACCGGGGCCAACTAATTTATGAACCAATTGGGCTGCTGTATAACCTATTGATGGCGTGACCTGCGCATACGTCTTAGATGATAATACAGTGATCAAGAGTACAACAAGTACCCTCAAAACAACTGTAAAACGATAAGTACCTGAGTAATTATTTTGCATTATGCGGTTATTAGCTATAGCATAGACACTCAAAAAAAGCAAAACGTTTGCCTCTTTTTAAATATTTGGCTACCAAAAATATGGATTTAATAAAATATCTGGCAATAATAAGAAAAATAAATGTGTGCATCTACACAACTTCAGTAATGACATTTAATATCCGTACCTGTTTTTGTCTTATTTATTATGTCAGCATTCCTTAATATTGTAGTTGATTAAAGCTACCGCCACCAATGGCAACTACCAAGACCAAAAAAGCAGCACCTACAACACCCGAACCTCCCTTGCCGGCCGGCGAATTACCCCTGCACATAGACAGGAAACGGCAGATAAGGTTGGGTTTCGGTATGTTTTTCCTCCTTACCGGGGTGTTCACGTGTATCTCCATCATCAGTTATTATTATAGCTGGAATATAGATCAGGACAAATTTTTTTCTAATAATTCACTGTCGCAATTCCTTTTCAAAGATCATACCCCTGTAGCCAACTGGGGTGGCCGTATGGGTGCTGCCATCGCTCATTTGCTGGTATATAGCGGTGCAGGTATTGCCTCAATGGCTATCGGCATTGGCGTTGCCGCGATCGGTGCTAACCTTATTTATGGCAAAAAAGCCGCTGTTTTCCTCCGCTATGGCCGTTGGATATCGATAGTACTCTTACTTCTGGCTCCGGTACTTACCTATTTGTTCCCCGATTCTCCGTTCCCGTTGGGAGGCGCTTTGGGCAATGTGGCCATTACTTACTTCAATGGTTTATTGGGTGTTGCAGGCACCGGAATGGCGCTATTGTCCATTGTATTGTTCTTCGTTTTTGTCATTTTCGCGCTGGATATCCGTCCTTTTATCAAAAAAATGAAGGAACGTGCCGCCAAAATGGCTGCTTCGCTAAAACCCGTGCAGGAATTCAATAAACCTGAAGAAAACGCAGATATTGAAGAGGAAGAGCAAGAAGAAAAAGAAATGGTTGCAGCCTCGGCAGCACCAGAAGCACGTGCAGAAGGGATGCGCGAAGTTCCCGGAACAGGCAATAAACTAAAAGAAAGCAACGGACACATACCATTGATCATCCCGGGTGAACCTGTAAATAAAGAATGGGAAATGGACATGGTCGAGAAAAAGCTCGACTATGTGGACCACCACTCCGGCCTTATGGAGCCTGAAATGGACGAAGAAGACCCATCAGAAATGAGTGAGGAGGAACTGTTGTTCAATCAATGGAAAGCTGATGCAGATGTGGCGCCTCAGCCTCAAATGCACCAAGAAGAAGAATATCCTGAAGAGGAGGCATATGAGGAGGAGGACTTTATGGAAGAAGAAGAGGAGGAACATGATGGTCCTCAACCCGAATTCTCATTTGAAGTAAAACAACAGGAAGCAGAACGCCCTACTATAAAACACGGAGCGCACATCAGCATTGCCAGTAATGAACCTTATGCACCTGAGCTGGACCTGCCCGACTATAAATTCCCTACCCTGGACCTGATGGAAACTCGGGTAGAAGAGACCATCTCCCTCAATAAAGGAGAACTGGAGCGTAACAAAGATCAGATCGTTCAAACGCTCAACAGCTTTGGCATTGAGATACAGCAGATCAGTGCTACAGTGGGCCCTACTGTCACCTTGTATGAAGTAGTTCCCGGCAAGGGCGTGCGTATCAGCAAGATCAAAAATCTGGAAGACGATATCGCCCTCAGCCTTGCAGCACTGGGTATCCGTATCATAGCACCTATTCCCGGAAAGGGCACAATAGGTATAGAGGTACCTAATGCCAATAAGCAGATCGTAAGTATGCAGGCTCTGCTCAGCAGCGATAAGTTCGTGAACAACAAAATGAGTCTGCCAATAGCACTGGGTAAAAAGATCGACAATGAGAATTACATTGTTGACCTGGCTACGATGCCTCACCTGCTTATGGCCGGTGCTACAGGACAAGGTAAATCAGTGGGTATCAATGCTATATTGGTATCTCTGTTATATAAAAAGCATCCTTCGCAGCTCAAATTTGTAATGGTCGATCCTAAGAAAGTAGAACTTTCTATTTATCGTACCATTGAAAAGCACTTCCTGGCCAAGCTGCCTAATGAAGAAGAACCTATTATTACTGACATCAAGAAGGTAATATATACGCTGCGTGCCCTTTGCGACGAAATGGATGACCGCTATGGCTTGCTTAAAGATGCCGGAGCAAGGAATATCAAGGAATACAACGAAAAATTCATTGCCCGCAGGCTCAATCCTGAGAACGGACATAAATACCTTCCTTTCATAGTATTGGTCATAGATGAGTTTGCCGATCTGATAATGACCGCAGGCAAAGAGGTAGAAATGCCTATAGCCCGCCTGGCCCAACTGGCACGTGCGGTGGGTATCCACATCATCATTGCTACACAGCGCCCTTCTGTCAATGTCATCACAGGTACTATCAAGGCCAACTTCCCTGCCCGTATCGCCTTTAAGGTATCGGCTAAGGTGGACAGCCGCACCATTCTGGATACTGGCGGTGCCGAGCAGTTGGTAGGCCGCGGAGATATGCTCATATCTCATGGCAGCGAACTACTGCGCCTGCAGTGTGCCTTTGTGGACACTCCGGAAGTAGAGAATGTGGTGAACTTCATTGGTAGCCAGAGAGGTTATCTGAAAGCACATCCGCTACCCGAGCCTGAAATGGACGAAGATGAAGGCGGAAGTAAAACATTTGATCCCAAGAACAGAGACAAACTATTTGAAGACTGCGCCCGTACAGTAGTGCAGATGCAGAGTGGCTCTACATCCAACCTGCAGCGTCGCTTCAACCTGGGCTATAACCGCGCCGGTCGCATAATGGATCAACTGGAAGCAGCAGGCATTGTAGGTCCGGCAATCGGCAGCAAACCAAGAGAAGTGTACTTCACCAGTGAAAATGAACTGGAAGAATTCTTCGGCACTCTGAAGTAATTGATCTTGGAGACCCTTCTATTTACTTTCGACTTTAATTTATGTAATATATAACATAAATGAAGTAATTTATTTACCTGTGGTGCGTACCTTTGCACCCGATTTTTAACCACTCAATAATTCTATTAAAGGATGAAGAAATTATTATCAGTATGCGCGTTGGCTCTATGCTTTGCAGCACAAACAGTACATGCACAGGATGCTAAGGCCAAGGCAATATTGGACGGTGTGACCAAAAAGGTAAATACCCTCAAAACCATTAAAGCCAACTTCGCTTTGAAACTGACAGGTGGCAAAGTTGCTGATTCTAAGAAAGGTACCATAGCTATCAAAGGCACGAAATACCATGTAACCCTTACCGGTCAGGAGATCATCTGCGATAACAAAACAGTATGGACCTATAATGCTGATGCAAAGGAAGTGACCGTAAGCACCTTCAATCCTAAGGACCAGAGCATTTCACCGGCAAAGCTGCTGACCAACTTCTACGATAAGGAATATCGCTACAAGTATGCTGGTGAGCGCACCGAAGGGGGAAAGAAATGCGATGTAATAGAACTTACCCCTATCGACGCAAGCAAACAGACCACTAAAATAGAACTGCTTATAGACAAGGCCACATCTATGATAGTTGGCGGCAACATATGGGCTAAGAACGGCAACAAAACGCAGTATATGATCAGCAATGTGGTGACCAATTCAGCAGTTGCAGACGACTTCTTTGTGTGGAACGCAAAAGCACATCCGGGAGTAGAAGTGAACGACCTTCGCTAATAAATTTTGAAACTATTTTATAAAGCCCGCGGCAATGCCGCGGGCTTTTTTTGTGCGGAAAATTATTTTATCAGCACCAACCGCTCATCAACAAAACAAGTACAAATCTGTCATCTAATATCCTAAGAGACGGATTGAATGCGAATAGGTGTCACATTTTCAAACATCTCAATGCGTATAAACTGCCTGACAAGTGAATATGTAAACACTATTACGTTTTAAGAAATTGTAGTTAAGATGATCATAACCTGACATGTATATACCTCCGTTTATAGTATCATTCCCTGTAGCCCCGTGAACAATATAATTGCGAAAACTTGCACTACTTCCATCAGGTTGCATATCTGCAATGATCGTATCTCCTGTTCCTGCAATATTGATGATCATTAGTTTTGTAGTATCACCGGCCACCTTTCTGACTTTCATGCTCCAGTTGCTATCGGCACCATAAGGAGAACACAACATTCTGCCATTTTTCCAATCTCCAGTAAGCAGTATACTATCGCAATATTTCCCTGCAAAACCGGGAGGGCATATACACTTTACACTATCACAATATCCGGCATAACGACACATTGACTCAATACATGCTTCAGAGTTCTTTTTACAGGAAAATATACCGGCAACAAATACAACTGAAAGCAAAAGCCCAGCTATTATCATACTAACATGCTTCTTGATCATAGTAATGTTTTACGAAGTCAAATATAACCCGCCTTTAATTACCTCAGAACAGGAACAAAAAAAGCCTCCGCATAATATGCGGAGGCCTATACAAAATGTTATAAAGATAGATTAGTAGCTATAAGCAACGCCTCTCTTGATAGACTGGGTCTGTCCGAAAGAACCGCCACCTGAACTCTTACGATCGATATCCTTATCTGAAGTCATGAATACGAATGCACAACCCTTACCTGCTGCTTCTTTCTTCAACTTCTTCAATGCAGTCTGGTCGCCACCTGCACCGGTACGGTAGTTGATGAATGCGGTCTTTCCACGGATCTCATCAACTCTCTTCAAACCAGCGATCTCATCCTGACTTTCAACGATCATTACTTGTTCCCAATCATCTTCAGACTTGATAGTGATCTTTGGAGTGATCTCCTGAGAACGGCCGCTCTTACCATATACAACATGACCTATAGCGTATTTACCCAATACCTGCTCTACATCTTCGTTCAGATAGCTGAAGCTAACTGTGTGCTCTCCTACTTTCTTTACTGTTCCTATAACTTTACTGCCATTATGCATGTAAATAGTGTCGCTTTGTGCATTAGCTGCAAAAGTGAAAAACAGGGCCGTAATGGCAATCAAAATGTGTTTCATTTCTCTCTTCTTTTTTAGTGATGAATAATATGGCTCGAAAATACAATTTGCGTGCCAAACATTATAATCTATAAAAACATTTATTTTAAATCATTCCTTATGAACGACCATTACTACCAGCTGATTACACATAAAGTTCATCATACTAGAATGGCGCATCCTCATCGCCTGGCCTTGGCTTCTTACCAAATGTAGAGCCCGGACCACCCAGATCGTCATCATCCCAGTTCACATCATTGGCCTTAGACTGCATGGTCTGGAAACCACCCGGGATGAACATTTTAGACCCGCCGAAATCGCTGGTATCCCTGCGGATGCCGGCTGCCGGGTTATCGCTTGGTGCGGGACCAAACTGACTGAATTTATCCTCCAGATCCACAAAACGCTGGTATTCTTTGATAAAGCGCACCTTTTCCACTCCCAGACTACCATTACGATGCTTGGCTATATGTATATGGGTCTCCCCTTCAATAGTTTCACCCATTTCATCATTATTGATACCATGATATTCCGGACGATACAGGAACATGACCATATCCGCATCCTGCTCAATGGCACCCGATTCACGGAGGTCACTCAACTGAGGTACTTTAGATTCTTTTCTGGTCTCCACCGCACGACTCAACTGAGAAAGAGCAATTACGGGCACATCCAGCTCCTTGGCCAATGCCTTAAGGTCTCTCGATATCTTACTGATCTCCTGCTCACGGTTACCACCCTTATCTCCACCTGTCATCAACTGCAGGTAGTCGATGATGATCATCTTGATGTCATGCTTCTGCTTCAATCGGCGGCACTTGGCGCGCAACTCAAAGATGTTCAATGCAGCCTGGTCATCAATGAATATCTTAGCCTGTGCCAGTTTGGCCATACGCTGAGACATCTGTATGAACTCATGATCTGCCATTTTACCGCGGGTGATAGCTTCCAGTCGCACGTCGGTTACCGCACTCAGCAACCTTTTCACTATCTGCCCCGCACCCATTTCCAATGAGAAGAACGCTACAGGGAATTCCTTACCGGGGTTCATGGCCGCATTCATGGCCAGATTCAGACAAAATGCGGTTTTACCCACAGACGGACGAGCAGCAAGGATGATAAGATCCGTTTTCTGCCAGCCGGAGGTCAACTGATCCAACCCCTTAAAGCCGGATGGCACACCCGTAAGGTCATCGGTCTTTTTGCGGGCCTCATCTATTTCATTCATTGTCTGCACAAGCACGTCCTGCAGGCTCTTGAAGTTCTTACGTAAGTGCTTATCGGTTATCTCATAAAGACCCGATTCGGCCTTATCCATCAGATCAAATACATCTGTGCTATCTTCATAGGCATCAGCGATAACAGACCCCGAAATTCGGATCAATTCACGCTGAATGAACTTCTCCATTACTATTCGCGCATGCGCTTCAACGTGTGCCGATGACATTACGGACATAGTGAGGCGGGTAAGGAAATAGGCCCCGCCCACTAATTCCAGTTCATTGGTCTTTCTTAATTCATCAGATATCGTCAAAAGATCTACCGGAGTACCCTTATCAAACAAGCGGCGCATGGCCGCATAGATCTTCTGGTGGGCATCCAGATAAAAACACTCGGCACTCTGTATCACTTCGAGCACCTGAGCAAATGTATCTTTTTCAAGCATACAGGCGCCCAGCACGGCCTCCTCCAACTCCAGCGACTGTGGCGGCACTTTACCGAACACCATCGATGTCATGTCGGCCGGTTTGCGGCTCCTTGTATTCCCGAAATCTTTTTTGATGTTAACTGACATTATTAATTAATAGCTTATGTAGTATATAAATTTACATTTACCCCGAATTTTTTTCTCCTCTTATCTGCGAATCAGTCTCTGATAAGTACAAAAGGAGTTGTAGCAACAGTTGCGGGGGAGGACGAATGTAGGAGCGATTTTGATAACCGCAAAGAAAACAACTGCTAATAGTTACTTACCACATGCACACTCGTTATCCACATGTTTACCCACACAAAGTTCCTAAATCTGCAACGATATCCCCAAACTATTTCTGTACTAAGGTCATATTAACACAATATGCAGGTTTTCATGTGGATAAGTAACTTTGTTAAAGCATTTTTTTAAGTTCATGGGTTTTGCTATATCCTAGATTATCTTTGCCGAAATTAAATTGAGAGAATGACCATTTCTTACCAATGGCTGATGGACTATTTACCTGAAGCGATACCAGTAAACGAACTAAGCAGCATATTAACTTCTATAGGTCTTGAAGTAGAGGCCATAGAACGCTCTGAGACCATTCCGGGCGGCCTTGCAGGGCTGGTCATAGGCGAAGTATTGACCTGCGGCAAACATGCCAATGCAGATAAATTAAGCGTTACAACTGTAAATGTAGGTGGTGAAACACCTTTAAAGATAGTATGCGGTGCACCTAATGTTGCCGCCGGACAAAAAGTGGTCGTGGCTACTGTAGGCACTACTGTTCACCCTACCAACGGCGAGGCTTTCCTGATCAAAAAGGCAAAGATCCGCGGCGAAGAAAGTGAAGGTATGATATGCGCAGAAGATGAAATTGGTCTTGGTGAAAGCCATGCCGGTATCATGATACTGCCAGAGGATGCTGTTGTAGGCACTCCCGCTAAAGAATATTTCAATATCCCCGAGACCGACTTCACCATCCACATAGGCCTTACACCTAATCGCAGTGATGCCAACAGTCATATAGGCGTGGCTCGAGATGTGTGTGCATATCTCATCCATCACAAAGGTGGCAAACATGAAGTAGTACTGCCTGCCATCAGTAACGATACATCTGTAAAAGGGGATCAGATCAAGGTAACTGTGGAGGCCGATGCTGCTTGCCCACGTTTCACCGGCATCAGCCTGAAGAACGTGAAAGTAGGCGAATCTCCTGAGTGGTTGAAGCAAAGGCTTACGGCAATAGGTGTGCGCAGTATTAACAACATAGTGGATATTACCAATTACGTATTGCACGAATATGGTCAACCGCTTCATGCTTACGATGCAGACAAGATCGCGGGGAATAAGATAATTGTAAAGTTCCTGGCAGATGGTACTCCGTTCACCGGACTGGACGACAAGGAAAGAAAGATGCGTGCTACCGACCTCATGATATGCGATGCCAACGGCCCTCTGGGTATTGGCGGTGTATTTGGCGGTGCATATAGCGGCATCTCTGATGCTACTACCAACGTATTTCTGGAAAGTGCTTATTTCGATTCAAGACATATTCGTATCACCAGCACTCACTTCGGTCTGCGCACTGACGCAGCTACTCACTTTGAGAAAGGCGTGGACATCAACAATGTTTTGCCGGCACTATTGCGTGCTGCCGCATTGATAGCAGATATCGCAGGCGGAGAAATAGCAAGTGAGGTCACAGATATCTACCCGGTTGCATTACAACCTGCAGAGGTCACTATTACTTATAGCTACATTCATAAGCTGAGTGGCAAAGAATACACACCCGCAGCAATAAAAGAAACATTGACCGCATTGGGCTTTGTTATCAAGTCAGAGAGCAATGATGCATTGACCTTACAGGTGCCATCAAACAAACCCGATGTATCTCAACCTGCTGACATTGTAGAAGAGATTCTTCGCATAGATGGACTGGACAATGTTCAACTTACAGGCAGACTCAACATAGCCCTCACCAAGGCTTTGCCGGGAGACAGACAGCAGAAAGAGCGCATGGCAGAATTGCTGTGTGGCATGGGCGTACAAGAGATTGTGACCAATTCTATTGTCAATAGTAAGTACTACCCCGATCAGGAAAATCTGGTACGCATGATCAACAGTCTCAGCGCTGAACTGGATGTGATGCGCCCGTGTATGTTGGAAAGCGGACTGGAAGTAGTAGAATATAACTGCAACCGCAAAAGCCAGGACCTCAGTTTGTTCGAGTTCGGCAATGTGTATCATGCAGCAGATGGCAAGTATATTCAGGAGCAACGTTTGGGAATATGGATAACCGGCAATGTAAAAACAGCGCAATGGAACCAGAAAGCACAGAAGGCAGATGCCTACTACCTGAAAGGTATGATAGGCAATATGCTGTCATACAGCGGCATTACTAATGCTACCCTATCTTATCCTGCTGAAGGCAGCGATACACTGGAAACAACATGGAAGTGGAAGAACAATGTACTCTGCACCATGTCGCGAGTATCTGCAGCCAAGCTGAAGCAAATGGACATTAAACAGGATGTATTCTTCGCCGACATACATTGGGATACGTGGACAAAGGCAATGGCGGCAAACAAAATAAAGTATGCCGAAGTGCCTAAGTTCCCTGCAGTAGCGAGAGATCTGGCCATTGTTCTGGACAAAGAGGTCACCTACAAGCAGGTACAGGACGAAACTGAAAAACTGAAGATAAATGCATTGCAGTCTTTCGGATTGTTCGATGTATTTGAGAATGAGAAACTGGGAGCAGGCAAAAAGTCTTACGCTTTGTCTTATACCTTCCAGTTGCAGGATCGGACTCTTACTGATGCAGAGATCGAACAGGTGATGAAGCAATTGATAGATGTCTATACTAACAAGCTTAACGCACAAATCAGATCATAAATGGAAGCACTGGACCTGTTGAGCTCCAAACTGGATGCACTCATAAAAAAGTATGCTGCCGTACAGGCCGACAATGCCCGCCTGCGCGCTACCATTGAAGGTCAGAACAAAGTGATACAGAAACTCAATAAAAAAGTCGCCTCGCTCGACAATGGCATGGTGAGCGTGCAACTGGGCAATACCAATATTACCGCCGAAGACAAGGAACATATGGCACGACAGCTGGACAATGTGATAGGCGAAATAGACAAAATATTACATACGCTTAATGATTAATCAGATCATTCATAAATTGTTTAGTATGCCCGCTCCTGCTCTCAGGAGCGGGTCATCATTATTACTACTGATACTGGCAGGCTCTCTGTTCATATCATGCTCTCAGGAACGTCAGCCTTGTCTTACACCCAAGATCGCCAGCCTTAACCTGAGGTATGTACACTTTACAGCTGACAGCGCTATTGCATCTAACATTACCGCTGATACTGCACTGCCCAAGGCCATATTCACCGCCATAACTGACAGTGGCAACAGATCGGTTATTTACATTGCACCATCTGCTTACTTTACCATTTCCTTGTCTCCTGCTGCAGACTCCTGTAAATGGGCATTCATAGCAGACTCAGCCTCACTCAAAACAGGGGCAAGCTTTGATACAATGAGCTTTTTCTATAAACGAAAATTGCAATTCTTATCCAATGCCTGCGGCTATACGGATTTCTATTCTATAGACTCTGTACACACTACCCAACACCATGTAGATTCAGTTATCATCACCAATACCAGCGTAACCAACGATGTCAATACCAAGCACCTTAAGATATATATGCATCCTGGTTTTTAGCAGTCTGCTCCTCGGGGCACTACAAGCTGATGCGCAGGAATCTACAGCCAATACACCTGTTACAGATTCTGCAACAGCAGATACCGCTAATAGACCAAAAATAGAATCTGGCAGTCATCAGATAACGATCGGTATAGACATATTGCGCCCGGTCATCAATGCCTATTCTAATGATAAATATGGTTATGAGTTTGCTGCCGACTATTACCTGAAAGACGAATTATATCTTGCAGCAGAAGGTGGCTGGGGTTCATCTACTGTAAACTACACCGACCTTAAGTACAATACTTCCAATTACTTCTTCAGGGCAGGATTTAATAAATACCTGTTTCCAAGACAGGACGCAAAAGACTGGGGCGGACTATTTATGGGCCTGCGATTAGCTACTGCAGGTATAGATCGCAGCGTAGCCACCTACACCGTTATCGACTCACTATGGGGAAATAATACAGGACAATTGGCAGGCAAAAAATTCAATGCTTACTGGGCTGAGATTACTGCAGGTGTGCGATTAGAATTATATAAAGGACTTATGGCTGGTTGGAACATCAGGGGTAAATTTCTCATGAATGGCAAATCATTCAACGATCTCTCCCCGCTCTACATCGGCGGCTATGGCCGCGGCGATAAGACCGCGGTATTCGATTTCAACTTCTACCTCAGCTATGCGGTTAGGTGGAAACGGCATTAATGATATAATGGCTCAATCTCAGCAACTAACATCCCTGCAATTATCTCATCCAAAGAGCTCATCTAGCCTGCCTTATCGCATCACCTAGCTTCACTTCCAGCGCCTTTATCTTATCTTCAACAGGTTCATTGAACACATACATGCTACCCTTGCGTATAAGATCATAACAATAGATCTCCGACCTGAAGAAACCACTTACCATGTCAGGATACAAAATGGTAGCGCTGTAATACAATTCATTGGTATCCTCATTCATCGTAGGTTCCAGCCTGCAATCTATTGTACCATCAGCCGACTCTAACGCCAATTCTATATCTTCTCCCATATCATTCAATAATGGCTGTAAGATAGCAGATAATACATCAACAGGTATTGATTACTTTCATAGTATGAAACACCTACCCTGGCTACTCATTTATTTGCGTTTTGCACTAACCATACCGGCTGTGCTTATGGCAGATCATCAACTACTCGGATGGCCCTACATCCTGCTCATGGCCGTAGCTGCCGCATCAGACTATTACGATGGTGTAATTGCACGCAAATATGGTGTAGAAACAGCAGCCGTAAGGCAATGGGACAGCATTGCAGACACCATCTTCTTTTTGGGTGTGCTGGCGGGTATGTATATGGCCTATCCTGCTATATTCGGCACCTACGCATGGGGTATCTATACCATACTGGGACTGGAAGCGATCCGATATTGTTACGACCTTTACAAATTCAGGCGAGGCGCCAGTTATCACGCCCGCAGCGCTAAGATATTTGGCGTAGCACTCCTTATCGCTACCATAGCTATAATGGGTTTCGGCATAGCGTTCCCATTCCTGCCCGTAGCGCTTGTGCTGGGTATAATTTCAGAGATAGAAGGGTTGTGTATGTCCATTATTCTCAAAACATGGACCTACAATGTAAAACATATAGGTATAGCCTTACAATTAAGAAAGAATACACCCGAAAAGTAACCTTACCTCATGCATTTTCTCGCCCTCAAAAAAACATATCCACATTTTTCAACCACATTGTATCCCTTTACTGAAAAGGCATACAGCCGATTTTAAAGCAAAAAATGTGGATATGATTTTCAAATTATTATTTTTATTTGTCACAATTTTACAGTCTCAAAACTGTATCATATGACAAACACAAACCCACATCCGGACCAGTCACTTACCGAATCCTTTACACTTATCTCCCGCAATATCTGTATTCAGTTGGTAGCATTGCAGAAGGCCATCAATGCAAGAGACGAGGGCCACCGCCACCCTACCCCGCAAGACATAGCCATGCAACACAAACTGATAGGTTGTCTGGATAAATTAAGAAGACTATCAGGAGAAAAAGTAAGTGCGAAAAACAATAGAACAAACCTGCCGAAGAAGGATGATGAACGACAACCATCAATGGACCAGCCCCAAAATGTCACAGAGTCTTCGCCCATAACAGAGCATGATTTCAAAGACTATAATCACCTGCTATATACGCTCCATAGCCTACGCGATACCGACACTATCCGTTTTAGAGGCAGACTGGTAAATACCAAATGGCTACAATACAACCTGCTGCAGTATTGCTTGCCACCGGCAGAAAGAAAATTCATAGGTGATGCCCGCAGAGTTATAGCAGAGGTCAACTACAACGAAACCCAGGAAAAGGCAAAACAACTGATGCAAATTAAGTCCGCTGCATGACCAACTGTAGATCTGGTGCATAAATATAATAGCGAATACCACTAGAACAAGATGCAACTCAGCCATTAATCTACATGCTTCCTCAGTTTCAATATCACCATCTTAGATGTCGGTGTATTGCTTTTATCAGCGGTACTATCTATCGGCACCAATACGTTGGTCTCAGGGAAGTAAGTAGCGGTGCATTGCTCCGGTATGCTGAATGGTATAATGATGAACTTACGAGCAACGCGCTCTATACCTCCGTAGTTGTTATAGAGATCAACAATATCACCATCCTTAAAACCAAGACGGGTGATGTCTTTCTCGTTCATAAAGATCACACGGCGTTCATTATATACACCACGGTAACGGTCATTAAGTCCGTATATGGTGGTATTGAACTGGTCGTGACTACGCAGGGTCTGCATCATCAACTCATCGTCTGCCAGCTTAGTATAGGTCACATCCGACGTTATGAAATTAGCCTTGCCATTATGGGTAGTGAACTTACCTTCGCGCGGACCATTAGGCAAATAGAATCCACCCAATACTCTTGCCCTTTTATTATAATCATTAAAACCCGGTATGGTCAGTTCTATATCATTACGTATATAGTCATAGTGCTCCATATACAAGTCCCAGTTTACCTTAGATCGGCTGCCCAGCGTGGCTTTCGCCAGTTTGGCCACTATCAGTGGTTCTCCCAGCAACTTATCGGATATGGGCTTCAGGCTACCTTTCGACATCTGCACCACACCCATAGAGTTCTCGCAGGTAATGAATTGCGCCTCTCCATTCATCATATCCAGATCTGTATGTCCGTAGCAAGGTAGTATCATGGCTTCCTTACCATGTACCAGATGGCTGCGGTTCAGTTTGGTAGAAACATGAACGGTAAGATCTGTACGGCGTAGTGCCTCTGCGGTAAAGGTTGTATCGGGTGTTGCAGACAGGAAGTTGCCCCCCATTGCAAAGAACACCTTGGCCTTGCCTTCATGCATGGCATGTATGCATTCAACCACATCATATCCATGATGCTGAGGTGGTGTAAACCCATATACGCGTTCTATGTTATCCAGAAATTTCTGTGGCGCCTTTTCATTGATCCCCATAGTACGGTCGCCCTGCACATTACTGTGCCCTCGAACCGGACAAGTACCTGCCCCAGGCTTACCTATACTACCTTTCAGCAACAGCAGGTTCACCACTTCCTGTATAGTAGCTACCGCATTCTTATGCTGTGTAAGTCCCATTGCCCAGCAAGCAATGATCTTGCCTTTCTTCTTAAATACCTCTGCGGTCTGGCGCACCTGCTCCATAGATATTCCTGCAGCCGAGGCTAACTCTTCTGGGTCATACTTCCTCAGATTTTGTATGAATGATTCATATCCGGCAGTATTGGCATCGATAAATGCTCTGTCGAATACGGAACCGGGATGTTTATCTTCTTCAGCCAGCAGCAACAATTCTATAGCCTTTATCAGAGCCATATCACCATTCAGTTTTACCTGCAGGAATATGTCTGTAAGTCTCGCTTTTATACCCAATGCACCTTTTACTGTCTGCGGATTACTGAACCCTATAAGGCCGGTTTCCGGCAACGGATTGACCGATATGATAATGGCTCCCGCCTCTTTGGCCTCTTGCAATGCCGACAACATACGCGGGTGGTTGGTACCGGGGTTTTGCCCCAAAATGATGATGACCTCTGCCTTGGCAAAATCATCCAGTTTTACAGAGCCCTTACCCAATCCCACTGTTTCATTCAATGCCACCCCGCTAGATTCGTGACACATATTAGAGCAGTCGGGCAGGTTATTGGTACCATATTCGCGGGCAAACAATTGATATAAGAACGCAGCCTCATTACCTGTACGACCGGATGTATAGAATACCGCCTCATCAGGAGATGCGAGACTGTTCAGCTTCCTGCCTATCTTATCAAATGCTTCATCCCAACTTATCGGCTGATAATGCGTAGCGCCCTCTGGCAGATACATCGGCTCGGCCACCCTACCCTTTTTACCTATCTCATAGTCATTGAGCTTGGCCAGGTCGAACACCGAATTATTCTTAAAGAAGGTGGCGTCCAACTTCTTAGTGGTCGCTTCCTCTGCTATGGCTTTGGCACCATTCTCGCAATACTCCGCTATCTTAGATCGTACACCATCAGGATCGGGCCATGCACAACCGGGACAGTCAAAACCATCTTTCTGGTTAAGTGCCAGCAATGCCTTCATACCTCGTGCCACGTCCATCTCACCAAACACATGTTTGGCACTTGAATAAACTGCTGTCATACCGGCGGCAACCGTTTTAGGTTTTGCCAATCTGAGCTTTAAAAACCGTTCAGGATTTTCCGGATTCGGATCTGTGACTTTAGCTTTAGTATTCAAGAGAATGTATATTTAATAATTGTGTTGCTAATGTACGAAAATGTGAGGGATGTCTGAATCAGAATGAACTGATTTTGATAATAGGATGGAGAATTCCGCCGGGCTATTAAATCGATCAAAAGACTCCATGTATTTAAGGCTCAATTTAAAAATCGCGCCAAATAAACCCGACTAAGCACCCAAACGCTGCTAAAATGAGATACCAGTCTAATTGAGCAATGTTTTTACTTACTTACCCATCAACTCAATAGGCAGACTCATTTCTTTACCATCTCTTATCAGTTTCACCTCGGTCTTATCTCCGGGTGCAAACTTGCCGAGCGCTTCCATATAAGACTGCATACTGATGATCTTTATGTCTCCCAGTTGAGTAATGATATCTCCGGCCTTTACCCCGGCTTTGGCCGCAGGTCGGTTGTCTGTAACACCATCTACGCGCACACCTCCATCCTGATAAGTGTAGTCGGGCATGATACCCAATGTCACTTTGAATTTGGATCTGCCACCGGTTGCTGTCTTGGTCACAGTATATACAGGCTTGATGTGCTCTTTATCCATCTTGGTGAGTACTGCTTCCGCATAATCTATCACTTCGGCCTCTCCATTGTAGTTAATGAATTCTGCCCTGTCTGATGGCTTATGATAATCTTTGTGGGTCCCGGTAAAGTAGAACAATACCGGGATACCTGCATAGTAAAAACTGGTATGATCTGACGGTCCGACACCTGCGCTGTCCAATACCATTTTGAACTTTCTCTTTTCTCCCATGGTCACTACATCTGCCCATGCCGGCGATGTACCTACCCCACCTACCGTAAGTGCTCGGGTACTGTCATTGAGCCTGCCCACCATGTCCATATTGATCATGTAAGCAACCTTGCTACTATCTATCTTCTGGTCTTTTACAAAAGCCTTAGAGCCATACAAACCCAGCTCTTCGCCTGAGAAATGGACAAATAGGTAATTGTAATTATGCAGCTTACTATTCTTTACCCAATGAGCTACTTCCATGAGCGCTGCAGTACCACTGGCATTATCATCTGCTCCGTGGTGTATCTCATGCTCTTTATTGGCATTCGCATACAAGCTGTTACCATCTTCCCCAAAGCCCAGATGATCATAGTGCGCGCCAATAACTACGGTGTAAGGCGCACCATTATCTATGTACGCCGCTAAATTGGTCCCGGTCCTTTCGGTCTTTTTTATAGACACTTTCAGCTCTACAGCAAGACTATTGCGCGTACCGGTTCCGTCTTGCACGGGTTGTACGTATTTCTTATACCCTTCATACTTAAGGCAGACCACAGGTATCTCTAACGGATCGAATTCAGACTGTTTATTGAACGCAGGTTCGTACTTACTACCGTAGCCATCAAAGAATATTACCCCTTTGGCACCAACTCTTTTGGCTTCCTTAGCATATTCATACATATGTTTGTCTGCTTCGAAATGAGGGTTGTCCGCTTCATCTTTATCCTTATATAACGGCAACATCCATATGCTGCCCTGCTCTGTAACTTCCGGCATTACATCGCTGGAAAATGAGCCCACCGCACTGAATGGAAGCGGGAAACCATCTTCATTGACCTTTACAGACTTGCTGTTCAGCTTTATCTGTGTACCGTTACTGATCTCCCTGCCGTAGGTAAACTGAAAAGGGTGTCTGTACTGTCCTTTATACGCAGCTATATCCAGATCCTTATATCGGCTCTCGATATAGTTTGCGGCCTTGGTCTCCCCGGCAGTACCGGTACGGCGGCCTTCAAGGCTATCAGACGCCAGAAAGGTAATATCAGCTCTGAGCTGTTTGATCACCTTCTTGTTTTTCTTACCGGCAATAGCAGGTAAGGAGGACGTAATAGTAACAATGAACAGAAAAGTAGCAGTACGAATGCCCATAAGTGGTATTTGTATAGCAAACCTACAAATTAATGATTCAATTGCGAAATGACTCATTTGCTCCGGAACATGTATGCTGTTCTATACAACTCAGATACCTGCACTATGTTTTAGTGGCAAATTGCCGAATTACCACATTTGTAAATCAGCTACCTTTGCGGCATGGCGAAATTTTTTCTCAGAAAGAAAATAGGTGACCGTATTCTTGGCGGCCACCCTTGGGTATTTGCAAATGAACTGGGCGATAGTGAAGGAGACTATGCTCCGGGAGATATAGTAGAATTATATTCATATAATGGATCTTTTGTTGGTAAAGGATATGTAAACCCTGCATCTCAGATCCGCATACGCCTGTTGACAAGACATAAGAACGAAACGATAGACGAAAATTTCTTCTACAATAAGATCAAAAAGGCATGGGACTACCGCAAAAGCATTGGCTATACAGAGAACTGCCGACTGATATTTGCGGAGGCAGATGGCCTGCCGGCATTGATCATTGACAAATTCAATGACTACTTCGTCATTCAGACATTGGCATTGGGTATAGAGCGCTGGAAAGAAGATATTGCAGATGCACTGAAGCGTATTTTCTCTCCTAAAGGCATCTATGAGCGTAATGACGTACCTGTGCGTGAACTGGAAGGCATGGAACAGATAAAGGGCTTTCTGAGCGATCCGTTCGATACCAACATCATTTTGAATGAGAATGGGCTGAAATTTCATGTAGATATAGAGAATGGCCAAAAGACAGGCTATTTCCTTGATCAGCAGGACAACCGCAGAGCCATACAACATATTGTGAAGGGAGCGGACGTGCTCGAAGCATTCTGTTATACAGGTACTTTCTCTCTCCATGCGGCTCACTATGGCGCTAAAAGCACTTTGGGGCTTGATATTTCAGAAAATGCGGTAGCAACAGCCCGCAGAAATGCCACCCTTAACGGATATGATGATGTATGTAAGTTTGATGCGGTAAATGCATTCGACGCATTGAAGAAATGGGGCACCGAGGGGAAGAAGTTTGATGTAGTGATGCTGGACCCTCCTGCATTTACCAAGAGCAGAGAAAGCATAGACAAAGCAGTGACCGGTTATAAAGAGATCAACCTGAGAGGTATGAAACTGACCAAACCCGGTGGCTTTCTGGTTACGGCATCATGTACCAATCTGGTACCACCTGAACTGTTCCTGAAGACCATTGCAATGGCAGCTAAGGATGCTCACCGAACACTCAGGCAGGTATGTTGGCAAACACAAAGCAGCGACCATCCTATCATGTGGAATATCCCGACTACGCAATATCTGAAATTCCTCATTGTGCAGGTTCTGTAGTTTCATAACCAACACTTGTAGCATACCATATTACTGATAATGAATAGAATATTATTATTGATCTTACTGTTGATACCAGTGGCCTCACTTAACGCTCAGGTATCTAATGTGGTCTTTATAGGCTCCATCAATCTGAAAGGTGGCGATCTGTATTCCTACAAAATACAGGTACACGACAGCGATGGTGTACTTACCGGTTATTCTGTTACCGATGTAATGGGACCTAACGAGACCAAGACACTGATCAAAGGTTCTATCAACGGTAATAAGAAACAACTGAAATTCAAGGAGACCAAGGTAGTGAGCACTAAAGCCAAAACAGGCATTAGTCTTTGCTTTATAAGTGCGAGCCTTAAAGCGTCCAGCAAAAAAGGGACCACCATACTACAAGGACCATTTACCGGTTATACCGAGACCGGTGCCGAATGTGCTACTGGTAACATGCTACTGGTATCGGCTGTAGATGTGATGGATAAACTGATGAAGACAGACCTCAAAAAGGACACCAATGTTACCAAAAACATGATGAAGGTAATGGCTCCGGAACCTGTTGAGGAAAAGAAAGAGACCGTTGTCTATCAGGTAGAAGATGGAATACCTGATGCCAAAATTGCTAAGGTAGGCGTAGGCATGACCAAAGAGATCACACACTCTTCATCACGTGCTAAAATACAAGTGTGGGATGCGCGTACTGTAGATGGTGACGTGATCACCATATTACAGAACGACAAAGTGATATTGGAAAACTACAGACTTACCGGCATCTATAAGGATCTGACAATAGACCTGAACAACAGCACAGAAACATTAAAGGTAATAGCAGTAACAGAGGGTACAGAACCTTTGAATACCGCCAGAATGAAGGTAACTGTAGGTAATGATGTGCAATACATAGACATGAGCACCACCATTGGTAAGCCAAGTTGGTTGGTATTCAAGAAAAAATAAGCCCCGAATCACCCCATACGATAGTAGGACAAAACAACAAGACATACGATATCAGCTATACACCGCCATATATCCTTGTCAGTGAAAATCCCCTGAATAAGGGTAGTCATACATATAAATAAATGCAGTACTTTTAACATCCATAAGGGAATCAACAAATTATGAGCAAAAAAATGCTGGGCGTTTTTGCCCTTGCTGCTATGACCGCAGCATGTAACCAACCTGTGAAAGAAGCAGCTAAAGAGGATATTCTTGGCGCTCACAGAGACACAACTGTAAGACCGAACGATGACTTCTTTGCATATGCCAACGGTGGCTGGATGAAGAACAATCCTATTCCGGGTGATGAAACGACCTGGGGTGTAGGGGAGCTAGTACAGAAAGAACTGTACCAAAAACTGCTGCACATTAATGAAGAAGCTGAGAAAAAAGCAGAAAAGAGCGGATCTGGACAACAGATAGGTGATTTCTGGCATAGCGCTATGGACTCTGCGGCTATAGAAAAGAACGGCATTGAGCCTTTGCGTGCTGAACTGGATAAAATAGCAGCGATAAAGACCCCTGCAGATGTAATGAACCAGACCGCTCATATGCATACCTATGGCGTGGGCGTGTTCTTTAGCGAAGGTGTAGGACAGGATGCTAAGAACAGTAATGTGCAGGCATATCAAATGTCGCAAGGCGGACTGGGATTGCCTAGCCGCGATTACTATTTCAATACCGACGAACGCACTAAGAAGATACGCAATGCCTATCCCGGCTATATTGCTACCATCTTCAAGAATATGGGTGCAGATACTACGCAGGCGAAGGCTAAAGCCGCTGCCATACTGGCTTTTGAGACCAAGCTGGCTGCTGCATCACGCAAACTGGAAGACCTGCGCGATCCATATAAGAACTACAACAAATATGCAATCAGCGATCTGAAGAAGATAGCACCTAATACAGACTGGCAGGGAGTACTGAAGCAGATAGGCGTGAAGAACGTTGACAGTGTGATAGTAGGTCAACCTGAGTTCTATACTGCATTGGATAAGTTGGTAAAGACCACCGACATACAGACACTTAAAGACTATATGACGCTGCATCTGATCAGCGAAAATGCCGGTTTCCTGAGCAAACCATATTTCGATGCATCTTTTGAATTTTACAGTAAGACCATACGTGGTGCGCAACAGCCAAGACCACGCTGGCGCCGTGTACTGGATGCTGAACAAGGTGTGATAGGTGAATCATTGGGTAAGCTGTTCGTAAAAGAATACTTCAGCCCTAAGGCAAAGGCACGGTATGAGCAGATGGTAGAGAACGTGCGCATGGCATATAAGGCACGTATAGAAAAGCTGGACTGGATGAGCGACAGCACAAAGAAGAAAGCGATACACAAGCTGATGGCCATCAAGAAAAAAGTTGGTTATCCTGATGCTGACAAGTGGAAAGACCTGTCTTCAATGAAGATAGACCGTGGTGCATATGTAAGCAACATGCTGCGCGCCAACGAATGGTGGAATACCTATTCTCTGAACAAGCTGGGCAAGCCGGTGAACCGTGAGGAATGGGATATGACACCGCAGACCTACAATGCCTACTACAACCCGTCTAACAATGAGATAGTATTGCCTGCTGCAATGATGAGCGTGCCGGGCTTTAAAGATGAGGAACTGGATGATGCACTGGTATATGGTTATACTGCTGCAAGTACAGTTGGCCACGAGATCACACATGGTTTTGACGATGAAGGTCGTCAGTTTGATGAAGATGGTAATCTGCACAACTGGTGGGGCCCCGGCGACTCGGCTCAATTCGTAAAAAGAGCGGAAGTATTGGTCCAACAGTTCAACAAGATGATGCCGCTGGCACCAAAGGACACCATGCATATCAACGGAAAGGCTACACTGGGTGAGAACCTTGCAGACTTAGGTGGTATTTTGATAGGTCTTGATGCATTCAAGCAAACAGAAGCCTACAAGAAAGGCGAAAAGATCAACGGCATGACCCCTACACAACGCTTCTTCCTGGGTTATTCTCTTGGTTGGCTGTTATCTGAGCGTGATGAGAAGATAGCCACACAGTTATTGACAGACGTCCACTCTCCTGCCAAGTACCGTGTCAATGGTCCGTTCCCTAACGTCCCTGACTTCTACGAAGCTTTCGGCATCAAGCCCGGCGATAAGATGTTCATTGCAGATAGTGCCCGAGTGCACCTATGGTAATCAATTCTTAAGGATATAAATAATAAGACCGCCTCATTGGGCGGTCTTATTGTTTTAAATATGATCGGTAGTGACTATTATTACTGAAATATGTTGCAACTACCTCCGCTGTATGACACAACGAACAGCAACAACATTGTTATCAACAAGTACTAGTAAGTTCTCCAGGCACCCCTGTAATGGAAATGATGGCGATGGAACCTGAATCTGGTCTTGTAGCGACGCATATCGTGCCTGTAGCAGCTACTCATAAATACCAGCAAAAGCAGACATGAAACTATCCTGAATAGATTATTTCTCATAAGTATGCAAAGTTAATAAAAGAGTGGATTTTTCAAAGCAAGTTGTTAAAGTGTGTATTATTAACTTTTTCTACACATTTAATGGGTGCACTACGGGGTAGGCGCCACCATTTTTAATAGTATTAACCATTATCTTTGTCGCGCTTGTCAAAAAAGTCAAAGCATATCTTCTTAATATATATTCTTAATGAAACACATTTTCCGTACGCAAAAAAGAGTCAGCCTTATCGCTGTGATCCTATTCCTCTTTTCAGCAGTAGCCATCGCCCAGACCGGTACGGTCAAAGGGTTTGTTTACGATAAGAAAACAGGTGAACCACTTACATATACCAATGTGATAGTGATGCATACTACTAATGGTGTGCAAACAGATAATAACGGATACTTCTCAATAGCTCTGGCACCGGGTACCTATACCCTATTGACCACAACATTGGGATATGACTCCAGCATCATTACCGTAAATGTGGGTAAAGACGATATCATTACCAAGAAGATCATGCTGGGTCAATTACAAAAAGAACTTAAAGCTGTGGAGATCACCGGTGCCAAAAAAGATAAGGCAGTGAGGATCAATACAGGTGTTACCAAGATCACCCCGCAGGAAATGAAGAAGCTGCCGAGTGCAGGCGGTGAGCCAGATCTGGCACAGTATCTGCAGGTCATTCCTGGTGTAGTATTTACCGGCGACCAGGGTGGTCAGTTATATATACGCGGAGGTTCACCTTCACAGACCGGTATCTATCTTGATGGTGTTACCATTTACAACCCATTCCACTCAATAGGTCTTTATTCAGTTTTCGAAACGGAAGCAATACGTAGCGCTGATGTTTATACAGCTGGTTTCAATGCTCAGTATGGCAACCGCACCTCGGCAATTGTGGATGTGCACTATAAGGATGGCAATAAAAACAACCTTGCCGGCGTTGTATCTGTATCACCGATCATGTCAAGAATAATGCTGGAAGGACCATTGTTGAAATCAAAGAAAGAAGATAATGGCGCTGGTATCACTTTCCTTGTTACCGGAAAGACCAGCTATCTGGACCAAACATCTAAATCTATATACAGCGGACTGGGAGAGACCTTTAAAAATGGTTTACCATACAGCTTTACAGACCTTTACGGTAAGGTTACTTTCAACGGAGATAATGGTAGTAAACTGAATTTATTTGCTTTCAATTTTGATGATAAAGCAAGTCTTCTGAACGATGTGACCCATAAATCAGACGGCAATTATCACTGGAATGCATTGGGCGCAGGTACCACATTTATAGTATCTCCGGGTAATTCAGCAGCATTGATCGATGGTAAATTCGCATTCTCTAACTATAATATCAGTCTGGCTCAGGTAGATGTACCAACAGATACGATACCTAGCACCAGCCAGATCAGCGGCTTTGAGTCTGCCATCAACTTCACCTACTTCCTGCCTAATTACAGCCAGATAAAGTATGGTGTAGAAGTAAGCGGAGTTCATACTTCACTCAACTATTACAGTGCAGCCGGCATCAGTACTACCATGGATCGTCAGAGTACCAATGCCTCTATCTACTTTATGTACAGGCAGATATTCAAGGGTAAGTTCATCTTCGAACCTAGCTTCAGAGTTCAGTACTATTCTGAGTTGAATAAACTTTCTCCTCAGCCTAGATTGGGTATCAAATACAATATCACAGACAATATCCGCCTGAAAGCATCAACAGGAATTTTTGCTCAAAACATTATCAGTACCAAAACAGACCGCGATATCGTGAATCTGTTCACAGGCTTCTTGCTTAGCCCGGATCAGCAGATCAAAGATGCTGATGGTAATGTTGTGAAATCTAACCTGCAGACCGCATTCCATGGTGTAACAGGTATAGAAGTAGATATTGACCGTGTGGAACTGAATTTTGAGCCATGGATCAAGGTATTTGGCCAGATAGATGAGCTGAACAGAAACAAGATGTATGCTAATGACCCTGACTTCGTTGCAGGTAATGGCCGTGCTTATGGTGCAGACCTTTCAGCTAAATACAGCTATCAGCGCTTCTATCTGTGGGGTGCTGTAGGCTACCAGAGTGTTACCTACACAAGTATAGGACCAGACGGACAAAAGCAAACATATCCTACACCATTTGATACCCGTATGAATGCCAATGGATTGGTATCATATACTGCGGGTAAGCATAAGGATTGGGAGTTGTCAGCACGTTTCAACGTACACTCACCATTCCCTTTCACACAAACACAGGGCTTCTATGAGCAACTGAACTTTAACGGAGGCGGATTGGCTACTAACCCACTTGGCCAGAATGGCGGATTGGGCGTATTGTATGCCAACGAGATCAATGGCGGTCGTTTATCATGGTACCATCGCCTGGACGTATCTGTTAAGAAGCATTTCAAATTCAAGAACAAGAGCGGACTAGATGCTACATTCGCAGTAACCAATGCGTATGACAGAAGCAACATATTCTATGTGAACCGTATCACCAACGGCAGAACATACCAATTACCATTGTTCCCGAGTGCTAATGTAACCTGGAGTTTCTAAAGACCAATGAAAACTGAATGATAATACGTAAGCGAAACCGGCCATATACCTACTTGTTACTTGCCATGCTGGGCCCGGCATTCAGCCTTACGGCCTATGGCCAGTTATTATCACCAGACCAGCCTATGAACAGGAGCCTGATACTGGCGGAAGAACAGTACATGCAGGGACACTATACCCTTGCCCGCCAGAGTGCTGAAGATTTTTTGAGCCACCGGGATTATAAAGTCAGATCGGAAACAAGTGCTGATGCAGATAAAGCATTATTCCTGATAACTATAAGTAACCTGAAGACCAACGAGCCTGACTGCCTGAACAAAGCAGACAAGCTATTGGCTACAACTCAGAACATCGCTTATAAAGAGCGTACCATGTTTGCGCTGGCGCAGTACTATTTTCTGCACAACCAGCTTACGCAAGCCATATCATATTACGAGAAAGCAGGACTGGATAATCTGACGAATAGTGAGATAGCAGATCTGAAATTTGAACTGGCCTATTGTTACTTCAATAATAAGCAATTCGACAAGGCTACGTTATTGTTTGCTGCCATCAAAGAGATTAAAGATGGTAAGTACTACATGGCCGGCAACTATTATTATGGTCTGCTTGCCTACAACAGCAACAAATATGCAGAGGCATTACAGAGCTTTGAGAAAGTAAGAGATGATAAAGAATATCGCTCTATTGTACCTTACTATATTGCCGAGATCTATTACTTCATGGGCAATAAGACCAAAGCAATAGAAGAAGGAAAGGCGATCATCAAGGCACGTGACAAAAGCTACTATGACAACGAAGTACACTTGCTGATAGCGCAATGTATGTTTGAGGATCAGCAGTACGTTGATGCCAAGCCATACTTTGAGCATTACTACGAGCATGCAACCCAGATAAAGAAGGAAGATCTGTATAAGATGGCCTATTGCTACTACAGACTTAATGACTGGCAGAATGCTGAAGATAAATTCAAGCTACTGAGCAATGCCAATGATTCAATGGGGCAATCGTCCATGTACCTGTTGGGCGACTGCTACATGAAGACTGGTGACAGGCAGAGTGCACGTAATGCATTTGGCATATGCGCAGATATGCCTTATAACCCCGGCCAGCAAGAAGCATCCATGATATTGTATGCCCGCATCAGCTATGAGGCAGGATATAATGATGAAGCATTGCGCCAGTTATATACCTTACTGAAGACATTCCCATCCAGCCAATATAAAGATGAGGCCAATACTCTTTTATCCAGTCTGCTGATCAAGACCAATAATTTTGAAGAAGCACTGAAGTATCTGGACAAAGTAAATAATAAAGAGAAAAATTACTGGATGGTCTTCCAGAAAGCCACTTATCTGTATGCTGTGCAACTCTTCCGTAACGGAGACCTGACCAAGGCATACAGTTATTTCAATTCTTCGCTGCTGCACCCCAACGATCCGCTGTATGAATGTGCCGCTTATTTCTGGAAGAGTGAACTGGCCTATCGCATGCGTAAATATGGAGATGCCATAAGTGCCGGCAAACAATTCATTGAGCGCAAGACCGATAAGGTGGATCTCTCCAGAGTGAGCCCTCAGGCAACGGTTCAGCACGCCTATCTGAATATGGGCTTTGCATCTATGGAAGGACAGAATTTCAGCGATGCGCAGACCTACTTCAATAATGCACAGCAAGCGAAAGGAGATGATGATTATTCGGGCGTAATGGCGCGGCTTCGTGAAGCGGATGCTGTATTTATGCAGCAAAACTATGCCAAGGCCATAACCCTTTATGACAAGATCAGCACTACTGATACAGCCAATGCTGACTATGCTAAGTACCAGAAGAGCATCATACTGGGCTTGCAGGGAAAGAACAATGAGAAGATCAATGTACTGCAGTCGCTGACCAACCGGGCTACACCTTCTGTATATAATGTGACCGCGCTTTATGAAATGGCGGTCACCTATATAGAACTGGACAAGTATCCCCAGGCTCTGAGCTCGTTGAAACGTATTACAGACTCATCTAACGATAAGAGTGCATCCCCCAAAGCATGGTTGAAGGTGGGCTACATTTATCAACAGACGAATGACAATAATAAAGCGATAGATGCATATAAACGTATCGTTACAGAATACCCTGCATCTGAAGAGAGAATAGCGGCACTGAGCGCATTGAAGAGCCTGTATATACAGAACAATCAGCCTGCGGCCTATTCCCAATTACTGAAGGATAATAATTTACCGTCGGCAGAAAGCAGTTCAATAGATTCTACTTATTATGCTGCCGCTGAAGCTCAGTTTGCCGCCGGCAAGTGGGACAATTCTATGAAGGCCTTCAGCAATTACCTGCAGCAATATCCTAATGGTGTTTTTGCGATCAAAGCCCATTACTACAGAGGAGAAAGCAATTTTCAGTTACGCAATTTCAAGGAAGCCCTTGATGACTTTGATTCAGTGCTCGTTCATCCATGGAATGACTTTTCTGAGAATAGTGCCCGTCATGCCGCAGCAATGGCCTATGACAAGAAAGACTATACCGGCGCATACAATTACTATCTGAAGATGCGCAACAATAGCGGCACCAATCTGCAACTATTACAAACAGCATATAACGGATTGGTAAAGAGTGGTTATAATTCTGAAAAGTATGGAGAGACCAGTGGATTTGCAGATTCGCTTCTTGCCATGAAAGGCTTGCCTGCAGATATGATCAACGAGACGCTTTTGTTCAAAGCCAAAGCGCTGCAACACTTTGAGAAGGCCGATTCTGCATTATATACTTATCAGCAATTGAGCCTCAATACCAGTGGCGAGATAGCAGCTGAGGCAAGGTATCACATCTCAGAAATATATCTGGCACAAGATAGTTTGAAGGATGCCGAAGAAGCAGCCAACGAGACCATAAAACTATCTGCAGGGAATGACTACTGGATAGTAAAGTCTTACATACTACTCGGTGATATTTTCATAAAACAGAAAGATTACTTTAATGCCAAAGCTACCTTATCAAGCGTAGTGAAGCATACCAGGAACGCAGAACTGAAAGCTGAGGCTACCAAAAAGCTGGCTGATGTAAAAGTACTGGAGAAACAAAAAAGTAAACTGAAAGAAGATCAATAGTAGTACGCAAACGCCACAAGCTGTAATTACATGATATGTATAACGGTTTGTAAGAATTAAAGCAACAGATCATGAGGTCAAAGCCATTTATCATACTTATTTTGTCGCTCATTGCCGCACAGCGTGGTAATGGTCAACAGCGCGCCGGTGATACAGTACTGAAGGGCTCTACCATAGAGGTGATACAATCGTACAAGCCACAAGTACGTAAAGCGCCTAAACCGGAATGGGTGCCACAGATACCTCCTGCTGATACTTCGCGCCCTGCTCTTAGCTATGATGTTCCTCAGCAAACACTTTATTATACATATAAGTCCGGGGCATTAAGACCATTGGCATTAGGAAAAGATTCCTTACTGATCCCTTATCCTAATTATATAAAAGCCGGAGGAGGAAACCTCTCTACGCTATACTTCGATGCAGGGATAGACATGCTGAAAGGCAAGAAATATGAAACAGGCATCCACCTGCACCATCTTTCCCAGAAAGGAAACATTGATAAGCAACAATCAGCCATAAGCGGGTTAGAAGCGGCCGGCATCTACCACTCACTCAAGTATGACTGGAAAGGATGGCTTAATGTGGAAAGAAACCAATATTATTACTATGGTATAGATGACCACCTGCCTGTTTACCCGACAAATACTGACCAGAAACTAACCTTTACTACAGTTCGGGCTGCAGTAGAAATGAAGAGCAAGATTGCCGACAAAATGCAGACATTGGTCTATGATCCATATATTACAGGGTCTATCTACAATGACCACTACAACAATTCAGAAAAGAGTCTGGGTATATCCGTGCCGTTTGGTTATCGCATAGATAGCAATCTGGAGGTACTGGCCAATTTATCAGCATCTCTGGTGAATGTAAAGCTTGCCGGCATGGATCTGAAAAATAATCTGGCTGCATTAACACCAGGCATCGGTTACTGCAAAGGCAACTTTTCAGGCCATGCTATGCTGGGCTTCGCAATTGGCAACGGGAGCAAATTTTTTATGCTACCCGACATCATAGCATCTTACCATATACCATCTACCTCATTGATACTTAGTGGCGGTTGGCAGGCATCTGTAAGGCAGAATACATATGAGCAACTCACAACCGAGAATCCTTACCTGTTTTTCACATTCAAACCAACAATAGGAGGAGTACAGATAATCCACCAATCGCAGAGAGATGAGATATATGCGCAGGTGTCGGGCATCATGGGCAGCCACCTTACCTATTCAGTACGTGCAAGTTGGTGGAACTTTACCAATCTGGCCACTTTCCTGGATACCGGTGCTAACCCTAAGCACTTCAATGTAATATATGACGATGTAAGTGCCATATCGTTGCATGGTGCTGTAAGGTATACACAGTCTACTAAGTGGTCGGCCGGTGTATCTACTGACTTTTACAAATATTATCAGGGCACGCAAACCTATGTTTGGCAGCAACCTACCCTTAACATTAAAGGCGACATTTCAGTTAATCCGCTGAAAGATCTATCTGTTACGGGTTATGTAGCTGTGCTTGGAGGTATGTACACGCTGAATTATCAGGGTAAACCAGTTATGATGACGCCCGTGACCGATATAGGTGCATATGCAGAATACAAACTTGGTGGCAGGATCAATGTGTTTTTGCAAGCCAGCAACCTGTTGAATAGTAAATATGAACGTTGGAACCACTATCAGTCTTACGGACTAAATGTATATGGCGGATTACGTTTAAAGTTTTAGTTGAAATAATTAATTTCGGGTGTACTTTTACGGGTAGAAATGGAAATAGAAAAATACATAGGGCAATTTATATTAAAGAATAACTTTTGCTACATACACGGGCTGGGCAACCTGGAACTGGTGAAACGCCCTGCAGTGCATGATGGCAAGGCTTTACAGGCCCCCACCTATGAAGTAGTTGTGACTGCCGGCGGATCGATAGATGACAGCTTCGCTAATTTTATCGCTACCAATGAACAGATAAGCATATCTAAGGCTGCCAATGCACTCCGTGAGTACAGTATGCAGTCGAGGAAAGATATGGCCGCAGGTAAAGAAGTACCTATTCCCGGTATCGGTAAGTTTACCGAAGAGAATGGCAGGGTGAGATTTACCACAGATGCCAACTTCAGGTTCACTCCGGCAGGAATGCCTACACTGAAGAACAGTAAACAACTTGAGGAACAGAAAATTACACCTGCACACAAGCCATCTTACCCACCACCAGCAAGCGCCAATTCCGTAAACTGGACAATGGTAATAATAGTAGCAGTACTATTGGTAATATTGGGCGCAGGCGGATATGGTTTCTACTATTACAAGAGTCAACAGGCAGCCAACCAACCTACCCCACCGGTCGTAGATACCACAGCTAAAGTAATAGCGCCACCGATTGTTGATACTATGCGTAAAGACACTGTTGCTACGGCACCTGTAATAGACACTAATGCTATCAATACTTATCGTATGGTAATTGGTGAATACCCTACCAAAGCAAGAGCAGAAGCTCGTTTGCGCAAGCTGAAGATAGATGGAGGCAAGGTTGAGATCATCACCAGCGATTCAATAACCTTTAAGGTATTGACAACCGTTAGCTGCCGTGTAGTTGATACACTCCATTATAAAGATTCATTACAAAAGTTCTATGGCTACAAGAATGTATCTATAGTCAACTAAATATTACTGATATCAAATGTATAAAGGCTCCAAACGGAGCCTTTATACATTTCAGCAACACCGATTTTTACAACTATTTATCGGTATAAAATCTCACCATTGGCCTGCTTTTAGAAGTACGATCAACGATCTCAAACCCTGCTCTTTCAAATGATTTATAAAGGCCGATCCAGGCAAAGGAGTCAGGTAATGATTCTTGTGTAGGGATAGTTGGGTAGGCTTCTATGATCTTAATATTCTTACTGCGGGCATGGTTAATAAGCCCATTGAGTAAGGCTACAGACACACCCATACGACGAAAATTCTTGTCGATAAAGAAACAGGTGACCGACCATACAGCAGCGTAATCAATTGGTTTATGTACCCTTGATCTTGCCATCTTAGGAAAGTCTTCCCTTGGAGCAAAAGCACACCAGGCAATGGCTTTACCATCATAGAAACCCATCAGGCCGGTTGGTGCATCACTCCATACCAGATCCTTCATAGCTTGTTTATTACCACCATCAACCTTGCCCTCAATAAAATCAGACTTGTTCAGCCGATAGTGCATACACCAGCAATTGCCACACGCACCACGCTCACCAAATAGCTCGGTAAACTGAAGCCAGTTGGCCTTTGTAAGCGGTTCAAACGTGAGCTCGCTGAGCATGTCTTCGTCCTGCAGTTCAGGTAAGTTCTTCATAAACGGGTGCTTTGATGCAGCTTCCAAAATACAAAGTAAATGCATTATCTGCCGCAATGCTACTGAGCATAGTGCGCCACTACTTTTATTACTTTCCCTTCCTCATTGAGCTCCATCAATTCAGCTGCAAAGAGGTCGTTGACACTCTTATAGTAAACAACAATAGAGTTAACAGATAACAGTATCCGGTACAATTCGAAATGCAGGTCCGGATATGCATTTAATGCCCGTTCGAAATAGGCTCTGAGTGCCGGTTTAGAATTGATAACACCGGTTGGGTCATTATTGATCTTGATGACAAACGGAGATGTGAAATGAATGTCATCTGCATAGTGACTCATTACTCTTTCCAGGTCATGGCTGTTCCAGTTATTTACCCAGTCGTTACCAATGTGCAGTGCTGTGTTTTCAGTGATCATAAAGAGTGGTTCTATATTGCAAAACTGGTGAAGAAAAACAACATAAAACAGATACACTTTTTCAATTCTCGACCATAACAGCAGGTATATTTTGGATTTGGCATATAAGTGCATAGGATTTACCTTTGCGGCTGTCAGGACCTATGGCAGATACCTGCCTTTCTATTTGATCAATTGAATTGAGTATATATATGATGCAACCGGAACAGTTCTTTGAACTGATGCTTAAAGAATTGGAATTGCACACCGAGATGCAGCCTTACTATAAATTTCTGGGTAAAAAATCTTCATGGCATTTTCGCAGGAACTACTTTCTGGAACGATTGCGCTATATACAAAAACAGGTCGCTGAGAATAAAGAGCTTCGTATATGGGATTGCGGTAGCGGGTATGGTACTACGTGTCTTTTTCTGGCTATGAATGGCATTAAGACACATGGCACTACGCTGGAATTTTACTATGATACCGTGCAGAAGCGTAAAGAATACTGGAGCCAATATGGAGACTCTTCTTTGTTTACCTGTACCTATGAGAATCTTTTTGACACACCACCTGCAGCCAATAGTTGCGACCTGATCATAGTGCAGGATACATTGCATCATCTGGAGCCGATCAATGATGCGCTGAAAATATTTCAGAACTGTTTGAGTTCTAATGGGCGTGTATTGTCTATTGAGGAAAACGGCAGCAACATCATACAACGTGCGAAGTTGTATAAATATCGAGGCAACAAACGCATCATTACCATCTGGGATGAAAAGCTGCAAAAAGATATTTTAATAGGCAACGAAAATATTCGCAGCCTGGAAAACTGGAGACATCTGTTTGAAGATAATGGCTTCACTATTCCTAATAATAGTGTGCAATATGTGCGCTACTATTTACCGGTACACTATCGTTTTTCAGACCCGCAAACACTGTTGGAAAAAGAACGTAAGATACAGACAGAGCAAGGTCTTCGCAGGGAGTACTTCTTCTTCGGACTTAACTTCATAGCACAAAAACAATAATTAAGGCAATAGATACCAACCACATCTCACACTCTAAACTATATAACCTATGAGCAAAATATTTTTCGGACTTTTTCCCTTTATACTGTTAGCAGCGATTCATACTTATGCTGCGGGCGATACCACTACGGCAAAAAAAGGTATGGTGCTGGTAATGCTGCATGCTGAAAAGAACAGAATTACTGCAGCCAGGAAAGTAAATAATACGGAGCTGGTATCAATGATAGAAAAGGATGCAGAGCAAGTGAGGATCCGCACCATAATGGACTTTACCGAAAACCTGACCGCTTATCCTGTTTATTATATGATGGACAGTAACTACGATAAGATCAGAGCAAAACAATTTGCCGGCATAGTGTTCAATGCAGATGGCAGTGAAGCTAAGGATGTACATATCGACACTGCGAAGCCAAACTATGTAATTGCCTATTATGGTACCGGTGATTTCCAGACCTATTTCAATTCTCCGCTTACTGCTGAAGACAAAGAGAAATATCAGGAAGAAGGCAGCCGTACACATGGTTTGGGACTAGTTATCTACAACAGTAAATTTCATCAGCTTACTCACTTCTACAAGATGGCCTATGCCAATCCTTCAGTGCTGACACTTGAAGAAGCTAAAAAATTGCCGCACAACAGGACCAAAAGATATTTCTATAAGTCGAAAAAACTGGAAATAGAATACTATCCATTTGCCGAGGAGTTGAACAATAGTTTCAGAAAAAAGAAACGTAGAGAAGCAACAACCCAATTCTGATAAGTACATTCGTTAGTTGCTAAAAAGAGTTACAACTCTTTTCTATCCCACCATAATGAATCAATGACTTTAAAGCATTGATTCATTGCCATTTTATCTTGTAGCTAAATACTATCTATGGGAACTCAGATCAATGAAGGTAATCTAGCCCTTAAATCTGATTGTAAGCATTGCTTATTCTGACTTTAATAGGCCAATCCTTCCCTTATTAAAGTCATTGATCCATTCTTCGAGAATTCATTTAATGATCAGAAACAAAAAAGCCGATCTAAGAATAGACCAGCCCCTATAAACCCTATCACCATGAAAACCTCTTTATACAAAAGCCCGAAGGCTGAACAATCTTTTCTTGAATAAAAACCTTACGGCTTTATCATGATGTAAAAATACGACAAGGCCATCTCTGCAATCAAATAAATGAGATAAACCACCAAATAATTGGGGTGAAGTTCATATCAGTTCGCCACAAATATGCTCAACTGACATAGCCAGATAAAGAATAGAAATGCTGCACACTTGATAAATGCACTGAAAATAAAAAAGCTAGTCTAAGAATAGACCAGCCCCTATAAACCTATCACTATGAAAAACTTTATATTGAATGCCGAAGCACAATAAAAACTAATTAAAGTAACCTCCGTTGCCTTTCGATTACCAAACAAAAGTACGTAACAGTCTCTTAAAAAAATGTCAAAATCAAATAAAAAAAAATAAAAAATGGGGTGAAAAAATCTATTCTCCTAACACCCGCTAAAATAAAAAAAGCTAGTCTAAGAATAGACCAGCCCCTATAAACCCTATCACCATGAAAACCTCTTTATGATCAGTGCTTTACAGCACGAAAAAATCGAATTGACAGATAATCTTATCTTACTGTGATCAGATTACAATGTAAAGATAATGAGCAATTTTCATCTTAAAAATATTTGAGATAAACGATAAGAAAATTGGGGTGAATTATGTTTTGTTCTTCTCAATGATACAGTACTCATTTACGAGCAAAGATCGAAGACAAAGGATCTGGAATTATACCTGTATGTAACGAACTTACCTACTACCATTTATTGTAAGTGAGTTGCTGAATGTCTGTAATGGATCAGATAGGTAGTAAAAACGAGCAACGGAATAAGAAAAGGTAAAGCACAGGAAAACCAAAAGCCTACATTAAATAGATCAACCCTGAATTGCTGATGATTGTCTTTATTTAAAAGCTGATCCAACAAATAACCCAAAGTATAAAAGACATTAGCGACACCCATCATTATGAGGTAAGCAATACCCTGCAAGAAAGTGATGAGCCCGTTTATTTCAAAATCTCTTTTGTAAGGTGCAATGAAATAAGTTGCAATTACAGTGTAACATAAGAATGCAGTAATACCGGCAATTAGTAATCCAAGATTGTATTTTTTCCTTTGTAACCGCCACCACACTTTTGCAGTCTGCGGATGGTGTTCTTTAGTCATTTCGGAAGCGGGAGTCATATATCTCAAGATAATTATAGACAGGCATTGATCATAACAGACGATGGAAAATTCAGTCAATAAAAAAACCGTCCCGATAATATCGGGACGGTCAGTGTATTTATGATGCAGCGAGCTGCAAGATAATATTACTTGATGATCTCAGTAACCTGGCCAGCGCCTACTGTACGACCACCCTCACGGATAGCGAACTTAAGACCCTTTTCCATAGCTATCGGAGCGATCAACTTAACTGTAAGGTTAACGTTATCACCAGGCATAACCATTTCAACACCTGCAGGCAGTTCGCACTCACCTGTTACGTCAGTAGTACGGAAGTAGAACTGAGGACGGTATTTGTTGAAGAATGGAGTATGACGGCCACCCTCTTCCTTAGAAAGAACGTAAACTTCACCCTTGAAATCAGTGTGCGGAGTGATGCTCTTAGGTGCGCAGATAACCATACCACGACGGATATCTTTCTTTTCAATACCACGAAGCAACAAACCTGCGTTATC
>CANFKE010000006.1 GCA_947447465.1 Chitinophagaceae bacterium | reverse complement strand
TTTTTGCATCATCAATATATTTAGTAGCTTTATGCTTCAAATTACAAGAAACTTATTTTAGTATATGAGAAGATCGCTACTGCTCTTATTGGCCTTATTTTCAATTTTAATTGCCTGTAATAAGACTCCCGACCCACAGTTGGATGTTATTACTATGCTCCGAACGGGAAAATGGCACATTACTTCGGGTACGGTTACAATGAGAGGCCCGAATGGCGTAAAAGCAGATCAGACTTACTATCCCGATCTAAGGAAGCAATACCTGAGAGATGATGAGATCCGTTTCGACTCTTCAGGCTATGCTTTTGTCTATAACAATAGCAAGCGTTCTGATGCAGGCGATCCTGATTCTGTTGGCTTTAACTACGTCATCAAAAACAATGATGCTAATTTCGATTTCTTCAATGCATACAAGATCATAGATTCTGTAGCTCAGGTCATTTATCCCGATGCGGCCGGTCCTAACGGATACAGCGCTCGTTACGATACCGCAGCATCGCATGTAAAAGACATCAGAAATGGCAAATTAAGTAATGTGTCTGAAAGTTCATTTACGATAGAATACTCATTGATAGGTCAATATAACGATACGACTATCGGTCACTGGACTACCCCTATCCTGCGTCCGGATACGTTTGTATTCCACGTTACGTATGGCCATTGATCATATTTAAAAAAGCGACAGGAAAACCACCAGCCCTGCGCAGGTGGTTTTTTTATAAGGTGATTTTTTCACCCTCATATAGTTCGTACCTTTGCAAATCTTTATTAAGAATAATATTTTATGATACACATTACATTACCCGATGGCGCTGTTCGCGAATATGAAGCAGGCGTTTCAGCGGGAGATATAGCTAAATCAATAAGTGAAGGTCTTGCACGTAAGGTGCTGGCGGCTGAAGTGAACGGAGAAGTGTGGGATGCATCCCGCCCTATTACTACCGATGCAACTCTAAAATTACTTACATGGGATAATAAAGAAGGTAAATCTACTTTCTGGCACTCTTCGGCTCACCTTATGGCTGAGGCTTTGGAAGCCATATATCCGGGTGTTAAACTGGGTATCGGGCCTGCTATTGAAACAGGTTTCTATTATGATATAGACCTTGGCGACCGTAGCATTACAGAAGAGGATCTGAAGAAGATAGAAAATAAAATGAAGGAATTGGCCGGTACAAAATCTGAATACGTCCGTAAAGACGTTTCTAAAGCCGATGCTATTTCTTATTTCACCGAAAAGCAAGATCAGTATAAGCTGGAACTCATAGATGGACTGGATGATGGTAACATCACTTTCTACACACAGGGTGGCTTTACAGACCTTTGCCGCGGACCGCATATTCCTAACACAGGTTTCATAAAAGCGGTGAAACTCACCAATATTGCAGGCGCATACTGGAGAGGCAATGAAAAGAATAAAATGCTGACTCGTATCTACGGTGTTACTTATCCTAATCAAAAAGAATTGGACGAGTATATACTACTGATGGAAGAAGCAAAGAAACGCGATCACCGTAAGTTGGGCCGCGAATTGGAGCTATTTACCTTCTCTGAAAAAGTAGGTAGCGGATTGGCTTTATGGCTACCTAATGGTGCTATGCTCCGCGACAGATTGCAGCAGTTCCTGCAGCGTGCACAGTTAGAAACAGGCTATCTGCCGGTTATCACTCCGCACATTGGCAGCAAGCAGTTATACGTTACTTCAGGTCACTGGGAGAAATATGGTAAGGACAGTTTCCGTCCGATCACTACTCCACAGGAAGGTGAAGAATTCATGCTCAAACCAATGAATTGCCCGCATCACTGCGAGATATACAAATCATCGCCTAAGTCGTATAAGGATCTTCCTTACCGTTTGGCAGAATTCGGTACTGTTTACCGCTACGAGCAAAGTGGAGAATTACATGGCCTTACTCGTGTTCGCGGCTTTACTCAGGACGATGCACACTTGTTCTGCACTCCTGAGCAGGTAAAAGATGAATTCAAGAAAGTAATAGATCTGGTATTGTTCGTATTCGAATCACTGGGCTTTACTGAATATACTGCACAAATATCTCTGCGCGATCAGGAAGACCGCAGCAAGTACATTGGCAGCGAAAAAAACTGGGTGATATCTGAGAATGCGATCATAGAAGCAGCTGCTGAAAAAGGCTTGAAGACTGTTACTGAATATGGCGAAGCCGCATTCTATGGCCCTAAGCTCGACTTCATGGTGAAGGATGCCCTTGGCCGTAAGTGGCAGTTGGGTACTATACAGGTAGATTATAACCTCCCGGAGCGCTTTGAACTGGAATATGTGGACAGCGACAATACCCGTAAGCGCCCGGTAATGATACACCGTGCACCATTCGGCTCTATGGAGCGTTTCATAGCAGTATTGCTGGAGCATTGCGCCGGTAACCTGCCTTTCTGGCTGGCTCCGCTACAGGTTAAGGTGTTACCGATCAGTGATAAGTACAACGAATACGCTGAAAGCGTTATTGCGGCACTCAGAGCAGAAGACATACGTGCTACTATAGATGACAGAAGCGAAAAAATAGGCCGTAAGATCCGTGATACAGAAATGATGAAGGTGCCTTACATGCTTATTGTTGGTGAAAAAGAACAGGAAAACCAGACCGTATCGGTGCGTAAGCATGGCGATGGCGACAAGGGTGCTGTTTCTATTGCTGATTTTGCTGCCGAAATGCGTAACATTGTAAAGGAACAGATGAGGGGCAAAAAAGCTGTGACCGCTGCGATATAAAATTTAATTCTTAAGTTCACGTAATTAACAAACAAATATTTTATTTTTGCCAATAAAATTTTAAAACCAATTAATGCAGAAAAGACCAAAAGGTAAACCATTTTTCAGGCCCAGGGTACCACAAAACGAACATCGCTTAAACAATGAAATAACAGCTCCGCAGGTTCGTGTTATCGGAGATAATATAGAACCGGGTATCTATCCAATAGCTGATGCCATAAAGATGGCACTGGCGCAGGAAGTAGATCTGGTGGAGATCTCTCCGAATGCAGTACCTCCCGTTTGTAAGCTTATCGACTACAAAAAGTTCCTTTACGAGAAGAAGAAAAAAGATAAAGAACAGAAAGCGAAGGCTAAACAAAGTGAAGTAAAAGAAATTCGTTTCACTCCGAATACTGATGATCACGATTTCGACTTCAAAGCCAAACACGCAGAAAAATTCCTGCAGGATGGTAATAAGGTCAAATGTTAT
This sequence comes from Chitinophagaceae bacterium, assembly GCA_947447465.1. Taxonomy (GTDB): domain Bacteria; phylum Bacteroidota; class Bacteroidia; order Chitinophagales; family Chitinophagaceae; genus Flavipsychrobacter. Next base: position 134,071 of record CANFKE010000006.1, on the reverse strand, counting down.
GTTCAGTTCAAGGGTCGCGCCATTATGTTTCAGGAGCGTGGAGAATTGTTATTGCTGAAGTTTGCTGAGCGTTTGGCTGAATTCGGTGGTTTGGAATCAATGCCTAAAATGGAAGGAAAGAGGATGTTGGTCATCTTCTCACCTAAGAAAAAAGGTAAAGCATAATACACTGAAAAATAGTGTGCTGCATCACAAGTATTTAACAAAAAATATCCTGTAATTGTTGCACAACTAATTAAAAGTGTCTTATCTTTGCATAGTTAAACCAATCAAAAATAATTTAGCTCTCTGCATAAAGAAGTTTTCATGGTGATAGGGTTTATAGGGGCTGGCCTGTTCTCAGGCTGGCTTTTTCAAAAAACTCTTCATTCCTGAAGAAAGTATTTTTAAAAGCTTTGAAGTAATTACGCAAACCTTCTGTTTGCAAAGATTTTCATAGTGATAGGGTTTATAGGGGCTGGCCTGTTCTCAGGCTGGCTTTTTTGTTTTAAAAAACTAGTATATTCACAGCAAAATACCTGTCAATGCAGCGAATAGTTTCCGCACTGCTCTCCATCTTTCTCTTCTGCACTGCTGCAACAGCGCAACCATTAGCGACTTATGTAACGCAGCAGAACGAATTGATGGTATGGGATAAGGGAATGATCCACAAAATTGACTACATGCCGCCCACTCAACTCAAAACAGGCCGCATTGCAATACCCTACCTCGATAATTCACGCACCTTTAAGATCTACTATAATAACGCAACTCAGAAGGTAAACGCAGGATTCACTAATGCATTTTATGCCACAGACAACCTGGTAGTATTCCTCAATCAGAAGTCACTCAATGTCTTTGATAAAGGGATAGTCAAGAACCTCACCCCTATCTGCGAACAATACTATATCGGCGATAGTCTGGTAATGTATCTCGATGGTCTTAAGAGCGACTACAAGGTCTATTACAATGGTCAGATACAGCAATTGGAAGCATTTGTTCCGGATAGCGTATTATCAGGTTTAAGCCTCTCCGACAATATCATTGCTTACAACAACTTCGCCAACCAGTTCAAAATATTCTTCAGAGGAGTTCGACTGAATCAGGAAGACTATCCAGTCAGCACATTCGAAGCAGGCCGCAATACAGTTGCCTATGTAGATGCAGACCGCAGGTTCAAAATATTCCACAACGGACAAACCTTTACTATCGACAACTTTCCTCCTCTATCTTATCATGTAGGAGACAATGTTGTAGCATTCGTCAGCAGCGATGGTTACTTTAAGATCTTCTATGGAGATAATGTTCGCACAGTAGGTTTTTTCAATCCTACATATCAGGTCGTAGATAATATCATTGCCTACAAAGACCCTTCCGGCTATTTCAAAGTATTTTATAAAGGTGAGTTTACCGATATGGAGAACTACTACCCCGACAATGTACTTATTCAATACAACTCTCTTGCCTACATCAATACCAACAATACCCTTCGATTGTTTACCGAAGGCGAAGTGTATGATGTGACCAATGCCGACCTCACCAATTGGCAACTCAACTATGATGTTATCAACTACCAGATAGGTCAGGGTATCTTTAAGGTCTATTACAAGGGTACAGAATATTGATCTGCGCCTTTTCCAAACTATCTTACCTTTGTCATTCGTATGAAGTATCTCCGTACATATACCGTAGGTATGCAATTACTGCTATTCGTGCTGATGGCCTTTACCATGCTGTCAGCGGCAGGTGCACTTACATCCCTTGTTCCTAAATTGTCCGGCATCTCTGCTGAGAGCCTGAAGGTGATCAATGGTTCTACACCAGCGGGAGTTGTTCATGTAGCTTTGCTCATACAAGGTTTGGGCAGCCTCATGTTCTTCACTCTTTCCTCTTTGCTCTTCGCCTACATCACACACCCGTCACCTAAAAAATACCTTGGGCTTAATGCACCTAAAAAACCATTGCATTTGCTGCTGTCGGTGATGGTGATGCTGGGTGCTATGCCGGTATTTATGGCACTACAAAGCCTGATGGGACATATAGACTTTGGCCCTGAAGTTAAAGCGCAGCAAGCGGCAGCAGAATCCGTGTTCACAGCATACCTGACCATGCACTCTGTAACAGATCTTATCCGCACTTTTATCATTGTCGCAATGATCCCGGCATTAGGTGAAGAATTGTTCTTCAGAGGTATTGTTATGCGGTTCACTCATAAAGCTTCACACAGTATCATCATTGCCATATTATTTTCAGCGCTCATGTTCGCACTGGTCCATGCCAGTTACACCGGCCTACCATCCATATTTCTAGCAGGGGCATTACTGGCTTTCATCTACTATCTCACAGGGTCTGTTTGGTGCGGCATATTGGCTCATATGTTTTTTAATGGCACTCAGATATTGGCCAACTACCTGACTGGTAATGCAGATAAAGCAGCAACCACAACAAATGACTTATCTATTCAATGGGGGCTCGTAGCCGGTGGAACTATTTTATTTGCAGGCGCATTATATATGCTCTGGAAGACCAGAACACCTCTATCCCCCGACTGGTCAGATGATTTTGACCGGCCGCAAAATTTAGCTACAGACGAAAATCCTGCTATCTTTAACTAGAAAAAAAACAACGACCTTTTACATCTCACTTTTTACCAGTAAGTTTTTATGGCGCTCAACCTACCTGTATTCTACCAACGCACCGGCAGTGCAATAGTTTTTGCAGCAGTAATGCTGGCAGGGTTGCTATGGGATCAGTGGTCTTTTCTGGCACTAATATGCCTTATCGGCGTATTGTGCCTGCGCGACTATATAAGACTAATGAAAAAGATAGACTCATCATCAGCATGGCCCATTTGGCTACCTGTAAGTGTTCAGTTGCTGGGATTATATTTTATTGCCATTAGCTATAATTGGCTTCACAGTAAGGAAGGTACTCCCTTTGAATTTCTTAATGATGCTCTGCCAATCGCGTTTGTTATCCCTGCTATACTATTGATCACTAGCGTACTGAATAAAAAAAATATGGTCAACTCAGTGATGCATTCATTGGGTGGGTTATTCTACATTACCCTACCAATGATATTCCTGTTGATGATGTGGTCTCAAAATTTTATTCTTCCCATTGCACTTATCCTTATGATCTGGACCAATGACACCATGGCCTATCTGGTCGGGTCATTCATTGGTAAAACGCCGTTCTCACCTATCTCTCCTAAAAAAACTTGGGAAGGAACAGGCGGTGGTGCATTGTTAACGATGATAGGTGCTATGACCTATGGCTACTTTTCAGGGCGTTTCCGGTTGGTCGATTGGGCTGTATTAGGATTATGTGCAGGTATAGCAGGAACTTTAGGCGATCTTGTAGAATCTAAGCTAAAGCGAATGGCAGATGTAAAAGATTCAGGTACGCTCATGCCGGGTCATGGGGGCGCATTAGACAGGTTTGATTCTTTGCTACTTGCAGCACCATTTGCAGGCGCTTATGTGATCATGTTCATGAGACCATGATCATTTGGTCCAAACTCGACTCTCCACAAATCCATTTATCAATAGCCGTTCATCCTTCATGCTATAACCATACTTTAAAAACAAATGGTGCATATCGGGTAGTTTATTGGCTTTTACGCCACATAAAACAGCGAAAAACAGATACATGCATCTCAGTAACAACCTGTGAACGATAACCTTATTGTCTCTGAAATCTGTATAAAGCCACAATCCTTCATTTGAGAGCATAGTATTTAATCTTTCCAGTATTTCGGCGGCCTCTTTTTCTTTAAAATTGTCAAAAAAGAACGGGGTTATGATTACATCATATTTCCCGGCTATTTCCACCTCCAATATATCTTCAGGAATAAAATCTACCAGATTGTTACCATCATAGCTATTTCTGGCAATAGCGGTCATTTTGGGCGATGCGTCTACATAGGTGATCAGCAGATCACAGGTATGCACTTTATCGATCGCATGCAATATCCATCCGCTGCCACCACCGACTATAAGCACTTTAGCATTTGCAGGAATCAGATGAAGATAATGCACCTGCGCCTCCAGCAGTTGTTTACCAAATATTATGGCAGACAACCGGTCGTAAAACAATGAAGCATTATCATATCCCTTGTTCATAGTACTACTTTAACCGGATGTGGCACACCTTGGAGGTGTGCCACATCTATTTAACGATCGTATCAGATTGAATCTCTAAATTCTTCTTCTTGCTATTTCCTTTTCTATCAATGACAATTCCCGCCCGGTTTGTCCGGCTACAGAGCTGTTCTCCTGTGCACGACGCATAAGGTAGGGAAGCACATCTGTTACCGGGCCATAAGGCAGGTATTTGGCAACATGGTAGCCGCTATTGGCCAGATTGAAAGAGATATTATCACTCATGCCATATAGCTGTGAAAAATAAACATGCTCAGTAGTAGCAGGTATGTTATGCTCTTCCATATAACGAGCCGCCTTCATACAGCTGGCTTCATTATGCGTACCAATGAATACAGACAAGTTAGACAGGTTCTCCAGACAATACAATACTGCTGCATCATAATCCTTATCGGTCGCTTCTTTGCTTGGCTGTATCGGATCACGGTATCCCATATCAGCAGCACGGTTGCGCTCTTTCTCCATGTAAGCACCACGCACCAGCTTTGCTCCTAATTGATAATTATGGGCTTTGGCAAATGCTACAGACTCGTGCAGGAACTGCAGTCTGTCATGCCTGTACATCTGGAATGTATTGAATACTATCGCCTTTTCCTGATTATACTGTGCCATCATAGCATCTGTAAGATCATCTACAGGCTTTTGTATCCAGCTTTCTTCTGCATCCACAAGCACCATAACATTGTGCTGTGCTGCTGCTTTACAAATAAAGTCTATTCTGTCATACACGCGTTTCCATTCGCCCTGCTCTTCACTATTCAATGTAGCTTCTGCATGTATCTTTTCAAGCAGTGCGAATCTCGCAAAACCGGTCACTTTAAGACTGATAAATGGAATGTTCTTGTTGGTAGCAGCATACTTTATAGCTTTCACGAACTCCGGTACTGCACGGTCAAAATCTTCTTCACTCTCCTTACCTTCCACTCCATAATCAAGTATTGTACCCACACCATACCTACCTATTACTGCTGCTGTCTGTGCAGCTTCGTCCATTGTTTCACCACCGCAAAATTGATCAAAAAGGGTCTTTTTGATCAACCCCTTTACAGGCAGTTTCCATGACAATGCAAACTGTGTCATCTTCATACCCAGGCTGCTCAGCGCAGGGTTGCCCATTGAAGAAAAAAGGAAGCGGGCCAACTTCATATCTTTATCACTACGATATTTAAACGCTATTTCGGTATTTTCAAACTGTGGCAGCATACTATCTGTATAAATAGGATGTAAAGGTAAGCATAGATGCCAAAAGAAACCTTATAACTCTATTGGTTCTTTTCTATTGCGGATTTTATTATACATCACCACGCCAGCATATATTTGCCAGCGATAGTTTTTCGGTCTCCAGTCTTATGCCATCTACTAGTTCAAATCCATTCTTCAGATAAAACATAACAGGAGAATGGTAAACCGAACCATCAGACTTTGTATATCTGTCATGGTCTGCAACCCATCCATAGAGCTGTGTAGCATATGATTTAAGTTGACTCAATAACAGAGTACCTATACCTGCTTTTTGGCAAGACCTCTCAATAATTATTCCAAACCAGGTTACTCCTTCCCGCTCAAAAGTAAATGCCCAACCCAAAAGATGTCCTGAATCATCTAAGGCCAGATAATGCATCGGAGCGATCAGGGCATCCAGATAGTTATCCAGCCCCGCAATGCTATCGTATTGCAATTGTACCGGATATTCATTGTTCCACAATCTGTAAATATCAGCCCTTTGCTCCGCGTCTAAAATTATGGTCCCGATTATTTTCATACCTCATAATTAAATGCACATCGGCAATACTATATTAATGTATTCCCCTCGCATTGAGCGCTTGCTGATACAACCTCGCATTGAGTAAGTGTTCCGCATCTGTGCTGGCAAATACCGATGCACCACTTAGATCTGCCTTTGCGCAAAAGAACAAATATGTGGTCTTAGGTGCATTCAGTACAGCATCTATCGACCCGTTTGAAGGCGTGCATATAGGACCGGGAGGCAATCCTGTATTCTGATAAGTATTGTAAGGCGATGCTGTTTTCAGCATTGCGCCGGTCACTCTTTTTATGGTAAAATCTCCAATTGAGAATTTCACAGTAGGGTCAGCCTGCAGCTTCATACCCTTGTCCATTCTGTTCAGATACACACTGGCAATGTTCAGTTTATCCGCCGGCAGATTGGTTTCCTCATCTATGATCGAAGCCATTATAGTAGCCTTTACAGGGTTCAGACCATGATTTTTTGCTTGTTCTCTCCTTTCGTCTGTCCAGAAACGGGTATAGTTTTCTTTGAGCTTTTTAAACAATTTATCAGCGGTCGTATTCCAGTAAAACTCGTAGGTATCAGGTCGCACACCGCACATTACCGTATTACTGTCCAATCCCATTTTATCCAGAAAATCCTGATCTCTCATTAACTGACCCAATTCTACAGAGTCTATCTCCAGATTAGTAGATACAAGCCTTATAAAATCAGCTTTGGTACGCAACTTATTGATCACCAGTTTTACCGGCACCTGACGACCATTGCGTAATTTTTTTACCAATTCGTAGTTGGTCATTCCCCATTTCATCTGATATTTACCAGGGTGAATATGTTCGGGCAAACCGGCTCTTTTCGCAAGGAAATCGAAGCTGTTGATATCATTCACATAACCACCATCCTTCATCTCCGTTAGTAATTGGTCGTATGTGGTACCGGTCTTTATATAGAGAAATTGTGCTTTACTGCTGTTGGGGCCCAGAATTTTATATGCAGCTATCAATAGCAGCACTATGACTGCGAGTGTAATGATGAGCGGCAACCGTGATTTCGATTTCTTTTTCGCAGACATAATGCTAAAATACGTTATTTATAAATAAACCCTACCCTGTTGTGTAAATGCACCTGAGACTACAAAGTAAAACACTTTTACCCTTTTGCTGCATAAATCATTAAGGAAAAATGATTAATTATAGTTTAGCAATTTGTGTCGCCTCTCTTTTTATCTTTGCTCTATGCATATCGGATTGTATTTCGGCAGTTTTAACCCTATCCATACCGGCCATCTTATTGTGGCTAACCATGTTATTGAGCACACAGACATTAACAAAGTGTGGTTTGTTGTTTCTCCTCACAACCCACTTAAAGATTCACATTCACTGCTCAACGAACATGACCGTCTGCATCTGGTCAATCTGGCTATAGACGACAATCCTAAATTCAGGGCCAGCAGCGTGGAATTTCAATTGCCTAAACCATCTTATACCATTGATACACTCACCTACCTCACCGAAAAATTCCCTTTAGAACAATTTTCTGTGATCATGGGCTCAGACAGTTTTCAGAATCTTCACCGATGGAAGAATTTCGAGATTCTCGTTGAGCGGTACTCTTTTATTGTATACAACAGACCAGGCTTCGTCATAGACGATACTTACGGAGCTACAGTCACAACACTCGATGCGCCACTCTTGCAGATATCATCTACTTACATCCGGAAACAGATCAAAGAGAAAAGATCGATCAAGTATATCGTTCCTCCGGCAGTTGAACAATATATTATCGATAACAGGCTTTATATAAAATAAATAAGTGCAGTATTTCGTACCTTTGGCATGATATTTTATACAGAATATTAAACATCATTCATTTTTAATAATTTTTTTATGGCAAAAGCAGGTAATACCATCGCAACATTGCTGATCGGCGCTGCAGTAGGGGTAGCAGTAGGTTATGTATTAGCAACAGACAAAGAAACTCGCCAGGAAGATCTGGACAAGGTGAAGAAGTCACTCGATAACCTCAAAGGCAAGTTCGCTAAAAAAGCAGCTGATCTGGAAGAAGAAATTTATCACTCCTAATCAATTCACTTTGCTCATATGAGTATATTCGGCTCGATCAAGGATAAAATAACTCAGTACATCGACGTGTACATAAAATTGTTCAAACTCAATTTTATGGGTAGCACAGCAAAATTGCTGAGTTATTTTATGTTCGCTATGATCTGTATGTTCATAGTGTTCATCACCGCATTGCTGATGGGCATGGGCATTGTTGAGACCTTCGTGGCAATAGGCCTGCCTAAGGTTGGCGCATATTTCGCTACCATGGGTATATATGTCATCATTCTGTTTATCGTCATTGTACTTCGCATGAATATCACATCTTTCTTTGCCAATGCCTTTCTCAAGGTACTAACAGAAGACGATGATGATGACGATAACGACAAAAACATAAACCCTAAAGTAAAGTAACATGAAGCTCTACCCTAAGGAGATCAACAGCATGAAGGCGCTGGATATGGAGCGAAAAAAGCTCAGGAAGCAGCTGAAAGAACTCGACGAACAAGAGTTCTTCTCTTTGCAGTCCCTCATGAATAAGCAACCTGATGGGAAGGATGAAGACACCGCAGGTGGCTTCAATATAACTTCACTGCTTAGTTTGCTCCCTGTTTCTAATCCATTAATAGCCCCGCTGATCGGTCTGATACAAAACAGATTGGCGAGAGTTGCGGAGAAGAAAAAGACAAGTAAGAACTTCGTGTCTGCAGAACCTTATCAGGAACCAATGGGGGCTAAAGTGAAAAAAGTAGCAAGATCTGTAGCTTTCGAACTGATCACAGGCTACCTCAAATGGAAAGCTATAGAGCTCACCTACAAAGGAGTAAAGCACATTATAAAAACAAGAAAGGAAAAGAAAGAAGCGGCCATCTGAGCCGCTTTTTATTATTTCAAGTGTACCATCTCCGACCTCACTTGTCGCCCGAAAAATGCAGTGCCATGATGGTCAAAATCTACGGTATCATCTGTTGTATAAAATCTCATGCTTCTACCATTCGTAAGCCTGGCAGCCATCTCAGCGTGCTTTATCAGGTAGGCCGACAGACTATCTGCCACTATCTCTCCCTGCGCAACTATCTTCACATGATCAGGCAAATACTTTCTTATTTTGTCTATCAATAACGGATAATGTGTGCAAGCCAGCAGTATTGTATCTATTTCCGGTGCCTCTGTCATCAATTCATGAAGATATCGCTCCACAAAATAGTCAGCACCTGCCGATGCATATTCCCCATTCTCTATAATGGGTACCCACATCGGACAGCTTTTGGAATATACCCTTACATCCGGAAAGAATTTGTTGATCTCGATCTCATATGATCCGGAGTTTACCGTTCCCCGAGTACCCAATACGCCAATGGATCGGGATACTGTATAATTGCCTATCACCTCAGCGCTTGGCCGTATCACGCCCAACACTCGCTTACTGGCATCAATTCCGGGCAGATCTTGTTGTTGTATTGTCCTCAACGCCTTGGCCGATGCTGTATTACAAGCAAGTATTACCAGCGGACACCCCATCTCGAAAAACCACTCTACACATTGCAGTGTGTATTCATGCACGGTCTCAAAAGATCGGTTGCCATAGGGTGCACGGGCATTATCTCCTAGATAGATATAGTCATACTGCGGCATCATTGCGGCAATACTCTTAAAGATGGTCAATCCTCCATAACCCGAATCGAAAATACCTATAGGACGGCTGTTATCCATTGAGTAAAGATAATTGGTTAATCGCATTTTGTACCAATCGTATCCTTTTCATTACAGCTAATATGGTCGAACCTCATCAGGCCTCCGGAATTTTACATTGACTTTATCTCATTTGGCGAAAAACACCCTGTTTGGATTCACTCTACGGGCAATATTAACGTCACCTGTCCGTTATTTGTAATAAATTTGGCACTTCAATTGGTCTATGAATTTCAAGAAACACATATACACACTTATTGCATTTCTTTTTTACTCACTATTGGCAAATGCACAGGATAAGCCGATAGGCTATTGGAGCTCTCTCTTGCCTTACAACACTTGCATGGGTGTTGCAACAGATGGCATCAACATATACACAATTTGTAAACAAGCCTTCTTTGTTGAGAACACCCTGACTGATGAAAAAACAGCATTCAGTAAAGTAAACGGCATGTCAGACATCGGAATGCAATGTGTAGCATATGATAATGTTACCGGCACAGTCATTTTGGTATATACTAATGGGAATATAGATCTGTTCAAAAACAATACCTTTTACAACATTCCCGATTTCAAACTCAAAACCGTAGCGGGCAATAAGACCGTTTATCGCATCTATACCGAGAATGGTAAAGCATACCTCAGCACATCTCTGGGTATTGTGGTCATTAACATGGAAGAGCAAAATTTTGAAGAAACTTATCAATTCTTTTCCAATAATCAGTTAGTACCTATCAAAGGCTTTACAGGCATGGGCACTTACTATTACGCCGCAACACCTTCAGGATTGTTCAGAGCACCTAAGAACAGCCCGCAACTGCAAGACTTTCAGGCATGGGAAAAGGTAGATAGTGTGCATAGTTTCACATCTTTAGCAACAGTTGGCGATAAACTGTTCATGATGACCAGTTACTCCGTATTTGTACTCATGAATGATACTGCACATACTGTATTCACTAGTGTCGCACCCATTTCTAATATCGACCCGGGGTATAATCAACTTTTTATTGGGAGGTGGAGCGACCTAAGAATGATGGACCTCAACTACAAAATCATCGATTCTGTTCATACTCAGGACAGCGTAGCTCAGGTAGTACAACTTATGGACAGCTCAATATGGATAGGCAATATGTTTAAAGGCCTGGCGAAACGAGCTAAAGACGACCTGCAATATTATGCTCACCCTGATGGTCCTACAGACCCATACAGTTATGACCTCTATGCCAATAATAAAGATCTATGGATAGCACACGGAGGTTACGACGATGGTTTCATCTGGAACTCCAGTGGAAGTGGATTTTCTAATCTAAACAATGGGAAATGGAAATTATTCAACAGAGATAACGGCTCACCTATCAGCTATAAAATGTACGATTTCGTCAGCATCACTAAAGATGAGAAAGATGGTACATTATACGCAGGATCCTTTACAGACGGGCTGTTCGAGTTGAAGAGTAATGACTCCTTTCATATTTACAAAGAAGGCTCTCCACTTGGAATAAGCGTACCCAATAGTGGCCTGAATTTCTATCCGGTGGTGGGTACCGGCATCGACCAGAACGATAATTTATGGATAAGTATGTACGGCTCGTTCGATGAACTATATGTTCGCGAAAAAGCTACCGCTAACTGGTATAAATATAATGTCAACATCCCACGACCTTATTTACATTCCGGCGGACCTCTGACATTCGACAATGCAGGACACGTATGGTATGTATGTCTCAATAAAGGTGGCGTTATGGGATATGATACGAAGAATACACTCAGTGACGCTTCCGATGATGATATCTACCATCTATCTACAGGTACCGGTGCAGGTAATCTGCCTGACAATAATGTTTCATGTATTGCCATTGACAAGAGCGATAACCTTTGGATAGGTACTGCAAATGGTATTGGCATACTCTATAACGCATCGAGCAGTCTTACCCAACGTACTGATGTAGAGATACCCATCGTACAATACGACAAATACGCCGGCTACCTTTTTGCCGGAGAGAATATACAGACTATTGCTGTTGATGGTGCTAACCGTAAATGGATAGGTACAAGCAATGGTGTATGGCTGCTATCTCCGGATGCAGGCAACAGCAGCATCATTTACCGTTTCACAGTAGATAACAGCCCATTGCCATCCAATAAGATACGTAAGATCACAGTTGACAAGGTTACAGGCGACGTTTATATAGGTACAGATGCAGGGCTTATGTGCTACAGGAGTACAGCAACCGAGGGCAGTGAGTCGAATAGTAATGTTGTTACCTTCCCCAATCCTGTACCAAGCGGATATAAAGGAACTATTGCTATAAAAGGACTGACCCAAAATGCCGACGTACGTATCACTGATATCAACGGCCAACTCGTATATCGTACAGTAGCACTTGGCGGACAAGCGGTATGGAATGGAATCGACTATAAGGGCCACAGACCACAATCGGGTGTTTATCTCATCTTCGCCACCAATGCAGATGGATCTCAAACCTATGCCGGCAAGATGGTATTCATGAATTAAAATCAGACTAACAACAGCTAAACTGCAGTATTGATGGCGTTCTGAACATGGACAAACACACATAAGTCAGTCGTCATTTTCGTACCTTCACTACTCAATGCACAATACCCAAGGCATAGTACTCCGTTCAGTAAAGTATGGCGACACCAGTCTGATCACCACCATATTTACATCGCTATATGGGGTACAACCATATATGGTGCAGGGTGTGCGAAGTGTAAAAGCCTCTCGCAACCGTTCAGGACTTTTACAACCGGGCATGCTGCTGGACATGGTCATCTACCATCAGCCTATGAAAAATATGCAGCGGATGCGTGAATACCAACCTGCTGTCATTTATCAGTCTATTTTACAGGATGTAATAAAAAACAGTGTAGCGCTTTTCTCTGTTGAAGTATTGCTGCGACTGCTACCCGATTCGGCGCCACTTCCCGATCTCTTCGACTTTGCTTTTGATTATTTTACAACACTCGACAAAGCACCACAAAGACAAGTAGCCAATTTCCCTTTATTCTTTATGATCAATTGCAGTCGTGAACTGGGATTTGACCTTAAGGGCAGTTACTCTTCTGAAACACCTCACCTTAATCTTCAGGAGGGCGGATACACACACAACTCACCTGCATTAGCACCTTTCATGTCTGACGATGATTGTCGGATGCTTAGTCAACTCATCGATACAGATAACTACAATACGCTCGAGCTCACCGAAATGAGTGCAGCTATGCGTATGCGCCTCACCGAATGGTATATAGCATTTCTGCAACGCCACAGTCAGCATATGGGAAATATCAGATCACTTCAGGTATTACAAGCAATACTTCACTGATAACGGTATGATCTTTGGTCTCGACCTAGCCATAGTCAAAGACCATTAGTCCCCTACAAAACAATTCAGCATGATGAATTATCAATAAAAGGATATGAACGTACGAATGTAAGTTTCCGACCAATGGGCGACATACCTGTTAGCAATCAAATCTTATACATACAGGCAAACACGTTACTTATAGATGCTCAGGCAAACATTGTCAAATAATAACTCCTGCTTGCCAATGTTCCATACATACAGACGCAGACGATCCCCGGTTTTAAGGTCAGATGGCACTCTTACAAAAAAAGACACTTGACTCCATTTATTCAGCAACAGATGATCTAAGGTATATTCCACGGTTGGCAGAGTGTCGCCTATCAGGCCTATCTTATTATCAATTTTGCAGCCATACCAGTATTTGGTGCTTTCCTTGTTCAAAATATCCAACACAAGGAGGTGTTTAAAATAAAGGTACTGTTGGGTACACTCAAAGTTTCCACTGCACTTTATCCATTGTGCGCCTTTAAATAGACCTGTATCGTACTTTACCTCTATTGCATAAGGGTGATATTCTTCATCAGCCGCCATGTGATAAGCCATACCATGCCCTGAATTATTATCTCTTATAAAGTGCGTAGATAATGAGTCATCATAATCATTACAGGCAATAGTTGCTATACGCTGCAATTGCGATTCCCGGGGTTGCACCTGTTGCACATCATAAGTCACAAGATCATTATAGCTGGCATGCGTTTTAAACAACATATGAATAGTATATACCCTGTTCGATTCTTCACTTACCAATATCCCCTTTGCCTGCTGTATGCTATAACTCACGTTAACACCAACGCACAATAGTATAAGTGTACCTGCAATTACTTTCACGCCAGCATTACTACTTACTATATATTGCAGCAATGCAGCGAAAGCTATGGCCAGTAGCGGATATAGATGAATCATAGGTCTGGAGCCCAATCCGTTGATATAATTATAGCAATGCCAACTGTAGGTGATGTATATATACACCGGCAGGATAATAAATAGAGGTAATGTAAGCGATCTGTAATTGCGTACAAACAGTAATCCTACAAGAGCAAACACCATTACCGGAGTATAGATCAGCCAGCCATTGGCAAAACCAAACATACCATCAATTATCTTAGGGTGTGTCCAGTTAAAGCCTTCCCCGGCATAACTATAGTAGAAAAAACTACCTGCAAATTTTTTCCAGTACAGCATTTGCGGTATGATGGGTAATACAAAAGCAACAATGAAAAAACCGATTTTACGGATATTGTTTTTCAAAAAGGCCACCTTTTCTTTTGCATCCTGCAAACTATACACATTATAGAGTAGGGGTATGAGCAGGCAAATAATGTCTGTGGGCCTTATTACGGTTATCATACCTGCCGAAAGTGCAGCAATAACGAACCACCTAAGTTGTGGCTGCCGGTGCAGGCGCATCGTGCCATATATAAGCAATGTGTAGAGAAAGAATACAGGGATATGCGCCATGCTGCTCTGCAACAACGCAAACCAAAAAAAGTTGGTCCCGACTAATATTACCGATATTGTCATCAGGGATATCGGCTTGTCGTAAAACTGCCGCAGTATAAGATATAACAACATTAAACCAAGACAGGCATAGAAAAGTGTCCCTATCTGCAGCAAAACGATATAGGTACCTGAATAACCATTGGCATCGCCACCGGTAAGTCGTTCATAGCCATGTGCAATGAAGAAGAATGGTAACTCCAGCGCAGCAACGCCATAGGTGTACTTATTGATGATATAACCTTTGGGTGTTCTTACCGCATCCTTACTCATCGCCGCAACTATGTTGAATATTGGCTTACGTATGCCCTTGTCGTGAGGTAGCCAGTCCAGTGCTTTATGATTGTGGTAGATGAATGTAGTGGGCAGATACATATAATAGCCCATAGAATCACCAAAGAACGGGTAAGAGCCCTTACCATATAAAGCAAAGAACCATATACTCACAACCAGCGAGCAGGCGAATACAGCAGTGGCCAAAACTTTTTTCATTCAGGGGTAGCTAGTCAGGCAAGGTACAACAAAATGCAGTTGTAACATCCTGCACATACTGTTCTGATTTTCAGTGATCGGTATATAAAACAAGCAAAAAACACATTTAAGATCACCACACGCACCTTCAGTTCCGAATGTTAAAATATGCCTTTTAGCAGCCATTAATTATGCAGTAATTTAAAAACGCAATACTTTAGCTGAATCTTAACGCACTATATGAAACACATTATTTACTATCTGCGAAGTACAGCAGTATGTATTGCCATTGCGGCAGCATTACCGGGTATTTCTTACGCCCAGGACCTGAAAGCACCACTTCCCAAAGACCCCGATGTTGTAACCGGCAAACTGGAAAATGGTTTGACTTTTTACATCCGTAATAACCACAAACCTGCCAATAAGGTAGAACTTCGTCTGGCTGTGAAGGCAGGAGCTATTCTGGAGAATGAGCAGCAGCTTGGCCTTGCTCACTTTATGGAGCACATGAACTTCAACGGAACAAAGAACTTCCAGAAGAATGAACTCGTTAGCTACCTGCAATCTATAGGCGTGGAGTTCGGTGCCGACCTCAATGCCTATACCGCATTTGACCAGACAGTATATATCCTGCCTATCCCTACAGATAAGCCGGGCAACCTCGAAAAAGGTTTCCAGATCATCGAGGACTGGGCACACAATGCATTACTGACAGATAAAGATATCGACGAAGAGCGCGGTGTTGTATTAGAAGAAAGCCGACTTGGAAAAGGTGCTGACGACCGCATGCTGAAGAAATACTTTCCAAAACTGGCTTCCGGCTCTCTATATGCTCAGCGTCTGCCAATTGGTAAAGATGACATTCTGAAGACGTTCAAGTATGAGACCATTCGCAGCTTTTACCACGATTGGTATCGCCCTGATCTTCAGGCGGTAATAGTAGTTGGTGATATAGATGTTGCTACTGCTAAGGCAATGATCATGAAGCACTTTGGCAGTATCAAGAATCCGGCAAACGAACGTCCGCGCAAATATGTAGATGTAGTAGCGCGCAAAATGC
The DNA here is from genome assembly GCA_947447465.1 of Chitinophagaceae bacterium. Classification (GTDB taxonomy): domain Bacteria; phylum Bacteroidota; class Bacteroidia; order Chitinophagales; family Chitinophagaceae; genus Flavipsychrobacter. The sequence continues at coordinate 118,013 of CANFKE010000006.1, read as the reverse complement.
CTGAAGCTATGGTGGTGACAGATAAGGAAGCTACTAACGCTGAGCTTACTATTATGTTCCCTTACACCAAAAAGGCAGAAGATAAGACCATCGGCGACTACAGAAACAGTTTGGTTCGTAACCTGGCCATTCAGATGATCAACCGTCGTATGGCAGAACTCACACAGAGTGCTGAACCGCCATTCCCTTATGGCTATGCAGGCACCGACAATCTTATTCACGGCTATGAATGCTTTACTATATCTACCGGCATCAGTGCCGACAATGTTGCTACAGCGCTTAATGCAGCTACAGGGATATTACTGAAGATAAAGCAGTTTGGCTTCAACAATAATGAACTGGAAGTAGCACGTAAGAACATGCTCAGCGGTCTGGAAAAAGCTTATAATGAAAGAACGACCACTGACAGCAAAAGCTATGTTGAGGAATATATCCGTGCATTTTTGAACGGAGAGGCCTACCCGGGAATTGCCAACGAATATAACTACCACAAAACAATGCTAGCCGGCATCACTACTGCAGAAGTTAATGCAGCTATCAAGAGGTGGACTGCAAGCCCTAACACCTTTACGCTTATTACAGGACCTGATAAAGCTGAGTTGAAGTTCCCTTCTGATAAGGAATTGCTGGCGATGACCACCAAGAGCTTCAAACAAGTAGTAAAGAAAGATGAAGAAAAGAAAGTAGCGGCTTCATTGATGAGCACTAAGCCTGTAGCAGGTAAAGTAGTTAGTCAACAGTTGGAAGACGGCTTTGGTGCTACTACTTACACATTGAGTAATGGTATTAAAGTAACCATCAAGCCAACTGACTTCAAAAGCGATGAGATCCTGATGACCGGTATCAAAAAAGGTGGTTCTAACAACTACGGTGTTGAGGACAAGAACAACGTAAAGTTTGCTACCGAGATCATGGACAATATGGGTTATGGTAGTTACGACCCTACTGAGATCGAAAAGATACTTGCAGGCAAGAAAATTGAAGCCGCAATGACCATCAGTGAGATCAATGACGAAGTAAAATGCAGCAGTACTGTTAAGGATTTCGAGCCAATGCTGCAATTGTTATACCTGCAGATCATGCAGCCACGTAAAGATGAGGCTCTGTTCAAGGCATATAAAGACAAGTCAACTTCTATGCTGCAGTTCATCACTGGTAATCCTCAGGCTGCATTTGCCGACACAATGCTGAGGGTGCTATTCAATAACAATCCTCTGGCACGTACTGCCTTCCCTAAGAAAGAAGACTTTGACAAAATAAACCTGGACAGAGCGATACAGATATACAGCGATGAGTTTGGTAGCGCGGATGGTTATCACTTCTTCCTTGTAGGAAATGTTAAGCCGGAAACAGCAATACCTCTTCTGGAAACATACCTTGGTAGCATACCTGCAAAGAACAAAGCAGTAGCTTACAAAGACAATGGTGTACGTGCTATAAAGGGCACCACCCAGATGTCTGTTCATAAAGGAAAAGAAAAGAAGAGCCTCATTCTTACTATCTACTCAGGCGAGTTGCCTTATACAGAAGATATGTCTCTGAGAACTAAGGCTGTAGCCGAGATCCTGAATATTAAGGTAATAGAAGAGATGCGTGAAAAGATGGGCGCTATCTATGGTGGTGGCTTTAATGGCAGCATGGCAAAAGAGCCTTATGAGCGCTATACCATACAGTTGGCTCTGCCATGCGGACCTGAGAACGTAGATAAACTGCTTGCTGCTGCTAAGGAAGAGATCCAAAACCTGAAGGACAAGGGTCCTGATGCTAAAGACCTGGATAAGGTAAAGAGCCAGTGGATTGAAAAGTATAAGACTGAAATAAAGGAAAATAAGTACTGGGCTGAAAAAATGACCGGAGCTATTTTCTGGGGAAGAGATAAGGACAGAATACTGAACTACGAAACATACCTGAATAAGCTGACTCCTGCTGATGTACAAGAAGCGGCGAAGAAGTTATTCACTAACAATAATGAGTTCACTGCTATACTCTATCCTGAGTCATAGTCGATCAACTAATATGGATACTAAAGCCGCTCTGTAATAGCAGGGCGGCTTTTTTAATGCAGATAAATACGCTTTGTTTACTAAGAACGCTTTCCGAATGTCAAGGCAAGTTGCACTTTATGCTGTTAATCACAATCGGGAAAGAATTTGTATAGGATATTAGCCTTGTGATAGGTCACACATTTATCGCACTCCCCACTCCCATAAGCCAAACTGTATCTTCTTATCTACGGGATGACCGGACTGTTTCAGTGTCATCATGATCTGCCCACGGTGATGCGACTCATGAGATATGATATATCCCCAAAAGGTCATTGGATATGGTTTTACACCTTTTATCCTGCCTTTGACAAAACCACAGTTAGTAAGCCTTCTAGGGCTTTACTACTACTTTCTAATGCCGCTGCAATATTAGCTTTAGTAAGTGAAGTCCCTTTTCCAGTTTGTCCGATCCCGCTAATAGTTCGGGAGCTGAGGCCTTTAGCTACATCAGCCTTACATTATGTATGTGCGCCAATTGCTCACCTACAGAACGACCTTTCGATGCTGTAATATCAGCAAGATGATCTTCAGCAATAGCATCAAGAAGATACAAGTTGATACGATCATGTGTTTGCCATGTAGCTATTACCTGCTCTATCCTTACAGACTATATTTACAACTATTTCATATAATAGTATGCAGCTACCTGCACAGCAATACCAACGAGGTAACCCAACCACACATCGCCACGCTGATGCGCACCCAATATAAGCCTTGCGGTACCTATGAAACCCGCTATGGCCAGTGCCACAAAGAAGGGGACTACCATGTTTACAGGGCTGCTCATCATCAATACTATAATGATACCCAACATACCGCCTGCCGCTGCCGTATGCATACTGATCTTGGTGAAGATATTGATCACAAAGAGTACAATGACACCCCAGAAATTACCCAACATCAACACCTTAAGAATAAGAGGCACGGGTACTGCGGTCATACTATTGAATACATGGCTGATCCAGAAGTAGAATACCATAGTCACCATAAGCGGTATGGTCCTTTCTTTGGCAGTGCGCATATGAAAACTGTCAATAAAGCCCAGCGGCTTCATCAATGCGATACTGAACAATGGAAATATTACCGCAGATATAATAACGTTCAACAACAGTATTCCTTGCTGCTTGGGTGTAATACCCGCAAAGCTTACCGGAGACAGAAGCCCCAATGCAAAGGTCATGATCAAGGGCATAAATACCGGATGGCATATGTATGATACAATACCGGCCACCACCCTCAATGCTTTGGGTTGAGGAGTATTTTCTAATCGTTGTTGTACTGGTTCCTGACTCACTGGTAACTATTTTGATTTAAATATTATTGCGATTCTCTGAATGATGAACTTATTACAATATCGGCGACAACCATTTACTTACTTCATCTATACTCATGCCCTTACGGTGGGTATAGTTTTCTAACTGATCTTGTGTGATCTTGTTGATACCAAAATATACACTTTGCGGATGGCTGAAATACCAACCACAAACTGAAGCAGCAGGATACATTGCCAACGATTCCGTGAGTTCGATCCCTGCATTGCCGGTTGCATTGAGCAGTTCGAACAACTTTAGCTTTTCAGTATGATCGGGACATGCCGGATATCCGGGGGCAGGTCTTATACCTTGATATTGCTCGTGTACTAATTCCGCAAGCGGTATCTGCTCATCTTTTGCATACCCCCATGTTTCCGTTCTTACCTTCTTATGCAGCACTTCAGCAAATGCCTCAGCAAGCCTGTCAGCCAATGCCTGTAAGAGTATCTTATGGAAGTCATCATGATCTTCCATGAATCGCTTCAAGTGAGGCTCTATTCCATGTATGCTCACAGCAAAGGCACCCATATAGTCATCAACACTTGAATTCACGCTAACAGGCTTTACAAAGTCGGCCAGAGAGAAGCTAGGTTGACCAGCTGCTTTCTTTATCTGCTGGCGCAACATTTCCAAAGTAGTTAGTTCGCCACCATCTTCATTCTTGATGATTATCGTATCCGGAGCAACCTTATCAGCTTTCCAGAAACCGGTCACCCCCTTTGCTGTCAACCACTTTTCACTGATGATCTTATCAAGCATCAGATTCGCCTCATTGTAGAGTTTTGTAGCTTCCTCACCAAATGTAGCATCCGTAAGTATCTCCGGAAATTTGCCCTTCATTTCCCATGCTATGAAGAATGGCCCCCAATCTATATAATGCCTTATCTCTTTAAGATCATAGTCGGGATAAACCTGAACGCCCATCTGTTGAGGTTTTGGCGGTGTATAGCCCTCCCAGTTTATAGCTACAGGATTGGCCTGCGCTTCTGCCAGAGATATGTATTGCTTAGCGGTACGTTTATTATTAAAGTCATCGCGCAGCTTATCGTACTCGGTATTGATATTCCCTAAGAACGCATCCTTTTGTTCTTTATTGAGCAGATTACCTGCAACAGTAACGCTGCGGCTGGCATCCAGTACATATACTACGCCATTATCATATTGCGGAGCTATCTTAACAGCTGTATGCATACGACTGGTAGTAGCACCGCCTATCATCAGCGGTTGCTTCATACCTCTTCGTTTCATCTCACGAGCCACATGCACCATCTCATCAAGCGAAGGAGTGATCAATCCGCTCAACCCAATGATATCGACGTTCTCTCTTTGTGCAGTATCCAGTATTTTATCGGCAGGCACCATGACCCCAAGATCTATGATGTCATAACCGTTACACCCCAATACCACACCAACTATGTTCTTACCAATATCGTGTACATCGCCTTTTACTGTAGCCATCAGTATCTTGGCTGCACCGGCATTCTCTTCATTAATAGTACCGGCAGCTATATGTGCCAGCCTGCGTTCTTCCTTCTCCGCTTCAATGAACGGGAAAAGATACGCAACACTCTTCTTCATAACTCTGGCACTCTTCACCACCTGCGGCAAGAACATTTTTCCGCTACCAAACAGATCACCCACTACATTCATACCATCCATCAAAGGACCTTCGATGACATCAAGCGGTTTGGGATATTTGATTCGAGCTTCTTCTGTATCTGCATCTATATGATCTGTGATACCGTTGACCAGTGCATGTTTCAGCCGTTCTTCTACAGGGGCACTGCGCCAGAGATCATCTACTTTCTCTTCCTTATCTTTAGCTTTTACGGTCTCGGCAAAAGTCACTAATCGTTCCGTAGCATCGGGATGGCGGTTGAGAATAACATCCTCACACAGCTCTCTTAGCTTAGGCTCTATCTCGTCATATACCACCAACTGACCTGCATTAACAATGCCCATGTCCATACCTGCCTTAATGGCATGGTATAGAAATACGCCGTGCATTGCTTCGCGCACCGTTTCATTTCCCCTGAAGGAAAAAGAGATATTGCTGACCCCACCACTTACCTTAGTGAGCGGCATGCATTGCTTGATGATACGAGTTGCTTCAATGAAATCGACCCCGTAATTATTATGTTCTTCAATGCCCGTGGCTATAGCAAATATGTTAGGGTCGAAGATGATATCCTGTGGTTTGAACCCAACCTGTTCTGTAAGGATCTTATACGCTCTTTGTGAGATATCGACCTTCTTTTGCAATGTATCTGCCTGACCTGTTTCATCGAATGCCATAACAATGACCGCGGCACCGTAACTATGGCATATATTGGCCTGCTCTATGAACTTTTCTTCCCCTTCTTTCAGCGAAATGGAGTTCACGATACACTTGCCCTGAATGCATTTAAGTCCCGACTCTATGATGGCGAACTTCGATGAGTCGAGCATTACCGGTATCTTGGCAATATCCGGTTCGGCCTGCAGCAGGTTGATGAAAGTGGTCATGGCCATTACGCCATCCAACAGGGCATCATCCATGTTCACATCCAGTATCTGAGCGCCATTTTCTACCTGTTGGCGTGCTACAGACAATGCTTCTTCGTATTTGTTTTCGCGGATAAGACGGGCAAATTTTTTAGAACCGGTAACGTTAGTGCGCTCGCCTACATTGACAAAGTTCATCTCCGGGCGAACAACGAGCGGTTCCAATCCACTCAATCTTAAAAAAGGTTGTATTACAGACATTATATTATTTAGAAAGGTACACAAAGATATACATTATAGACCAAGCCATGTTGCGGCAAAACTCATAAGTAAAGGAACTATACCTACCTGTTACTGTATAAATATTGCTTAAAATATAAAACATACATACAAAACAGTATATTTGATAAAACTAACCTCTATATGAACAAAGTATTTTTACTCTTATTTACTTTATTGATTACCAGTGCATCGTATGGTCAGATAACTATTACAGCCGGTGATATGCCGGTATCGGGCGATACACTGCGTTACAGTACAGCATCACCTGTTGGCAGTACCATAAACCTTGGCGACAGCGGCACGAACATTACCTGGGACTACAGTACGCTTGTACCCGTAGCACAGGCGGTTGACACCTATAAATCGGCACTCAGCGTGAGCCTTACTTATGCTTTGATATCGCTCAGCGCATATGGCTATAAAGTATCTGATTCATTTCCCGGAGGTGCTTTTCTACCAGTGAGTGTGACCCAGCTTTATACATTCTTTGAGAAAAAGACCAGCCCAAGCAGATACTCTGCTACAGCATTTGGCGCCAAAATAGCAGGGATACCTACCCCATTCAACTATACTACAGATGATGACTGGTATTACTTTCCACTCAATTACCTGAATAGTGACAGCTCTAACTTTGCCCTTACCATAGGTCTGAGCGGCACCGCCACTTTGAAACAGAAGGGTTACCGTAAGACCAGAGTAGATGGCTGGGGCACTATCGTTACCCCATTCTTTACTACCCCTGTGAACTGTCTGAGAGTAAGATCTGAGATCCATGAGATAGACTCTGTGACCATCAGCGGCTTTCCGTTGGGATTCCCGAGGAATACTGTTGAGTACAGATGGCTGGCCAATGGAGAACATTATCCGATACTGTGGGTGACCACGAATGTTACCGGCACTACAGAGAACATTACTACTATCAGATATCGTGATATGGCCCGCGACCTGCATGTGGGCGTATCTAATACAAACCGAGCAAGCTATAATGTAGAAGCCTTCCCTAATCCTGCAGTCGATGGGATAGCTACTTTGAAACTACCTGCCGACTGGAAGCAATATCATGTGGCAGTTTATGATATGCAGTCTAAGCTGGTGCTCTCTGCTGACAACCAGAATGTGCTGAACCTGCAGCAACTGGCAAAGGGCACTTATGTGGCACAGGTAATATCGGGCAACGATGTGACCTATGTGCAGATAGTAAGATAGATCGGTTCATAGAATAGAGGTTTATTGTTGGGCTCAACCCGATGTCAGAACCAGAGATCCGTTATATTAGTCGTTACCAGAGTGGTACGCTAACTCTAGCGACAGTAAGCATACAATAATAAATTACTCTTTAAAAGGCAGAGGATCAATATCCTCTGCCTTCTTTTTGTTCCATGTAGTTCATAAATGCTTTATTGGCAACCCTGTTACCACCTTTGGTGGGATAATTACCGGTGAAATACCAATCACCACGATCATTAGGGCAAGCATCGTAAAGACCTTCTATAGACTGATAGATGACATCTACCTGAGTGTTCACATCTTTGTGACGTAACATTTGTGCAATCTTATTGCTTATTTCCTCGGCTGTAAACGGCTCGTAGATAGCTTTTACAAAATTCTGATCTTTCAATGTTCCGTTTGCCTCAGCTGCCTTACAAAGATTGTAAGTATCTGTGAGCAGATGTTCTTTACCATTATCATGCAGCAAACCTACAGCGGCCTGAAAGGCAATAAAGTCGCCCATGCGGCTCATATCTATACCATAACAATCGGGGTAGCGTATCTGGGGCGCAGAAGAGACAATGATAATGCGCTTAGGGCCCAGACGATCGAGCATCTTGATGATACTTTCCTTGAGTGTGGTACCTCTGACTATTGAGTCGTCTATGACCACCAAAGTATCTACATCACGTTCTACAGTACCATAGGTAATATCGTAAACGTGCTGCACCATTTCATTGCGCGACGCATCTTCGGTGATAAAAGTACGCAGCTTGGCATCTTTAATGGCTATCTTTTCTATTCGTACGCGACGATAAACCAGTTCGCGCATTTCATCCTTAGTCAGTGTATCTTTTCTCTCGTATATCCTCTGCAGAGTGATATCCTTGAGGTAATCTTCAAGTCCTTTGATCAAACCATAGAAAGCCGTTTCGGCTGTATTAGGGATGAAGGAAACGATGGTATGCTTCAGATGATAGTCGAGCGCCTTTAATACTGTACCGGCGAGATTGCGTCCCAGCTCCATGCGCTCACGGTATATTTCGGGATCGCTGCCACGACTAAAGTAAATACGTTCAAAGCTACAAGCCTTGAGTTCACGCGGAGCGAGGATCTCTACGTCTTTAAATGTACCATCGGCTGATACAATGATAGCGTGACCCGGCTCCAGTTTTATCACCTGTTCTTTGGTAACATTGAAAGCGGTCATGATAGCAGCACGCTCAGAAGCGGCAACGATCACTTCATCGCTCATGTAATAATAGCAAGGGCGGATACCATTCGGATCACGCATTACAAAGCTATCACCGTTACCGATCAGTCCGCTGAAGACATATCCACCATCGAAATGAGTAGTAGCCTGCTTGAGAATACCTTCGATGTTGAGCGATGCGGGGTTGGTATCATCGGCCATACATAAATAATAATGTATGGTCTCGATCATAGCACCGAGGTCGCTTTCGCGCATTGTGCCTGTGGGGTTGCTATCTAACATATTGAACAACTCGTCTGTATTGACCAGATTGAAGTTGCCCGCCATTGCCAGATTTCGGGTAGGATTGATATGCGGCTTTATGAAGGGATGACAGAACTCGATATTGTTCTTGCCCTGCGTGCCATAGCGGAGATGGCCCAGTAATATCTCGCCGGCGAACCTCATGTATCCTTTAAGGAAACCGGGGTGCTGCAAAATATTGGGGTACATCTTCTCGAGCTCACCCACCTCTTCATTAATATTCTGAAATATTTTTCCGATGGCTTGCTGCCCGCTAACACGCAGTCGATGCATGTTCTGGTGGCCGGCAGCCACATCGAGCTTAACACTTGCTATACCTGCGCCATCCTGGCCGCGGTTGTGCTGCTTTTCCATAAGCAGGTATAACTTATTCAGACCATATACGGCAGTGCCGTACTTAACGTGGTAATGAGAAAGTGGTTTTAAGAGGCGGATATACGCCAAACCACATTCGTGCTGTATTGCGTCGGACATGAGGATACAAATGTACTAAGGGAAAAGAAGAAAAAGAATTCATGTTATGTGAAGGAAAACATGATATTGTGTTAAAGTGAATAACTAACCATATTTTGTTTGTACGGATCAAGGATTTTAATGATTGTTCATATCTCACGGATTACCGATTCTAATTTCTGTCAAAAAGGCAAGGCTACTTGGTTGTCGGTGAGAGCACCACAACGGGAGGTGGAGGGGGAATGCCCGATGGAGGTGAAAAAAATAATCGGGCATAGGATTTTGATAAGTTATTCATAGTTAATTGTTTATGTAAAATGACAATGCCCGATCATGCCCGATTTTTGTCCAGATCAAGGATTTTAATGACTGTTCAGATCTCACAGATTCCCGATACTAATTTGTGTCAAAAAGGCAAGGCTACTTGGTCGTCGGTAAGAGTACCACAACGGGAGGTGGAGGGGCATGCCCGATGGAGGTGAAAAAAATAATCGGGCATGGGGTTTTGATAAGTCATTCATAGTTAATTGTTTGTGTAACATGGCAATGCCCGATCATGCCCGATTTTTGTACGGATCACGGATTTTCGATGATTACTCAAATCTCACAGATCCCCGATCTAATTTATTTCAAAGAGGTTCGTCTGCTGGGTCGTCGATAAGAGAACCACAACGGGAGGTGGAGGGGGAATGCCCGATGGAGGTGAAAAAAATAATCGGGCATGGGGTTTTGATAAGTTATTCATAATTAATAGTTTATGTAAAATGACAATGCCCGATCGTGCCCGATTATTGTCCAGATCACACATTACAATGATTAATCAGATCTCACAGATTTCCGATTCTAATTTATTTCAAAGAGGTACGGCTGATTGGTCGTGGGTCTGAGACAGACATCGGGCATTGAAGGGTACCTGACAGTGTAAATTAATGAGTAGCAATGGCGTAATAAAATAAAGATATTCACAAAAATGTGGACTTCTTCACCCAATCAATTATAGATCTGAATGTTAGGTGGAATCAATTGAAGTCGAATATTTTTTATTAAAATGCGATTAATTGCTGCAAATCAGAGCAACAAAATGGTCAATCCGTAATCTGCGCAAAGAATAAGAATACAGGAAACGACCACAGCGGTAGTGGATGCGCGACCGATCTCGAGGGCGCCGCCTTCTACATAATAACCATAATAAGAAGGAATGATGGTAATGATGAGAGAGAAGGTGAAGGATTTGACCATTGCAAAAAACAGATTGTATGGAACAAATCCGTTGGTGAGCCCGAATAAAAACTGCTGTTTGGTAAGGATATTGGAGAATAAACCAGCCAAATAACCACCCGCGATACTGATAGCAATAGCGAGAGTGATGAGGCATGGAACTACGATCATTCCGGCCAGTATCTTAGGTAGTATAAGGTATGATTTGGTATTGATGCCCATGATCTCCAGGGCATCGATCTGCTCACTGACCCTCATGTTACCAAGTTCGGAGGCTATTTTAGAGCCTACTACACCTGCCAAAACGATGCAAGTAACTGTAGGGGAAAATTCGAGTATCGCAGAATCGCGTACGAGCGTACCAATAATAGACTTAGGTACGAAAGGACTAACCAGTTGATAAGAGAACTGCACGGTCATTACCATACCTATAAACAAGGATATGATAATAACAATAGGTAGGGAGCGGATACCAATGTCATTGCATTGCTCCATAAACTCCAACCAATAGACCCTCATATTTTCGGGCTTGGTAAAACCGCCCTTGATCATCAGGAAAATCTTACCGAAGTGCTCAAAAAATGTTCTCATGCTGCGGTAAAATTAGGCAAAAAAGGTATTAACAACGATTATCACGTAAGTAGTTAGGAGATAGAGGAATAAAAATGTATCTTGTACGTATATGTGAACGTGAAAATATTATTGTAATATTATAGAAATGAAGATAAGAAACATAAAAGTAAAAGTAAATATTAAGAATTGGATAATGGCGGTAAGGTATTAAAGGTGCAGATAATAAATTACCTTTGCACTCCGAAAATAGACCTCTGTGAAAGGTGAATGCCGGGAGTAAATACAGAGGTGAAACAAAATAAATTACAGGCCATATTTTAAGCAAACGATATTGAAACAGATCATACAATCATTTAAGACAGGAGCAACAGTATTGGAAGAAGTACCTGCGCCGGCGGTAAAAAAAGGCTGTGTGCTGATACAAACGACCCGAAGCCTTGTGTCTCTGGGAACTGAACGAATGCTGGTGGAATTTGGCAAGGCCAATATGTTTCAGAAAGCGAGACAGCAACCGGACAGAGTAAAGGAAGTACTTGCCAAAATAAAAACGGATGGTCTGAAGCCAACGATCAATGCGGTGTTCAATAAACTGGGTCAGCCATTGGCACTGGGTTATTGTAATGTGGGCAAAGTTATAGCTGTTGGCGAGGGAGTGAATGAATTCAAGACAGGCGACAGAGTGGCATCGAACGGGCCACATGCAGAATATGTATGCATACCCAAGAATCTTGTTGCCAGCATACCAGATAATGTTACCGATGATGAAGCAGCCTTTACCGTAATAGGGTCGATAGGCTTGCAAGGAATAAGGTTGTGTGATCCTAAGCTGGGAGAGACCATTGTGGTGGTAGGACTTGGATTAATAGGCTTGATCACAGCTGAGCTGCTAGTAGCCAATGGCTGCAGAGTAGTAGGTATAGACCTTGACGCCAAGAAAGTAGCGATAGCTAAGGAAAAAGGCATCATAGCGATCAACCCGAGAGAAGGAGTTGACCCTGTGAAATATGTGAACTCAATAACTGACGGACTTGGTGCAGATGGTGTGATCATTACCGCCAGTGCCAAAACCGATGAGATCATTGCTCAGGCTGCTAAGATGAGCCGTAAACGCGGCCGCATCATTTTGGTAGGCGTAATAGGTCTGAACATCAGCCGTGCAGATTTTTATGAGAAGGAGCTTACATTCCAGGTATCATGTTCCTATGGTCCGGGCAGATATGATGACAAGTATGAAAAAGATGGTATCGATTACCCGCTGCCATTTGTAAGGTGGACAGAGAAGCGCAACTTCCAGGCGATACTACAGGCCATATCGACAAAAAAACTGGATGTGGCCAGCCTCATAACCGAGCGTGTGCAACTGAATAATTTTGAACAGATATACAATAACATCAGCAGTCAGGATTCGATAGCGTCATTGTTGGAGTATCCTGAAAAGAGCAGTGATTCTGTAACCGTATCTATTACTGATGGCCAGTTTTCTGCAGGAAAAGGAGGAATAGGAATAATAGGTGCAGGAAATTTCACCAGCATGACCATGTTGCCGGTGCTGAGTGAGATCAATGCGCCCCTCTACTCAATAGCCAGCGCATCAGGACTCACCGGAACAACCCTTGCCAAGAAGCACAAGATAGGCAAGAGCACGACCGACTATAAGAGCATCATCAATGACCCGTCAATAGATCTGGTAGTGATCACGACCAGACATAATGAACATGCCAGAATGGTGAGGGAAGCACTGGAAGCCGGTAAGCACGTATTTGTAGAGAAGCCATTGGCGCTGAATAAGGAAGAACTGGACAGCATAATAAAGGCCTATAAGGGAGACAAGACCCTGACCGTAGGATTCAACAGAAGGTTCTCTCCGCACATGCAGAAGGTAAAACAACTTACGGGCAATGTGCAAATGAATGTGATAGCCACTATGAATGCGGGACATATACCTGCCAATGTGTGGGTACATGACCTGAAGGTAGGTGGGGGACGTATAGTAGGTGAAGCTTGCCACTACATGGACCTGATCACGTTCCTGACGGGCAGCAAAATAAAGAGCGTATGTATGAATGCTATGGGATTGAATCCGCAGGCTAATACAGACAGCGCATCGATATTGCTGGAATATGAAAACGGCAGCACCGGTGTGATCAATTATTTTTCGAACGGATCGAAGTCTTATTCTAAAGAGCGTATAGAGGTATATGCACAAGACCGCACTATAGTTACCGACAACTTCAGAGTAACGGAAGGATTTGGATTCAGTGGTTTCTCGAAACTAAAAACCACCATAGACAAAGGCCATGCGGCACAGTTCAAACTACTTGTTGAAAGAACTAAAAACGGCGGTGGTGCATTGGTACCATTTGACGACACTATCAACACCACATTGGCCAGCTTTGCAGCTATAGAGAGCTTGATGACGAGGAAGTGGGTGAATATCTAGTCATTAATGACTTAATGAGGAAAAGTGAGGTTGATGAGATTTTAATTTTAAAATTTTTAATTTTTTATATGCTGATAGATGTTATTGCCGGCGCGAGGCCGAACTTTATGAAGATAGCACCAATTATAGATGCTATAGAAGCTCAGAGAAAGAATGGCGTGGATATTCATTTCCGCCTTGTGCATACGGGACAACACTATGATAAAAAAATGAGTGCTGATTTCTTTGATCAGCTTAATATACCAGCACCACACCATAACCTGGAAGTAGGTAGTGGTACACAGGCAGAGCAGACCGGTAAGATAATGATGGGGTATGAAGCATTGCTGATGGAAAAGCCATGTGACCTGTGTATAGTAGTGGGCGATGTGACATCGACCATGGCTTGCTCCATAGCTGCCAAGAAGATGAACAATATCAAGGTTGCGCATGTTGAGGCAGGTATCCGTTCGGGAGACTGGACCATGCCGGAAGAGATCAACCGTATGGTAACCGACTCTATCACTGACTATTTCTTTACTACATCAGAAGTTGCCAATAATAATCTGCGTAAGGCAGGTATTGGCGAAGAGCGGATCTTCTTTGTGGGCAACACCATGATAGATACCTTGTACAAACAAATGCCACGTTTCATACAACCTGAAGCCTGGGATAGGTTCAACCTGACGGAGAAGGGGTATATGATCATGACCCTGCACCGCCCTGCTAATGTAGATACACAAGACAAGCTAAAGGAACTGATAGGCGAGATCGTGAATTCATCGAAAGGTATGCCACTGATCTTCCCAATACATCCTCGCACTGCAAAGATGCTGGAGGCTGCAGGTATATCTGCACCCAACCTGCACATCATAGAGCCATTGGGCTATCTGGAATTTAACTATCTGGTAAAAAATGCAAAGGCAGTAATTACAGACTCCGGTGGCATTACAGAAGAAGCTACCGTAATGGGGGTACCATGTATGACGCTGAGAGATAGTACAGAAAGACCTGAGACCTGCACGGTAGGAACTAATGAACTACTGGGCACGAACCCTAAGGCTGTGGCACCTGCAATGGAAAAACTATTCAGCGGCAACTGGAAAAAGGGCGGCATACCTGAAATGTGGGATGGCAAGACATCGCCAAGGATAGTACAGCACATAATGGACATCTGGAAACTGGGATAATATGACTTCAGACCTGATGATACATACCATTGCTGATACCCTGCTACATGTGGGAGAACGAGTAATGTGTGTATCTAAAGAAATGGTGATCATAGATGTGTGGGATGCACCCGGTTGCAGTAATGATGATAACAGTTCAAAACTGAAGGGAGTAAACATTACTGAACTGACCGCTGATGCTCTGCCGGGGCCAACAATAGAATTAATTAAACGATCGATTGCCGATGGCAAGGATGAACAGGCAGAATATGCAGCTATCAAGCATGGTACGCTCAATAACTATAGCGTACGAGTGTTGCATATAGCAGTTGTTGACACTGCTGTGTTCATTGTATTTGAACGCCTCCATACTGTTGCGATCACCAGCCTTGAGCAAGAAAGATGGATGGCCGCACTTGATGCTGTGGGAGATGGTATGTGGGATATGAATTTGGAGACGGGACATGCCTACTTCTCAGATAAATGGCATAGCAAATTTGACGATGAAATTGTAGCTGTCCATACCATTGATGAGTGGAGAGGCATCATTCACCCTGATGACTATAAAAGGTCTGTTGACAAATTAGCCCAATACTTATCCGGGAAAGAAAGTGACTATACCTGTGAGCTGAGATACAAGTGCCGTAATGGTAAATATAAGTGGCTGCTGAGCCGAGGAGTAGTAATAGCCAAAGATGAAAATGGCAATCCACTGAGAGCTATAGGCACCCACACAGATATTGATGAGCGGAAACGTAAGGAACAAGAGCATCAATCGACATTGCAGCTACTTTCTACACTAATAGAGAAAATGCAGGATGCATTGATGGTGATAGACGGAGAGGATAAAATACTATTTGCCAATCAGGCATACTGTGACATGTATAATGTAACAGTACCACCGTTGGAACTGAAGGGCATGCCAATAGAGGAAAGCCTTGCAAGCAGAAGACTGTTGGTGAAAAATCCTGAATCGTTCAGTGAGCGTGTAATGGAAATACATAGCGCGGGGGCAATGGTACTGGATGATACTATTGAACTATTGAACGGCAAGATCTACAGCAGAGATTACATACCTATCACACTTGGCAATGATGACAGAGCTGAGATCTGGAAATTCAGAGATATAACGGATCAAAAGCTTGCTCAACGCCGCTATGAGCAACAAAGACTATTTTACGAAAAGATACTGAATAATATACCTGAAGATATAGCTGCTCATGACCGTGAACAGCGCTTCTTATTCCTGAATCCTGCAGCCATAATGGATGATGAGTTGCGCAAATGGATGATAGGTAAAAAGCACGAGGACTATTTCAGATTCAGGAACAAGCCACTATCGCTGGCAGATGCCCGCAATGAGCGGTTTGCCAAAGTGCTCCGGGAGAAGAAACCTTATGAGTGGGAAGAAAAGATCATTAACAGACAAGGTAATGTATCTTACCACTACCGCTGTTTGCACCCATTGTTTGATGAGCAGGGTGAAATAGATATGGTGATCGTATATGGTGCTAATATAACCGACCGTGTGCTTACAGAACATGAGCTGAAAAAAAGCAGAGATACTTTTGCCAGTGCTTTCAACTATTCCGGTGTAGGCATGGCACTCCTCAGCGAAAGTGGAAAGTGGCTGGAAGTGAATAAGGCCCTATGCGATATAACCGGCTATACCAAGGAAGAACTACAAGAACTGACGTTTCAGGAAATAACCTATCCTGCTGATCTGAAAGCAGATATGGACCTTGTGGAAAAACTGGTATCAGGAAAACAAATTAACGGAACGCTGGAAAAGCGCTATATATCTAAGAGTAAGAAGATAGTGTGGGTATTGTTAACGGTATCCTATGTAAAGAACAGCGATGATGAGCCGGGGTTCTTTGTTTGTCAGGTAGTAGATATTACGCTGAAAAAGGAGCTATCGGATGAACTGCAGCGAAAGAACGCAGAACTTGAAGCTGCGAAGATCAGCCTTATCAATAAGATCAACCAGATGGATGATCTTACCCATATCATAGCGCATAACCTGAGGGGGCCGATCGCCAATATCAGAATGCTTTCAGAGCGTGACGATAGTGCTGACGGAGAAAGCGCATTTGGCAGTGAGGAAGCGCTGGATCTGATCCACCAGAGCAGCCTATCAATGATAGATAGTCTGAACACGCTGATGGAAATGACCCAGATACAGCTGAACAAAGATATCAAGTCAGATGAATGCAGTATGTCTGAGTCAATCAACCATGTATTGAATCAGCTACATGGTATTATTTTTGAACAGAACGCTAAGGTAACAGTGTATCTAGAGGTCGATAAGATCAGCTACCCGAAAGTATATCTGGAGAGCATACTTTATAATCTGCTGAGTAATGCGCTAAAATATATAGCAAAGGATAAGATCCCCGAAATAATAGTATCGACCTACACCCAAGACAACAGAACTATATTGTCTGTAAAAGACAATGGCATAGGTCTGGATATGAATAAATACGGGAATAAGATATTCAAGCTGAACCAGGTATTCCACAAGGGATACGACAGTAAGGGTATAGGGTTATTTATTACAAAGACGCAGGTAGAATCATTGGGCGGAAATATAGAAGTGAAGAGTGTGCTGAATGAAGGCAGTGAATTTATCGTAACATTTTAAAGATGGCAGGGAAAATAGGTAAGATCATAAACTTTCTGGGCAATATGGGACCGCGCTATGTGGCCTTCAGGGTGTCGCATCTGCTACAGAGCAAATCGGGCCTGTTCAAGCGAAAATTTCCTGCTGCTCCTGCATTCCGTCAATATCTTACCCTTGCAGACTGGAAGCAACAACCTGTTAAATTTTTCTTTGCGGATAAAGAGTCACTGACCTTTCCGCGAACACCAGATAAAGAATTAAAAGATCGCTATGAACAACTAAAGGCAGGAAAGCTGCTGATGTTCAATAGTATATTGGCCGACCTAGGCAGGGATTATGACTGGGTGACGAATTATGATTCAGGCTATAAATATGATATAAGTAAACACTGGACAGAGATCAGTGATTATTCGAAAGAAGCGGGTGACATCAAATTCGTGTGGGAAAAATCGAGGTTCTCTTACATTTATGATATCATCAGATATGACTACCATTACAATGAAGACTGCAGTGCTATGGTATTTGCGGATATACTGTCGTGGATAAAAAGTAACCCTGTGAATTGCGGCCCCAACTACCGCTGTAGTCAGGAGATGTCATTAAGAGTACTTAACTGGACGTTTGCGCTGAACTATTACCAGAACTCACCCAATCTTACCGAAGAAATATTTGACCAGATGCAGTATGCCATATACTGGCATATGCACCATGTGTATCATAACATCAACTTTTCGAGAATAGCGGTGAGAAACAACCATGCTATAACCGAGACATTGGCATTGTATATGACCGGCCTACTCTATCCTGCCCTGCCGGGTGCAGACACGTGGAAGAAGAAAGGTAAGGCATGGTTTGAGGAAGAGATAGCCTACCAGATCTATGATGATGGCACCTTCCTGCAATATGCCATGAACTACCATAGGGTAGTAGTACAATTATTGACATGGGCGATATCCATAGCTGACCTGAATAAGGAGCGCTTCAGCGATATTGTCTATCAGCGTGCTAAAAGATCTTTCCTGTTCCTGCGCACCTGCATGATAGAAGAAAATGGGTATCTACCGAATTATGGCGCTAATGATGGCGCTCTATTCTTCAGGTTGAGCAGTACAGACTACAGAGATTACAGACCGCAACTACAAGCTCTGGCATTGGCGGTAGGTACGGAATTGAAATTCAACGACCATAATGAGGACGCTCATTGGTATGGTATATTTGAGAATGCCAGAAAGACCTGGCAACCAGCAGACGGGGTACACACCTTTGCCAAAGGCGGCTATTATGTGGTAAGGGAACCACAGACATTGACCTTCATAAAATGCGGTAGCTATAAAGACCGACCACAACAGGCCGATGCACTGCATATAGACATATGGTATAAGGGAGAAAATATTTTACCTGATGCGGGCAGCTATAAATACAATACTGACACGGACACTATAAGATATTTTTCGGGCACCGCATCTCATAACACGGTGATGCTGGATGACAAAGATCAGATGCTGAAAGGCGGGCACTTTATATGGTTCTATTGGACACAGGCAACACATGCCGAACTGACAGAAGATAGCAGCAATTACGTATTTGACGGCGCGGTACAGGCATTCAGCTACATTCAGAAGGGAATAACACACAAGCGAACCGTGATGAAGAAGAAAGGTGTAGCCGAATGGACCATAAAGGATGAGATAGTGAATAAGCCGACAGGAATGAAGATGCGTCAGTTGTGGCACATGCTGCCGGCCAATACCCAAAAAGTAAAAATAACGACCCGAGACGTTAATGAAAAAGAAGTAAAGGTAGCGCAAGGTAAGGGGTGGTATTCATCGAGGTACGGAGAGAAAGAAGCAAGCGTGGAATATGTTTACAGCACTGAGGATACAATGCTGCAAACAGTAATCAAAGTACAATAAGGAAAACAATAAGAAGGTCATTACCTTTAGCCGGGACAGCGGCATACTATAAAAGATCAGGATCGAACAATGAACGTATTACTACTACATCAATATTTTTTGGAAGAGGATGATCCGGGCGGATCGAGGTGGAATGAACTGACACGTGTGTGGACAGAAATGGGCCATACCGTAACTGTGCTTGGCGGCATGATGCATGCCAACGGACTGGAAAAACGAGAAGAGTATAAAGGCAAACACTTTGTAAAGAAGCAACAGGGTGCAGTGACCGTGTGGCGCTGCCATGTATCAGAGTCTTATAACAATGGATTCGCGGGCAGGCTATGGGGGTATTTTTCATTCATGTTCTCCTCATGCTATGCAGGATTGTTTAAAGCGAAGGGCAAGTTTGATGTTGTAATTGTGACCTCACCACCATTATTTGTTGGTGGCAGTGGCTATCTTATCTCGAGATTGAGAGGTATGCCGTTCGTCTTCGAGGTGCGTGATCTGTGGCCTGAATCGGCGATAGATACAGGTGTACTGACCAATGGAATGGTGATAAAGCTGGCGTATTGGGTAGAGCGGTTCATCTATAAACGCGCCAAGCTGATCAATGTGTTAACACCAGCATTCTACAAGACGCTGAAAGAGAAAAAAGGTATTCCGGAAAATAAACTGATACAGATATCTAATGCATCTGACTTCAGCTTGTCTGAAACACTGCTGCAGACGCTGGATGTAGCTGCATTCAGAAAGCAGCATGACCTGGAAGGAAGATTTGTGATCACGTATGTAGGTGCACATGGTGTGGCTAACCACCTTGAGCAAATACTGGATGCAGGTGAAGCCCTGAAAGATACTAATGTACTCTTTTTGCTGATAGGACAGGGAATGGAAAAGGCCCGTTTGCAGCAAATGGCCAAAGACAGGAATGTGCCTAATGTTCGCTTTCTTGACTCGGTACCAAAAGCAGAGGTGTTCAGATATATACTGGCATCAGAAATGGGTGCATCAGTATTGAAGCGGGTAGATACCTTTAAGACCGTGTACTCGAACAAAACATTTGATTACATGTCTTGTAAGAAACCTATTTTGATGGCAATTGACGGAGTGTCGAGAGAATTGGTAGAAGATGCGGGAGCGGGAACATATGTAGAGCCGGAGAACACCGCAGAATATGACCGTATCATCCGCGATTATCTTGCTCATCCGGAGAAGCTGATAGCACAAGGAGAGAGCGGCTACAGATACGCGAAAGAAAACTTTGACAGAGAAGTACTTGCGAAGAGATACATCAATCATATCAGTTCGATCATCAATAAAAAATAAAGCAGTGGCAGCGTTCAAGCGGAGTCTATTATCATCTATCTACATTAATGCGGTAAAGCCACTTGCAGACTTTGTTGTAGCATTTACTGTGTTCGTAGTACTGTCGCCTGTATTTATTGTATTGGTAATACTGCTGGCCATTGCTAATGATGGTAAACCGTTCTTCTTTCAACCCAGACCGGGCAAGCGTGAGAAGATATTCAAGGTGGTGAAGTTCAAGACGATGAATGACAAGAAGGATAAGGACGGCAACCTGTTATCTGATGCGGAGCGCCTGACGGCAATAGGATCTTTCATTCGTAAAACTTCACTGGATGAGTTGCCGCAGATGATCAATGTGATCAAAGGGGATATGAGTATCGTGGGGCCAAGGCCGTTATTGGTGGAGTATCTACCCTTATACAGTGAAACTCAAAAGCACCGCCACGATGTGAAACCCGGCATCACCGGCTGGGCGCAGACCAACGGGCGCAATGCCATAGGGTGGAAACAGAAATTTGAACTGGATGTGTGGTATGTAGAGCACATCTCTTTTATGCTGGATTTTAAAATATTATTACGCACCGTCTCAAAGGTGTTCAAATCGGAAGGTATCAGTTCTGATACGTCTGCAACTATGGAGAAGTTCAAGGGGGGGTGCTGATATAGCAGCGGAGGTAGAGTGTAAAACGAATACGTCCCGATAGCCAAAGATCATCTCGGTTCTAGAACCTTACCGCGACAATGTTTGGAGGGTATTTTAATCCGTTGCATCATCCTGTATATCAGTTAAACACCTTATTGTATTCCATTACCAGCTTTATTTCGCTGTAGGAGTAGTCGTCGCCGAGGGTTTCTTTCAAGACTTTGAGACCGGCATATTGGCCGGAGATACGTATTGTGGCGATGATCTTATCGACCTTATAAGGGGATACCAGTTTAAAGATATCTACCTCTCCAGTGGATATGAATTTAGTGAGATGAGCCTCCACAGTACTTATGGCCAGTTTGCGCGACTCCGCGATTTCTTCCATGCTCAGCCCTTGCTTATATAAGCTGAGTGTGACCGCGTTAGTGTTTCCTGCGGCA
Source organism: Chitinophagaceae bacterium (assembly GCA_947447465.1). Lineage (GTDB taxonomy): Bacteria > Bacteroidota > Bacteroidia > Chitinophagales > Chitinophagaceae > Flavipsychrobacter. The sequence goes on along the minus strand of CANFKE010000006.1, from coordinate 96,417 downwards.
GGTGCTTTGTCTGCAGCTGCTTTCTTTATTGTCTTAGGGATCTTGAGGTGCATGCGAGACTCGAGGCTCTTTTCCTTTATTGCTTTTTTGACAATATCGAGGAATGCACCGCCATATTTACCGACCTTAAAATCTCCGAATCCGCTGATCTGCTTGAGCTCGTCGAAAGTTTGAGGCAGGTACATGGCTATTTCTACAAGGGTATTATCAGGCACAATATTATAGGCAGGTACATGCTCTCTGTCGGCCAGTTCGTAGCGTACGCCCTTCAGTTCTTTCAACAGACCTTCATCATAAGTAAATTCCTCTTCCTCCATAACAGAAAGCTTCTGCTCTTTCTGCATGACCAACATCAATTTGGATTCGCCTTTGAGTATGGCTTTGCTTTTATCATTGAGTAAGAGCGAAGCGTACTGATCGTTCGACCGATCGATGAAGCCATTGTTGAGCATCTGTCTGGCCAACCATTCCCACTCTTCTCTTTTCAGGTCTTTGCCTATACCGTATGTCTTTAGTTCTTTATGAGCTGGTTGTATCTTCTCGGCCGAGGATCCACGTAATATGTCTATGATATACCCTACCCCATACCGCTCTCCTGTGCGCACAACAGCAGATAAAAATTTCTGTGCATCAATGGTAGCGTCGCGCTCTTCGAGCGAGCTCATACAATAATCGCAGCTACCACAATATGCAGGGAATGGCTCACCGAAATACTGCATCAGGTATTGACGGCGGCAGGTATCACTCTCACAAAACTGCTCCATCTTCTTCAGTTTGTTCATAGCAATAACGGTCTGCTCTGCATTACCATCTACAGTAACAAAGCCTTTGAGCTTCATAATATCACCACGAGAGTAAAAAAGAATGGCGTCGCTCTTCAAGCCGTCTCTGCCGGCACGACCGGTTTCCTGATAATAGCCTTCTATGTTCTTAGGCACATCGTGGTGAATGACATAGCGCACATTCGACTTATCGATACCCATACCAAAAGCTATAGTTGCGACTATAACCTTTACTTCATCTTTCTGGAAGGCCTCCTGAACGCGACTACGCTCATTAGCATCTATACCCGCGTGGTAGTATGCGGCCTTTATGCCCATAGCGTGCAGCTTACCTGCAATATCCTCGGTAGAAGCACGAGATAATGCATAGATGATACCACAATCATTCTTGTGCTTCATGATATACTCCGCAATACGAGCCATGGTGTTTTGCTTGGGGCGGATGTAGTAATATATATTGGGCCTGTTGAAGCTGGAGATAAAGACCTTGGCTTTAGGTATATCCAGCTTCTTAACAATATCGTCTTGCGTGAGTTTATCTGCACTTGCAGTGAGCGCAATAACAGGAGTATTGGGAAAACTCTGTTTGAGTATGGCCAGCTTCAGATACTCTGGTCTGAAGTCGTGACCCCATGATGAGATACAATGTGCTTCATCTATGGCGAAGAGAGAGGGATCGAGCCTTCTTATAAAATCTATGAATGCACTACTGTTTGCCGGTATTCGTTCGGGTGCTATGTAGAGCAACTTTACATTACCTGCCTGCGCCTGAATGATGACCTCTCGCTGCTCATCGGCAGATTGTGAAGAATTGAGGAATGCGGCATGGATACCATTGGCCAAAAGCGCATCTACCTGATCCTTCATTAAAGCAATAAGCGGGGAAACAACTATAGTGATACCCGGCAGTAACATAGCAGGCAACTGATAACAGATGCTCTTACCCCCACCTGTAGGCATGATGCCCATAACATCAGCACCGGACAATACATTTTGTATTACCGCTAATTGATCGAGACGAAAATCATCGTAACCAAAGAAGTGTTTGAGTGCTTGTTTGAGCTTGTCGGTGGAATAGGTAGCCATAGGTGGTAAAAATAAAAAATGATGTTGATATACGGAATTACAAAACGAACCTGCCCGATGGTGTCAGGTCAGAGACAGGCTACGGGTGCTCATTGAATTATGTGACATAATATGAGTAGTCCGGATGCCTATGGTCGTGCTTCTGAGCACCCAACATAAAGTTCGGCAATGAGCAAGATCAGGTTACTCTTCTCTACACAAAAGCCATACCTGTAACGATAAGATTACTACCACCACGAGCGAGTATCTTACCTTCCATATCATAAACGTGACATTCTACATTGATGATCTTTTTGCCTGAACGCATTACTTTAGAGAATACCCGTAATCGCTGGCCGGCACTGATGGCATAAAGGAAATCGACATTGAGCGTCAATGAAGTATAATGCATTTCTGTATCGAGACTAACGATAGCCCAGCCTATCGCTTCATCTATCACCAGACTCATCATTCCACCATGAATATTGCCATAAGGATTGGTCATTTCCTCGCGCACTTCCATAGTGAGTGTTGCGCTACCTTTTTCAATATGTTCTAAAGTGAATTTGAGCCAATTACCTGCCGGAGAACGGGAATCAGTCACTTCTTTGCCCAAATACTGTTCTTTTACCCACTCCAGTACTTTTCCTTTAGGAATATCTTTATAACCCATGGTAATATATATTGTTTACGGGCGCAAAGATACGGATGTGCTTTTGTTGTCTGCATCAGAATAGCCGGAATGTAAGAATTTGCAGCATACCCCTAGTTTGTTATCTATTATTGAGCGCAATTATGCGTCTCTACATGCTTTATTAAAAATATTCATTGCTATTTATTAATTCTCATTTTCCAGATCGTCATCATCACCTACATGCAACTTATGAAAAAAGCGGTGAGCGGTAGGCGCAAGTATGAACCCAATATTGGTGATGAAGACCACCCCACTGAATAATGCATATGCTGAAGAGAATATTTTGCCAGATACATTTTTGACCTCTGCTACAGGCCCCATTCCGCTGAGGATCATAGACCCATTGTGAAGCGCATCTATCCAGGGGATGTCGGCAATATAGTGATAACCCAAAACACCTATTGCCAAGCAAATGACCAGAATTAGGGTACCTATGGCAAAACTTCTGAAAACACGATAGTAAAATACATTCTTTGATGCCAGCGGCTGATGTTTACTTTCAAACATATCGGGGAAAATAAAATAGTGAATGTGAAGTTACCAAAATATTGGCGCCGTATATAAACTGATGACTGCCATTTTTGCTACAAAAGACCGATGGCATAATTTATGTATCTTACTCATTGAACATCAAGAATACAAGATATATGAAACTATCAAGATTAATTACCTATGCGACAGCAGGCATCATTGTGGGCCTGCTACTGGAAAATACATTTCTGGAAGTAAAAAGCGATACCGAGGCCAAAGCAAGGAAACTGAAGAAAAAGGCTGATGAACTGCTGCAAAAAAAAGCTTAGGCCTGCCACTCAAGAACAACACATACCTGATCAACTGCCAGGTGCAAATTGACAGGTATTATTTTGTGTGCATTCCTTACATTCGCAGCCCAAGATCTGAAGCAATATGTTAGAGTATGTACAGGGCGTGAGTGCCAAACTGAATTTAAGAAAACAAGATGTAACCGCTGTATTAGAACTACTGGCAGAGGGCGCTACAATACCCTTTATAGCCCGATACAGAAAAGATAAAACCGGTGCGCTGGATGAGGTGCAGATACAAAGCATTCAGGATGAAGCCAATGCCCAGAAAGAGTTTGCAGACCGTAAAGTATTTATAGAAAAAACGATCACTGAGCAGGGCAAAATGACCGAGTTGCTGCAATCAAAGATCAATGCTGCAACATCTCTTTCTGAACTGGAAGATCTATACCTACCCTACAAACCCAAACGAAAGACCAAGGCACAAACAGCCAGAGAGAATGGTCTGGAGCCACTGGCCAACCTACTGCTGGAACAAAAGAATTTTGATATTACTGAAGCTGCAAAGGCACATATCAACGAACAAGTTAAGACCACAGATGAAGCACTGCAAGGTGCACGCGACATCATTTCTGAAATGGTGAACGAACATGCGGAAGTACGTGCCGGCATGCGTCGCCTGTTTGAGTATAAAGCCACCGTGCAAAGCAAGGTGCTGGCAGATAAAGAGCAGGAAGCCATCAAGTATAAAGACTATTTCGACTTCTCAGAACCTATAGCCAAGATACCATCCCACAGATTGCTGGCCATTATGCGTGGCTTTATGGAAGGTGTATTGCGCATGGCCATATCTCCTGAAGAAGAGGAGGCATTGGCACTGGCAGAAAAACATTTTGTGACCGCACATAATGATGCTGCAGACCATGTTAAAAAAGCAGTGAGAGACTCGTGGAGAAGATTATTACTACCCAGTCTGGAAAGCGAATTCAGGATGTCTCTTAAAGTAAAAGCGGATGAAGAAGCGATCAATGTATTTGCCGAAAATCTTCGTCAATTATTGCTTAGTTCACCGTTGGGCAGCAAGCGTATATTGGCCATAGACCCGGGTTACAGAACAGGTTGTAAAATCGTGTGTCTTGACGAACAGGGTTCTTTACTTAAGACCAGTCTTATCTATATACATGAGCCGAACAGATTACCTGAAGCAGAACGTACCATCCGCCATCTGGTGCAGACCTACAACCTGCAATCGGTAGCGATAGGTGATGGAACAGCAGGCAGGGAGACCGAAGGATTTATCAAGAAATTGAACCTTGGCTTGCCTGTATTTCTTGTCAATGAAGATGGTGCATCTATCTACTCCGCATCGCCGATAGCCCGTGAAGAATTTCCGGATGAAGACATCACCGTACGTGGCGCTGTAAGCATCGGGCGCAGGCTTATGGACCCATTGGCAGAACTGGTGAAACTAGACCCCAAGAGCATTGGTGTAGGTCAGTATCAGCATGATGTGAATCAGGTGAGACTAAAGGAACGACTTGACCAGACCGTTATCAGTTGTGTAAATACAGTTGGGGTCAACCTCAATACCGCCAGCAAACATTTGTTATCTTATGTGAGTGGTATTGGCCCTTCTATTGCGGAGAACATTATCAATTACAGGAATGAGATCGGTAAGTTCACCAGCCGCAAACAACTGATGAAAGTGCCCCGACTGGGCAATAAGGCATTTGAACAGTGTGCAGGATTTTTGCGCATCAAAGAAGGAGAAGACCCTCTGGATGGCAGTGCCGTGCACCCTGAGGCCTACCCACTGATAGCGAAGATGGCCAAAGACATCAATGCCGATGTCAGATCGCTGATAGGCAATGCAGAGTTGGTAAAGCAACTGGATCCGAAAAAATATATTACCCCTGAGATAGGGGAACATACCTTGCGTGATATTATCAATGAACTCAAGAAGCCGGGGCTGGACCCGCGCAGCGAGGTGCAGCAATTTGAATTTGCCGCCATATACGCTATTGAAGATGTACACACAGGTATGATAGTGCCGGGAGTAGTCACCAACATCACCCGCTTTGGTGCATTTGTAGATATAGGAGTGAAACAGGATGGATTGGTACATGTATCGGAGATATCACAAAAATATATCACTGACCCTAATGAGGTGCTGAAACTGAATCAGCAGGTAATGGTAAAAGTGACTGAAGTAGATGTGCCCCGCAAGCGTATAGCCTTGTCGATAAAACAGACACAGGAACCGATAGCAGGAGGAGGAAAAAGACAAGGCCCACCTGTACCTAAACAACATAACAGCCAACCCAAACAAGAAGCGCCAGTAAGCATGAATGATGCGCTGAGTATGCTGAAGAACAGGTTTTCGAAGTAGCGCATTACAGCAATTGTATCATGTAGAGATTTGACAACTTTTTAGAAGGTTGTCAAATCTTTTTTAGTTACGCTATCCCTAAGAGAACCGGCCCGATGCTCAAAGATTGTCGCTGTTCGAGGGCCTCACCGTGACCATCTTTGAGACGTTGTTCTGTAACTTTACACAATGGATCTGGATGCGTTCCGTATAAAGGCAGGTAAGGAGAAAGATGAACTGGTAGCATTTCTCAATGAGTTGGAGGAGCAGTTACCTGCCAGCCTACCCGAAATGTTACCGAAAGCAGATATGGCGGCATGGAATGAAGTGCAATGCCTGGATTGTGCCAATTGCTGCAAGACCATGACCCCTTCCTTTACACATGATGATATTATCCGCATAGCCACACACCTGCGAATGAAGCCTGCTACTTTTAAAGAGAAGTGGCTGAAGCTGGAGCCCAGATCGGGGCATTGGGTCAATACAACACAACCTTGTCAGTTTCTACTGGCTGACAATAAATGCAGTATCTATGAGGTAAGACCAGCAGATTGTGCTGAGTTTCCGCATCATGATAAGCAACCATTGAATGAGTATATCGATACCTTTAAGAAAAATGTAGTGCACTGCCCGGCTACCAATGCATTTGTGAGGAAGATGAGGGAAATGTGGGAGCTGTAATAATGTATGAACAACTGTAACCGTGATCGGATGATAACTAATGGTGCCCGAGATGAATAACCGGAATATTTTTACATGTAGGTAAAACCATATTTAATGCACCTTATTCATTCAATATTTCTGTATTTTTTGTATCTTTCCAGCCGGTATGAGCGATCATACCTTTTTTATTGCCTGTTGTGGGCGCAATAATATTTTTTATAGTCATTTATGTATGCATTTTTAGAGGGCGAACTGGTATATAAGTCGCCATCATTGTTATATCTGTCGGCAGGAGGAGTTGGGTATGAGGTCAATATTACGCTGCAAACCTATAGTCAAATCGTTAATCTGGAAAAATGCCGGTTATTTACGCACTTGCAGGTGCGTGAAGATGCGTGGGTATTGTATGGCTTTGCCGATGAGGAAGAGCGTGCGACCTTCAGGCAATTACTGAACATAAACGGAGTAGGTGCTGCTACAGCAAGGATCATCTTATCGTCATTGACGACCGATGAGTTGGAGCGTGCGATATTTCATGAAGATGCAAAAACATTAGAAAAAGTAAAAGGTATAGGTGCCAAAACAGCTCAACGTATTCTACTGGAGCTGAAAGGCAAGGTATTACGCCAGAAAGATTCCTCAACGTTATTGGCTCCAAAACACAATACAATACCTGAAGATGCGTTAATAGCGTTAGTCAATTTGGGTATAAGTAAGGCAATGGCCGAAAATGCCATTAAGAAAATAACTAATGCTTCTTCTTTGACTGTTGAAGAGCTGATCAAACAGGCGCTACGCGCGTTGTAAAAACAAAAGGAACAAACTTGAAGGGGAAGCGTTTTTTTGGATATAAACTACTATGTTTCATAGCGTTGGCTGCAGTCATCATCAATGCTGCTGCCTATCCGCGCCGTCCATTTCCTTTTTTTGCACCTGCTGAAGACACTACACAAAAGAAACCGGCCGATAATGAGGACACGGCACACAAATTAAAATTCCCGATACATGACAAGACCGGCGATCCGAGAACAGATCTGGACCGGCCAAAGTCGATAGACCTGCAAGATCCGAAGTCGGAAAAGAAAATGTTCGAGTACGATCCGGACTCGAACAGATATTACTACAATGACAAGATGGGGTCTATGTATAACAGAAACCCTACTTATCTGAGCCTTGCCGAATACACCAAGTATAGGGCAAAGATGGACGATGATGCGTATTGGCAGCGTCGTCTGGATGCCATGATGTTGTTCAACAAAAAGCCTGAGCTTCCGCAGATGTATAAGGATGGTCTTTTCGACCGCATCTTCGGCAGCAATACCATATCGGTAAAACCACAGGGTAATGTGGATGTGACCTTTGGCGGTAACTGGCAGAACATCAAAAACCCTACCCTGGTGCAGCGTGCACAGAAGTATGGCATCTTTGACTTTGATATGCAGATGAACCTGAACCTGCTGGCTACAGTGGGAGACAAGTTGAAACTCAATATCAGCAACAATACCAAAGCCACCTTCGACTACCAGAACATGCAGAAGCTGGACTACAGCGGCAAGGAAGATGAAATGATCAAGAAGATAGAGGCGGGTAATGTAAGTTTCCCGCTGAAGAGCAATCTGATCAGTGGTGTGCAGTCATTGTTTGGTTTGAAGACACAATTACAATTCGGTCGTTTATGGGTAACCGGTGTTGTATCTCAACAAAAGTCACAACGTAAGAGCCTTACCGTACAGGGCGGATCGCAGGCGCAGCAGTTCTCTATCAAAGCTGATGCTTATGAAGAAAATAAGGACTTCCTTCTGGCACAATATTTCCACGACAGATATAATCTGGCACTAAAAGATTTCCCTGTCATCAACTCACAGGTTCAGATCAACAAGATACAGGTATGGGTAACCAACCGTACGGGAGCAGTGAACGGAGTTCGTGATGTGTTGTGTTTCCAGGACCTTGGAGAAGCCAATCCTTATATGCCGTCTATGAACAATGGCGCACCCGGTGTGCGTGACGGAGTTCCGGATAATGCCAGCAACAGATTGTACACCCAACTATTGCAAAGCCCTAATGGCCGTCAGCAAAGGTATGCCTCTAATTCGGCTACCGACCTTGGTCTGGAGCTGGGTAAAGACTTTGAGCGTACTACAGCCCGTCAGTTGGCCCCTACAGAATATAACTTCAATCCGCAGCTGGGTTACATAATGCTGCACACACAGATGAACCCTGATGATGTGCTGGGTGTGGCTTACCGCTATACCTATAAAGGCAAGGTATATCAGGTAGGAGACTTCGCGGAAGATCTTCCTCCGGATACTACCAACCCTAAGGTATTGTACCTGAAACTCATGAAGGGAACATCTAACAGACCCTATCTGCCGGTATGGAAGCTGATGATGAAGAACGTTTATGCGTTAGGCGGATTCGGACTGACGAAGGAGAACTTCACTCTGAATGTCATGTATCAGGATCCGGGCGGCGGGGATAAGCGATATTTCCCTGAAGGCCCTAAGAAGGGTGTACCGTTCATCTCGTTATTAAATTTAGATCGACTCAATTCACAGAATGAAGCCCAACCCGATGGGGTCTTTGACTTTGTAGATGGTATTACCATCAATATGCAGCAGGGCAAGATCATATTTCCCGTACTGGAACCATTTGGTAATGACCTGTCTAACGCTGTAGATGCTACGGCTACTCCTATCATTAAGAGGCGCTATATATTCCAGGCGCTGTATGACTCTACCAAGACCATTGCGCAGCAGTTCCAGAGTCTGAACAGGTATGTGATGAAGGGGACCTACAAATCATCCTCTTCTTCAGAAATATTCCTCGGAGGCTTCAATATACCTGCGGGGTCTGTGAGCGTAACGGCCGGTGGTACCAAACTGGTAGAAAATCAGGATTACCAGATAGAATACGGACTGGGCCGATTGAAGATACTGAATACGGGTATCCTTAGTTCGGGCGTACCTATAAACATTACCTACGAGGATAATTCTACCTTCGGATTCCAACAGCAGAACTTCATGGGTGCTCGTTTCGACTACTACATGAACAAGAAACTGACATTGGGGGGTACTATCATGAGGTTAAATGAAAGACCATTTACTCAGAAGGTATCTTTCGGTGAAGACCCGATCAAAAATACGGTGATAGGCCTGGATGCGAATTATCAGTCAGAGTCACCACTCATTACCCGTATAGTTGACAAGCTCCCTATTTACTCAACGACCGCACCATCGTTCGTTAATATCAGCGGTGAAGTAGCAGGAATATTACCCGGTCACCCTAAGCAGATCAACTCACTGGATCCGGAAGGAGCCGTATATATAGACGACTTTGAAGGAACGACCAGCAGCTATGATATGCGCTTCCCGGCGCAGGCGTGGTCGATGGCCTCCACACCATTCGGTGCTACCGACAAAGCAGGTAAAGTATTGTTCCCTGAGGCGGCACTGAGCGACCAGTTGAAGTATGGAGAGAACAGGGCAAGACTGGCCTGGTATTCGATAGAACCGACACTGGTGGACCCGGGACAAGGTGTACCAGACTATGTAAAGAATGACAGCAATCAGCACTTCATCAGGTTGGTACAAGTAAAAGACGTATTCCCTAACAGGCCTACACAGTCTCTGCAGACCTCACTGAGCACATTCGATCTTAGCTTTTTCCCTAAAGACAGAGGTCCTTACAACTTTGATGCCGTGCGTATAGATGATAGTGGACACCTGACCAATCCTAAGGACCGATGGGGAGGTATCATGCGACCAATAGACAATACTGACTTTGAAGCCTCGAATGTGCAGTATGTGCAATTCTGGATGCTGAACCCGTTCACGCAAGGCGCGCGCAACGGAGGGTCACTATTCATCAATCTGGGTTCGGTTTCAGAGGATGTACTGAAAGACTCGAGAATGTCATTTGAGAATGGAGTACCCTATCCTTTCGATCAGCAAAAAGTGGATACGACCATCTGGGGTTATGTACCGAGATTCCAGCAGCAGATAACACGCGCATTTGATAATGACCCTGCCGCCAGAGGCGCACAAGACGTGGGGTATGATGAAATGGACGACACGAAAGAAGCTGTTCAGTTCAAAAACTTTTTGACCACGCTGAAAGCAAGACTTGGCGCTACTAATCCTGCCTATCTGAAAGTTGCCGCTGACCCGTCGAGCGATGACTACAAATACTACAGAGGCAGTGACTATGACAATGCGAAGACCGGCATCCTAGGTCGTTATAAAGGCTTTAATAATCCTCAGGGCAACTCTCCTGTTACCGACCCTAATTCGGCATATGCTACGTCTGCGACCACTATACCTGAGTCGGAAGATATCAACAGAGATAATACGCTGAATGAAGCTGAGAACTATTACCAGTACCGTTTGGACCTGGACCCTAATAATATGAGGGTGGGTAATAACTACATCATCAGTGAGCAGGTTAGTAAGGTAAAATTGCCGAACGGACAGGAAGCTAATGAGACGTGGTATCAGTTCAAAGTACCGATCAGAAATTATGACCATGTAGTGGGTGGTATCTCAGATTTCCGCTCTATACGATTCATACGTATGTTCCTGAGTGGCTGGCAGGATAGCACCACCATGCGATTCGCATCATTGGAGCTGGGCCGCAGCCAATGGCGCTCTTACAACTATTCACTTACCACACCGGGAGAAAATCAACCACAACAAAACTCATCCAGCACCGACTTCACTGTTACCTCTGTGAGCATTGAAGAAAATGCATCTCGCTACCCTATTCCTTATGTGATACCACCCGGCGTACAGCGCCAGCTGACCACCGGACAACAGGGAACAACACTGGCACTGAATGAACAGTCACTTTCTCTTAAAGCATGCTCACTGCAAGATGGTGACGCAAGAGGCGTATTCAAAGAAGTGAATGTAGATATGCGTCAATTCACTTACCTGCGTATGTTCATCCATGCGGAATCACAGGTAGGACAGGCACCAATTAAAGATGCTGATATCAGTTCATTCGTTCGTATAGGTAGTGACTTTACGAGCAACTACTATGAATACCGTATGCCACTGGCTGTAACACAACCGGGCAGCGCTATGGCAGACATTATATGGCCGGCAGCCAATGAAATGAATCTTACTCTGCAAGACCTTGTAGAAGCCAAAAAGAAACGTGACGCACTGAACCTACCAACCTACATACCTTACTATACTACAGACAGTAAAGGCAATACGATAGTGGTATTGGGTAATCCGAACATAGGTGGCGCCAAGAATATGATGCTGGGTCTTCTGAACCCTAAAAAGACCAATCAGACACCTGGCGATGATGGGATTGCCAAGTGTGTGGAAGTGTGGTTCGATGAGATGAGAATGGCCGGCACCAAAGATCAGCCGGGATATGCTGCGGCAGGAAAGGTATCTATACAGATGGCCGATCTGGGCAGCGTCAATCTCTCGGGCAGTATGCATACTCAAGGCTACGGTAATATAGACCAGAAGATAGGACAGCGCTCGCAGGATGACTACTATCAGTATAACGTATCTACCAACCTGAACCTGGGCAAGCTGGCTCCACGCAAATTGGGTCTGCAACTGCCGTTCTATGCGGGCTATACACAGAACGTGACCACACCAAAATATAATCCTTACAATCAGGATGTGCTCCTGTCGGATGCGATGAATTCTGCCGGCAATTCAGCGAAAGCGGATTCGATCAAAAAAGCATCACAGGACTTCACGTCAATAACCAGTCTCAACTTCACCAATGTGCGCATCAATGGTGCGCCTGGAGGTAAGGGCATCCGTATGCCGTGGAGCGTTAAGAACTTTGATTTTACCTATTCTTATAATAATCAGTTCAAACACAATGCGCTTATCGCATTGGACAATATCAATACTCAGCGACTGGGTATTGGCTATACTTACAGTGTCAAATCAAAATCATTCGAGCCATTCAAGAAGCTGATCAAATCAAAATCAAAGTGGTTCGCTTTGGTCAAAGATTTCAATATCAACCCGCTTCCGTCGAGCTTTTCATTGCGTAATGACCTGAACAGACTAGTTGAAGAAACCCGTGTCAGAGACCTCAATGATGGATCCGGATTCCAGAGTCCGTCAACCTTCTATAAGAATTTCAACTGGACGAGGGTTTATAATACCAGATGGGAGATCACCAAATCATTGTCAGTTGACTATACAGCTACCAATGTATCTCGTATAGATGAACCGTTCGGCCGAATAGATACCAAGGAAAAGAAAGATTCTGTACTGCGATTGATATCCAGATTCGGACACAATACATCTTACACACAAACCTTCAACAGCTCTTACACAGCACCACTCAATAAGCTACCGGCTACTGACTGGATGAATGTAAGAATGAGCTATTCTGCCAACTACACTTGGACAGGAGCGGCTCCGGTGGCCTATGATCTGGGTAACACCATCGGCAACACCAATACCAAGCAGATATCGGGCGACCTTGATTTCAATAAACTCTATAGTAAATGGAGATGGTTGAGAGCATTGAATGTACCTGCTAAGAAAGGCCCTAATGACAAGGGCGGAAAAGAACCACCCAAGAGCGACATTTCAACACCTAGTGGCAAGCCTGATGGCGGCGCACCAAAGATCAGCGACCTGAGAAAAGACGGCAAGCAGCTACCCGGCGCTATAATACAGGGAGATGTAGATGACATGGGCGGTGCAGCACCGGGTGCAGGTGGCGCACCAGGTGGCAATACAGGCGGCGGTGCAGGACAAACCAATACAGGCGGAGGTACTACATCGAATGGAGGTGGCGCTACAGGTAATACCGGTGCTACAAGTGGAGGAAACACTACTACGAATACGACAAACCCGACCAACAGTAATCCTACATCGGGTAACAATGCCGGAGGAAATAGCGGCAATGGCAATAGCGGCGGAGCAGGAAATATTGGAGGAAATGCGGGTAATACCAATCCGGGTGGCCCTAAAGGTGGAACTATAAAGGGTTCGGGTGCACCTGTAAATACCGGTGGTGGTAATACCGGTGGCGGTGGCACTACACCATCAGGTGGCAGCAACCCACCTACAGTAAAAACACCACCTGTTGGTCCACCGAATATTTACGCCAACGTGAATACTACCGGCATGACAGACCAGCAACTGGACTCATTGGTAGAATTGCAGGATTCTGTTGACAGAGCATATTATAAAGCGGAGAAAATAAAGAAGAAGAAGGCACGTAAAGCAGCCCGCAAAGCGAGAAGAGCCAAACTGCCTGAACTTTCTATACCTATGAAGATAGGTGGTCATATACTGACCATGCTCACCCGTGTGTCTATCAATTATACAGAGAATGCGGGAACCATATTACCGGGCTATCTGGACAGCACAAGATTCATGGGTGTCAATAACTACTCCAGTGCGCCGGGTTGGAATTATGTATATGGCTATCAGCCTACGAGCACATGGCTGGAGCAGAAGGCCCGCGAAGGAAAACTGACACGCGACTCTTTGTTCAATGCGCAGTTGCAGCAAACCTATTCTCAAAATCTGAGCGCATCAGCTACCCTGGTTCCGTTCAAAGATTTCAGAGTGGACCTGTCGCTGACCAAGACATTCAGCAAATCACATAGTGAACTGTTCAAAGACACGGGTACAGGCACATTCGTGCACTTCAACCCTTATGAGAATGGATCATTCAATATCAGTTATATATCTGTGAAGACCATCTTTAAGAATACAGGCGTTAATTCTGATGTATATAATCAATTCTTATCGGGCAGAGAGATCATATCACAAAGGCTGGGTGCAAGCAATCCTTATACCAATGGCATACCTGATCCATCGAACCCTAAATACAACAAGGGTTATACCGAGTTCTCACAGGATGTATTGATACCATCATTCATTGCTGCATATTCAGGCAAATCGGCCAGCACGCAGCCGCTGATAGACTATACACATACCAATATCAAGGACAATCCGTTCAAGTATCTGGTACCGATGCCTAACTGGAAGGTCACTTATAACGGGCTGAGCAAGTACCCATATTTTGCGAAGTTCCTTACAAACCTGAATATTACTCATGCCTATACCGGCAGCATGTCTATGAATGGATACAACTCATCGCTGTTGTTCACAGACCTTTACGGACTGGGCTTCCCGTCATTCATTGACTCCAATTCACACAACTATGTGCCGTTCTTCCAGGTTCCTAATGTAACTATACAGCAGTCATTCAACCCACTGATAGGAGTTGACGTGGCGCTTAAAAACAACCTCACCGCTAAATTTGAACTAAGAAAATCGAAGACCATGAGCCTTAGTCTTATCGACTATCAGGTGAGTGAAAATTCGAGCACTGAATATGTTATCGGATTCGGCTTCCGTAAGAAAGGTGTAAAACTACCGTTCCAGGTGTTTGGTGTTACCAAATTGAAGAACGAACTGATCTTCAAAATGGATATCGGCTTGCGAGACGATAAGAATAGTAATACCTTCCTTGCCAATAATATTAGTGTAACCTCGAGAGGTCAAAAGGTATTGCGCGTATCGCCATCGGTTGACTATGCAGTAAATTCTAAACTGACATTACATTTCTTCTTCGATCGCCAGCAGACCATACCATACGTTTCAACGTCTTACCCTACTACCAATACCAAGGCCGGCTTAACGTTACGATTCATATTCGGAAACTAAAATAAAATGCCCAGGATAAAACTACTGTATGCGCTGATGATAGCAGGAGTTGCCATGTGCCTTGCGCAGATATGGTGGCCTGAATATTATCTTACAGGAGACGGGCCTTGCCACTTGTACAATGCACGAGTGTTGCACGATATGTGGAATGGAGTGAATACCCAATTCTATTCCCGATTTTACGATATCAATTATAATCCGAATCCGAACTGGTTATCTAATGTTCTACTGGGCATACCACTATATTTTGCAAGTGGTCCGGTGGCAGAAAAAATGTTCCTGACACTCTATGCAGGGCTAGTGACCGGCGGCTTCTACTTGCTCTTAAAAAAGATAAGCGGCTCCAGTTCTTATTGGATCACTATTGTCTTTCTATTTGTTTTTCACCATACGCTGGCAAAAGGGTTTTATAACTTCTCACTGAGCACAGCCTTATGGTTCTGGATGATATGGAGCTGGATGCGATTCGTGGATAAAAGGAATACCATCAATACACTGATATTTTTTCTGTTCACGGCATTATCTTTCTTTACGCAATTGCTGCCATTCGTTTTTGGCGTCATTACCTGCGCTGCACTTATTTGCTCTTATACACTTTCAAGAGAGCGCGATGAAAAACTATCTGCATTAAATTATTTCATTCAGAATGCGATATTACTGGGCATACTTACCGCTCCGTTTCTGGCATTGATGCTATGGTTTACCAACCATGAAGGAGGTACACACATAACCTTACATCATCACTATTACAGACTCATTGAGCTGGTACAATTCAAGTATGCGATCAATGCAGTAAAAGATGAATCTTTTGCCGCAGCATTATGCGGCATGACCATAGTCGCATTACTGATCGCATCTATAGCAATGAGAGTAAAAGCCAAAGTCATCGTCAACAAATATGACGGCTTCTTTTACAGCCTGCTCATCATCATGGCTATATACCTTTTCTTCCCTGAAAACTTTATGCAACGCGACATTTTGATAAGTATGCGCGCGCAGCTCTTCTTACTTATACTTGCCGGTATCTGTATCTCTTATACCCTACCACAGCCAATAAAAAATGCAGGCGGGCTCATTCTATTCATATGCTTTACTTTCCTTACTGTAGTCAGGATGAATTATATGAATAAGGCTGCTGTAGCTACTTCTGATTATAATTCAGTAGCCGCATATATAAGACCCTACTCCGTTGTATTGCCACTGGATTTTGCCCCTGAAGGAAAAGACCACGACCACCCTATTGCAAGTCGTAATTACCTGTTCACACATGCGCTGCAATATGCCGGCACTCAAAAGCCGTTGATCATACTGGATAATTATGAGGCCAACGCAGGGTACTTTCCGCTTTTGTGGAGATATACAGCTAACCCCTATGCCCACCTTTCGACCAACAATGGTTTTGAAGCGACACCACCATCAGCCGATATTGACAACTATGCTAAGGTATCGGGGCATACTATAGATTATATTGTCACATGGTGCTATGATACACTTGCATTGCATGATGAACACTACAGGCTACTTCATGCACAAGTAAAGCAACAGTATCATCAGATATATACCAGCAAGTCGCACCGCACTGCACTTTATGAACGCAATAAATAAGTGATCAATTGGCAGCGTAACTCTGCGGAAGCGGATAACCCAATTCATACATGATGTTCTCAAGATCCGGCTCGTCCTCAGGATGGTATTTCTTATCCAGGTTCATGCCGTTGAGTAAAGCCCATGACTGCCATTTTACGGCTACCAACGGATTTTTGATCTCGGCTACCATTTTATAAATATTGAGGTTGGTCTGCCTTGCTATCAACTTTACCAACAAAGCACCTTGCGTCACATTCAGTGATCTGATCTTATCCTCGAACTGAGCTTTCATTTCCTGCTGCTTGTCGGCTATGAATTTCCTCAACTCTCTCTTAGATACTGACGGATCCTCAGATCTGGTATTGATCTCCTTAAATAATGCGGTAGTGGCATTTACATAAGGCAATACGGTCTTCACATAAAACTTCTTCTGGTTATAGTGATATCGCTCAGTATCATTGCTCCATCGGTCCTTGATACTCACTTCGGGTAGCTGTGCCACATACACTGTATCTTTTGGTGCAGATTGAGCATGAACATCAGAGCAAAATGCACATAACACACTCATAATCAATATCATTTGCCTTTTCATACCTAATACAGTGCAATATGCATACCTAAACACCCGCCAAACGGGCCTTTAACATTATTTTAAAGAAAAATAAAAATTAACAAATTAATACTTGCTATTTCAAAAAATAGTTCGACATTTATATCGGGTATATTTTTCATAAGGTGTAAATAAGGCTTCAGTTCTCTGGAGTCTTATTTTTTTGCCCATACTGAACAAGTCGTACAAAAAATAAAAAATATTTGTTTTAATAAAAATTTTGTTTGAAATTTATATCGGGTATATTTTTCATAAGGTGTAAATAAGACTTCAGTTCTCTGAGGTCTTATTTTTTTGCCAATTTCCCCATGAAACATCAGCAGACACAGTCTATTCTGCAAATAATCTCCCCTAAACGATCGCGCTCTCTTCAATATCTGCCATGCGTATCATAGCTTTGCTGTCATATGGAAATAGTGTGCTCAGCGGAAGAACAAAGCATTTTTGATACGGTGAGTAAGGCGGCAACAGAAATGAACATCAGTTGCTACCTTATTGGGGGCTTTGTACGCGATAAACTACTGGGGCGGCCTACAAAAGATGCCGATATAGTATGCACAGGAGATGGTATAGCTCTGGCACATGCCGTTGCCGACTTGTTGCACCCCAGACCCCAGGTCAACTTCTTTAAAAACTTCGGAACCGCACACTTCAGATATCACGACTTTGATGTAGAATTTGTAGGTGCAAGAAAAGAATCATATCGTGCAGAATCGAGAAAGCCGGATGTAGAAGCAGGCACAATTGAAGATGATCAATTAAGAAGAGATTTCACTATCAATGCAATGGCGATAAGCCTTAATGCTGAAGACTACGGTAAGCTCACAGATCCGTTCAACGGATCTGAAGATCTTAAAAATAAATTGATCAGGACACCCCTAGGCCCTGACGTAACTTTCTCAGATGATCCGTTGCGTATGATGCGCGCCATCCGCTTCGCTACCCAGCTCAATTTCGATATACTTCCTGAAACATTCATGTCTATATCCCGCAATGCAGAAAGGATCAAGATCATATCTCAGGAGAGAATTACTGATGAGCTGAATAAAATAATGGGAGCACCCAAACCATCAATAGGGCTTGACCTATTGTACAGAAGCGGACTGCTGAAGTATTTCTTTCCGCAGATGGTAGCGCTTTCGGGAGTGGAGATCATTGAAGGGAAAGGACATAAAGACAACTTCTACCATACACTACAAGTAATAGATAATACGGCAGCAAAGAGCAGTGATCTGTGGCTTCGCTGGGCAGCACTACTGCATGATATAGGCAAGCCTGCCACCAAACGATTTGAAGAAGGACATGGATGGACCTTTCACGGACATGAGGTAGTTGGTGAACGTATGACACCCAAGATCTTCAAACAACTGAAGCTGCCGCTGAATGAAAAGATGAAGTATGTAGCCAAGTTGGTAGCATTACATCTGCGTCCGATAAGTCTTACTAAAGAAGACATTACAGACTCTGCCATGCGCAGACTGTTGTTTGATGCAGGCGAAGACCTCGAAGACCTGATGATCTTATGCGAGAGTGACATCACCTCTAAAAATCAAGCCAAGGTGAAGCGCTATCTGGCCAATTTTGAGCTGGTAAAAGAACGACTGATAGCAGTGGAGGAGAGTGATAAAGTAAGGAACTGGCAACCACCTATATCCGGCGATGAGATCATGGCCTTATTTAACTTGACCCCTTCGCGTGAGGTGGGCGTTCTGAAAACTACGATACGTGAAGCCATACTTGATGGCCTGATACCCAATACCTATGAAGCTGCCCATGAGCTGCTGATGAACAAAGCCAGAGAATTAAAAATAATACCTGCATAACCATGAATAACCGCCAACTATTTCAGCAACACCTTGCACCAACATCAACAGCGCCAGTGGGCCTGGAGATCACCTCCGCATCAGGCAATTACCTGTATGGCGCAGATGGCAAGGCATATCTGGATATCATTGGCGGTATCAGTGTATGTAATATCGGGCACTGCCACCCTGCTGTTGTACAGGCAATTCAAGATCAGGCGCAGCAATACCTGCACATCATGGTGTATGGTGAATTGATACAGAGCCCGCAGGTGAAATATGCGGAGCTATTGGCTTCCCATCTGCCACAAAATCTTGACTGCGTCTATTTCACCAATTCAGGTTCAGAAGCTACTGACGGGGCATTAAAACTTGCCCGCAGATATACCGGCAGAACGGATGTCATTTGTTGCAACAATAGCTATCATGGGCATACTATGGGCGCACTCAGTGTAATGGGAGATGAATATTGGCGTAATGCATTTCGCCCGCTTTTACCGGGAGTATGGCACTACGATTATAATTCAGATGCCCTGATCAATGCTATTGACCTCAATACTTCTTGTGTGATAGTAGAGACAATACAAGCGGAAGCGGGAGTGATAGCACCCCGGAACAACTGGCTACAAAGACTGCGTGCCAAATGCACAGAGATGGGTGCTATGCTGATATTTGATGAGATACAATGCGGATTTGGCCGCACAGGTAAGCTATGGGGATTTGAACATTATAATGTTGTACCCGATATTGTATTGCTGGGCAAAGCATTAGGTGGGGGTATGCCATTGGGCGCATTCATCTCTTCTAATAAGATCATGTCCACATTAGGATTTGACCCAGTACTGGGGCACATCAGCACTTTTGGAGGCCACCCGGTATGCTGTGCCGCAGGTATGGCAGCAATGCAGGCATTAGAGCGCGAGGACATTGTAACCGATGTTCCGCGCAAGGAGCAATTATTCCTTTCATTACTGCAACATCCGGCTATCAAAGCTGTAAGAAGCGCAGGTCTGCTGATGGCAGTAGAGCTGGACAATATGGAACAGGTGCAACTAACCTTGCAACGATGCCTTGCCAACGGATTATTCTCAGATTGGTTCCTTTTTGCACCCAGTTGCATTCGCATTGCTCCTCCATTGACCATCACTGAAGATGAGATCAAAAAAGCCTGTACAATTTTACTGTCTTGCCTGCAGTAATATTATTGCAGACTACCTGTAGCTGACGCGGAAACAGTTCCAGTCGTCACTCTGTTGCCCGAGGGCTTACAAACAGGCACATTAGTAATGTTATCGGTCCTAGTTTCGGTAATTACCCTGATACGATTGTCAGAATAATCGCCCAGATAAATCTCTCCCGCATTACCTGCTGTGATAAAAGTAGTCTTACCAATTGTGGCATTAAAGGCTATGCGGCCATCGCCCGTTGTTTCGGGTGTACCGTTGCCGGTAATAGTAGAGATCATACCAGCGCCATCCATTTTACGTATCCTGAAATTGCCATTATCAGCTATGTAGATATTCCCTTTATTGTCGGTGGCTATGGCCACAGGATAGCTCAAAGATGATCTTACCGCCGCACCACCATCAGCACTGAAGCCCGGCTTCCCATTGCCCGCCACTGTACTGATGATACCCTGTTTATTCACTTTGCGTATGCAATGATTGAAACAATCTGCCACATACAAATTCCCTTCTTTATCAAATGCTATAGCTGTTGGCTGATTGAGTTTTGCTGATGCCGCTTTACCACCATCACCACTATAACCTCCGGTGCCGGTACCTGCACCATACCCATTACCTGCATAAGCATTGATCATGCCGTGACCATCTATCTTACGAACACAGTTGTTATCGCAATCAACAATATACAGGTTGCCTTCTTTATCAAACGCCAGTGCACCCGGAGATTGGAGCTGGCAGGTAATTGCTTCACAACCATTGCCGCTGAACCCACTTGTATAATCACCTGCTATGGTCCTCAAAATCCCATTGCGATCTATTTTACGAACACAATTGTTGTCATGTTCAGAAAAATAGAGGACCCCGTCTTTATCAATTGCCAATCCCGATGGCTTTCCTATACTTGCCTCCTTAGCCCTCTGCCCGTCTTTAGTAAAACCCCGGGTACCATTTCCCGCAATAGTGGTTACAATACCGTCTTTGTCTATTTTGCGAATTCTGCAGCCATTATAATCGGCTTCGTAAGTGTTTCCCTCATTATCTGCAACGAAGGCAACAGGACCGTCTAAATTGACCGATAATGCCTTAATTCCTTCACCGTTATAAGTTGATCTTCCCGTACCCGCAAATGTGCTGATGATCTGTTGCGCAAACAGTTGGTCTCCAACTACTATCAACAACAGAGAAAGCACTCCCCACAATATCCGACGCATCTGTATATTCTTCATAACCTCAGATTTAATCTCGTTCACAAATGATTCTATTCGATCACGATGTAAAAATACGTTGGCGGTGTACGGGAGAACGAATATTGTTCACGAACGGTCGGAAAAGTTCACGAACGGTATGAAGATGTTTCGGGCATAAAAAAACAGGCGGAAAATTCCGCCTGTCAGATATGTAAAATGAGTTAACTACTAGTATAAAGTAAGTTGGTAAACATGCACCCCAATGTTCAATTGTGCATAATTGTCACAAACGCCCGGAGTACCTGTGCTACCCAATGCATAATTCAATACACGGGTATCACCGTTAAAACCGGTAACATTCACTACACCAGACTCTGCATAATCACAATTAAGAGCGAATTTCAAAGGAGTCTGAATATCGAAAGTGAATAAGTGACCATTTTCTCTTACCAAAGTAGTGTTACCAGAGATAGAGTAGATATCATCACTTCTGTCGCCGGTAGCATAACCTGCTATCCACTTACGGGTCAAAGATCCCTTCCAGGTCACATACTTGTTAGGCGTAGTGGTCATTGTATCATCCACCTTTACATTGTAGTACCAGTTGCCTACTACAGTAGTGTCAATACGGGTCACCTTAGTATTTCCAGACAAACGGATATCATTCACATAATAATCGTCATAAGTGATTGTGTGACTGATGTTTGGCGAAGTGTACTGACCGGTGTAAGTAACAATGATATTACCTCGGCGGTTCTTGCCATCAAGACAAATACAATTATTGTTACCAAAGCGAATGGTAAGTACGTGAGGATTGCTCACCGTATCAATAGCCACTATAGCACAAGTACCAAATGTATTTGTGGTCTTCATATACACACCGTTGTAGAAATTACCGGCAGCATCAACGATAGAGATCGCGTCATTGCTCAGCCATTCTATTTTCGAAGCGTCAGAAGCATAGCCACCTGCATCATCATCGTCTGTAAGAGGATTAGAATCCGTCTTCTTGCATCCGCCTATAACAAATAGCGCGAAGACCATTAGAAAAGCTCCTCTTTTAAGTATCGTACTGTAGTGCATAGATATTATTTATTGACTGCCTGAATTGTAAGCATTAAGTCTAAAAATCCCGCTAATATACTAAATATAACGGAATACAAAATAGTGCTTCGGCGAATAATGCCAAAACAGCTACATCAATTATTAATAATTATTTATTTAATGTGACCCAGATCTTATCCGCGTCCTGCTTACGCAAGCTAAGATAATATCCTGCTATCTGTATGGCCATAGGATCTCCCAACGGGGCGATCATTTCTACCCAGACAGGCTCTCCGGGTATGCACCCCATCTCCATAAGCGTCAACTGAAACTCACTTTCATCGTGACTGTGGATCACAGCCTTTGTCCCGGCTTGCAGTTGCGACAATTTTATGGTCTTTCCCTCCTCAGCTATCATGAGACAAAGTTAGGGGTAAATTCAAATCAGACAGATACCGGACCAATGAGTTATGTCATACGAATACCACGAATTGCAGCTATATGCTGTTTTCCGGCATTTGTTTTCACTTCCCCCGCCAATTTTAGTAATTTCGCGTCCTTGCAACCGGAAGTACTATATATGACCCGTGCCCTTGAACTGGCACAAAAAGGGAAAGGACATACCAGTCCTAACCCAATGGTCGGTGCTGTGCTTGTCAACGAAGGACGTATCATAGGTGAAGGCTGGCATCATATATATGGTCAGGCACATGCCGAGGTTGATTGCCTGAACAATGTTGCAGCTGCAGACAAGCATCTGATAGCCGGCAGTACCATGTATGTAACACTGGAGCCCTGCGCGCATACCGGAAAAACGCCTCCGTGTGCCGACAGACTGGTAGTCGAGAAAATAGGGAAAGTGGTCATTGCCAATAAAGACCCTTTCGAACTGGTGAGTGGAAGAGGAATAGACATTCTGAAAAATACAGGAATTGACGTAGTGACCGGGGTATGTGAAGCTGAAGGACAATGGGTGAACAGACGTTTTTTCACCTTCCACCAACAAAAAAGACCTTACATAGTTCTGAAGTGGGCCCAGACCACTGATGGATTTATAGCACCTGAAGACAGAAGCAGATCACAGATAACAAATGGCCAGAGTAACAGACTGGTGCATAAATGGCGAACAGAAGAGGCTGCTATAATGGTAGGCGCTACTACTGCCATCAATGATGATCCGCAACTGACCGCAAGACTTTGGGCCGGAAAACAACCGCTGCGAATAGCCATTTCCCGAAATGCCAACATACCATCAACTCATCATCTTTTTGATAATAGTGCCGAAACATGGATCATTAATGAGGATAAAGATGACATCATCAATACTGTGAGATACATTCAACTATCCTTCGGCGATCAACTATTAAATGAGGTGATGGCACTATTACACCAACAGAAGTTAACCTCATTGATAGTAGAAGGAGGTGCCGCACTACTCAATAGTTTTATTAATGCCGGTCTTTGGGACGAGGCAAGAGTATTTACCGGCAACAAAGAGATAGGTTCGGGCCTGACAGCACCACAACTGACCAATAGTACAAATACATTGACCACACATCTCAACGACGATCGTCTGGAAGTATTCGTCAACAAGATCAGCCCATATCCTTACACCACCGGAATGGAGTTATAACACTAACATCATACATCATTTTTTACTTTTAAGCTTTTACTTTTTATTTTACCAGCATGCTTTACCTGATCATTACCATACTACTCAACGTTCTCATTTCTGCCATCTTCAAAATATTGCCGAAATATAAGATCGATACTTTACAAGCCATTGTTGTTAACTATTGTATCTGCGTAGTTACAGGCAGTCTGTTCCTGGGTCACATGCCTTTTCAGGCAAGCCATATAAACCAGCAGTGGTTCCCCTGGACCTTCCTGATGGGTGCTGCATTTATATCTATATTCAACCTCATTGGCTACTGCACTAAAGTAGATGGTATCACCACCGCCACCATTGCCAATAAACTATCGTTGGTCATACCTGTTACCATAGCCATCGTGTTCTTTCATGAGGCAGCCGGCATGTGGAAGATAACAGGCATAGTATTGGCACTACCCGCAGTATATCTTACCACCAGAGTAAAAGAAGAGAATGGCAAAACCCCGAGCCTTCTTTGGCCACTGTTATTATTCATTGGCAGCGGACTACTGGATGCACTGGTAAATTATGCTCAACACTCATTTCTCGACACTCCTGAAGTGCAGGCTACATTTACCATCTACTGCTTTGGCGTAGCAGCCTGCTTTGGAATAGCTATCGTCATTATTATGTTAATGATGAAAAAGATGCAGCTGCACTGGCGAAATCTGGTTGCGGGTATCTGCATTGGTGTACCTAATTACTTCTCTATCTACTTCCTTATCCGCTCTATCAATTGTGGTGTCATGCAAAGTTCAGCTACCATACCTGTCTTGAATATCGGTACATTAGTGGCCTCATCGCTGGCTGCAATATTTATCTTCAGAGAGAAGGCCAACCTTCAGCGTATCCTAGGCCTTGCACTATCTATAATAGCTATATTGCTGATCGCAGCGGGAGGAATGATATGACACCAGACAAATACACTACCATAAGCGCACCCGGAACAGGGGATTTCAGAGACAGGGGAAGTAAATTCCTGGCGTTCAGTTATCCCGTAGCTACAGTTCAGGAAATAAAAGATAAACTGCAGGTGCTTAAAAAACTACATCCTAAAGCCAACCACCATTGCGTAGCATGGCGACTGGGAACCGATGGCAGTCAATACCGCGCCAGTGACGATGGAGAACCATCGGGCAGTGCCGGCAAACCCATGCTGGGACAGATAGACAGCCTTGGTCTTACAAATGTACTGGTAGTCGTAGTTCGTTATTTCGGCGGTTCATTGTTGGGAGTCCCCGGACTTATCAATGCTTATAAAACAGCCACTGCATTGGCTTTAGAGAACCTGCCACGGGAAGAAAAATGGATAGAAGGCATGTATGAACTTAACTTCGATTATCCATCTATGGGTGAAGTGCTCTATCTGCTGAAGCAATGCGAAGCAACCATCTACCAGCAAGACCTCCAACTATTTTGCACCATCAGAGCCGGCATTCCCCGACCACAAATTGCCATCTACATACCTAAACTGGAAGAGATAAGAGGGGTTACTGTAAAACCGCTATAAGCAATGTTAGTTACACAATAAACGTCTGCACTAATGCGTGCGATTCCTGCTATTGTACCGTAAGTGCAAAAGGTTTGCAGCACATCTCAATACCTCCTACCATCCGCGAGCCGTAGGTCCGCGTCCAATAGCTACCACGCCGTCAGCAAAAACACCGGGAGATTTAATGCATCATAAAGTTACCTTTGCAGCCATGTATTCATCTTCCCAAAAAAACACAGTACTTATTAAAAACGAAGCCGCCAGGCTAGGGTTTAATAGTTGTGGCATAGCAAAAGCTGTGCAACTGGAGGATGATGCCGTAAGACTGGAACAATGGCTGAGCAAGGGATACAACGCAGGCATGGAATATATGGCGCGCAACTTTGACCTTCGTATAGACCCGCGAAAGTTAGTACCCGGAGCAAAGTCTGTCATTACACTACAACTCAATTATTTCCCGTCAGAACAACAATCGTCACTTGCCCCTAAGATCGCTAAATATGCATGGGGTACTGACTATCATTATGTGATCAGAGAGAAGCTCAATCAACTGCTCGATTTCATTAACACCAATATAGGCGTAGTAGATGGACGGGGATTTGTAGATAGTGCGCCGGTGTTAGAACGCAGCTGGGCTGTGCGCAGCGGGCTAGGCTGGATAGGCAAGAACGGCAATGTGCTTACCCGCACCTCGGGCTCCTTCTTCTTTATAGCCACACTCATTACAGACCTGGATCTTATATCAGACGCACCATTCACAACCGACCATTGCGGCACCTGCACCCGCTGTATAGATGCGTGCCCTACTGATGCTATTGCATCGCCAACAAAAATTGACGCAACAAAATGTATCTCTTACCTCACTATAGAATTGAAAGATGCATTGATACCATCGGAGTTTCATAATAAAATGGAAAGCTGGATGTTTGGCTGTGATATATGTCAGGATGTGTGCCCGTGGAACCGTTTCTCCAAACCCAATTCAGAAAACCACTTTACCCCTATCCCTGAAATACTCAACCTATCCAAAAGAGAATGGGAGGAACTATCGGAAGACGCCTTCAATAAAATATTCAAGAATTCTCCACTCAAGCGGTCTAAGTGGAAAGGGATACAGCGAAATATGACTGCTCTAAAAACTGACCTGTAATAGATCGCGATCAATCATCAGGTGAATAATTCAGCCATGACGCAATTCAGCTATTATTTATTGTTCTTCCCTTCCAACATGGGCACAAAGGAAAAATCACCGGTCTCTTCTTCATGAATATTGCCTGCGGCATCTTTAGTGATGCGCAGCATCTTTTGCTTACCATCCTCACCAACGGGTATCACCATGATACCACCCGGCTTTAATTGTTGGATCAGTTTGGGTGGAACGAAGGGAGCACCGCATGTAATAATGATCTTATCAAATGGGGCGAATGTAGGCAGGCCTTCAAAACCATCACCATAAAAACGCTTGATGTTGAAGTACTTTTTGATGAAAAAGAATTTACCCACATAGTCATACAACTCCTTCTGCCGTTCAATAGTATATAAGGTAACACCCATTTCCGCCAGTACACATGCCTGATAAGCGCTACCTGTGCCTATTTCCAACACCTTATCAAATTTTTTGACCTCTAATAACTGAGTTTGATAAGCTACTGTGAATGGATGCGAAATAGTTTGACCTGCTGTAATAGGGAAGGCACGGTTCTCATAGGCCTGTCGCTCAAATGCCGGATCGAGGAAAAAATGTCTGGGCACTGCTTCTATAGCAGATAAGACCCGCTCATCGGTCAGTACTTGTTGATCGTTGATCTTTTTATCGCGTAATATCTGTACTAACTGCTTCCGTAGTCCCTTCTGTAGGTATGAATCGTCTCTTTCCTTACTGTGCAACATCTACCCGTAAAGATAAATAAACCGTAGGTTCTCTTCAAGAAATTATCCCTCCTCTTCGTCAATAAAAAATAGTGTTATACAACAGTATTATTACAGACTACCCACGATACCAGATCACGACTCATAGTATCTGCTAAAAAATGTCCATCAGCTCTTCCAGATGCTTTACTTCGTAGGTTGGCTTCCTGTCGTGTGGCTTTTCGTGAGGATTGAAATAAACAGAATCCCAGCCAGCATCAATTGCCCCAAGTATGTCTATATCTACCGCATCACCTATCATTATGCTGTCTGCCACTTCCGCATTGGCGGCATTCAACGCATAATCAAATATCTCTTTGTAAGGCTTCATGCTGTTGCTCTTCTCAGAGGTGATCAGATGAGTGAAATACTTGGCAATACCTGAATACTGCAATTTTAAACGCTGTGTAGTTTCAAACCCATTGGTGATCAGGTGCATTTCGTAACGACCTTTACAATGCTCCAGCAATTCTTTTGCATGTGGTAACAGCAAGGTCTGAGTCGGCAATATTTCCAGATAAGCTACACCCAGCTCATGCGCCAGTGCGGTATCTGTTACTTTAAAGTCCATCAACATCAGCCACATACGTTTCCATCTCAGCTCATCGCGCTTAATGAACCCCTTCCTGTATCTGTCCCACAACTTGTCGTTATGTACATTATAGGACCGGAACATCTCGTCAAAATCTTCAATACCCTGCCCTTTCAGATCAAGTTCATGATACAGCTGCCTTAAAGTGGCTTCCGAATTTTTATCAAAATCCCATAAGGTGTGATCCAGATCAAAAAAGAGATGTTTGTATTGCTTGGGCATAATTCAACGTTGTGATGATGTAAGTACTGTAAATATAAACACCAATGAACCAATGATATTGTTCAGACTGTGTTAAATAAAAAAGCCATTCCGGGTGTCCGGAATAGCCTTTTCAATGATATGCAAAACTTACATTACCTTCTTACGGTGGTAAATTCTGTCGTCGTTAAATTCTGTAAGAGCCTGAAGTGGCGCATTGGCCATACGCTCATAAATGCGTGATATTTCTATCTGCTCTTTATTTTCGTGTACTTCTTCCAGATTATCTGCATGTACGGAAAACTCGTCCAACTTGCGGTGAAGCTCTTCTTTCATGTTCACAGATATCTGGTTAGCCCTTCTGCCGATGATGGCAATTGACTCATACAGGTTACCTGTCTTATCCTTAAGTGCGATCACATCGCGTGTTTCCAACAAAGGATTAACCGAAGAAAAGGATTTTTTACTTGTGCTCATCGCGTATTTTTTTAACGTTATTATTTGCTTCTGTATTTAATTGCTCCGCCTCTGCAAGGTACTTAGATTTCGGATAATTATCTTTTAATTCTCTGTAGGCACTTATCGCATTGGCAAAACGCTCTTCCTGCTTTTCAGGAACGCTGGCTTTCGCATACTTGAACATGGCCTTCATGATCATGAACTGGTACAGATCTCCGTTCGCAGATTCAGGATAGTTTCTTAAAACACTCTTGTAAGCGACTGTTGCTGCTTTGTATTGACTGATGTTAAAATATAATTTGGCAGCATCCGCCTCTTTATTCTCCAGCTTTTTGTGTGAAGCCTCAATATAGACCATCGCCTCAGCTACTCTTTTCGAATTAGGATATCTGTTCACATAACCCTGCAATGCTTCCAGGGCCTTGATAGAATTGGTCTGATCCAGAGTATATTTCGGAGCGTATTTATACAAACACACCGCACTCATGAATTCACACTCCTCCGCATCCTTGCTGGTAGGGAAGTATTCAGTAAAATTCTTGAAGTTATATGATGCGTCAATGTATGCCTTTTGATAATAAAGCGTATATGCATACTTGTAGTACAGTGCCTCAAAATTCCTTGTACTCTTCATAATGGGCATCAGGTCTTTGTACAACTCGTAGGCATGTGTGTATTCCTTCTTATCGAAGTACTCATTTGCCTTTGTCAATTTATAATTGACATCGCTGCTTTTTCTGACCTTCTCGAAATGGCTACATGAGCTCATCAGGAGAACACCCAAAAACAAATACAATAAATTTCTAACGCGTAGCTGCATACAGGGTGACAAAGATATTGAAAAAGTTGGTTTCAACTATATCTGATTTGTTAAATGATATGATCGGCATTTACAACACTTCCTAATCTACATCTTAACAAGTTATCCACACCTATTCACAAGTTACCCACAGTGCCGTAACGCTAAAATGGTCATTTTTCCGCTGTAATACTTACCAGTAAAGGGTTTCACCCATATAAATTATTGTGGATAATTATAGTAGGTGGGGAATTGTGGGAAATTGTGGGAAGTTTTGTTATTTTGTGGGAACAATCAGTCAAAAACCTCAAAATGGCCAATTTCCTCGGAGAATATGAAGTAGCTATCGACGCCAAAGGGCGTATGCTACTGCCATCGGCCTTCCGCAAGCAATTGCCGGAAAGCAATGGAGGGAATTTTGTCGTTAACAGAGGATTTGAGAAATGCCTTACACTGTACACTACTGAAGTATGGAATCCAATTGCCAAGAAGATCAATAAGATGAATGATCTGGTTGCTGGAGTAAGAGATTTTAAGCGTTTATTCATGAATGGTGCTACACCACTGGAGATGGATAGCGCAGACAGATTGTTACTGCCTAAGCAATTACTGGAGTATGCCGGTATTAAAAAGGACATAGTAATGGCAGCTCAGGGAAATAAGGTAGAGCTCTGGGATAAAGATACGTACTACGAATACATGCTCCAAAACGCAGCGAAATTCGGAGCACTGGCAGCAGAAGTAGCGAAAGATTACGGTAACCCATTTGATACAGACGACGATGAGTAACCCTGATTTTTACCACACTACGGTTCTGTTGAATGAAACGGTGGACGGACTGGATATTAAAGAAGATGGCATCTATGTAGATGCCACTTTCGGCGGAGGGGGGCACAGCAGATTGATCTTGTCAAAGCTGGGACCACAGGGCCGATTGATAGCATTTGATCAGGATGAAGATGCCTGGAGAAATAAACCGGAGGATGACAGGCTGATACCGGTGACCGAAAACTTCAAATATCTGCGCCGCTTCTTAAGGTTGCACGGCATAAATGAAGTAGATGGCATACTGGCAGACCTGGGAGTAAGTTCATTCCAGTTCGACACGGCTGAAAGAGGGTTCTCCCTGAGGTTTGACGGTCCGCTGGATATGAGAATGGATAAACGCTCAGAGTTGACCGCAGCAGAGATACTGCGCACCTATACCGAACCACAGTTGCACAAACTGTTTGAACAATATGGCGAAGTAAGGAACTCAAAGCAGCTGGCAAAGCATATTGTGGACAACCGCAAGGCGATGAAGATAACTACCATAGCCGCACTCAAAGCAATGCTGGCACCGGTAATGAGAGGAGGAAACCCTAATAAGTATCTGGCCCAGGTGTTTCAGGCATTGAGAATAGAGGTGAATGATGAGCTGGGTGTATTGAAAGATTTTTTACAACAGGCCGCACAAAGCCTGAAGCCGGGAGGAAGATTAAGTGTGATCTCCTTTCATTCATTGGAAGACAGGATAGTGAAGCAATATATAAAGAGAGGTGTGTGGGACGACAATGAAGAGAGCAAACTGGTACTAAGGCCGATTAACAACAAGCCTATAGAACCAACAGAACAAGAACTAAAGGCAAATAACCGGGCGCGAAGCGCACGGCTGAGAATAGCGGAGCGAATATGAGTAACGAAGAAGAAAAAATACCGCAGGAACACATTACTCCTGCACAGAGGGTAAGAAGTGACTGGCGGTCGCTGGTGGAGAAGTTATCTTATAAAGCTATCGTTAATAACATCCCCTACTTTGGTTTCATTGCGCTTTTATGCGTTTTCTATATAAGTAACAGTCACCGTTCTATCGAGATACAACGGGAAACGAACAAACAAAATAAGGCCCTCAAAGAGCTGCGCTGGAAGCATATGGATGTTCAGTCGCAACTGATGCAGGTAAAAACTGAAACACAGGTAATCAAGAATGCCGAAGCAATAGGATTGAAACCATCATTACTGCCGGCTTACAAAATAAGTAAGAAGTAAAAAGAAGACAAGGGAAAACGGGAAATGAGTATCAGCATTAAACAGGACATTAGGTTCAGGGTGTATATGGCGTTCACAGGCATATGTCTGTTCGGACTCGCTATTGTCATCAAGGCCGCAATGATCCAGTTTAAAGAAGGTCCTAAACTTCGTGCACTCGCCAAAGAAATGCATACCCGCTTCGACACACTGAAAGCAGACCGTGGTAACATTTATAATGAAGATGGCGTTTTGCTCAGCTCCTCTATTCCGGAATTTGAAGTACATATAGACTTCTCTGTCATAGACTCAGGATTGTTTGCTAAGAACATCGATACTTTGTCGGGCTGTGTGGCCAACCTGTTTGGCGACAAATCAGCTGAGATCTACAAGGAAGAATTCGTTCGTGCATATAACGAAGGAGACAAATACTTCTTATTGGGTCGTAAACTGAAATACTATCAGCACGAAGCATTGAGGTCTTTCCCTATATTCAACAAGGGCAAAGGATTGGGTGGTTTCATTTCAGAGCCAAAAGAAAAGAGAGAAGCACCTTATAAGACATTAGCATACCGCACCATTGGTATTTTCAGAGACAGCAATGTAACGGGACTGGAAGCTACCTACAATGATACACTTACCGGAGAGAATGGACGTCGTATCGTACAAAAATCAACAGGTGGTGCATGGGTGCCTATCGAAGGTTCTGAAATAGATCCACAGAATGGAAAAGACATTGTCACCACTCTGGATATGAACATTCAGGATGTGGCGGAACATGCTTTGCTGAGTTTATTGCAGAAATATGAGTGTCTCTACGGCACTTGTATAGTTATGGAAGTAAAAACAGGTAAGATCCGCACATTGGTGAATCTGGGCAGACAACCTGACGGCAGTTATTTTGAAGATTTCAACTACGCTATGATCCCAACAGAACCGGGATCTACTTTCAAGCTGGTGACCCTTTTGTCATTACTGAATGATAAGATGATCAATGTAGATGACATAGTGGATGCGGAAGGTGGTGCTATTCGTTTTGGCAACAGGACCATGAACGACTCTCACCTGGGACTACACGCTATGCCTATTTGGAAGGCTTATGCCGAATCAAGTAATGCTGCTATGGCAAAGTTGGCCAACCAGCACTACAAGGATAATCCATCTAAGTATATCGATCATTTATTGAAACTACATCTGGACAAACCAACAGGTATAGACCTTGCAGGTGAGCGCAGAACGGTGATAACAAAGCCCGGCTCAGCATCATGGAGCAATACTACCCTACCATGGATGGCTACAGGATATGGCATTCTGGTATCTCCATTACACACGTGCATGTTGTACAATGCCATTGCTAACGATGGTAAAATGATGCGTCCTTATCTGGTGAGCTCTATCCGCGAATATGGCAAAGAGATCAAAAAATTCAGCCCTCATGAAATAGAGCAGGTCGGCGATTCTAACACTATAGCTCAACTACGCAAATGCACTCGCGCTGTTATTACAGAAGGTACCGGAAAGGGCATTGAGTCACCATACTATACGATGGCCGGCAAAACGGGTACGGCACAGGTGGCAGATAAGGGTATAAGATATACAGATGGTGTTTATCAGGGTTCATTTGTAGGCTACATGCCTGCTGAAGCACCTAAATACACTATCTGCGTTGTCATCCGCACGAAGCCGCATTCAGCAGCCTACTACGGAGGTACTATTGCAGCTCCTGTCTTCAGAATGGTTGCCGACAAGATATTCTCCGAAAGTATGGGAGCTTGGGGAGGCCCGTTAGATAGTTTCGCCAAAACGAACAATGGCAGACTCACATCGAGCATGGCCACTGCCCGTAACTACAGAACATTACTTAACGGCATCAGAAAGCCGATACAGACACCATCTGAATACCTCAATGAGATGATGCAGATGTATGCTGACTCATCGAGAAATGTACATATCCAACCCGCAAAACTCTTCAGAAATATTATGCCCGACCTGAAAGGAATGGGTCTGAAAGATGCAGTATATATGCTGGAAACATGCGGACTGCAAGTACAGGTGCTAGGTAAAGGAAGAGTGCAATCACAATCTATAGTACCGGGAACAAGGATCAATAAAGGACAAAACGTAATACTTCAATTAAGCTGATGCCAACATTAAAAGACATATTGGTAAATATCGAGCCTTCTCAAATGAAGGGTTCTGCGGCTATTGAGGTCAGCGGTCTCTGCATCGATTCTCGTAAAGTAACTACCGGAAGCGCATTCATTGCTATCAAAGGCACCTTATCTGACGGACATGCTTTCATTGAAAAAGCGATAGCTGATGGCTCGGCTGTAATAGTTTGTGAAACTATGCCTGCCTCACTTCAGGATGGTATCACTTATGTGAAAGTAAAAGATAGCGCACTGGCGGCAGGTATGATGGCTGATGCATTTTATGGCTTCCCGTCAGCAGAATTGAAGATAGTAGGCGTAACAGGCACTAATGGCAAAACAACAACAGCCACACTCCTGTATCAGCTCTTTGAAAAACTGGGTTACAAATGCGGTCTGTTATCTACCGTACAAAACCATATACACAAGCAGGTAATCGTTGCTACTCACACCACCCCCGATGCCATTTCCATTCATGCTTTGCTGAGGCAGATGGCTGATGCCGGCTGCACACATTCTTTCATGGAAGTGAGCTCTCACGCTGTTCACCAACAGCGTATTGCAGGCATCAGATTTGCCGGCGGTGTTTTTACCAATATCACGCACGACCACCTCGATTACCACAAGACATTTGACGAATATATAAGAGTGAAGAAAGCATTCTTCGACGGTTTACCTGCTGAGGCATTTGCACTGACCAATGCAGACGACAAGCGCGGAGCAATAATGCTGCAAAACACGAAAGCTGAAAAACTGTCCTATAGCCTGCGTATGCCGGCATCTATAAAAGGAAAAGTACTGGAGAACAGCCTTACCGGACTTGTGATGAACATCGATGGTATAGAAGCGCACTTCAGTATGATAGGTATTTTCAATGCCTACAATCTGCTGGCAGTATATGGTGCTGCAAAGCAACTGGGCGAAGATAAAATGCAGATATTGGAAGTACTCAGCGCACTGCGCGGAGCACAGGGCAGGTTTGAGACCTATATGTCTAAAACAGACAGAGTGCTGGGCATCGTTGACTATGCACACACTCCGGATGCATTGATCAATGTACTGGCCACCATCAATCAGTTGCGCACTAACGGACAGCGTTTGATAACTGTTGTAGGCTGTGGTGGAGACCGCGACAAAACAAAGCGTCCTATAATGGCTGAAGCTGCTTGTGAACATAGCGATACGACCATTATTACTTCCGACAATCCGAGAAGTGAAGATCCGGAAGCTATTCTCAATGATATGGAGAGCGGACTGACAACATCTATGAAAAGAAAATGTCTGAGAATAGCCGACAGGCGCGAAGCAATAAAAACAGCATGTTCTCTGGCTATGGCAGGAGATATTATTCTTGTAGCAGGCAAAGGACATGAAACATACCAGGAAATAAACGGAATCAAACATCATTTTGACGACCGTGAAGAATTGACCCAAACATTTGAAACACTCAATAAATAACAGGCATAGATGCTGTACTATTTATATAAATATCTGCACGACACACTTCAGCTCCGCCTCATAGGGCTGGGCGTGTTCAACTATATCACCTTCAGGGTGGCTATGGCTATTATCCTTTCATTGGTAATATCTATGCTCCTCGGCAAAAGGCTGATCAACTTTCTGCGGAATAAACAAATAGGTGAAACAGTTCGCGACCTGGGTCTGGATGGAGAAAAAGCGAAGAAGGGAACACCTACCATGGGTGGCCTTATTATCATTGCGGCTATTCTCATTCCTACTTTGTTATTCGCCAGAGTATTGAATGTATATATAGTATTGATGATCGTATCTACCATTTGGTTAGGTGTCATTGGTTTCATTGATGACTATATCAAAGTATTCAAGAAGAATAAAGAAGGGTTGGCGGGACGTTTTAAGGTAATAGGCCAGATAGGTCTCGGCATTATCATCGGCGTTACCATGTACTATAATGACAATGTGATCATCAGCCGTGAAGTAAAATCTGGAACAGGTGTGTATAACAGTGAGGAAAAGCTGGAGAGAGGCCGATTCACTCGTAAAGACGACAATGGTAAAGAACATAACTATGTGAATGTAAGAACAGCTACTACTACTCTGCCTTTCATTAAAACCCACGAATTCAGATACGAGAAGATCGCGGAGATATTCGGAGAGAAGTATATAGCCTATACCACACCATTCATTTATGTTCTGTTTGTCATATTCATCATTGTGGCGGTATCTAACGGAGCCAATATTACAGATGGCATAGATGGGCTGGCTACAGGAGTATCAGCGATCATTGGCGTATGCCTTGGAGTATTTGCATATGTATCGGGCAACTACATCTTCGCCGGTTATCTCAATATAATGGACATACCTAATCTGGGCGAACTATCCATATTCATCGGTGCATTCGTAGGCGCCTGCGTCGGCTTCCTTTGGTATAATGCCTACCCTGCACAGGTATTCATGGGCGATACGGGTAGTCTGGCACTTGGCGGCATCATTGCGTCTCTGGCTATCATTGTTCGCAAAGAATTATTGATACCTATCATCTGCGGTATATTCCTGGTTGAGAACGTTTCTGTGATGCTGCAGGTGTGGTATTTCAAACGTACCAAAAAGAAAACAGGTGAAGGAGTAAGAATATTCCTGATGGCCCCGCTGCATCATCATTATCAGAAATTAGGCTACCATGAATCTAAGATCGTTACCCGCTTCTGGATCATTGGTATCATACTGGCAATAATGAGCATAGTAACCTTAAAACTGCAATAAGAAAATGAACACAAACAATAAAAAGCTCGTGATACTGGGCGCCGCTGAAAGCGGTGTAGGTGCCGCATTGCTGGGCAACCAGCAGGGCTGGGATGTGTTTGTAAGTGACGGCGGCATCATAAAGCCATCGTTCAAGGCAATGTTGCAGGATAACAACATCGCTTTTGAAGAAGGTGGTCATACTGAAGCTAATATACTTGTTGCAGACTGCGTGGTCAAAAGCCCGGGTATTCCCGACAAAGCAGAGATAGTAAAAAAAATAAGAGCTGCCGGCATAGAAGTATGCAGCGAAATAGAGTTTGGCTATCGCTATAAAGGCGACAGCAAGATCATAGCTATTACCGGCAGCAACGGAAAAAGCACAACTACAAAGCTTACATGGCATATACTCAAGACCGCCGGCTACGATGTAGCAATGGTGGGCAATATAGGCCGAAGTTTTGCCTTACAAATATTTGAAAGACCATGTGAATGGTATGTAATAGAGGTCAGCAGCTTTCAGCTTGATGATATTCATCAATTCAGGCCTGATATAGCAGTACTGCTCAATATTACTCCCGACCATCTGGACAGATACAATTACATTTTTGAAAATTATGTTGCCTCTAAATTTAAGATCACACAAAACCAATTACCAACAGATCTTCTTGTACTGAACATAGACGATCCTGCTATCAACAACTACTTAACCACCCATTCGATTCACGCCAAAACAGTACACATTACAATGGACGAAAATAAAATCCACGACGAAGGAGCTTTTGTGAACAAAGACAACATACACATTAAGTATGACGGAGAAGATATGAAAGCTTCTGTACATGACCTCACTATTAAAGGAAAGCACAATCAATACAATTCTATGGCAGCGGGCATTTCAGGCAGAGCGGCACACATCAGGAAGGAGAAGATCCGCGAAAGTTTTGAATCTTTCGAGGGACTGGAGCACAGATTGGAATATGTCGCTACTGTTCGCGGTGTAGAATTCATCAACGACAGTAAAGGCACAAATGTCAACTCTGTTTGGTTTGCCTTAGAAAGTATGACCAAGCCCGTTATCCTGCTTCTTGGCGGACAGGACAAGGGCAACAATTACCACGAGATCGAAGGGTTAGTAAGAGAAAAAGTAAAAGCTATCGTTTGCCTTGGCGTGCATAACGAGCCTATACATGATTTCTTCGACAGCTTCGTTGACACCATAGTAGATACCACCAGCGCTAAAGACGCCGTCCATGCGGCTTATGCTCTGGCAGATAAAGGAGATGTTGTTTTGCTCTCTCCTGCTTGTGCCAGCTTCGATCTTTTTAAGAATTATGAAGACAGAGGACAACAATTCAAGGACGCGGTTCGCAGCCTTTAATAATCAATACCCATAACGATGAGTGTAAACAAATTGCTAAACAAGACGAAAGGAGACCAGGTCATTTGGGCTGTGGTGATGGTGCTGTCGCTCATCAGCCTCCTCGCCGTGTATAGCAGTACCGGCTCTCTTGCTTATCGCAGCGAAAAAGCTTCCAGCTTCTTCCTGGTTAAGCAGGTAATGGTTTTAGCACTGGGCCTGCTCATCATTTACTTCGTACATAAAATAAATTATACCAAGTTTGCAAAGGTGGCTGTGGTCTTATACCTCATCAGCTTGCCCCTGCTCATATATACTTTAGCATTCGGCACCAACCTCAACGAAGGTTCTCGTTGGATAATGCTGCCGGTTGTTCACCTCACCTTCCAGACCTCAGACCTTGCCAAGCTGGCATTGTTCATGTTTCTGGCGCGTGTATTAAGTATGAAGCAGGCAGTCATCAAGGATTTCAAGAAAGGATTTCTGCCGGTACTGTTACCCATGCTATTGACCTGCGCCTTCATTGCCCCGGCCAATCTTTCAACTGCGTTGATGCTCGGCGCTACCTGCAGTATAGTGTTCTTTATAGGCAGGGTGCAAGTGCAGCATTTATTACTTCTGGTGGTTGTAGGCCTCATTGGCGTTACGGTATTATTCACTGTTTCCAAGATCACCGGTATTGGCCGCGCCAAAACATGGGAAAAACGCATCATGGACTTTGCAGGCGGTAAAAAGAAAGATGCCAAAGAAGAAGATGTATATCAGGTGCAGCAAGCTAAGATAGCTATTGCCAATGGAGGTCTTACCGGCCGTGGCCCGGGCAATAGCCTGCAGCGCAATTTCCTGCCACACCCTTATTCCGATTTCATCTTTGCTATCATCATTGAAGAGTATGGATTGATAGGCGGAGCGGCAATGGTATTTTTCTATTTGTTGTTCCTGTGGAGAAGCATACTGATCTTCAAAAGATGCCCTTTTGCATTCGGCGCTTTTCTTGCGGTCGGGCTTAGTATTACCCTTGTGTTTCAGGCTATGCTCAATATGGCGGTGAATGTACATCTGGTACCCGTTACTGGTCTTACCCTACCTATGGTAAGTATGGGCGGATCATCAATTTGGTTCACAAGCATTGCTATAGGCATCATCCTCAGCGTTAGCAAGTATGTTGATGAGATGGAAGGTGGCAAGAAAAAAGCAGGGAAAAGGAAAATAGAGAAGCAGGAAAAAGGTTTCGTGACTACAGAAAGTGCAGTTGACGATGCCATTAATGAGGAAGAAGACGAAGAGAATGCGGAGATCGCATCCAAGATATTTATTCAAACAGGTAAAAAAGGACCAGCCGGTGGTATAATTCCGGCAGGAGCATAATATGAAGAATTTGCGGATCATAATAGCAGGTGGCGGAACAGGAGGACATATCTTCCCTGCGGTAGCCGTGGGCCATGCGCTGCAGCGTTTGCAGCCGGGTACACAACTGTTATTTGTTGGCGCAAAGGGAAAGATGGAAATGGAGAAAGTGCCACAGGAAGGTTTTGAGATAGTAGGTCTTGATATTGCCGGGTTCGACAGAAGTAACCTGCTCAAAAATCTTTCTCTGCCATTCAAACTGCTGAAAAGCAGATTCATGGCCAAAAGCATTTTGAAGAACTTCAATCCCGATGTGGTAGTAGGCGTTGGCGGATATGCCAGCTTCCCCATGCTCAGCGCTGCACAGGCAATGAACATACCTACACTTATTCAGGAACAGAACTCTTTCGCAGGAAAGACCAATAAGATACTAGGACGCAAGGCAAAAGCTGTATGTGTAGCTTATGAGCACATGGAGCGCTTCTTTCCTCAGGACAAATTGATTCTTACCGGCAATCCGGTTAGAAAAGATATTACTGATATGAAAGCAGACAGCCTGCAGGCTAAAGCTATGTTCGGGTTGAATGGTTCAACAAAGACCATACTCGTTATCGGTGGAAGTCTTGGAGCAAAGGCCATCAATGAGAGCATAGATGCTAACCTTGATGAATTGATGAAAGAGAATGTGCAGTTGATATGGCAAACGGGCAACCCTTACCACAAACAGGCACTAAGCAGGGCAGAAAAATATAAAGGCAGAGTAACGGTACTCAACTTTATCAAGGAGATGGCCTATGCCTACACAGTTGCCGACGTGGTGGTATCAAGGGCGGGAGCGTTGGCTATAGCAGAATTATGTATCGCGGGAAAACCTGCGATATTCGTTCCGCTGCCTACTGCCGCAGAAGACCACCAGACCAGCAATGCAATGTCATTGGTCTATCAGGAAGCAGCCATTATGGTAAGAAACGATGCGGCATTGACTGAGTTGATACCAACCATCAAAACATTGATGGCAGATGAGCGCAAACAAGAACAGATGTCTCAGAACCTGAGATCATTGGCAATAAAAGATGCGGATGAAAGGATAGCACATAAAATAATAGCAATAGCAACAAAGTAAAATGAACGTAAAAGAGATAAAAAGAGTGTACTTCGTAGGCATAGGCGGCATTGGCATGAGCGCACTGGCAAGGTTTTTCCTGGCTCAGGGTGCTGTGGTTACCGGCTACGACCGAACTGAGACCGCGCTTACTAAAAAGCTGGTGGAAGAAGGCATGACCGTTCATTACACCGATGATGTTGCTTTGCTGGATAAAGAAACTGAACTTGTAGTCTATACACCTGCTATCCCTGCAGGCCATACCGAACTCAACTGGTATAGGAACAATAATTTCCCGGTTTACAAGCGCAGCGATGTTTTGCAGTGGATCACAGAGACACTTCATGCTATTACAGTTGCCGGCACACACGGAAAGACCACTGTATCTACCATGATCGCTTATTTGCTCCGCGAGACAGGCTATGGTTGCAATGCATTTCTCGGTGGTATCTCTGTTAATTATCAAAGCAATTACTGGAGCAGCACCAATGATACTGCAGTAATAGAAGCAGACGAATATGACCGCAGCTTCCTGAAGTTGTTTCCTGATGTAGCTGTACTTACAGCTATTGACGCTGACCACCTCGACATCTACGGAACTGTAGAAGAAATTGAGAAGGCATTCATTCAGTACACTAAAAATATAAAGCCCGGTGGCACGCTATTGGTAAAACATGGCTTACATCGCGCCACAGAATTGACCGCTTCCAACAAATTGACTTACAGCCTTACTAACACTGCTGCCGACATCTACAGCGAACATATGATGCAGCGCCATGGTGGCTATACATTCGATGTTGTAGGCAAAGGCTGGACCGTTCGCCATCTGCACCTGAACATTGGCGGGTTGCACAATGTAGAGAACGCGGTAGCCGCAGTAGCTGTTACTCAACTGCTGGGCATAGATGCTGAAAAAGTAAGAGAAGCACTCGAAAATTTCAAAGGCATTAAACGCAGATTCGAATACATCATTAAAACAGACAAGGTAGTATATATAGACGATTATGCCCACCACCCCGAAGAACTGGCAGCACTTATCCGTAGCGCTAAGCATCTGTTCCCCGGTCGCAAGTGCGTAATTGCTTTTCAGCCGCATCTGTTCTCCCGCACAAGAGACTTTGCTGATGGTTTCGCAGAAAGCCTTGACATGGCCGATGAGGTTTTGCTTTTAGACATATACCCTGCCCGCGAACTACCGATGGAAGGTGTGACCTCTGAGATGATCGCTGACAGAATGAAGAATAAAGCACACCGCATCCTGTCAAAAGAAGAACTACTGGCATATGTACAGAACAACCAGTTAGACATGTTCATCACCTCAGGTGCAGGAGATATAGACAAATTGATAGAACCGATAAAAAATATATTAGAAGCAAAATAAATGGCAGTTAGGAAAAAGATATCGATCAGAAAGATACTGCAGGTGTTCACAACACTTGTAGCGGCTTCTGCTTGTATCACTGCAATCATCAGCGCATCAAAAATTGAAGGAGATAAGAAACTGGAGCGTGTGGAGGTACACATCAACAGTGGCAAGAAATACCATTTTATAGAAGAAAAACAAATACTCGACGAAACGATCAATAACAGGAATATAGATATCATGCACACCCCCATCAACAAGCTGGATGTTCAGAGTATGGAGCGCGTTCTCAAGGCCGACCCTTGGGTTGCCGACGCATCTCTGTATATCGACGCACGCAGGGTTTTGCACATGTCTGTAACACAGCGTATTCCTGTAGTTCGTATCTTTGGGCAAGCAGGAGAAAGCTACTATATGGACAACACACTAAGTGTTATGCCATTGGCTCCTAACTTTAATTTCTATACATCTGTTGTTACCAATATGCCGCTGTTAAAAGAGGATAGCATAAGTAAAATGCTGAAGAAAAATGTGGTGATGCTTGTGCATCATATTCAGGCAGATACTTTCTGGAATGCGCAGATATCACAGATCATAGTTGACTCAGATTATACTTTCGAAATGATACCCGTTCTGGGTCAGCAACGTATCATATTCGGAGATACATCCAGGATGACGGAAAAATTCAACAATCTCTATTCGTTCTATACAAATGTCCTCAATCGCATTGGCTGGGACAAATACGAAACACTCGATCTGCGATTTAAAGGCCAGGTAGTAGCCGCGCCTTCATTACCTTATAAAGGACCGGTAGATAAGGGCGCTGTAACAATGAATTGGGTGAACAGCATCGTACAGACAGAAGCCAGAATAGACTCGTCTAAAGCACTGGCTGCAGAAGCTAAGGTAAAAAATAACGCGGCGCAACAAACCGCAAAAGCAGAGGACAAAAAAGATACCAGGAAAGAGATAAAGCCGGAAGCTAAAAAAGAAGTGAAGAAAGAACCGGCTAAACAAGATAAAAAAGAAACTAAGAAAGAGGCGAAGAAAGAGGCGAAGAAGGATATTAAGAAAGCCGAAGTGAAGAAAACTGAAGCGAAGAAAAAAGAAAGTAAAGACGATAAGAAAAAAGACAAGGAAACGAAGAAAGCCAAGTACACGCTTCCTGTTGACGACAATAATAATTAAGTAGTTTTAAACAAATTGTGATATGAGCAACAAACAACAACCTATCATCGTTGGCCTGGATATCGGGACCACTAAGGTAGTGGCCATCGCAGGTAGAAAAAATGAGTTCGGTAAGATCGAGATCCTCGGTTTCGGACGTGCAGATTCTGCAGGCGTAAGCCACGGTGTTGTAATGAATATAGAGCAGTGTATCCGCTCTATAGAACAAGCCATTGAAAGATGCCTCCTTTCCAATCCGCAACTGGAAATAAAGGATGTATATGTGGGCATTGCTGGCCAGCACATCAAGAGCCTCCAAACGCGTGGCGACAGAGTGCGCATGAATGCAGATAACGAGATCAGCAAGGAAGATATCGACCTGCTCATCAAGGATCAGTATAAGACTTACATCCCTGCAGGTGATCAGATCATCGATATCATACCTCAGGATTTTACTGTTGACAGTACT
The DNA here is from genome assembly GCA_947447465.1 of Chitinophagaceae bacterium. Classification (GTDB taxonomy): domain Bacteria; phylum Bacteroidota; class Bacteroidia; order Chitinophagales; family Chitinophagaceae; genus Flavipsychrobacter. The sequence goes on along the minus strand of CANFKE010000006.1, from coordinate 53,207 downwards.
TCGTTTGTAACAGACCCTATAGGCATGAGTGGTGTTAAGATCGGTGCTAACTTTCACCTTATCACAGGTGACAGGAACGCCATCCGCAACATCAATCGCTGCGTAGAAAAGTCTAACCTTAAAACAGTTGATCTCGTTCTTCAGCCGTTGGCATCAGCTGCGTCTGTTATGAATGATGAAGATCTGGAAGCAGGTGTGGCTATCGTTGACATAGGTGGTGGTACTACAGATATGGCAGTATTCTACGACGGCATACTCAAGCACACCGCTGTTATTCCTTATGCAGGAGTCAACATCACCAACGACATCCGTAACGGACTTGGTGTACTGAAAGCTCAGGCCGAGCAGATGAAAGTTCAGTTTGGTATGGCTCTTGCTCAGGAAGCCAATGCCAGCGCTTACATCACTATTCCGGGTCTTCGCGGTTTACCGCCAAAGGAAATTTCTGTTAAGAACCTGGCTCATATCATTCAGGCACGTATGCAGGAGATCCTTGATTATGTGCTGTATCACCTCAAGCAGATCGACCTCGACAAGAGATTATTGGGTGGTATCATCCTCACAGGTGGCGGCGCTCGTCTGAAGCATCTTACCCAGATGACCGAATTCGTTACAGGTCTCAGCGCGCGTGTTGGTCTTCCAAACGAGCACCTGGCCGGAGGTCATGCTGAAACGTTGATGAACCCTATGTATTCTACATGTATAGGCCTCATCCTTCGCGGCTATCACGACTTTGAGAATGGCCGCATGCGCTTCACTGGTCAGGGTGGTAATTACATGCACGTACCGGGTGCTGATGTTGAGAAAATAGACCTGGCACCAATTGTAGCAGAAGGACAGATCGAAGAAATGACCGACGAACTACAGGAAGAACTGCAGCACGAAGACATAAAAGAGAAGAACCGCAAAAGAAATGAAAAGGTAAAGGGCATGTTCGATATGCTGAAAGGAAAATTTATTAGTATGTTTGAAGATGTAGACGATCAGGTAATTGAATAAGTACACAACTCACAACTAAGTAATCAACAACTCACAACAACAATAACAACTCACAACTAACCATTATTTATTAACCTGCAAATTAAAACCAGTATGATACACTTCGAAATTCCAAAAAATCAATCGTCTATTATTAAAGTTATCGGTGTTGGCGGCGGCGGAAGCAATGCTGTAAATTATATGTACAGCCTCGGCATCGAAGGCGTTGACTTTGTAGTGTGTAACACAGATTCTCAGGCGCTTACTCTTAGCCCTGTAGTGAATAAAGTTCAGCTCGGACCACATCTTACAGCGGGTCTTGGCGCAGGTGCCAATCCCGAGATCGGCAAACAATCTTGTGAAGAAAGTCTTGAAGACATAACTAAGATATTGAAAGTAAATACCCGCATGGCATTCATAACTGCCGGCATGGGTGGTGGTACAGGTACAGGTGGCGCTCCTGTAGTTGCCAAGATCTGTAAAGATCTCGACATCCTTACTGTAGGTATCGTTACTACTCCTTTCACTTACGAAGGCCGCAAGCGCATGAAGCAGGCTCAGGAAGGTATCGAGCGTATGCGCGAGCATGTGGACACAGTATTGATCATTTCTAATGACAAGCTGCGTCAGCAGTTCGGTAATCTGCCATTCACTCAGGCATTCGCTAAGGCCGATGATATTCTGGCTACTGCCGCTAAGTGTATCACAGACGTTATCACTACTACCGGTTCTATGAACGTTGACTTTGCAGATGTATGCACTGTTATGAAGAATGGTGGTGTTGCTATCCTTGGTAGCGCATCAGTATCGGGTGAGAACCGTGCGCTGCATGCTGTTGAGCAGGCGTTGAACTCTCCGCTGCTTAACGACAGCGATATCAGCGGTGCTAAATGGCTCTTGTTGAACATCACTTCTGCTGCAGGCGAGTTCGAGCACACTATGGACGAAGCTGAGGCAATTCAGGCATACGTTCAGCAGCAAGCCGGCGACAATTGCGACGTTATCCTCGGTATGGGTCACGACCCTAATCTGGGTGATAAGATAGCGGTAACAGTTATTGCTACTGGTTTCAACTACAAAGAGATCAACATCGATATGCCGGCAAGAAACCGCGAACCGGAAAAGATCAGCTTCAAGCTAGAAGATATCAGCACTGTAGCTAACAATACGCCTATCAACTTCGAAACAAGAGTAGAAGAGCAGCAGCCTATCGACATGACCCCAACTCTGGTTGTGGCAGAAGAAGAGCCTGCTATGCAGTTGATCATAAAGGAAGAAGAAGTAATTGCTCCGGTAGCTGAAGTTGTAATGGAAACTATGCCTGAACCGGAACCACAGCCAGCTCCTGCTCCTGTATTCTTCTACGAAGAAAGGAAGGAAGAAGAAGTACCTATGCGTTTAGTGATCAAGAAAGAAGAACCTGTTGAAGATGTGATCATCAAGCGTGGCGAACGTATCCTTACTGCTGATGAAATTGAAGAGCAAAGAAGGTTTGAAGAACAGAAGAGAGCTTTGGAAGATCGCGCTGAGCGCTTGCGCCGCATGAGCTTCAACATTAAAGGCACTGAGAGCACTGACGAAATAGAAAGCGTTCCTGCTTATATGCGCAAGAATGTTCAGCTCGACAACAGTTCATCATCTACTACTCAGTACAGTGGTTACACTGTTGGTAATGATAACAGAGGCAACATCAACACCATCAACACTTTCCTTGATGGCAACAAGCCTGATTGATATTGTAAATAAATAAGATCCCTCAGAAAGCCTCCGTTCTTCAACGGAGGCTTTTCTTTTAACGGGAAGTGTCCGGGATCGCATGCCTGAGGTCTCGTAACTACGGCACATCAGACTGGTTCTGTTTGATATTTACCGGCCGGTCATGGCCTGGCTTGAGTTTATCCCCATTTTCATAATCAGTTAACCATACTTAACCCCGAGTTCGTTATTTTTACAGCCGCATACCCCTTTTATTTATGCTTCAGAAGCTTATTATCAACAATTACGCTATTATATACCATCTGGCAATAGAGCCCGATGGCCAACTCAATACCGTTACCGGAGAGACCGGTGCGGGAAAAAGTATCATTTTAGGTGCGTTGTCCCTCATTCTGGGCGAACGCGCCGATAGCAGTGTGCTGATCAATAAGTCTGAAAAATCAGTGATAGAGGGCTATTTCAATGTAAGCGACAATGCACCGTTTAAAAAGGCTTTAGCGGCTGCCGACCTCGACTATGAAGACCAATGTATCATTCGCAGGGAAATAGCCGTAAATGGCAAATCAAGGGCCTTTGTCAACGACACACCGGTCACACTTACTATCCTCAACGACCTTACTTCTCTTTTGGTAGATCTGCATCAGCAGTTCGACCATCAGGCATTAGAAGATGGTAATTTTCAGATGGAGTCGCTCGATGCTATTGCCGGCACTACTACCGCCGCAGTAGCCTTCCGTGAATTATACAACAAGCATAAAAAGGTAAAGCGCGAACTCAACGAGAACCTGGGCCGTCAGGCACAGTGGCAAAAGGAATCAGACTACAAGCAATACCTGCTTGATGAGTTGGTACAAGCCTCTTTCAAAACTAATGAAATAGAGACTGCCGCACTCCAGCTCAAACAGATGAGCCACTCTGAGCGGATCATACAAATACTGGATGGCGCGCGCATACTACTGGAAGAAGGAGAACAACCATTCCTCAACGAGCTGAAACGCATCAATCAGCAACTGCTGAGCATCACAGATATTATGCCATCTGTAAGACCGCTGCAGGAGCGCATTACATCGGCATGGGCAGAGTTGAAAGACATTGCAGGCGAACTGGAAAGTGAGGCAGGCAACATATCACTCGACCCTGCAGCTATGGATGAGTTGCAGCAGAAGCTTGATATCGGCTATAAATTGATGAAGAAGCATGCGGTGAATACAACAGCAGAGCTGCTTGCATTACAGGCATCGCTTGAAGAAGAACTGAAAGCCACACTAGACATATCCAACGCTATTGGCAGGCTTACTGCTGAAGAGGAACTGCTATATAAAGAACTGCAGACCAAGGGTGCTACCCTATCTGATCAACGCAAAAAAGCGATATCGGCATTTGTAAAGAAAATGAACGAATTGCTGGCACTGGTAGGTATGCCTAATGCCCGCTTTGATGTGAAGACAGAACATATACCACCCACACCTTATGGTACCGACAGTGTGCAGTTCATGCTCGATGCCAATAAGAGCGGCTCCTTCCAGACCTTGCAAAAAGCAGCCTCAGGTGGAGAAATGAGTCGGATCATGCTCTGTATCAAATCGCTTACAGCAAAGGCATTGCACATGCCTACACTCATATTTGATGAGGTCGATACAGGTATCTCCGGTGAAGCGGCAAGGCAGGTAGGACTGTTGTTGCGAGAGCTGTCACAATACCATCAGGTCATCTGTATCACGCACCAGCCGCAGGTTGCAGCTCGCGGATCAAGGCACTTTTATGTTTATAAAGAAGCAGATAGAACCGGCAGATTGGCTACCAATATCCGCACCCTGGAACAAAGCGAACGCGTACTGGCCATAGCCCGCATGATAGGCGGCGAACAGCCTAGTGAAGCCGCTATCAACAATGCAAAAGAGCTGGTAGAAGCCTGAGTGAAACACATAGGCAAGCGGTCAAGCTATAACGTTATTGCTTTGCTGTTTCAACAGACTTCTTCTCCTTCACAGGCTTTGTAAGATACACATTCAGCACCAGGCCGTTGTTGTATTGGTACACTTGTTTACCGCCCACCAATGCGCCCTGTTGTACGGTCTGATTCAAATAACCACCCTCTATTCTGAACAACTTGTTGAGCTGATAACCGGCTATCACACCTAAACGGTTCTGGTCAAAAATATTCTGATTCACATTAGAGCCGAAACCGATAAAGAGCTCATCATAAGCCGCCATATACCAGGTCTTATCGGTCATTGTTCTATGGTTGAGGGGATATGCCAACCTCATCTGGTAACGAATACGATTCAGATATACCCAATCTTTCACATCACCATCGGCCGACTTCTGGTCTATCTTTCCTAGTGATCTCTGCTCCAGTCTTATGCGATGGCTCAGTATAAAACGTCCCTTGGTGTCATTCCATGCTACCTGCTCAAAAAAACGATGCTCGGGAACGGGGTATGGGCCTGCGGGATAGTCGCCGAATGGGTAGGTGATCACATAAGCATATCCGCCCAATACAGATACACCATTCTTAATGTGATACTGAACTCCGCCTCTGGCAAGCGATTGCTGCCAACTATTGAATATGCCTTCGCGGCGCCATTGGTATTCCAGCGCCAGAGATATTCTCTTAGAAATATGAATTGTATTCTGACTGGAAGCCCAGCTTATTGTATTATCATCATGCAACCTTTGCGCTTGTGCTACTGAGGAGGTAAGAACTACAAAAAAGAATAATGATAGAATTATAGTATCAAACGTTGTTGTTTTCATGACCATGTGTGCGCTATAATGAGATCGCCGGAAGACACCTTAATATAAGGCATGCTTCCGGCAATTGATGTTTGTTAATTTAAACTTCTGAAGTCAACAGGTACCAGCTTACTTACACCCGGCTCCTGCATGGTCACTCCATAGATCACATCTACCGATGCCATGGTCTGCTTATTGTGCGTTACGATGATGAACTGTGAGTTGTCTGAGAACTTACGGATCATCTGCGTGAACTTGCCCACGTTAGCGTCATCCAGCGGTGCATCTACTTCATCCAGTATGCAGAATGGTGCCGGCTTGATGAGGTAAATGGCAAACAGGAAGGCAGTTGAGGTCAACGTCTTTTCTCCACCCGATAGCTGGGTCAAAGTACTTGGCTTCTTACCCTTAGGCTGCGCGTATATTTCTATGTTGCTGTCCGCTACATTATCCGGATCAGTAAGACGCAGATCACAACTATCCTCAGGAGTGAAAAGTGCTTTAAATACGGTCACAAAGTTCTCCCTAACCAAGTCAAAGGTCTCCCTGAACTTAGTATTGGCGGTATTCTCTACTTCTTCAATAGTTGACAGTAATGACTCCTTGGCATTCACCAGATCATTACGCTGCTCTACAATAAAGTCATGGCGCACCTTCATCTCTGTGTATGCCTCAATAGCAGTAGGGTTCACTTCGCCCATATTGTCCAGGCGCTTTTTCATACGCTCTGTCTCTGCCGTCAGTTCTTCTATGGTCTGCAGTCCGGTCCTCGGTTCGCTGAGGATATCATCCAGCTTCACCTTAAATTCTATGGCCAACCTTTCACTCATACCAGCTACCTGCAGCTTCATGGTGGCCAGCTTATCCTTAATGGTCTGCAGCAATAGTTCTGCCTGTTCCTTTTCACGGCGCTTCTGGTTCAACTGGCTTTCCTGCCCGCTGATACCATTACGCATAGTATAGTAATCCCTGTCTTTTTCGTTCAGTATCTTTTCTTCCGTTTCCTTGCGCACCAGCAGGTCGTACAGTTCATTGTCGCCAACATGCAGCGTCTTCTCTGTTTCCTCCAGTTGCGTATTGATCTGCTGCAACTGTTCGCTATTGCTGCTTATCTGCTTCTTCAGGTCGCTGAGCTGGTTATTGCGGAACTGTAATTCCTGCTTCAATCCCTCCAGCTTACTCTGCTGACGGGTAGAAGCAATATTATGCTGATTGTATTGTGCACTGGCTTCATTGAATACAGTTTCTACCGCACGGAATTCCACATCAGCTTCTGCAATATTCTGTTGCAGTCCTTGCAGCTCAGCGGTTATGTCTGCCAGCATATCGCGGGTATCCTGCACACTATCCTGCGTATCTTCCAGTTGACCCTGCAGGTCTTCCAGTCGCTTCTCTCCGGTCTGGTTCAGATGTTCAAAGTTCTCTATCCTGTTCTTAAGGTTCACCAAGTGATTCTGCAATCTGTTGATCTCCTGCTTAGCCTGCTCAATAGCCTTATCATTCAGTTCGCTATTGAACCCTGTTATCAATGTCTGCGTATCAGCAATATATTGCTTCAACTCAGCAGTAATATTCTTCAGGTCTTCGATCTCTTGTGCCAGACGCTCCAGATTCTTGGCACGACCTATCTTATTACCTTCAAACAGGCCTACCGATCCACCACCCAGTGTGTACTTGCCACGCACCATCTTACCACTCTTATCTACCAGCACAGTACCATGTTGCAGATCTGCACCCGGAATCTCATCGGCATTCTCGGCTATATACACATGTCCCAGCAATCTTTTGGCCAGTTCAGCATACTGCTCGTCCACCGTTACCACACTCAGCGCTGGCACTGCATTCACCGGCACCTGGCTATTTGTATCATTATTGGCACCCAGATGATCGAGGATGAAGAAATTGGCCTTACCCTTCTTATTGGTCTCTAACAATGATAATGCCTTGGCAGCTTCATTGGTATTGGCCACCAGATAGTAGTTGAGGTAATTGTCCAATACATTTTCCAGTGCGGTACGGTATTCATTCTTCACTACAAATACGTCACTCAGCAATGGTGCTGTATTGTCCCACTCCTTATTTTTCTTTAAGAACTTGATACTATCAGGATACCCTTCAAGGCTTTCTACCAGCGACTTCAACAGATCATGCTCATTGCGGCGGGCATCCAGCTTACGGTTCTCATCTACCAGCTTGGCACGATAGGTCTCCATCTGTGCCTGGCTCTCCAGTATTTTGGTCTTTACCTGTTCGTGCTTGTCCACAAGGTCCTGCAGCTCTTCCTGTTTGTCTTCCAGTTGCTCCTGTGTATCTTTTTGCTCTGCACTCAACTGGTTTATCTGTGTGCCGCGTTGGGTCTTTTCTTCCTGCACCTGCTGTATGCTCCTTTGCAGGTTCATAACAGATGTATCGGCTATCGCCACTTTCTTTTCTGCATCGAACTGGCTGCGCTGGCGCTGTTGAAAATCGCTGCGCATCTGCTCCAGTACTTTCTTCTTCTCGTCAAATGTTTTGCGGCTCTCATCTACGGTTACACGAAGTGTTTCCAGCTCTGCGCGCATCTTTTCCAGTATCTCCGTTTCTTCCTTTATCTGCTCTTGAGAGAACTCTATAGACTCTTCCAGCTTCTGCGATTGACCACCCGCACCGGATAAGAAATCACGCAGATTCTTTTCCCTCTCCTTCAGATGCTCAAAGCGCTGAGCCGCCAGTTTCTTATCGCTTTCCAGTTGACGGATGCGGTTGGCCAATTCGTTGAACTGCTTTTGCAAACCATTCAATTCCTGCTCCTTCTCTATCAACTTTACCTTCTGTTGTTCTACCGAAGCCTCTTCTGTAGCTACTATTGCTTCCAGTTGGGTCTTGCGGTCCATCTCACCGTCGTGCTGATCGTTGAGTGTTTTATATTGTTCGTTGAAATGTTCTAATGATGCCTTGGCCAGCTCTACGCTTACTTCTTTGTATTCCCCTTTTACAGCAAAATAACGTTCGGCCTTTCTTGCCTGACTTTCCAGTGTACGCAAGTTATTACTGATCTCAAACAAGAGATCCTCTATACGAGATATATCCTGCTCGGTAGCTTCCAGTTTTTGCTTGGCCTCCTTCTTGCGGGTCTTGTAGATAGATATACCTGCCGCTTGTTCCAACATGCGCCTGCGCGATCCTTCCTTGTCTTTGATGATATCATCTACCATGCCCAACTCTATGATAGCGTATGAGTCATTGCTCACACCCGTATCGAGGAACAGGTTATGGATATCTTTCAAACGGCACGACACATCATTGAGCCTGTATTCGCTCTCGCCGTTCTTATAGAATTTACGAGTGATGGTAACAGTAGTGAACTCTGTAGGCAGCAGGTTGCGGGTGTTCTCAAATGTGAGCGACACTTCCGCCATACCCGACCCGGTCCTTGTACGCGACCCGTTGAAGATCAGATCCTCCAGATTGTCTGAACGCAAGGCCTTGATCTTGTGCTCACCAATTACCCAGCGTATCGCATCAACGATGTTAGATTTGCCGCAACCATTCGGACCTACGATTCCCGTAATAGGATTATCGAGTATGATATGGGTCTTATCGGCAAAAGATTTGAACCCTTTTATTTCCAGCGACTTTAACTTCAAAATATAAGAATTTAGGGGATTGCAAACATAACCTCTAATGATAACGCAAAAACAAGTGCAAATTATTTACATGCATTATATAGAGTAAGGTAAAAGTAAAGCAATTTTTGCGAATGCGTATAATGGTTCTTGATTTTGTGTATCTAAGACACATAATGGATAGCTTTTATATCATTATTGCCAGACACGGGCATGCCCGATGGAAATGAAATTGCAATCGGGCATTGATTTGGTGTAGTTGGTTGATTTTCATGTTTTTGTGATTTTGGGTAATGCCCGATAGTGCCCGATGTGTGTCTGAACCATGATTCGACTGATTGAATGATAGACTATGATGCCAGATGTGGGGGCTGATGATTTTTAGCCACTACTATCTGTGTTTTTAGAGGCAATGCCCGATGGAAATGAAATTTTAATCGGGCATTGGATTGGGACAGTTGGTTGATTTTCATTTGTTTGTGATTTTGGGTCATGCCCGATCGTGCCCGATTGTGGATTGTCTGAACCATGATTCGACTGATTGAATGATAGAATATGATGCCAGATGAGGGAGCTGATGATTTTTAGCCTCTACTATCTGTGTTTTTAGAGGCAATGCCCGATGGAAATGAAATTTTAATCGGGCATGGATTTGGGGTAGTTGGTTGATCTTCATGTGCTTGTGATTTTGGGTTATGCCCGATCGTGCCCGATTGTGGATTGTCTGAACCATGATTCGACTGATTGAATGATAGACTATGATGCCAGATGAGGGAGCTGATGATTTTTAGCTTCTACTATCTGTGTTTTTAGAGGCAATGCCCGATAAAAATGAAATTGTAATCGGGCATGGATTTGGGGCAGTTTGTTGATTTTCATGTGTTTGTGATTTTGGGTTATGCCCGATAGTGCCCGATTGTCGGTGGTCCAGGAAGCGGGACACTTTCAATAATAAGGTCGAATGGTGACCCTTCGATCTGTGAAGAGAACTTTTGACCAGTTGAAGCTTGAATGGGAAAACGAGGCTGATTGTATATTTTCATAATGCTAATAGTCTATTTGGTGTTCGCAAATTAACGTACAGAGACGAGCTACTGAAATAAAGATATCAACAAAAATAAAGGCACAGTAGGCTGTAACACAAAGTGGGAAAGGATTTGAAAGGGATGATCTTTGTGGATATGTTCTTTCTCCAATAAAAAAAGGCCGGACAACAGCCCGGCCTTTACCAATAAATAAGATGAATATTAATAGATCACTACCCTGCAGCGGGCAACGTTCTTTTCGTTCCTTATTTCGCAGATATAGGTACCTGCTATTAGATTGTGCGTTGCAACTTTCAGTGATCCGGAATTATCGAAACGGGTATCGTCCTGATAAAGGGTACGACCATCTGTTGAGATCAACCTAACCGTAACCTGCTGATTGAACAGGCTGCTTTTACCTGTAGTTACCGCAAATGTACCCTTGTTAGGATTAGGCGTTACTGTAATTGCATCGGCTACGTATGGTACAACAGAAATACCTACAGGATGTTCATTCTTAGCAGACTTCCACATACCACGACCGTAAGTAAACGCCCAGATCTCGTTAGAGGTGTAGTTGATAGCCAGATCCTGTACCTCTACTGAAGGCAGATTAGTATTGTAGAGCGCCCAGTCGGTCATAGCCGTGGTCATATAGTAGATGGCAACATCGGTACCTATATATTTAGTACCTGAGAACGAATCGATAGTAATACAATTAACCGGCAAATTGGGCAAAGTACCTGTGTGTAATGTCCATGAGCTGGTTGTGCGATTGTAAGATGCGACCCTGGCACCACCGTAACCACTGAGAGTAACCCATAATATATCCCTGTTCTTAGGATCTACTGCCAGACGGGAAATAGTATTGCCAAATAAGCTGGTCGTTATGTTACTCCAGGTAACTCCGTAATCGGGAGAAAAATGCAGTGTATTGTCATCTACAAGTGCATAAATATAATTACCGTCAGTAGGGCACATCGCAATTTCATTTACATTATTAGTAGAACTGAACTGCGGAGATATAGCCACCCAAGAAGCACCCTGATCTGATGAAGAAAATATTTTTTCTATCCCTACCAACAGATTGGTATTGACCAACGGATGAATGATGTAAGGCGTGATCCAATTACCTGTTCCGCTTGTAGGGATAGTACCGCTTATGCTGGTATAGCTGGCACCACCATCGTTAGTGCGGTTGATGCTACCATTCTGACTGGCTGTGTACCATGTAGTCGTCGGGCTTTCATAGTCAATACGGCACTGCATACCATCACCACCTGTAAGGTCGCTGTAGATGCCGTTATTGACCATTTTAGTTCCATTGTCCTGCGCACCGGCAATAGCCCAAGGCACACCATTAGCTACTGCCCCACGATAAAATTCCGTGATGCCCATACCATTGGTAATATTGGTCCATACACCGGTAAGCGGGTTGAGCGTATTGTATATACCACCGTCGCAGCCCTGATATAAGATACCATCGCGCGGATTATAGGCCAGAAAGTGCTTATCGGCATGTACCGTTTCTACACCCGGCACGCCGGCATACCACTGAGTCACCAATTGCCAAGTAAGACCACCGTCGGCAGAATAATAATTATTTACACCACCTATCACCACTTTATTGGCATCAGCAGGGTCAATGGCGATACACAGGTCATACCATCCCTGACCACCACAAGCAGTAGTAGGCAGGCCCAGATCATAACCGAGAATATTCTTGGTGCAAGCCGCATCATCTTCATACAGAGGAGTAAAGGAAACACCCGCATTAGTAGAACCATAGACCCCCAACAATCCGGAGCCTGAAGCCTCTGAAGCTAATGCCAATACCAGATTCGGAGAAGCCGGAGAAACAGCCAAACGGATCCTGTTGGCATTAGTAAATGAAGAAACGGTGGTCCATGTTGCACCACTGTTGGTAGATCTCATTACCTGGCAAGAAGACCAGTTGTTGGTAGTGGCATAGATAATAGATGTATCGGTAGGGTGATATAACACCTGTCTGAAATCACCTGAGCGAACGTTTGTCCATGTAGTACCGCCATTGCGCGTCACATAAATGCCGACATTGGTAGCTAATACCAGCATGTTGGTATCTCGTGCGTTCATTACCAGCGACCTTGCATTATTATTACTGGTCGGGGTCCAGACAAGACCGGTATTGTTCCAGGTAACGCCGGCATCTTTGGTCTTGACCACGCCCATGCTATAGTTGTCACCTGCATCACCGTCGCCTGTAGCCACATAAATAGTATTGGGATTATCGTGATTATAAACAATATCAGACACCCCCAATGTAGGCAGATTGCCATAGAGCGGTGCCCAGGTATGTCCGGCATCGGTAGTTCTCCAGGTACCACCACCTGCAGAGCCTGCCAATACTATATTGGGGTTGGTAGGATGGAAAGCGATAGCATTGATACGCCCGATACCCGAATAACCACCGGGACATGAATCGGGACCCTGAAACACCCAGTTGGCGGGAGAAGCAGTAGTACGAGCCGCCATCTTCTTGTTCACCTTATCCTGATATTTTGTCCACTCAGTATAAGTTTTGACCGGAGAGATCATATAGCCATTCTCATCGAGATGCTGCTTCTGGTACCACACCCACCTGTTGAAGAGGTAATTGTTACCTTCTTTCTCCACCTTTCCATCTTCGTGTTTTTCACGTTCCTCTTCCTGTTCTTCTTTATAGCCTGCGCTATGTTTGTACTTGTCGATAACGTCCTGCAGTTTTACAGGTCCGCTACCAAAGCCTGCCATCCAAGGCTGAGCATTTACGGCAGAGAAAGAGAGCAAAAGAGATAAGGCAATAAATAGTTTTTTCATATCTGAAAAGGGTTTGTTTGTAAAAGAGGCTTAAGAGGCAAGGATATCACGTTTTTTAGTAAACTTCTTTACCGGAAAGAGTAACCAACCGCTGCCTGTAGTTTTGTAGAACAATGTGTTGGTAGCATTCTGAGGAATTTCATCTGGTATGCGCACTTTTCCACGGGCAACAGGAGTGATCTCCAGCGTATCGCCTTTGGCAATGGCAGCATTGCCGGTAGGTTCAAGACGGTAATCCATTCCCGGAGGGAATTTTGAGGCATCTTTCTTATTGATCTTATGTGCCTTTTGGATCATGCACATCATAAAACCAGTCTTCCCTCTCCAGTAGAAGGTCTCAGGTGCAGTATCTGCCTGCCAAACGATAATGAAATGTTCGCCTGTTGGTGGCGGTGCAGACGGGTTGCCCTGCCTGAGTCTTTGCGTAAAGGCCTCCAATAAGCGAAAATTAGCTTTAGGCGCTTTCTTAGTTCCAGCAAATACCGCAGCTGATGCTAAAAGCAATGCAGCTACACTACAAACTATATATTTCATTCTCATAGAATTATAAAAAAAACAAAATTAATGAAAGTTGCTCAAAATAGCATCGGTCTCCTTTTGCGACGGAGCACTAGTGCTCCAGCACACCATCGACCAATCCAATGATCTGTCCTGCCGATACCTGCCCCTCTACAAATCTGCGGTAATGACCGGGCTGAATGACCAGAGTTGCAGGTATAGAACCCTGCCATGACTCATCTATTTTAGGTATGAACACATTGGGGTCGCCATCCATCAGCCATACCACTTCGCCGGAGACCTTTTTCTTTCTCAGAAAACCTTCCAGCTTGTAAGGATAGGCGTCCTTCGTATCCAGACTTACCATAATGATCTTAACAGGCTTGTCTTTGTATCGGTCATACAGTTCATTGAACTCGGGCAATTCCTGAATGCATGGCATGCACCATGTAGCCCAGAAATTAATAATATAAACAGTATCTGCCGATGAAGCTCTTGTCATTACATCAGCAGCAGTGACCGACCTGATCTGCTGCGCCATTGCCCATGAAGTGAAGCAACATAAAATAGCGAGAATAAAAACCGACTTCCTCATAATGATGCAAAGATGTAGAATATATACGGGTTCAAAATACGTGCCAGTGTAAAAGGGAAAAAAGTTATTGATACATTCACACTATATTGACACAGTACTTTTTACTTTTGGCGCAATAAACAATACAGTAGTCTTTGGCACTTATCAATTCATATAAAAAATTCAATGCCTTTATTCAGAACGAGAGTTTTGAACCTATGGTGAGTTGGGGAGTGCGCATGGCCATATCCGGAACTGTACCATTGATATGGGGACTAGCGACCAATCATGTGAACGATGCAGTATGGATAGCTCTTACAGCGGAAGCCATATCGTGGGTGGAAATGAAAGGCTCATTCAACTGGCGGGTAAGGACCTTGTTCATAGGTGCATTGCTGGCGCTGTTTTGGGGTGCATTAGGTACATTGACAGGAGACAGTATTGTGCTGAGTGTGCTGTTCATGTTCGTTGCTGCCTTTCTGGCCACACTATTGAAGAATCTGGGCGACAGAGCCAGCGGTCTGGCCATATGCGTGTACCTGATGTACATTATCTGTAATGCCTATCCCGACAGAGATACGCCTGATGTACAACACAGAATCATAACGATAGCTATTGGTACGGCATGGCCTATATTAGTGGGTATATCGGCATCATTGCTCATGCCTGTGCAACAGCCGTTCAGGCGGCAAATAGCACTAATATGGCGTTCGGTATCGGTTCTTGTAGATACCATAACGCGGGGTGCGGCAGATCCTAAAACCCGTCAGGATATCTATGTAAAGGAGAAAGAAGTAAGGGCTGCGATAGACCATTCTTTTGAGTTTTACGGCAGAATGGCCCATCAGGGTAATGCCGCTAAAGATAACAGACAGTACCAACTATTATTGTTGCGCAAGAATGCTGCATTGGTGGCCGTGAACGTTATTGCCATGGCCGATGAGATGGAGCATATAGCCATACAGGAACTGGATGAGACACTGCGCGTAAAAGCCGCGACCCTGTTCAGCGCACTGAAAGAAGCTATCAGTCGCATCTCTGTATTCGTGCTCACACTAAAAGCAGAAGAAAGACTACTGGCCATATCGCAGATCAACCGTCTGAAGAAACTAACAGAGCTGATCAAAGAATATCCGCTTGAGGAAGGGAAAAAACAGACAGAGGCCATCAACCGAATCCTGCAACTGACCGGCAGAACAGTAAAGTTGCTGGAAAGCGCACTGCAGCGAGTAGAACTGATGGGCGATGATGTACCAGTATTCAAGTCCTACTCACTGGTAAAGACGATGTTCGTATTGCAACCGCGCAAAATAGCCGGCAATATAAAGACACTGTCACACGTCAACACACTTGCATTCAGATTCGCGCTGAGGTCGGCCATTGCGGCATCTATTGCCATGCTGATCTTTAAGTACTTCAAAATAGATCATGGCTACTGGATCCCCTTCAGCCTGATGATAGTGATACAACCCTACTTTGGCGCGACCTTAAAAAAAGCGAGAGACAGAGTAGCGGGCACCTTGCTGGGAGGTGTTACGGGGAGCTTGATATTACTGCTACCGGCAGGCATTCACATGAAGGAGGTGATCATGTTCCTGACCTTTGTGCTGATGGTATATTATGTGCGCAAGAACTATGCGATAGCGGTCTTTGTGGTAACGGTCAATCTGGTATTGTTGTTCAATATAGATCATAGTTACAGCAATCAGATACTGATATACCGAGCATTGTGTACTATAGGTGGTTCGCTGCTGGCAGTGATCTCGGGGTTTGCATTACTACCCGCATGGGACAAAAAATGGTTGCCAACCCATCTTGCCGCCGCTGTAAAAGCCAACTACGACTATTTTACGGGCACGTTCTTCAGCAAGGTGAATAACTGGACCAAGAATAAACGAATGGCCGAGTCGAAGAACAGCGACGTGTTTGATTCGTTCAACAGATACATGGAGGAGCCGGGAGAGGACAAGACCGAAGCATACTATGACATACTCACCTGTAATGTGCGCATTTCAAGAGACCTCAATACCATCAATATTGAACAAGAGGAAAAGAAGTCCATCAATTCGCAACCGGATGCTGTGCAGCATGCTATATTGAAAGAATGTCTGGATCTTTTTCATGATATTCTTCCTCTGCTCAAAGAGCTGGACCATCATACTGATATTACCCCTGTGATCGTGAATGAACAGACACCACCACCATTCAGACTTAATGAGGTGCAACTGGTGTCTCTGGAGAAACTAAGGATAGAACTAAAAGCGCTGAAGGCAGACCTTTCACAAATAATAGCACAACAACTCATCAATGGCTCGATGACATAATTAGGTAAACCATGTATTGTCATCAAAAGGAATCAAGGAATAATACAGTGTTTTGACTTTTGCCTTTTGACTTCTTCGTAGCTTCGCGATATGAATTATCTGGGACATGCGTATTTATCGTTTGGAGATGCTGAAGTGCTGACCGGCAACATGATAGGTGACCATGTGAAAGGAAAACTTGTGGCGCAGGAACACTACCCTGCCGGAATATGGAAAGGCATCATGCTGCATCGTAAGATCGATGAGTTTTCGGACAACCATTCAGCTACAAGAAGAGCCAAGCTGATATTCAGAGAAGACTATGGGCTGTATTCAGGAGCCATAATGGATACGCTATATGACCATTTTCTGGCCAATGACCCCAAAATATTTGATGTTGATCCTGCCTTGGAAAAATTTTCTGAACAGACGTATGAACAACTGGCTGCAAATGCGGCTTATTTTCCTGAGGGGTTTGCTGCATATTTTCCCCACATGCGGGAACACAACTGGCTCTACGGATACAGAACAATGAAGGGCATGGAGCGCTCACTGACAGGGCTTACAAGGCGCGCCAAACATATGCCTCCACCCGAAAAAGCATATGAACTATTTGTTACTCATTTCTATCAATTGAATCAGGCATACTATGAACTAATTGATGATATGATAGGTTTTGTGAAAAATGAATTGCAGAAGTGAAGTTTTCTTCCCCTGAAAAATTTATTTTTGCCTGCATCACCCCACACTTTTTACGGAAAGTAATTGAACAGCATACTGTTTTGGTATGTATGCAGCTACCAATTGTAATGGTGTGAATAAGACTTGAGATAACAACATGCCGCATACAAAGCAATTTTATATAGTTACGTTTTTACTGTCGCTTCTATTGATAGCTTGCCACTCTAATTCACAACAGGCTTCTGCAAGAACAAGTAAGAGCAACTTTAAGGAGAACCCCATTGCTACGCCGCCAATGCCGCTGGTATATGATACCATGGCTCCGCAGAACAGGGAGATAATAGCCCAACTGGATAAGTTTTACGCTGCTCAGGTGCGCGCGGGTTTCAATGGCAATGTGCTGATCGGTTATAAAGGCCACATCATCTATGAGCGTGCCTATGGATATAGTAACAGGGAAAAGAAAATGCCACTGGGACCAAACAGCTCTTGCCAACTGGCCTCTGTGACCAAAACATTTACCGGTGCTGCGGTATTATACCTCTATCAACATAAACATCTGGATATAGACCAGCCGGTGACCGCTTATATCAAGGATTTCCCCTACCCCAATATCACGATAAGAATGCTGCTTGACCACCGTTCAGGTTTGCCGGACTATACCAAATGGGTACCCAACTACAATAACGACCAGCGCACCCCTATATATAATGATGACATGCTGCGCCTGATGACGAAGCACAAACCTCATCTGGAATTTAAGGCAGATACCCGCTTTACTTATTGCAATACCAACTATGCGGTATTAGCAAAGATCATAGAGGTGGTGACAGAAATGAAGTACAGTGATTTTATGACCCAATACATCTTTCAGCCATTGGGTATGATGCATACTTTTGTTTATGACCCTGCCAAGGGGCTGCCTGCTGATGCCGCTATCAGCTACAGATATAACTGGGTGCGGGAGCCTGATATGTTTGCAGACGGCGTTTATGGGGATAAAGGTATCTACAGTACTCCTGAAGATATGTACAGATGGGATCAGTCGTTCTACCAGAATAAATTGCTCAATCCTGCAACTATAGATCTGGCGTATGGTCCTTGTTCATTTGAAAGGCCGGGCGTAAAGAATTACGGTCTTGGCTGGCGAATGCTTTGCTTCCCTAATGGCAATAAGGTGATCTACCACAATGGCTGGTGGCATGGCAACAACACATCGTTCTACAGACTTATCAAGGATAATTTCACAGTGATAGTGCTGGGCAATAAATTCAATAAGTCGATCTATCGTCATGCAGGAGCAATCTGCAACATAGTAAGAGGCACAGCCCCTGATGGCACTTCTGACGGAGAGGAGTAATTTTTGAACATCATGAGTGTTGTGCAGCCTCCTCTCATGCCATTCAATTATGAAATGCTTTCAATATAATATCACCGGCTACTGACCGTTAGGTAGGCGGCACCGGTTGCTACAATGGTATCATGCGTCATTTGCTGTTATGCATATAAATATGCCGTTCAGATCAAATGTTCCTTAACAATAATTTATACCAGACATACGGCAAAAATTGAGATAATTACATTTACTTTGTCAAAGTGAAAAAATTCATTGCTTTCATATTCCTGATCGTGTTCCTGTTCTCTGTGCTACCAGTACGAGAGATAGGTAAGCTATTGGGTAAGCAGCAAACTACTGAAGAAGTTCACAATGATGATGCGCCTGCGGGTGATGATGATTTTGCAGGTAAAGTAAAGAAAGAAATAGATCCATTCACCGAGGCCGGCTATTACACCGAAGCTGATGTATTGGAAAGTTATAACCACAAGATACAAGTAGCCATTCACGGTACATCGGTATTACCCGACCACTTTATCCCCAGCATACCTACTCCTCCCCCCAATATTGGTTAATCAATTACTGACAGACTACGCTGCAAACAAGTAGTGCCAGATACCATATGTATCTCTGCTCCCTATTGTATTGCGTTGTCTGAAATTCCTTTACCCAAGTATTTATTAACCACTCAAGACATTGGTCTGTTGGGTTCTGCGAGACCAATGAATAAGGACAAACGTATTATTTACAATGGAACAGAACAGTTCTTTCTCCAATAATTTTAAAAAAGATTTTTTCTCCGGTCTTATCGTATTTCTTGTTGCGCTACCTCTATGCCTTGGAATTGCGCAAGCCTCACACGCGCCGCTTTTTGCCGGAATAGTAAGCGGAGTGATAGGAGGTATAGTAGTTGGATCGCTGAGCGGATCGCGGCTAAGTGTATCGGGACCTGCGGCGGGACTTACTGCCATAGTGCTGGCGGCAATTACCAAGTTCAATGCATTTGACATTTTCCTTTGCTCGGTGATCATAGCAGGTGGGGTACAACTATTGCTGGGATTTCTGAAAGCAGGGAAGATCGCCAATTTCATGCCATCGAGCGTTATTGAAGGGATGCTTGCGGGTATTGGTCTTACTATTATCATAAAGCAAGTACCGGATGCCATTGGTTTTGTAAAAAACAAGACCGATGAAATGGTGGATGCTGATGACGGATTCCTGATGAATACGATCACCAATTCACTTAAACACATTGAAGTAACTGCTGTTATCATTGCAGCAATAGGCTTGCTGGTGCTGATGCTCTGGCAAACAAAAGCTTTTAAAAAACTACAGATGATACCTGCCGGGCTTATAGTTGTATTGCTGGGTATAGGTATCAATCAGATACTGAAGATGAATGGATCGGGCATGGTACTGGACAACACACATCTGGTAAGCCTGCCTATAGCGAGCACATTCAGTGAATTCATTGGTCAATTCACACTGCCGAATATAGCAGGCTTCAAAGACCCGCATGTATGGGAAACCGGACTGGTGATAGCCATAGTCGCATCAATAGAAACATTATTGTGCATAGAGGCAACGGACAAGCTGGACCCGCATAAAGGCTATACTTCAACTGACAGAGAACTTAAGGCCCAAGGTATTGGCAATATGCTGAGCGGTCTTTTAGGTGGCTTACCGATGACCTCTGTTATTGTGCGCTCATCGGCCAACATCAATGCAGGTGCGCGCAGTAAAATGTCAACGATCATACATGGTGCCTTGTTGCTGATCTGTGTGGCATCGATACCTGTATTACTTAATATGATCCCTAAAGCATCGCTTGCGGCCATACTTATATTCACAGGGTACAAACTCTGTAAACCATCGGTATTCATACACATGTGGAAAGGTGGCTGGACACAGTTCATGCCCTTTGTTATGACTGCGATGGCAGTAGTATCGCTTGACCTGCTGAAAGGCGTGGGACTAGGTCTGCTGATCAGTATCTTCTATATACTGCGTCAGAATGCACGTATCCCCTATTACTTCCAGAGAAGCAGCTTCAGTAATGGCGAGCTGATCAAAATTACCCTTGCGCAGGAGGTTTCATTCCTGAACAAAGCGAGTATTAAAGACACCTTGAAAAATATACCTAATGGCAGCAAGGTGATCATAGATGCCAGCCAGACACAATATATAGACTTTGACGTGCTGGACCTGATAACAGACTTCAGCAATACCGCCGCTGCCGACAGGCAGATCGATGTATCGCTGGTAGATTTCAAGAACATCTACAATATTCCGAAGACCGTGACCGAACGAGAGATCATATCAGACTTCATTCATGTAGATGAAGTTCCGAAACGATCATCAGGCAATTATAAAAAGTTATTGAAACAATTGAGGGGTGCCGGTGTAGGAGAATAGAAATAGTAACAATAACCAGATCGATGATCGCTTAAAAAAATAAAAAATGAAAACATTCAACAAACCGGTATCCTTACTAACACCGGGCATAGCATTGAACTTATTGAAGCATGGTAATTTCCGCTTCATGAACAATATAGGGCTGAACCGCGATCTGCTGGAAATAGCCAGCGAAACCAAAGATGCGCAATATCCATTTGCCGCCATATTGAGTTGCATGGACTCCCGTACATCGGCCGAGCTCATCTTTGATCAGGGCTTCGGAGATATCTTCAGTATCAGAATAGCAGGTAATGTGGTATCGGCAAATGTACTTGGATCGCTGGAATATGCTGCTGCGGTGGCAGGATCGAAGTTGATAGTGGTATTAGGTCACACCAATTGCGGAGCTATAAAAGGTGCATGCGACCATGTGGAGATGGGCAACCTTACCCAATTACTGGACAGAATAAAACCGGCATTAGCAGCTGAAGACAAGATAACAGGAGACAGAACTGGTAAAAATCCTGACTTTGTTAATGCCGTTGCGACCATCCACGCTAAGAATACTGTTCATGACATATTGGATGGCAGCCCTATAATAAAAGAACTTGTACTATCGGGGAAGGTGGGTATTGTGCCCGCTATGTATGACATTGCTACCGGCAAAGTTCATTTTTATGATAAAGACGCCCAACTGCCGACAATAGTAGAAAATCCGGAAAGAGAAATGGCCTAGTGATGGCTGATGATACAAAGAGTTTGCATCTTGAGTGGTTTTTAGATGTGTAATGATAGCCCCGGCAACAAGTCCGGGGCTATTTGTGTATAATTAGTGCAACCTTGAAGATAACAGCAAACAATCGGCAACAATTTTTTACCTTCGCAGCAGCAAATTAAAAAAAACGACATTATGTCTAATCGTGTTTATGACAATATCCTGCAGACCATAGGTAATACACCATTGGTGCGCCTTAACCGCGTGGTTGCGGATCTTCCTTGTAAAGTTTACGCTAAGGTTGAAACTTTTAATCCGGGTAACAGTATTAAGGACCGTATGGCTCTGAAAATGCTGGAAACGGCAGAAAAAGAAGGTAAAATAAAGCCGGGCGGTACAATTATTGAAGGTACGAGCGGCAACACAGGTATGGGCCTGGCATTGGCTGCTATAGTGAAGGGATATAAGTGCATATTCGCGACAACAGATAAACAGAGTAAGGAAAAGGCAGACATACTGAAAGCACATGGTGCGGAAGTAATTGTATGCCCTACCAATGTGGAGCCTGAAGATCCGCGCAGCTACTATCAGGTAGCCCGCAGATTGCAGACCGAAATACCTAATTCATGGTATGTGAACCAGTATGATAACCTTGCCAACAGGCAGGCGCACTACGAACAGACCGGCCCTGAGATATGGGAACAGACGGAAGGAAAAGTAACCCATTTGATAGTAGCATCAGGTACCGGCGGCACCATAGTAGGTACAGGAAAGTACCTGAAGGAAAAGAATCCGAACATCAAGGTTTGGGCGATAGACTCTTATGGTTCTTTGCTAAAAAAATGGTTTGATACAGGCGAGTTGGACATGGGCGAAGTTCACCCATATATCTCTGAAGGATTTGGAGAAGATTTTCTTCCTGAGAACTATGACAGGAATGCCATAGATCATTTTGAAAAAGTTTCTGATAAGGATGGTGCTGTAATGGCGCGTCGCATCACTAAGGAAGAAGGAATATTCATCGGCTATTCAGCAGGATCGGTAGTTGCCGGATTGCGCCAGATGAAAGACCAGTTGACCAAAGACGACCTGGTAGTGGTGATATTCCACGATCATGGCAGCCGCTATGTAGCTAAGGTCTATAACGATGAGTGGATGCTGGATCGCGGCTTCCTGGATGTGCAGACCGTGCGCCAGTTGCTGAGCGGACTGGGTCGCAGAAGGTTGGTAACAATAGACCAGAACAGCAAAGTTGCAGATGCACTGGAGCTGATGAAGAAATATGACATTGAGCAAATACCTGTAATGCTGAACAACGAGTTGACAGGTTCTGTTACTCAGGCCGGACTGTTCAAAAAACTGATAGAAGAAGTGGATGTGCGCGACCAACTGGTAGGTGATGTTATGGAAGCATCATTGCCTGTTGTAGAAATGGAGACCCCTCTGGAGCGCCTGACACACTTCATCAACAAGGATAATGGCGCGGTATTGGTGCGTGATGAAAGCGGACAGTACAACATACTTACGAAGTATGATATACTGAATGCATTTTCTAAGGGATAATTTATTGCAGGAGGTCAAAAGCAGCAAGTAGTATGGGTATAAATGAGCACTCGACGACTTTCTGCTTTTGAACTCTATAATGATAAGTAAGCAGGCTTCCTACTTTCTATTTTTGACTCTCTACTTACATATGCGTGATCTGAAAACATTTTTTAAAGACATTACAACAAAGCCACCGGTAGTATTTCCTCTGGTGGCTTTGTTTCATGTAGTATTACTATTGCTGTCGTTATACAGTATGATGCAGCAATTTGGCACCAGCACCGGAATAAGCGTGCTGTGGATGCTTGCCTATACTACCAGCTGGATAGCTACCACAGACATGCGTAAATGGGGAGCTATGAGCTATGTGGTGATCACCGTAGTAGGTATTGTTATCTTTCTTACTGCCAAACAGCGGTCAACATGGATATCTTATGAAACACCCATGTTCATATCTGATATGCTCTTCTGCTTCTTTATCATGTTCTACTTCAAAAGATTCAGATAATGAAACGGCAGTTCACCGACATGACCGGCAGAACAATAGAGGTGAATTATCCACCTCAACGAATTGTCTCGCTCGTTCCTTCTCAGACCGAACTGCTTTATGATCTGGGACTGAATGATGAAGTTACGGGCATCACCAAGTTTTGTGTTCACCCGGAAACATGGTTCAGGAACAAGCAGCGCATAGGAGGTACTAAAACCGTGCATATTGACAAAGTCAAAGAGCTGAATCCTGATCTGATCATTGCCAACAAAGAAGAAAACACACGATCACAAATAGAGGAGCTTGCAGCCATGTTCCCGGTATGGATAAGTGATATAAAGACCATAGGGCAAGGGTTACAGATGATCTGTGAGGTGGGAGATATGACGGGAAAGATGGTTCCGGCGCTGCAGTTATGTAATGATATATCATCGGGCTTTTTAAACCTCCCCAAGACCAACCGACCCAAGAAGGTGGCATATTTCATCTGGCGCAATCCCTGGATGTGTGCCGGGGGAGATACGTTCATCAGCGACATGATCAAACGTATGGGCTGGGTGAATGTATTGGCAGATAAAGACCGCTACCCCGAAATTGACCTGCAGGAACTGGTAGCATTACAACCTGACACTATACTGCTGTCTTCGGAACCCTACCCTTTTAAAGAAGCGCATATCGCCGAAATAAGAGCAGTGCTGCCCGCCGCAGATATACAACTGGTAGATGGAGAAATGTTCAGTTGGTATGGCAGCAGAATGCAAAAAGCTGTGCCTTACCTTCAAAAAATGCTGCGTTGACCGACCCGTTATAGGAAAAATCCCCC
This sequence comes from Chitinophagaceae bacterium, assembly GCA_947447465.1. Classification (GTDB taxonomy): domain Bacteria; phylum Bacteroidota; class Bacteroidia; order Chitinophagales; family Chitinophagaceae; genus Flavipsychrobacter. The sequence continues at coordinate 28,947 of CANFKE010000006.1, read as the reverse complement.
TAATGGGTAACCTTTGTCAACGTAATTTTGCATACTGAATACAGTAATTGAAAATCAACGATCATGAAAGAATTTTTCAAAATGTTTTTTGCCTCCTTCCTGGCTATGTTCATAGCGGGAATAGTAGGAATAGGGCTGATAGTGGGTATGATAGCTGCCGCATCAAAAGCTATTACTGAGAATAAAGACAAGATAGTGAGCGGAGATGTACTGGTCATAGATCTGGCCAACCGCATACATGAAAGTGGGGAGAGCAATTCATTTGCTATGTTCAGCAAGGGCAATGCCTATGATGCCGGACTGTACGACATTACACGCGCACTGAACAAGGCCAAGACCGATAAAGAAATAAAAGGCATTCTGTTGAAATTAAGCCCTGCACAAATGGGCTGGGCCACACTGCAACAGTTACGCACATCGATAGCTGATTTCAGATCATCGGGCAAGTTTGTATATGCCTATGGTGAAGATATATCACAGGGAGCCTATTTTGTAGCTTCCGCTGCCGACAGCATCTATCTTAACCCCGCAGGAGGTATAGACCTGAAAGGACTGGCTACCACACTGGCCTTCTTTAAGGGTGCACTGGATAAATTGGAACTGAACCCTGAGATATTTTATGCAGGGAAGTTCAAGAGTGCCACTGAGCCATTCAGAGCAGATAAGATCAGCGACCCCAACCGCCAGCAGATAACCGAAATGCAGGCCAGCCTGTGGAATGAATTTACTGCAGCCGCCGCACAATATATGCATACCGATGCAGCAACAGTGAACAAACTGGCAGTAGATGGAACTATTCAATTTCCGGCCGATGCCCTGAAAAATAAAATGGTAGCCGGCCTGCTATATTGGGATGAAGTAGAGAGCCGTATAAAGGAAAAGACCGGACGCAAGGATAACAGCGCCAATGAGTATGTGACCATGGATGAGTATGTAAGCAGCCACCGAATTGATGAAAAGGTGAGTGACAACCGTGTAGCGGTGCTTATAGCAGAGGGAGAAATAGTAGATGGTGAGCAGAGCAGCAATAACCAGATAGCCTCAAAGACATTTTGTGAAGAGATACGCAAAGTGGCCAAAGACGATAAGATAAAAGCGGTGGTGTTGCGTGTAAACTCACCGGGTGGCAGCGCGCTGGCATCGGAAGTGATACTGCGTGAACTGAACTTGTTGAAGAAGAAAAAACATGTGATCGTATCTATGGGCGATTATGCAGCATCGGGCGGATATTATATCTCTTCTAATGCAGACAGTATCTTTGCGCAGCCAAGTACTATCACCGGAAGTATAGGTGTCTTCAGCATGATGTTCAATATTGATAAGCTGATGAAGAACAAGCTGGGTGTAACGTTTGATGGCGTGAAGAATGCCCCTTATGCCGACCTGCCATCTACATCGCGTGCATTGACCCCGGAAGAAGCAAAGCGTATGCAAAACTCTGTTGACACCATCTATTCGATCTTTAAGAACCATGTAGTACAGGGCAGAAGACTATCGCAAGCCGAAGTGGATAGCATAGCACAAGGCCGCGTATGGACAGGTAATGATGCATTGAAGATACACCTTGTGGACAGGATAGGCGGACTAAGCACGGCTATTGCCAGCGCGGCATCTATGGCAGGCGTAAAAGACTATAAAGTGGTTACCTTCCCAGAGCCTGAAGACAAATTGAACACATTGTTACGTAAATTGAAAAACAATACTGCCGCAAGCGCAGCAGTGAAGAGCGCTATAAAAGAAGAAATGGGCAGTGAAGAATACAGGTGGTATGAACAACTGCAAAGCCTGCGCAAAATGAATGGTAAGGCATTGATGGCCATGCCGTTTGTGATAAGCGTGCAGTAGGTTGGATAGTACAAAAAACCTTTCTATGAAGAAAATTTCAGCTCAAGAATTCACCAAAATACTCTTAGGAGTCTCTTCTGATCCACCTGCATATTCAAATTTCTGGCGTGCAACTAACAATGGTATTGAGATTCATTTTGAAAACTATGCCATAGAGGGCGTTTTAGATTTCCCTCGAAATAAGTCAATTCACTTTTCTAAATGTGAATTAAAAAATGTTAAATTAGAAGATGGCAATGTTAATCGAATAGTTTTTCATGACAGCAAGGTTCAGAGTATTACGATAATAAATTCACAAATATCCAATTTACAATTTGGCTATTATTCACAGATAAATCATTTATATTTCGCAGGAAATGTTTTTGTCGATAATGTTACTATTCATACTCAAACAACCTTTGGGTCAGTACTAATAACAGCCAATTCTAACATAAGCCAAATATTGATTGATCATGCTACAATAAACGAATTCAGAATTGAGGAAACTAAATGTTCGCAATTAAGTGTTCGAAACTCTTCTATTAATCAAAGCTTGGGTATTGTCAGAGTTTCTGAAATTCAGAGTTTTATTTTTGCAGATAGTATAATTAAAGATGTACTTGACATTTTCGACTCACAGATAGAGAATTGCGAGCTCATTGGTAGTCAACTTGGCAAGGTTGATATACTCCATTCTTCAGCATCCAAATTAGACATTAACAACTCTACAATTGGATGGATTGGTTTAAAAGAATCAAAGATTGTCGCTACTCAAATAGTTAACTCCAAAGCCGTTGGAGTAAATGTGACTTACATGAATGCTGAAAGTAAGCGATTAGTGATTCGAAAAAGTTTATTCGAATCTATTGTTATAACCATTGACCGATCATATGAAATAATCCTAAGCGAATGCACGATATGGGCACTAAGCCTCTCAAAAAAAGTTTTCCCTAAAGATGCGATTTTACGCATTTCTGATTGCAAATTCAACGAAATACTAATTGACTCTTTTACAAATCAAGGTTACATCTCATTTAATAACATTATACCTTTTGATCAGGCTGAAATATTTAAATCAGTAAATAATAAACTAGAGAGTGACCCAAATGGATTATACATCTTAGAACTTCAATCAAAACCTTCTGAACTCCGAATGATAAATTCGGATCTTGGAAAAACAAATTTCATAGGATGTGATCTAAACCAATTTTCAAAATTCATTTTCCTTAATTCCAAACTGTTAGAAATATTTATTGCAGGTACATTGTTGCCGCAAAAAGAAAAAATTGGAACAATCAGCAATAGTGGCGCATTCAATACAAAATTTGAACAATCTAGACTCGCATTAAGTCAATTCAAAAAGATATATGAAAATAGAGGCGATGTTGTGATGGGTATCGAATACCATGCTCAGGAAATGGAAATCTACAGACATTACCTAAAACACTCAAATCCATCAACTAGAACTGAGCGATGGAACGTAAGAGGAGAACGTATGAACCTTTGGTTAAACCGAACCTCTAGTTATTATGGCAATAACTGGTTGAGAGCAGTTGGAATAACATTGCTAGTGAATTGGTTTTTATTTACTATTTACTGTCTTACGTTGGGATACATACCAGGAACCAATTATTCAAAATTTTGGGAACTTTTTTCGTATTCATTTGAATTTCTTAATCCCATTCGAAAAACCGACATACTTTCCAAAGACATATCAATAACAATCTCTCCATTAAGTAGAATCATAGACTATGTAAGTAGAATTGCAATCGCTTATTGCGTTTATCAGACTATACAAGCATTTAGAAAATTCGGCAAGAAGTCTGCCTAAGAAAAAAATATTCCAACCTACAAATCCATATAACAAAAGGAGTCGTAAATGATTGTGTACAACAATTTTTAACCAAAGAAAACTAAACACAATTTTATGAAACGTATCTTTTTGATCCCCGTATTTGCTATGGCATTGTTGACCACCAACACTACTATCACCCATGCACAGGAAAAGACAGTAATGGTAGGTGGTGCAGCTATGTATCCATCTAAGAACATAGTAGAGAATGCCGTGAACAGCAAGGACCACACTACATTGGTAGCGGCTGTAAAGGCAGCAGGGCTTGTTGAAACACTATCAAGCGCGGGTCCTTTTACCGTGTTTGCACCGACCAATGCGGCATTTGACAAACTGCCAAAGGGGACTGTAGGTAATCTGGTAAAGCCGGAAAACAAAGGCACATTGACCTCCATTCTTACCTATCATGTGGTTGCCGGTAAGATGGACTCTAAAATGCTGATGGATAAGATAAAGATGAGCAATGGTACTGCTATGCTGAAAACAGTGAACGGCAAAGAACTGACCTTTATGATGAAGGGAAAGAACCTGATGGTGAAAGACGCAAAGGGCAATGTAGCTAAGGTGACCATCAAAGATGTGTATCAGAAGAATGGTGTGATACATGTAATTGATACGGTATTGATGCCATAAACGAGTAGCAGTTTTATAGCAGTTTCAAGCTATCTTTGGGGGAAATAATATTTCCCCCATTTTTATTTAAAATATACGGTGAACAAGGAAAATATATCGGTATTCGACATTTTCAAGATAGGAATAGGGCCCAGCAGCTCGCATACATTAGGCCCGTGGAGAGCAGCACAGCGATTCATTAATACGCTGAGGGACAAGGGAATAGAGACCGTTAGCTCAGTGCGTGTACTGCTGTACGGATCTCTGGCCAAAACCGGTAAAGGACATGGTACGGATGTAGCCGTATTATTGGGTCTGTGCGGAGAAGACCCGGTAACATTTGATGTGAATCAGATCAATCCGCGGATAGAATATATCACCGATCATAAAAAATTAATACTCAACGGAGTAAAGGAACTGGACTTCGACCCTGCATTTGACATGGTCTTCCTTATGGAAGAAAGTCTGCCTTTCCATCCTAATGCACTCACCTTTCTTTGTTCATTTACTACCGGAGAAGAAATAGCGGAGACCTACTACTCAATAGGCGGAGGCTTTGTGGTAAAAGAAGGAGAGAACAATAACAGTAACGGATCATTTGCATTACCCTACCCTATAGATAAAGCTGATGACCTGCTGGCAGCCACTAAGGCAACCGGACTCAACATATCGGGGGTAGTGATGGAGAATGAAAAAGCATGGCGCAGTGAAGCAGCTACCAATGAAGGCGTACTGAAGATATGGAGCGTTATGCGCGACTGCACCTTCAGGGGATGCCATATAGGCGGTGTGCTGCCGGGCGGACTGCAAGTATCGCGCAGGGCCAATGCACTGAACAATAAACTGACTGAGGGAAAGAAATATACAAGCTATGATGAATGGATAGAAGTGATAAGAAGCGGAGGACATTCATTCAAATATACACTGGACTGGGTAAGCTGTTTTGCACTGGCGGTGAATGAAGAGAATGCGTCCTTCAGCCGCGTTGTAACCGCACCTACCAATGGTGCGGCAGGTGTGGTGCCGGCTGTATTGCAGTATTACATTGCTTTCTGTGATGGCTATACCGAAGAAAAGATCATCAAATTCTTACTTACCGCCTCAGAGATAGGCAGCATATTCAAAAAAGGAGCTACCCTTTCGGCGGCTATGGGTGGTTGCCAGGCCGAGATAGGCGTATCTTCATCAATGGCTGCAGCGGCACTTACAGAAGCAATGGGCGGCAGTCCCGGCCAATGTCTTATGGCGGCAGAAATAGCTATGGAGCACCATCTGGGGCTTACCTGCGACCCTGTAGGCGGGTTGGTACAAGTTCCTTGTATAGAACGCAATACTATGGGTGCTATCAAGGCGATCACCGCTTGTCAACTGGCATTACAGAGCAACCCCGATAAAGCTCGTATATCTCTTGATGCGGTGGTCAATACCATGTGGGAGACCGCACTGGACATGAACCATAAATATAAAGAAACAGCAGAAGGCGGACTGGCCATGCAATTACCTATCAGCCTGAGCGAATGCTAATATAAGTTACATGCCATATACTTACGAATACCCCCGTTTTGCAGTAACTGTAGATGCAGTATTACTGGCTTGCGAAAATGATGATCGTTATGTGCTGCTGATACAAAGAGGTAATCCGCCTTTTGAAAACATGTGGGCATTGCCCGGTGGATATGTAGATATGGAAGAGACCACTGCTATAGCCGCAGCCAGAGAGCTTGCCGAAGAAACAGGAGTGGAAGGCATAGCCCTACAAAGACTGGATGTGTTTGACAAAATAGACCGCCACCCAACAGAAAGAAATATCTCTGTGGCTTATTATGCCATTCTGGATACCAGATTGGATGCCCGAGCACACGATGATGCGAAGGACCTGAGATGGTTCAATATAGATGAGCTACCCGATCTTGCATTCGACCATCATGACATTGTACAGTGCGCAATAGCGCGACTATAAGCTACCTGTACTATTAGTATTTTGATACTTCACTAACAATCAATAGTTTTACTGCAACGGCATGAAGATAATTAATGACATACTGCAGCACGTAGCCTACAGCATTGCTAATGATGAGTATGTATGGACAGATCAGGAAAAAGTAGCAATAAAAGACAATAGTCATGTTGCGGGAGAATGGAGCGACCTGTTCATCTCTGTAAATGCCTTTCTCAATACCAATGGGGGCGCTATCATTATCGGCATTAAAGATGATGAAGACAATAACAAGTTCATATTTAATGGCTTTGATGCAAGAAATGAAAGTAAACTAAGACTACTTGTAGCTGAATTTACCGATGCTGACGGCAATGCCCGCGATATCAGTGAGTATATTCGTTTTGATATAGTACTGTTTCTTACAGGAGAAGTGGTGGTGGTATATATAGATCCGCTACCTGAGGAAGATAAATATGCCTACTACAAAGGATATGCCTATCAGCGACTGGTAAGCGGAGATCATAAAATTCCCGGAGTAAAGGCCAATGTGACCGAACAACAGATCGTCACCGATATATTTGTGGAAGAGGAAATACCTGCAGCTATTGAACCGGAGACTGTTGAGGAACCGACAGCCACAAATGAAGAAATTGCAACTGAAAACGAAGAAGAACAACCTGAATTTCAACAACTGTATTCCGCAGAGCTGATCACCATTTTCGGATCTGATTATATTTCTCTGGAACCTGACCTGAAACAAATGCTCGCCTATATCTATGAACGAAACAATGATATGGGTGCCAATAAATTTCCTAATGCAGATGAGATAGGTGATAAATTATGGAAACTAAAGGGCGGAGTTGGTAGTGCGGTTGAACTGGACCTGCATAAAAAGAAGATCAAAAAGACATTATTCCTTATGGAAAAAAATGACATGATCATCCGTATCAAAGCGCAATACAGGCTCAATACAGGCTATGAAGTAGTTAAGAATCTGTTCAACTAAGAAGATATGATCATACAGATATTGATCAACGCAACAACACAATAAAAAAAGACAGCCATGTGGCTGTCTTTTTTTATGAGCTCAGAAAAAGCTTATTGCTTGTTGACCTTGATGGTCTGTGCGTGAGCTGCATCGCTGTATCTAACCAGGTACAGGCCTGATGACAGACCACTCATATCTATACTTACAGTACTATCTGTTGCCGGCATTACTTTAAGCAGCTTACCGGTCACATCCATTACCTGTATCATACCTTCATGATCCAATCCTCCTTGTATCTCTACAGTTAGTGCACCACTTACAGGATTAGGGAAAGCACTGATGCCAAAGCCATTGTCAGCATTTACATTGATCACACCCACTCCACTGGCAAGTGTAGTAATAGGAATGGTTACCCAAGCAGACAATGCAGTTGCACCGCAGGTATCACGAACGTGTGCGTAGTATGTTGTTGATGATGAAAGACCAGTAGCATTATAAGTGCTCAATGTGGTGGTTGTACCAGACGTTGTAGGATCGGCAGTATTAGTGTTGATCACATACTGTGCAGCCACGGTACCTGTAGGACGAACCCATGTAATAGTAGCACTGTTAGTCGTAATTGCTGATGCTGTAAGCGATGTTACAGCATTACATGTTGTTGACAAAGTAGTGAAAGGAATAGTATTCCATGCAGACAAACTTGTAGCACCACAACTATCACGAACGTGAGCATAGTATGTAGTACCAGCGGTAAGTGCAGTAGCATTATAAGTAGTAGTCGCAATGTTTGTACCCGATGCTGTTGGTGCAGCAACAGTATTATTGATCACATACTGGTAGCCTACAGAACCTGTAACTGCTGTCCAGCTAATGGTAGCGCTGGATGCGGTGATAGCACTTGCGGTAAGGCCTGTTACCGGATTACAACCAGAGGTTGATGCACCGGTGGTGAACGGGATAGTGGTCCATGTAGAGAAGCTGGTACCGCAGTTAGTGCGTACATGAGCATAATAAGTAGTAGCAGCAGTAAGACCTGTGGCAGTAAAAGTAGTCAATGTAGTAGCAGTACCTGAACCGGTAGGCGCAGTAGCTGTGGTATTAACAACCCACTCATAACCTGTTGCACCAGTTATTGCTGTCCAGTTAACTACCTGTGTAGTACTTGTACCGGCACCTAATGTGAGTGTAGGAGCTGTGCAGGTAGTTGTGGTTCCTGTTGTAGTAAAAGGTACACTCACCCATGAAGAAAAGCTTGTGGAACTGCACTTAGTACGAACGTGCGCATAATATGCAGTAGATGCAGTAAGACCTGATGCATTGGCGGTAGTAGCGGTAGTAGCAGTGCCTGATGCAGGAGGTGTTGCAGATGTAGTTACTGCCCATTCATAACCAATGGCACCTGTTGCGGCAGTCCAGCTTAGAGTAGCTGAAGATGCAGTAATAGCAGAGACCGTAAGACCTGTAACAGCAGGGCAAGTAATAGTAGCACCAGAAATTACGGCAGTATAATCATGAACTTCACCAAGTGCATTAGTACCTCCTCCGATGATAGAGTAAGAAGGGCATGGATTTACTGAGGGGTAAGTTTCATCTCCGGAAGCTACTATCCTTAATCTATGTGAGCCAGATGTTGCACCAGAAGGTATCGTTATAGAAATTGGCGTTGCGGATCCTAAAGCATTTAACGTTCCCCCTCCTACACTCTCCCCAGCATCTGTAAAACTAAAATTATCATTGAAATCAATAAATACCTGCACATCTGTAGGGTTGATACCAATTGAAGTACTCGCAGATATTGTATAGGTAGATCCTGCAACTAATGTTACCGACATTGTTGTGTGCATATCCCGATAGGACGTAAGAGGAGGGAAAGAGCCAACTGTGGAGCACCCTGTAGCTAAATCGCTGATAGATGTACCACTCGCACCATTAATGCTAAAATCATTTATTGAGCAACTTAATGTGCACCCCTGAAGATAAGTTGGATTACAATACTGGGCCTTAACCTGAGCAGACCAGAGCGAAATAAAAATAAGGCATGCAAAGACCTGAAAAGTGCGTAAAAAAGTGAATTTCATACTTGATTGATTTAGTAAATTATTTCTCTACAAACTATAGAATTAATTCATTGTTTCATAATTCAGCTAATAACCAAAAATTAATTTTAATTGAATATTTTTTTATTTAAAAAATAAAATGATGATTATATATATTTTACGTAAATTATATTTCAACATGTATAATTAAAATTATTCAATTCAGTACTTATTTTACAGAAAAAATTGCTTGAGAAGAGACAAAAAAAGTGCTCTATTTATAAAAATTTTAAAAATACAGGGAATTAAATCTACTAAAAAGATAGACTTTTCATGAATTAAAGAAGGTCGTTGAAAAGACCGGGCGGGACCTCGTTGGTGGTCTCATTTCCGATGATGCGTTTTACGAATCGTAAATTATGAGTTCGCTTTCTGAGAGAAACGCTGACAATACCACCCAGATCGATCCTATCGATGACCACGCGCCCTGAAGAATCTGTGGCGTGAATGATATTCTGATTATCGAGCAAAATGCCTACATGAATGATCTTTCCTTCCTTATCATCAAAAAAAGCAAGATCACCACACTGAGCATTTTGTAAAAACTCTATGAGCACACCATTTTGAGCCTGTTGGCTGGCGTCTCTGGGCAATGCATAGTTACATAATTTGAAGGCCATCTGAGACAATCCGGAACAATCGATACCTGACAGACTCCTTCCTCCCCATAAATAGGGTGCATGCATATATAGAAGAGAGTTCGCCTTTATTTGTTCAGCACTGAGTTGCTGATCTGCGAAATTGGCTTTTTTGCCTTTGAATTGTCCTTCGTTATTACCAGTACTGAGATTACCTCCTCTTATACCTTGCAATTCACTGCCCAATGGCAATGCCATCTCGTTATGTTCAAATATGATCTTACCCAGATGGTTGGATGAATAATATTTGGTAGGCTTATTATATTCCCGTCTTGTTATCTCTCTTAATTGTGAGTGCTTGCACCAACCCTCATATCCATCCCATGCACACCTGATCTTGGCCCATTCCCTGTTATTGACCTCCAGTATTTCTGCTTTTTCACCGTACAATAGCTGAGTAGTCTGCTCGGCCCTATGATTGGGCTCACTTCTTACCGGCATTACTGAAACGTTACAAAAACTAAAAACAGGCACCATTTAGTGAAGTCGAGAGTTAAAAGTTAAAACCAAAAAGAGTATTCTCTGTATCGTACAAGAATACGATCACCTGATGCACTCATTTCCTATAGCTATTCTATGGGATGTAAAGTTATAATTTAAGCAATTTATGAGCGCATGAAGTTTTTAACATTGCGAAATTATAACTATGTCGCTCCCGTTTCATAACCAAAATGTTTTGTTAACTTAGCACGCTAAACAACTACAGGTAGGCTGCTGATAATAAATGAGGGTAGCTGCCTGATCATTTACATAAAACCAACACAAAATTATGGATCCAATAATAGCAGTCGTCGCGGCGGTCGCGGCGTTAGGTATAGGAGTATTTCTAGGTAAATTAGTATTCGCCAAAAACACACAAAAACAAGTTGAAGACGCAGAAACACTTGCAAAGAAAATAGTAGAAGACGCTAAAATACTGGCAGAAACATTAAAAGAGAATAAACTACTGGAGGCTAAAGAACAAGCAGCACAGTTAAAATCAGGAATAGAGAAAGAAAAAGCGGCATACGAAAAGGAAGTTGTACAGCGCAACCAGAAATTAGCAGAGTCTGAAAATAAATTCAAACAACAACAACAAGGACTTAATGATAAAACATCTGCATTACAGCGCCAGATACAGGAAAATGAGCATTTGAAAGAAACACTTCAGAAGCAAACTGAAGTTGTAAACATCAAGCGTGCTGAACTGGAAAAACACCAGGAAGAGCATATCAAAAGGCTGGAAAAAGTAGCTAATCTGACTGCAGAAGAGGCTAAGACCGAGATCATAGAATTGGTAAAGGAAGAGGCCAAGACACGTGCTATGGCGCATGTTAAGGATATAATGGAGGATGCTAAGCTGAACGCGACCAAGGAAGCAAAGAAGATCATCATCCAGAGCATTCAGCGAACTGCAGCAGAGCAGACCATTGAAAATGCCATCACTGTATTTAACCTTGAAAGTGATGAAATAAAGGGCCAGATCATTGGTCGTGAAGGTCGTAATATTCGTGCGCTGGAAGCAGCTACCGGTGTTGACCTTATCATCGATGATACCCCTGAAGCTATTGTATTGAGCTGTTTCGATCCATTCCGTCGTGAAGTGGCACGTCTATCATTACAACGTCTTGTTCAGGATGGTCGTATCCACCCTGCCCGTATCGAGGAAGTGGTAGAAAAGACCAAAAAGCAGCTGGAAGAGCAGTTGATGGAAATAGGCGAACGCACTATCATTGAGTTGGGCATACACGGTCTGCACAAGGATTTGGTAAGAATCGTAGGTAAGATGCGTTTCCGCTCATCTTATGGCCAGAACCTGTTGATGCACTCAAAGGAAACCGCTAATCTATGTGGTATCATGGCTGCGGAACTCGGATTGGGACAGAAAGTAGTGAAACTAGCCAAACGTGCGGGTTTGCTGCATGATATAGGTAAGGTACCTGATGAAGAAACAGAATTGAGCCACGCATTGCTTGGTGCAAAACTTGCTGAAAAGGCAGGTGAACATCCATCTATCGTTAATGCAATTGGTGCTCACCACGATGAAATGGAAATGACCTACATTATCTCTCCGATCATTCAGGCTTGTGATGCTATCAGCGGTGCACGTCCGGGTGCAAGAAGAGAAATGATGCAGAGCTACATTCAGCGTATCAAGGATCTTGAAAACCTTGCTTTAGCTTATAACGGCGTAGAAAAAGCTTATGCAATACAGGCAGGTCGTGAATTGAGAGTAATTGTTGAAGCTGAGAAAGTAACAGATGCCGATAGTGAGCGTTTATCTTTCGAAATAGCGGATAAGATCCAGAAAGAGATGCAGTATCCCGGACAGATAAAAGTTACCGTCATTCGCGAATTAAGAGCAGTAAATATAGCCAGATAAGTATCTGAGCTACCAATAAATAAAGCCATTTGTTGAATCATCAGCAAATGGCTTTATTGTTTTATAAGGGGTATTGATCATGTTGTTAAAGCAACTAGCTACGTTCATCTACCCATGAGTGCAATTTACTAGCCTTATCAAGCTCTACCAGCTCCTCAATATTTGCATCTCTCTTTGCGTGTGAAATGCTCGTGTAAACCTTAATGACCGTTTTAATGGCAGCATAAGTGCACAATCTTCTATCTGGTTTTGGCAATTTAGATTCCAAAGCATATTTAGCCCAACCACCCATATAATAGACCTTATACTCAGGACTATCACTTAAAAATGCATCAATACGTACATTGGTAGTGAACCTGATATAAGGGCATCCGCTCATCCACTCCAATAAGAATCGACCGGCACGCTTTACATGTTCGTCATCTTCGCCGGGAGGAGTACGTTCTAACCAATTAACACACTTTATGATATCCTTATCGTACTTATGGTAATCATCAGGCGTGTTAAGTGTATAATGCTCAGGCGGACGGAAATTTTGTGCGTGTGTGACACCAATTGAAGAACAGAATAATGTGGCGACCAGCGCTACTTGTTTTATTAAAGTCATTATAGAAAGATTAAGATGCTTTAAAAATGTAGCACTAATTTAAAAAAAGTAATTGACAATAAAGTATCTGCATAAAAAAACCGTCCTCAAAGAGGACGGTCTGTATATAGCTTAAGTAGATAATGATTAATGAGATTCTTCACCCGGACGAAGAGGAGTGGTCTGGCTGATGAAATCACCACCATTGCCATCATCCTTGTAGTCATAAGGCCAGCGATAAACTTCAGGAATATCACCTTCCCAGTTACCATGACCAGGATTGATAGGTGTAGTCCACTCAAGTGTAGTAGAACCCCAAGGATTCATAGTTGTTACCTTTCTGCCGCGGAACATTGATGCGAAGAAGTTGATAACAAATATCAGCTGAGCAAAGAAAACTATTGTAGCGATGATACTGATGAATGCATTGATATCCTGGAAGTGTTTGAATGATTCCCAAGCAGAGAAATCATAATAACGACGAGGCATACCAGCGATACCTTCATAGTGCATTGGCCAGAATATAAGGTAAGCACCAACCAAAGTGATGAAGAAGTGTATGTAACCCAAGGTGTTGTTCATGAAACGACCGAACATCTTAGGGAACCAGTGGTAGATACCTGCGAACATACCGAAGAATGCAGATACACCCATTACAATGTGGAAGTGAGCAACTACGAAATATGTATCGTGCAAGTGAATATCGATAGCAGAGTTACCAAGGAACAGACCTGTAAGACCACCTGAGATGAACAATGATACGAAACCTATTGCGAACATCATTGGAGGATTGAAACGGATATTACCTCTCCACATTGTTGTCAACCAGTTGAACACTTTTACCGCAGAAGGTACAGCGATCAACAAAGTAAGCAATACGAATATTGAACCAAGGAACGGACTCATACCTGTAACGAACATGTGGTGAGCCCATACCAGGAACGCCAGCAATGTGATACCTATGAGTGATATGATCATCGCAAAGTATCCGAAGATAGGCTTACGGCTATGAGTAGATAATACTTCAGAAGCCATACCCATACCAGGAAGCATGATGATATATACCTCAGGGTGACCCAGGAACCAGAACAAGTGCTGATAAAGGATAGCAGAACCACCGATATGAGGCAATGCTTTACCACCGATGAATATCTCAGACAAATAGAAACTTGTACCGAAGTTACGATCGAAGATCAACAGGATGAAACCAGAGAACAATACAGGGAAAGACAATACACCAAGAACAGCAGTAAAGAACAAAGCCCAAATAGTCAATGGCATACGAGTCATGGTCATACCCTTAGTACGCATGTTAAGGATAGTAGAGATGTAGTTAAGACCACCCAAAAGTGAAGAAACCACAAACAAAGCCATACTTAGCAACCAAAGATCCATACCCAATCCTGAACCAAGAGAAGCTTCTTTAAGCGCACTCAAAGGAGGATAAGTAGTCCAACCACCTGATGCAGGACCTGTTTCAATGAACAGAGAAACCAACATGATAACACTAGACAGGAAGAAGAACCAGTAAGACAGCATATTCATGAAAGGAGATGCCATATCACGAGCACCGATCTGAATAGGAATAAGCAAGTTTGCAAAAGTTCCGCTAAGACCGGCAGTAAGTACAAAGAATACAAGGATGGTACCGTGCATGGTAACCAACGCATAATAGAATTCAGGTGATAATTTTCCACCCTTAGCCCACTCACCAAGGAATTTCTCCATGATAGGGAAAGTAGAATCAGGGAAACCCAATTGCAGACGGAAGAAAACCGACATAAGCGCACCTATAATTGCCCAGATGATACCGGTTACCAGGAACTGCTTAGAGATCATTTTATGATCCTGACTGAAAATATACTTCCAGATAAAATGTTGTTCGTGATGTTCATGACCGTGATGCTCTGCACTTGCTGCGTGCGCTACACTTGGTCCTTCAGTTATTACTCCAGCGTTATTCATTTTACACTATTTTTTTATTGGCTACAAGCTATTGATTAAATAGCCGATTACTTCATCGTTACTGCTTTTGGACTATCTGCTTTTGGTGCTTCAGCGCCTGCTGCAGGTGCCGCAGGAGTTGCAGGAGCATTGTTCTCAGCATAATAAGATTTCTGCTCAGACATCCACTTATCGTATTCAGCCTGTGTTTCTACTATGATGGTACCACGCATTGAGTAGTGACCTTTACCGCACATCTGATCGCAAGAGATCTCATATACAAAGTTAGGATTACCGGTGATACGCTTCATTGAATCAGTAGTGATGGTTGGTTTGAACCACATAGTAGTGGTAATACCCGGCACCGCATCCATCTTCAAACGGAAGTGAGGAAGACCCACATCATGAATAACGTCGCGTGAACCAATGATCAACTTTACTGGCTTACCTACTACAACGTGCAATTCACCTTTTTGAGAAATGATATCATCATTGTTATGAGGATCAGACCAATCAAGACCTAATACGTTATTCGCATCGTTGATCTTACGGAAATCTCTCTTACCAAGTTCGTTATCTTTACCAGGGTAGCGGATCAACCAGTTGAATTGCTTACCAACCACTTCAACAACAGTTGCGTCGCCAGGAGCAGGTGATGTAACAGCAGCCCAGTTTCTCAGACCAATAGCAACCAATATTGCCATGGCGATAGCCGGTATTGTTGTCCAGATAAGCTCCAACTTATTACTGTGAGCGAAGTAGAAAGATTTGCTCTTTTCTGTAGTCTGGTAGCGGAAAGCGAACCAGAAAAGGATAGCCTGAGTAGCAAAGAATACGATACCGGTAACCACAAGAGTGGTATTGAACATCGAATCCCACTTGATACCATTTTCGCAAGATGCTACAGGCAACATCATTGGCTTAAAGTATTGGTCACACTTCCAGATACCATATAACCCGAGGAAGAAAAAGGCAACCAACAACCATCCGATAACACGGTTGGTCTTGTACTTGACAACTTCCTGCCCGCGCATTGCAGAAGCATATTCGCTTGCTTTACCTATCTGGTAGATGATGACAAAAACCAGAATTACTAATAGTACTGTTATAAATCCCGACATGGTCGTTCCGCTTATTTTCTAATTAATATTGTTATTCCTGATCAAAAATTTACTACTCTTAGGCAATATGTACTGCTGTTTCTTTCAACAGTATGCTATTGTTCTGCACCAGAGATGACTTAGTAAGAGTACGGGAAACAGTAAATATAAGAATACCTACAAAACCCATAAATGTTCCTATTTCATACCAGTTGATGTGCCAGTGCTCACCCAATGGACCAGGCATGATCATCTGGAAGAAATCTAACCAGTGACCGAAGATGATGACCATTGCCATGAAAGTAACAGTGAAATAGTTACGTTTGCTTGGACGAGCCATCAAGATCAATATTGGCATACAGAAGTTGATGATGAAGTTAGCATAGAATATTACGCTGTAAGGGCCATGCTGACGAAGTTTGAAATAAACTGTTTCATCAGGAATATTCGCATACCAGATAAGCATGTACTGTGCAAACCAAAGGTATGTCCAGAAGATACTGAAAGCGAACATGAACTTACCCAGATCATGCATGTGCTCCTTAGTCACCAACTGCAGGTTACCCTGATTCTTAAGATAGACTACCCACAACATGATAAGTGACATACCACTAACGAAAGCACTTGCGAAGTTGTACCAGCTAAACAAAGTAGAATACCAGTGTGCCTGAACACTCATTACCCATAACCAAGGAATAGTGCTCATCTGAGACAGACCGTAAACGATCAGGAATACACCTGAAAGTCTGAAAACCTTCCAATAGATCTTAGTATCATTCTTAGGTGCACTTTCCTGAGCTATTGAATAAGAGCGGAACTTGTTACCAAAGAAACCCCATAATGCAACAGTAGCTACTGAGAAGCAAACGAACATTGTAGGATTAAGGAATGCCTTCTTACCTAACAAAATCTTGTCAGTACCCGGTGTAACCCAAGGATAGATAGTGTTCACACCATGAGAATCTCTGAAACCGAATACGATGCAAAGAGTAACGATCAAAGCGATCGTTCCGAAGATCCACGCATTAGCGCCGATCGCTTCAGGAACTCTGCGGTAAGCAGTAAGCCAGGCACCCTGTGCGAGCGATACCGCTGCCTGCACAAAAATACTTACACCTGTAATAAAGGTAAAAAATACACTGTCATGGAGCAATACAGCCCAGAAGCGTGTTTTGTCCATATCATTATGGCTCATCAGCAGACATGCTATACCACATATCAGCGTCAACACACCTACGCCTATCAGCGCTAAGCTGGTATTCCTTAATCGGGCAGGTATCTCAAAACGATCATTCATTGTATGCAACTTTTAATAAAATACTATAGAAAATTGTTTATTTCATTTTGTTTTCAGCGATCTGCTTGCCTGTAGTCTTAGGCTCTGCTTTAGCTGTTGCAGAATCTGCTTTAGGAGCCGGCGCAGCACCTTCACCGAATGTGAAAGCATCACCACCATTATCCGCCTGATTCTTCTTTATGTAAGCGATGATCATCCAACGCTGGTGCGGATCGAGCTGACCGGCATAAGAGCCCATCATGTTCTTACCATACTTAATAGCTGCATACATCTGACCTACAGGCATGTGCAAATATTTAGCGTCTTTGAAGTTCGCAGGCATTGCAGCAAACTTACCACTTGAATACAATGGACCGTTACCATCAAGTGCGGTACCATGACAGATACCACAATATATGTTGAACAATCTTCCACCTTCCTTCAACTCATCTGCGCTGAACTTGGCAGTTGTAGTAAATGATTTGTAACCTACAGAATCACCTTCCATCAAATGATCAGGCATTGCATGACCACGAGCGATAGCACCATTCACCGGAGGGCGGCTGGTAAGGCTATCAGAAAAGTTAGGGTTAGCTGTATATGCATCGTAGGCACGGGAATAAGTCATATCAGGTGCATAGATGTGACCCGGTGTACGGCGCAGATTACCTGAGTCGCACGAAGCCAATCCAAGGGTTATCCCAAGGCCTGCTACTACTATGCTTTTAATCTTGTTCATAATCTTAGTAAAATTCGAATTTCAAAAAATAAAGTGTCGGTAAACGTACTACTGACCACTTAATTAAGCATTCAACGCTTCGTACTCTTCTTTTTTATCCCAGCGGCCATACCACCAACTTTCTTCTGCCATCTGAATAGAAGTTTCCTTGGCTCCTGTTGACTTAAGAAATGCTATAGCTTCTTCTTCTGAAACGTGATTGTTCAATTCTAAGGTAAGAACAAACAGATCATCGCTCTGACGCGGATGGAATACGTGCTTCTTTACTCCCGGCATTATCTGGTTAAGATAACAGAAAGTGAGCACCATACCTACCGCTGCGAACAATACTGTAAGCTCGAAGGTGATCGGTATCCAAGCCGGAAGAGAGAAGTGTGGCTTACCACCGTAATTGATCTTCCAGTCAATAGTGTAGATCCATGAAATAAAACCTACCGCTGTTGATGTACCGCACAGTCCATATATAAAACCGGCAATGTGCAGGTCTGTCTCCTTAAGTCCCATAGCCACGTCAAGACCGTGTACCGGGAATGGAGTATATACATCATGCATTTTGTAACCGCTGCGACGAACCTTACTTACTGCAGGAAATAATACATCCTCATCATCGTAAGCCGCTACCGCAAATTTCTTTATAGCCATTTTAATAAACTTAATACTAAAAACTAAAAAATTTAAACTTCCTGACCCTAAGGCCTTGTTGATTAGTGATGAGCCGGCTCGTGGTGCTCTTCATCGTGATGGCTGGTAACCATTTCAATGAATGATTCGCTTGACTGCTCTTCATACTTAGCCATGTTCCTCTTATAGTTGTCACCTGAAGTCTTAAGTACGAACTTAATTTCAGATACCGCGATAACAGGGAAATATTTAGCGAATAAGAAGTAGCAAGTAAAGAACAGACCGAACGTACCTAAATAGAAACCAACTTCAGGCCATGTTGGGCTGTAATATGCCCAGCTACCAGGAATCCAGTCGCGGTAAGTAGAGGTAACGATGATAACGAAACGCTCGAACCACATACCAATGTTCACAACAATAGACATAATGAAAGTGAACGGAATGTTACGACGAAGTTTCTTTACCCAGAACAACTGCGGAGATACCACGTTGCAGGTCATCATCGCCCAGTAGCTCCACCAATACGGACCAAGGATACGCCATTGGAACGCTGCCATTTCACCCCATGACTGACTGTACCATGCAATGAACAACTCAGTAAGGTAAGCGATACCTACAATAGAACCTGTCAATACGATTACTTTATTCATCGCTTCTAGGTGACCTATTGTAATGTATTCTTCAAGATGAAGTATCTTACGTGTAATAACCAAAAGGGTGTTTACCATTGCGAAACCAGAGAATACCGCACCGGCAACGAAGTATGGAGGGAAGATGGTAGTGTGCCATCCCGGAATAACTGAAGTAGCAAAGTCAAAAGATACGATCGTGTGTACAGAAAGTACCAGTGGAGTTGAAAGACCTGCAAGTACAAGTGCCAATGCTTCCTGACGCTGCCAGTTCTTTGCAGTACCTGTCCAACCAAATGATGCGAAACCGTACATCATCTTACGGAACTTGGTTGTTGCCCTGTCACGTACCAACGCGAAGTCAGGGATAAGACCTGAGTACCAGAATAACAAAGAAACGGTGAAGTACGTAGAGATCGCAAACACGTCCCAAAGAAGTGGAGAATCGAAGTTAGGCCAAAGCGGACCACGTGAGTTAGGCAAAGGCAATACGAAGAATGCATCCCAAACACGACCCATGTGCCATATCGGGAACTGGCCCGCACACATTACCGCGAATATCGTCATCGCTTCCGCTGCTCTGTTCACCCCTGTACGCCATCCCTGACGGAACAACAACAAGATCGCTGAGATCAGTGTACCCGCGTGACCAATACCTACCCACCATACGAAGTTGGTGATATCCCAACCCCAACCGATGGTACGGTTAACGCCCCAGGTACCTAAGCCCCAGTAAACTGCCCAGGCAACTGAAAATACGCCATAGCCCAACAAGGCGAGCGCGAAGAAAAAGCCCACATACCACATGCGACCCGGCTTTCCTTCAATAGGCCGTATGATATCTTCCGATACCTGATGGTAATCCTTGTCTCCATCTACTAGTGGCTCCCTTACAAAAGATTCGTACTTAATATGCATAGCACGTAATTAGTATTTTAACAGTGAAGTAATAATGCAACTGCTTTACCACCTCTTCTTGATCTATATAAAAAAAACTTCTTTCTAAACTCTTGTTCTATCTTCCTTACCGGATACTAGATGTGATCTTCGAGGAAACCATCCTTGATGTTCTTAGGATCATTTTCCTTACCTGAGTGCAATTCATCTGTATTTCGGATCTTAGCAAGGTAGTTAACGTTCGGCAATGTGTGGATATGCTCCAGAACATAGAACATACGCTCTGCATGCTCCTGACGACGCAACTTGTAAATGTTACTATCCTTATCGTTAACGTTACCAAATGTGATCGCGTCTGAAGGACAAGCCTGCTGACAAGCTGTGCGTGCTTCACCATCCTTCATCGGACGACCAAGCTTCTTAGCTGCCAACTTAGCATCCTGTAAGCGCTGAACGCAGAAAGTACATTTCTCCATAACACCACGGCTACGTACAGTAACATCCGGATTCAACACCATACGTGTAAGATCATCATTGATATCATCACGGCGGTAATCTTCGAAAGTATTGTCTGCGAAAGCATCTGCACCGTTCCAGTCCATCCAGTTGAAGTGACGTACTTTGTAAGGGCAGTTGTTAGCGCAATACTTAGTTCCGATGCAACGGTTGTAAGCCATCTGGTTAAGACCTTCACTGCTGTGGTTGGTAGCAGATACCGGACAAACGTTCTCACAAGGAGCGTTGTCGCAATGCTGGCAAAGCATTGGCTGGAATACGGTCTGGATCGTATCCGGATTATCCGGCATACCGCTGAAATAGCGATCGATACGGATCCAATGCATTTCGTGCGATTTGATCACATGCTCCTTACCTACCACAGAAACGTTGTTTTCTGCCTGGCAACCAATGATACATGCACCGCAACCTGTGCAACTGTTAAGGTCTATTGACAGACCCCACTTAAGACCGTTGTATTCGTAATTATCATAAAGAGTACCTTCGGTACGGTAGCCTTCGTCCATCTTGGCATCCTGTACCTTTTCTTCTTCGCTTTCTTTTCCTTCTTCAGTCAACAATGGCTGAGAGAATTCGCCGATCTCCTTGTAGCGCTCCTTCATCAGGATCTTAGGATCTTTTTCGAACTCTTCAAGAGTGAACTCATGAATTATCGGGCGAGCCTCATAGCTATTGTGTGTTTGTGTTATCGCTACTTCGAACAACTCAGCAGTCATTGCAACAGTAGCTGCAGAAGCACCTTCGAAATTCACACCATTGTAAGATGCGAAAGGATAAGCATTTCTGCCACCCATACCTGTAGCGCTATCGCTTGCAGCTGCACGGCCTACATTATGGTCACGACCATAACCTACCGCTATTGCAACTACATCGTTATGCATACCCGGTACAACTATCAAAGGCAGGTTAACTGAGTAGTTAGCTCCCTTTACAGTGATAACGTGTTTCTTAGGATCTACTTCATTGATGCCTGTCAATTCAGCACCCAGTTCTCTTGCTTTCTTAGGAGATACGCAAGCGTAGTTGTCCCATGTAGCGCGAGTGATCGGATCCGGCATTTCCAGCAACCAAGGGTTGTTACTCCAAGCACCACCATGGCCCATAGCTACCTTCTGGTAGATCATGACTTCCATGCCGTTGCCACTCTTCTTTGCCTGTATCTTAGCAATAGCATCATTTACATTTCCTGCAAATGCTGCACCGCCTATTGGCATATCACCAGCCGGCTCTATAACGCCGTCTTGTAATGCTTTTTCAAAATTTGCCTGGCTACCCAACTTACCTGTCCAGTATGATTTCCAGAAGTCTTCATAACGGGTAGTAGAACCTGCCCATGTAAGCAATGAATCCTGGAATGAACGGGTCTTGAACAATGGAGCGATACCCGGCTGCATCAGACTGATGTAGTTTGGTTTCGGCTCAGCATCACCCCAGCTCTCCAGATAGTTATGATCAGGAACGATGTACTTACATTTCTGTGCGGTCTCGTCCATGCGCTCTGCGAAAGAAACTGTCAATGGCACCTTTGCAAGGCCATCAGCAAATTTCTTACCATCAAAGTATTCATAAACCGGGTTTGCACCGTGTATGAAGATAGAACCAACCTGTCCTGCTGCCATAGCCTCAGTAAGCGCTACCATTTCACTGTCAATACCTTGCCTTAAATTGCTGGTAGATGTCCAGTTAACTGTAGTGCCGTTAGCACCTATTTTATCATTGATCGCATTGATAACGATCTGAACATTAACGTCGTTAGAACCGCAAACTACCATACCGTTGCCCTTCTTCAGGTCAGCAGCAGCTTTAGCTACCATTTCAGTAAGCTTAGCGCTTGGTAATTGTACTTTAGCACCACCTGTCACTTCGTTGTAAAGTGCGGTAGCCACCAGACCCATTTCAGACGGACGGCAAGTAGCTCTGCTATCTGCTGCTGCACCTGTAATAGTGTGGTTAGCTTCTATCTGGTAGTGTCTTGATATCTTAAAGTTCTTAGCGCTTACCTTACGGCCTTTCGCATAAGATTTTGCAAATTCAACAGGTGATAACCATGTACCCAGGAAGTCAGCACCAAGACTGACGATGGTCTGTGCCTTATCGAAATGGTAAGTAGGTAATGTACGCTTGCCGTAGCTTGCTTCATTGGCCTGCAGCATACCTGAATATGATATTGCATCATAAACAACATGCTTTACATTAGGATACTTAGCAAGGAACTGAGCGATCACTTCTTTTGTAGAAGGACTGAGTATTGAATTGGTCAAAAGGTAGCCCGGCTTAGATCCGATGCCTTCCTTTATCATCTTGTCAATAGCTTCAAATGTTGATTCTACGTTCTTCATTCCCTTACCGTCAACAGCAGGAGAACCAGGGAAACGCAGACGAGCTTTATCATACAGGTTCAATACAGAAGCCTGTACTCTTGCAGATGTTCCACCCTTAGTGATAGAAGACATTTCATTACCTTCTACCTTGATAGGACGACCATCACGCGTCTTGATGATAACAGCGCAGTAATCGCCACCGTCAACGAACGTAGATGCATAATAGTTAGGCACACCAGGCGTGATATCCTCAGGCTTGATAGCATAAGGAATAGCTCTACGCACCGGCATTTCGCAACTCGATACCACTGTAGCGGCAAGAGTACTGAAACCCAGGAACTTCAAAAAATCGCGGCGGGGAGTAGATGCACCAAGAACAGTGTCACTAAGGTCGAACGGAAGTTCTTCCTTGAACTCGTTTTGTGCCATTTCCTGATGAGCAGCAGGATTATTCAACTCTTCCAGACCCGTCCAATATTGTTTTTGAGACATATATTTATTCAAAATTCAAAAGTCAAAACTTAAGATCAGCAAAATCAGTAAATTCTATACCTGTATCTTACCAACTATTATTATGCGTATTCAAAAATCTAAATTAGTAGTGGCACTTCTGGCACTCTAAACCGCCTATTTCTTCAACGGTTACACCTGTGCGCTTGCCAGACTTGATCTCTTCACGATACTTAGCAAAAATGCTGTAGTAATCATTGTCGAACTGAACCTGTGTCTGACGGTGACAGTTGATGCACCAACCCATTGACAATGGAGCGAACTGATAAACTTCATCCATTTCAGTGATCTGGCCGTGGCAACGCTGACACTGTATCTTACCTACCTTCACGTGCTGTGAGTGGTTGAAGTAAACGTGGTCAGGTAGGTTGTGGATCTTTACCCACTTTACCGGTGTTGCTGCGATGCTGCCATCTGCATTCAACTTGTACTTCTTAGCTACAGGATCCCATCCTGCGTATTCATACAACTTCTTGATCTCTTCAGTACCGTTGATCGCCTTACCTTCTGCTGTCTTCAATGGCATATCCTTTTCGCCGGTGTATTCGTTGATCTGCTTGTGACAGTTCATACATACATTGGTTGAAGGGATCATACCGTGACGGCTCTTTTCAGCACCAGAGTGACAGTAAAGACAGTTGATCTGATTGATACCTGCGTGAACTTTGTGTGAGTAGAAGATCGGTTGCATAGGACGGTAGTTCTGCTGGCGGCCTTCGTTGATAGCGCCGTTCACTAACCAGTAACCCGCCATGATGAATGCTACGATAGCAACCATCGCGATAACCACTTTATTTCTGTAGAGAGGAACTTCTTTTTCGTTAGGGATACCTTCCTTATCATTTGCAGCGCGGCTCAATGCCTGGTTGGCTTTCCAAAGGATAACTACAAGTACAAGCAATGACAAAGTGATGATCACATACAGGTAACCATTACCATCAGAAGTCTCGGTCTTTGCTGCACCATCATCTTTTTTAGGACCTTCCGGAGCCTTGTAGTCATTTACATACGCAAGGATCGCATCGATCTCCTCGTTCTTCAACTGAGGGAAAGACGTCATCTGCGTCTTGTTATACTTGTTGTAGATGGCTACCGCATCCTTATCGCCGCTTGCAATAAGGGCTGATGAGTTGTGGATCCAGCTATAGCCCCACTCCTTACTAGGGAAGGTAGCACTGATACCCTTCAATGCAGGACCCGTTGCATCTTTCAAAGGATTGTGACATGAAGCACAATTTGACTGGAATAAAGCTTTACCGTCAGGAGCAGCAGTGGCTGTGTTACCAAACAGAATTAGAGCGCATATTACTGCGAAAGCAGTACGGGAGCATATACGAAACAGTTGCAATATTGATTCTGGCACGTGTATAAATTTGAAAATTAACTTTCCTTTATATTGAAGCGAGGGCAAAACTACAACACAATGCTGAAACTTAAAACACATTTCTGAAAAAATTTTTGTCAGTATTGGCGCGGCTTTCAGCCCTTTTTTACTAATTTTTATTTTTACAATGTCATTTTATTGTCACCAAAAAAATAAAAAATGACACTTATCTAACAATCTTCATCCCGACTTATTCCCGATTATGAAAAACATTTTGTTTAATTATTACTTCACAAAAGTAAACAAAGTAGAAATTCAACATTATTCTTTAATCCTATAAAGTTGATCGACAACAGCTATAATGTTTTACTTATCCGCTACCGACTATTCCTTCACAGGAAATGTAAGTGTAAAAGTACTACCCTTGCCCGGTGCGCTTTCCACTCTTATTTTACCATCATGTGCATCAACAATGGCTTTTACATAACTAAGGCCCAATCCAAAGCCTTTTACATTGTGCAGATTACCGGTATGCGCTCTGAAAAAGCGCTCAAATATGCGCGATTGTGTCTCTTTATCCATACCAATACCATTGTCTTTGATCTTAATGGCAAGCGCGCCGGTACTGGTGTTCAGCGTTTCAACTTCTATGTATGGCGCCTTCGTAGAGTACTTCATTGCATTGTCCAGCAGGTTAAAGATAATGTTGGAAAAATGCACCTCATCTGCCTCTATCTTGTTATTGGTAGCATTTAGCTTCAGGTTCAGTGCACCATTCTTCTCTTGTATCTGCAGCGCAAGATTATCGGTCACCTTATTGATCACCTGTCTTACATCCAGCTCCTGCAGATTGAGCTTCAACTCTTCCTTTTCCAAACGCGCTGCCTGCAATATCTTCTCTACCTGCTTGTTCATGCGCTTGTTCTCTTCCTTTATCATGCCGCTATACAGCTTTATCTTGTCTGTATCATGTATCACCTTTTCATTGGTAAGCGCATCAATGGCCAAAGAAATGGTTGCCAGCGGGGTCTTCAGCTCGTGGGTCATGTTATTGATAAAGTCAGACTTTATCTCTGATATGTTTTTCTGATTCAATAGTGTACGAACTGTTAGTGCAAATGCAAGGATGATGATACAGGTAAACACTATTGAGGCAACGATCATCCACCACATTTCTCCTATTACCTGATTCTTATTTTCTCTGATATACAACCATAGTGTCTCTTTTCCGTGTATCGCGTCTTTCGGCGCCAGCTCTATGTTGTGGCTCAAACGCATGTCTGTTACCTTAAACCCGTCTGACTGAAAGATGGTATTGGTAAAGATATTGGTGACACCATATTCGTACTTGTATTTGATATTGTTTTGTTCCAAAGACTTGTCTATGATCTCTTTCAGCTCTTCATTGGTGAAGTTACCCAACACGGCAAACTCATTGCGCAGTTTGTTTTCTTTACTTTCTTCATTGAAAAAATTTTCGCCGCTCTTCATGAGGTATTTACTGTAAAGTCCTTCGCGGATCTTCACTAGTGAGCTCTCTACGCCGCGCTCAAACTCATCATGCTTCAGTGCAAAAGCATTTTGTATCCATGACATCTGGATGAACAGGATACCGATCACAGATAGCGATATGAGTACAACAATTAGGGGAAATATTCTTTTCATGCAGAACAAATATAATAAAGTGTAAAGGTCGTTAAATAGTATGACATCATTTTAAGTACGCTTTAACCTTTGGCATCTTTACCATTGCCCAAGACCAAAATTGACTATTTTGGCACTCCAAAATCAAAGCTATGCGCAAATCTGCTTTACTCATCGTCCTTTCATTGACCCTTCAGAGTGTCTTCTGTATGGGGCAAAATAAAAAGAGCGGACTCTCAACTCCCTTCGAAAGGAGCAACGGTAAACAGTCTGCTACATGGGAGGAAGCGATCGAATTCTATAAAGCACTGGATAGCTACAGCAACAAAATATCTGTAAGCAGAATAGGCACTGCCGATGGAGGATACCCACTGAACAAAGTAACCTACAGCAACAACACCCACGGTGATAAAATACTCATCTTCATCAACAACGGCATTCACGCGGGTGAACCGGATGGCGTAGATGCCTCCATGATGCTGCTGCGAGATGCTGCTGAAGGGAAAATACTGATACCCGATAATGTAGTACTGATGGTAATACCTGTGTACAATATCGGCGGCTTTGTGAACAGGAGCAGTTATAGCCGCGCCAACCAGAATGGACCGGAAGCCTATGGTTTTCGGGGCAATGGTAAGAACCTTGACCTGAACCGAGACTTTATAAAATGCGATGCAGCTGAAACACGCAGTATAGAAAAAGCATTTAGTGAACTACACCCTGATATCTTTATTGATAACCACGTAAGCGATGGTGCCGACTACCAACATGTAATGACCTTACTACCTACACAACATAACAAACTGGGCGGAAAAACAGGCGACTTCATGTACCACACATTTACTCCATTGATCTATAGAGACATGAAAGCCGCTGGATATGATCTGGTGCCCTATGTCAATGACTTTGACAATACGCCTGTAAATGGCTGGCGCGAATTTATAGAACCACCTCGTTTTGCAAGTGGCTATGCTGCCTTGTTTCAGACCATTGCCTATGTACCCGAAACACATATGTTGAAGCCCTTCAAAGACAGGGTAATGGCTACTTATGAGCTGATGAAGTGTGTGATAAAGGAAGCATCAGTTAACGCAACTGAAATAAAAAAAGTGCGCAATACAGACTACAATGAACTGATGAGCGCCAAAGAGCTGGCCATTGACTGGAAGATAGATACAACAAGGTTTGACAAGATCAACTTCAAGGGGTATGAAGCTGCCTACAAACCGAGCGAAGTATCCGGTCTGCCAAGATTATATTACGATCATAACAGACCATTTAAGCGAGAGGTTCCTTTCTACGACCATTATATTGCCTCAAAAACGGTTACTGTACCCTATGCCTACCTAATACCCGCTGCATGGACCAATGTTATCAATTTGCTGGATAGTGCTCACATCCGAATAGATCGTCTGAACCGTGATACTACCATAACTGTTACCGCATACAAAATTGAAAGCTACGAGACCACTCCCAAAGCATATGAAAGCCATTACCTGCATAAGAATATTCGCACAAGTACCGGCAACATTACTATGAAATTCAGGAAGGGAGACTGTATCGTTCTTACAGGACAGGCAGCTAAAAGATACATAGTCGAAACGCTGGAACCGGAAGCCCCTGATGGCTTTTTTGCCTGGAATTTCTTTGACGGCATCCTTCAGCAAAAAGAATATTTCAGCGACTATGTTTTTGAAGACCGGGCTGCGGAAATGCTTAAAGAAGATGTCTTCCTGGCGCATGAACTACAGGTAAAAAAGACTACTGATACCGCATTTGCCAAGAACGGTGCCGCTCAGTTAGATTTCATCTATCGCCACTCACAATATATGGAGCCCGGCTATATGCGCTATCCGGTTTATAGAATTGAGTGAGTAGATGGTCCGGAGCAAATGGCAGATACTTCGAGCTTGTTGTATATATAATTTCCTCTGGAGACAGAATATCCTGGGCTTTCTACTATCTGCTTAGCTAACGTCAAACCATACTTTTTCCTCATTATTCCAATCTCCGTTGTAGTTGATGGTCAGTTCTTCGCCGGCGGCTATTTCGCGTGCGGTTTGTATATACATGGTATTATTGTCATAATCCATGAAGTATTCGCAATTAGACGCATATGAGTGATTGTAGAGCGGTACCCATCCGAGGGCCATACAGCACATTTTGGCTCCATCCGGCTGCCATTCAAAAATATAATCATGAAGCAGGGTCTGGTCAAGCTTCTGCCTGTCTTCATTACTCATTACGATTACCGGCGATGATTCTATTATGAGATCAGCCTCCAGAGCTACTTTTGTGAATACTCCCCTGCCCTTTTTGTCGGTATCGGCAAAGTATAACTGCGGATTTATCATGGGCTCAGATGCTAAAAACCATATTCATTAATAAAATAATGGTTTTTTTGGTTGCTTTTTATATTTTTACAACCCTAAAGGTAAATATATGAAGTTGTTCAAAAGTCTGAAAATTTGTTTTACAGTTGTTTTACTGAGCTCACCTCTTTTCAGTCTTGCACAATATAAGTTCCCC
>CANFKE010000005.1 GCA_947447465.1 Chitinophagaceae bacterium | reverse complement strand
CACGCTTCTTTGTGTCTGCTGACATTCGTTAGATTAATTATTAATAAATAACAAATAGTCTGCAAAATTACGAAAATATTGAATTGCAACCGTAATTTGCACTCGTTTCTAATTAAAAAAAATAACATGGTGATCTTTAAGGAGGCTGCGCAGTTAAGGAATTTTCTAAATATTAAGGTTGAAAATAATTTTAATATCGGCTTTATTCCCACTATGGGAGCGCTTCATTCCGGCCACATCAGCCTCATCAATAATGCTCGCAATGAGGGTATGTTCACCGTATGCAGCATATTCCTCAACCCCACTCAATTCAACGACAAAAAAGATTACGAGAAATACCCGGTTTCTACTGACGCTGACATCGAAATGCTGCTACAGGCGGGCTGCGACGTGCTTTTCCTCCCCTCTGTAGATGAAATGTATCCTGACGGGACCGACAAGATGAAAACCTACGATTTCGGCTATCTCGACACCATACTCGAAGGGGCAAACAGACCTGGACATTTTAAGGGTGTCGGACAGATAGTAGGCCGCCTACTCGACATAGTAAGACCTCATTCCCTTTACCTCGGACAAAAGGACTACCAGCAGTGCATGGTCATTAAAAAATTAAAAGAAATTCTTGGTCTTTCAGCATTAAATATTGTCATTTCTCCTACTTTAAGAGAGCAGGACGGCCTTGCGATGAGTTCCAGGAACAGAAGACTTACCGAGCCTCAACGCGCACTTGCCGCCTTATTATACCAATGCCTCATCTCTATTCAGACCAAAAAAACTGCCGGAGATTTCTCTATTGTTCAAAAAGAATGTAACGATCTGCTCACCGCAAAAGGTTTTATTACTGAATATGTAGCTCTTGCTGATGCTAACGATCTCAGGTTGCTCAACAATTATGAGAACAACACTCCTATGGTTGCACTCATCGCTGCCAGGATCGGTGAAATAAGGTTAATAGATAACATTTTACTGCAATAGATCCCACCTTCTTTTTGGGGATAAATAATGTAAAAACTACCACAATAATTTACTGTTAAGTTTTTACTTTTACCGTCGGGCCGTTCCATTTCAGGTCCGTTTTACAGCGTTTACTATGTTCATCGAACCATACTCAGGAAATAAAAAGAAAGGCTGGATTGAGGTCATCGCCGGCAGCATGTTCTCAGGCAAGACCGAAGAATTGATCAGAAGACTGAAACGTGTTGACATCGCAGGTCAACGTGCAGAAATTTTTAAACCGGCTGTCGATACTCGCTATCACCCCGAAGACATTGTTTCCCACGACTCATCTAGGGTACGATCTACCCCCATAGACAGTCCGTTCAACATTTTGCTCCTGGCCTCAGGCGTAGATGTCGTTGGTATTGACGAAGCTCAGTTCTTTAATCCCGAGATCGTTGAAGTAGCCGAAAAACTGGCACTCAATGGCGTTCGTGTTATCGTAGCCGGCCTCGACATGGATTATATGGGCAATCCCTTTGGCCCTATGCCCGCATTGATGTCTCGCGCAGAGTACGTTACCAAACTACATGCGATATGCGTTAAATGCGGTGATATTGCCAATTACTCCTATCGCATTCCCAAGATCGATGACCAGGTATTACTGGGAGAAAAGAATATTTACGAACCTCGCTGCCGCCACTGCTTTTATCAGGGATAAAAAAGCATCCCGACTATGACTAACGAAGAACTGCAATACATCATCAGCACTAAAAAGAGACACAGGACCATGCGCGATAAATGGGATCTGCTGGCTTTTTTACCGCAAATTGTATTTGGACTTCTGGGAGCTCTTGTTCTGGTATCTTCCGTGCGCTCCAATGGCACCTCCCCATTTCTTTACTGGGTGATCTCCGGTATATTTTGCTTTAGCTCCATCTTCGCCATCAGGTTCACATACAAACGACTAAAGGAACATCTCACATTCACCTCTATTCCCACTGATCTATCTAGAGCAGGCAACTACAAGGCCATTGTCCACATTTATTCCGCCCAAGAGGCACAAGCCCTTCAGCAATTTCCTGACTACCTTGAATATAAACATGATCTGTGGTCTGTGATCACAGTTATTCCACTGGATAAAGAGATACTGGTCAATAGCACACAAAATAGTAAGCCGCTTACCCTTGTAGGAGTAAAGAATATAGAAGCACTAAGGCAAGAATTGGCCAAATACCAGGCCTAAACATTCCATTACATTCCCTGCTTTATGACTCACTCCAAAAAAGAAAAAAAAGATCTTGGCAAAAGCGAACATTATAGTTAACAAAAAAGAAATGGACTGCCATATAGCAGTCCATTTCCGTATTATTAAGTAAATAACTATTATGGGAAGATACCCAGTTCTTCGTAAGATACACCAACCTTATTGATAGCTACTACGAATGCCGCAGTACGCATATCTACCTTGCGTTCAAGGCGAACCCACTCATCATGGATCTCATGGTAAGAGCTGATCATTGTATCTTCAAGACCAGAGTAAACCAGGTCAGCTTCATCAGGGCCATGCAATATTTGCTTACGCTCTGTATCTGTTGCTTTCTTACCGGTCAGGTTTTCTACTGCGCTCAGTATTGAAGTGTTCTGGTTCTCACTGAAACGCTTGTCCATACGGCCAAAACGAACGTGACTCAGGTTCTTCAACCACTCGAAGTAAGATACTGTAACACCACCTGCATTCAGGTACATGTCAGGTATGATCATTACTCCCTTTGCACCAAGTATTTCATCAGCTTCAGGAGTCAACGGTCCGTTGGCACCTTCACCTATTATTTTCGCCTGTATGCGGTCTGCGTTCGTTCCGTTGATCACATTCTCCAATGCTGAAGGGATCAGGATATCGCAAGGCATTTCAAGTGTAGTTGCACTTGTAGCCATATTAGTTGCACCAGGGAAATTAAGGATGCTGCCTGTAGCCTTACGGTGGTTCACCACTTCATAAAGATTCAGACCTGCTTCATTGTAGATACCTCCTTCGTATTCAGCAAGACCTACTATCAAAGCTCCGTTATCGTAGAAGAACTTTGCAGCGTGGTAGCCCACGTTACCCATTCCCTGTACGATCACTTTCTTACCCTTGATACCGGTTGTAAGACCAAGTCTTGTCATGTCCTCTTCGATGCTTACAGCCTCGCGAACACCATAATAGATACCAAGACCTGTAGCTTCAGTACGGCCACGTACACCACCCTGGGTAACTGGCTTACCTGTGATACATGCCAATGCATCTACTTCACCCGGCTTCAATGAAGCATAAGTATCTACTATCCAGCTCATTTCACGTGATCCTGTACCGTAGTCTGGTGCAGGAACGTCTATACCAGGTCCGATGAAATTCTTCTTCACTAATTCAGAAGCATAACGACGGGTGATTTTTTCCAGCTCGAATGTTGTATATTTCTTAGGGTCAATACGGATACCACCCTTACCACCACCAAATGGTACGTTTACTATCGCACACTTGTAAGTCATCAGTGCGGCAAGTGCCATCACTTCGTCCTGATTTACATCCATGCTGTAACGGATACCACCTTTACAAGGCAGCTTATGGTGAGAGTGCTGTACACGGTAAGCTTCAATAACTTCTATGTTATCGCCTATTCTTACCGGGAATTTCATACGGTAAACTGAATTACAAGCCTTGATCTGCTCCAGAATACCCGCCTCAAAGCGTGTATATTTGGCCGCCTTATCAAAGTTGCGTTCTACGCCCTGAAAAAAACTGTAGTGACCTTGATTTTCCACCTTATTTGTTTTTTAAATTAATGAATACTATTTATTTAACTCCTTTCTGCTTTTGTAATTTTCTTGTCCAGATATATCAAATAAGCAAAAATCCCCGCAAATATAGTAGCTAATACCGCAACAACAACATATATTTTGCCGTTCGAACGCATTGTATCTGCCATTTCTGTCTGCGCCTGTGCAATAGTTGTAGTTATCAGTAACACTAAGATAGTTACCAGTGCATATTTTGCTCTCATTTTCATCTATTTTTCAAAGTCCGATTGTAATGCCTTCTCCTCCTTGTAGAATCGGATAAGGCCAACTCTGGTTTTCAAACTGGCTATCCAACAGCCTGTCAACACCCAACCTATCACCGCAGGATAAAAAACTAAGCGCATTCTGCTGTTAAGGTCATATGGCTTGAAGCCCGGATTACCGCCATTTCCCGGATGTAATGAATCTACCATCCTCGGCAATATGAAGATCAGTGGTATCATCATCGCAAATGCAAATATGTTATATACGGCACTTATCTTGGCCTTCTTTTCATCATCTTTTATCCCGTTACGCAGTATAGAATATGCAAAATAAATAAGCATGCACAGTGCAGTACCTAGTTGCTTAGGGTCATTGCTCCATGCCTCGCCCCAGGTATATTGCGCCCACTCCATTCCGGTTAGCATACCCAATATACTGAAGAAGATTCCGGTATTGGTAAGCTGAACAGCAAAAATGTCATCCTTGAGATTACCCGAACTCAGGTATTTGATCGAATAAAAGAATGCTCCGCCAAACAACACGATCATTGTGAACCACATCGGCACATGAAAATACAGATTGCGGATAGTCTCATTAAGTATATCCAGCCGGGGCACAGGCATCAACAACCCTCCAATGATGGTATAACCCACCAGCAGCCCGCTCAATATTTTCCACCACCAACTACGCAATGCTTGTAAAATTTTGGCAAAAGTAGCAAATAAATTTACTTCTCTAAGTTTTATACTTATGCTGAGAGAATATATTTCTTCTAATTCACCACTAAATGAAAAAAGCGTTCTGCAATGGCTTGCAGAACGCTTAAATTATTGATATTCAACCTAATATTATTCTATGATTGTCTTGATCACAATATGACCCGTCAACGAATTCACCTTGGTGAAGTAAATACCCTTGGCCAATTGTGTGAGGTTCAGCTCTTTACTGTTAGTTCCCGCATTCACATTCCAGCTCTGGAAGGTCACCATTTTACCTGTAATATCAAATACGCTTATTGTCAGCGCTTCTGAAGCTTTTCCGGTAAAACTCAATGTAAAATTACCCGTACCCGGATTAGGATACAAGATACAATCCATAGGGTCAATGCCTTGCTGAGCAACACTCAGGTTACCTACCATGTAGCGCAGCGTTCTGTAAGCGTTTATTTTTCCATGTCCCCACAGATTGGTACCTGTGGCAGGCAATGTTACACTCGTAAATGTATCCTTGATCGCATTGATGTTGATAAGCGACTTTACAGAATCAGGACTGAGTGTAGGACTATATTGTAACATCATTGCTACAATGCCCGACACGCAAGGCGATGCCATTGATGTACCACCAAGTATCGCATAACTGTAGGTTCTGCCACTTATAGCATCCAAATGGGCACTGATGGTGCTGGTATATTCACTTCCGCCCGACGAGAACGAAGGATCGTATGAACTTACGGCAGACACTACACCAAGACCCGGCGCTGCAATATCCGGCTTGATACGGTTATCAAGGGTTGGCCCGTGACTGGAAAATGAAGACAGTTTACCCCTTACTGCTCCTGTATAACTATAGGTAGCTCCTGAAATATTTTTGAAGCTCACCTTGGTATTATATGCGGCTACTGTTATCGCAGACCTTGTTGAGCCAATGTCAGAAACGGTCATATTTACATCTCCTGTTACTGCCCATGGAAATCCGTGGCTGGTCAGAGAACCGTAATATCCTGTAGGAGGAATGAGAAATCCTTCCCACATATTGATCCTGGTCCCGCTCTGCCCCATCGCACTCAGGCAAATAGCGTCATGAACTTTACTATGAAAATACACATACGCATGTGGTCTGCCGTTAAACTCCAAAGGTGCAGTAGTAATGCTTACGAAACAGGTATCTCCGTTACTGCCGATCATATGCATATCATAGGTAGAATCAGCGGAAAGACAAATAAAACCGGTGGAGTCTATTGCTGCAGATCCGTTGAACAATCGCGCCCCCAAACAAAAGGTCTGTCCCGGTTCGCCCCATACATCTACATAGGTCATCTGATGGGCCGTATCAAGATAAGGTGAGAAGTTGACAAACGTATGCACCAGCGTATCAGTGAATGCGAATGTTTTTTCTAAATGCACCGTATCCTGTGCATTATTTCCTGCCGCACAAACAAATATTCTTCCCGGGCCTGTAAGTATATCTACAGCCTGACTGAATAATGAGGTGCCGTCATGCGGCCCCAATGTGCTGCCCCAGCTCAAATTTACAACTGCGGGCTTACTTACAGTTGTAGCATAGCTAAATATATAATTCACACCATCCACTATATCAGAAACACCTGTATTGATCCATTGTGAAGGTGCAGGCATGATCGCTACCAATACAATATCACTTTCATACGCCATACCTCTATATCGTGCGCTTCCCGTTCCATCATACCCCGACCCTGCGGTAATACCCGCAACATGGGTACCATGTGAAGTTATTGCAGTATCATATCCTACGGCACGCATAACATTGGTATCGGTCATTTCCCTGCCATATGCATATCCTGCCGGTGGAGTACCTGTATTTTTCTGCGCCCATATTTTCTTTATCCTGTATCCGCTGCGGGTAGTATCGTAGAATGTAGTATGGTTGTAATCAAACCCAGCGTCTATGATACCTGTCACCACATTTTTACCGGTCATAGGAAACGGAAGATAGATGCCCTTCTGAGCAGAATCAGCCCTTGTCAGCTTTCTTGCTGAGTCCAACGTAGGATATATTGGTGCGTCCAGCTCTATATACTCTATCGCAGATAGCTTTGTAAATTCCTCTACCTTGTTCACAGGCACCTGTGTAGTCCATATAGAACCTGCCCGAGTGCCAACATATACACCAAGCGCATCCAATGCAGAGGCATCTGCACCACTGCGCATCTTCACCATTGCACTGATGTAATATTGGTTATTGATCACTTTATACACGTAGTCGGGCACTATGCCATCGTTACCGCTTGACTTACGCGATACAGACAGGTAATGTCTGGTAGGAGCAGATAACTTAGGCGCCCTCCTCTCCTGTGCCTGAACTGCAGATCCTATCAAACAACTTAATATCAGACAAGTAAATATTTTTTTCATCTTTTATTTTTTACGTAGCCTATAAAATTAGATCAAATTATCATTACCTACACACATCACCATTTCTGAGCGCCTCCAAATATTATTATTATATTAATAAAACGCTTCTTCAAAATGTACTATCTCCTGTACAGCGCCTCCTTTTAGCATCACGCTGATAATATCGAAACGCACATACATATACTCCGGATGCAGGAGTACATAAGCCTCTGCGCATGCCTTCAGATGCTGTTGCTTGCGCACGGTCACAGCTTCTTCAGGGTACCCGAACATAGTTACAGATCTTGTTTTCACCTCCGCTATTACAAGCATCTTATCCTTAAATGCTATAATATCTATCTCATTTCTGCCACTCCGCCAATTCCTTTCAAGGATACTATAACCTTTATTTAGCAAAAACTCTTCTGCTAATTGTTCTCCCTTTATACCAATTTCACTATGTTTGGACATTAAAACGATAAATGTAGCATGAAAAAGTTAGTACACGAATTTTCTACCCAACTACAGGAAGGGTTAATAATAGGTAAAAGTCATCGTTTTGTTACACCCGTAGCCGAATTTGCTAACGTTGTTGTTACCGGCTTGGGTGGTAGTGGCATCGGTGCCTCCATCGTCCAGAATTTCGTTTTCGACAAGCTGAAAGTACCTTTTGTTGTTAATAAAGATTATTTCCTTCCTTCTTTTGTTGGAAAGAATACGCTGGTTGTAGTTTGCTCATATTCAGGCAACACCGAAGAAACTGTTGATGCATTGAATCATGCCATCAAAATGAAATCGACCGTTATCTGCATCACTTCAGGTGGCAAGATAGCAGAGATAGCAAAGAAAAAAGGGCTTGATTGCATATTGGTTCCGGCTGGCATGCCGCCGCGCGCTTGTCTGGGCTATTCTCTGATCCAGATACTCTATACACTCAACCACTTCGGCCTGATTGACAATAAATTCGAAAAGGACATCACTGCAACTATCAAGGAAATGAAGGCTGCAGAAAAAGATATACAGAAAAAAGCGAACGCTGTTGCCAAGAAGATATTTGGTAAGCTGCCTATCATCTACTCTGCATCTACTTACGAAGGTGTTGCTATCCGTTTCCGTCAGCAGCTCAATGAGAACAGTAAAATGCTTTGCTGGCATGGTGCTATCCCCGAAATGAACCACAATGAACTGGTAGGGTGGAGAGATGATGCTAAAGACAAAGTAGTGATCTTGCTGCGTAATGATGACGACTTTGAGCGTGTACAGACAAGAATGGAGATCAACAAAAAGGTATTCAAAAAATACACTCCGAATATCATTGAGATCTACTCTCAGGGTAAATCTTACTGGGAGAAGGCATTTTACCTTATTCACCTTACAGACTGGGTTTCAGTTATCCTCGCAGATATGCGCGAACTGGATGCAACAGAAGTAAAAGTGATCGACTTCCTTAAAGGCTCACTGGCCAAATCATAAGACAACCAACAATAACAATACTCAGCCCCATCTCTCGATGGGGCTTTTTTGCGGCAGAGCAATTCCGCAACATTTCAAAAAAATAGTAGCTTTACCAAAACCACAGCAATGAAAAAGCATTGGCTATTCCTCTTACTTTTACCACTGGTATTTTCTGCGAAAGCACAACTATCTGATGCCAACTACCGTATCTATTCAGTAAAACTGGATAAAGAAGTGCCATTGAATGTTGTGGCTGAAGACCTCATCAACTTCGATATCCTTCTCTTTGGCGAAGAACATAACGACAGTGTAACACACTACCTCGAAAAAACATTGTTCGCGCTACTCTATGACAAATACGGAGATGACCTCGCGCTATCTATGGAAATGTTCGACCGCGATGTGCAGCCGATTATGAATGAATACCTCAAAGGGTTCATTAAAGAGAAACACTTCGTTAAAGATGCACGTGCCTGGAGCAACTACAGAGACTATAAGCCTATGATCGAATTTGCCAAAGAGAATCAGATAGATGTGGTCTGCGCAAATGCGCCTTCCCGCTATGCCAATCTTGCCGGCCGTAAAGGACAGGAATTCCTTAAAGACCTGCCTGCATTGTCTAAAGACAATATAGCACCTCTACCCTATGCGGTAGCCAAAGGTAAATATCTGGAGAAACTGACCGGAGTAAGTGAGCATGCTACCGGAACAACAACAGACAGCACCAAACCTGCTCCACCACCATCTATGGGCGGCTTCGACCTGGTGGTTGCACAGTCGCTGTGGGATGCTACTATGGCATATTCTATTGCTCAGTACAAGAAGAAGTACAAGCTCAAAAAGATCATGCAGGTAAATGGTAAATTCCATAGCGATGAAGGCTTTGCGGTTGCCACACAACTGCTCAATTACAATCCTAAACTCAAAAGAATGATCGTCTCTACCTCTTCCGACGATGCATTCCCTAAGATAGACTGGAGCAAGTACAAAAAAATTGGCGACTACATCATCATCACAGACCCCAAAGTACCTCGCACCTACAACGACTAAGCTTTGCTTGCGCCGTTAACTCAATTGAACGTCCCGAAGATCAATGGTCTTCGGGACGTTCAATTTTATGTTAGTTGATCTGACATTCTATTCAGTATCATTATCGGGCATCTCTACCAATTGTGGTGCGGTGCTCAATATTTCCTGTATACCGCCTTCTACACTGGCAATGTGCTCAAAACCTTCTGAGCGCAGCAGTGATGCTGCTATCATAGCCCTGTAACCTCCGGCACAATAGATCAGCCAATTAGCTTGTTTGTTCAGTGTACTCATTTTAGCCTTGAGTTCATTCAGCGGTATGTGGGTAGCGCCTATCATTCTGTGGCGGGCCACTTCCCTGCGGTTACGCACATCCAGCAGTTGATAACTGGTGCTGTCTAACAATGATTCACATTCCTTACCTGTGTAGGTAGTGATACGATCGCAATATTTGTCGGTAGCCAACCAATCGGTCATACCGTTCTGTAAATAACCCTTTACACTCTCGTACCCTATCCTTGCCAGTCGCTCTATTGCTTCTTTTTCTTTTCCCGGTTCGGCAACCAACACAATATCGGCACCGGGAGTGATCAATGTACCTACCCACACCGCGAAATCGCCGGTAAGGCCTATATTGATGGCACCGGGAATACAACCTTTGGCAAACACCATAGGACCGCGTGTATCCAGTATTATTGCGCCCGCATGATGCAGTTCAGAAAATTGCTGCATAGATAGCGGCACCAATGCTTCTGCTATCACTTCATCAAATGGCTTATACCCCTTCTTATTGATACCGGCATCTGTAAAGAAATAACCCGGCACATGAGGCAGATCGGCAGTGACCGCTTTAATGAATTCATCCTTATCATCTATGCGCATGGCATAGTTGCCATCCAATTCATCTTCTATTGTAGAGAACGACTTAGAGCTGATATTCTTACCACAGGCCGAACCCGCACCATGACCCGGATATACCAACGTATCGGCCGGCAACGTCTTGATCTTCGTCTGCAAAGAGTCGAACAGCATTGCAGCCAGTTCTTCTTTAGAGTGGTTACCACTCATCAGATCAGGTCGGCCCACATCGCCTGCAAAAAGTGTATCACCTGTGAACACAGCATGCTTGCGTCCTTGCTCATCATGCAGCAATATACAGATAGACTCTACCGTATGACCGGGCGTATGCAACACCTCCAATTTGATCTTACCGAGATGCAGTAACTCTCCATCTTCAGCTATGTAAGCTTTGTATGCAGGTGTCGCTCCCGGACCAAAGACAATATTAGCACCAGTCTTTTCAGCAAGGTCAATATGCCCCGATACGAAGTCGGCATGAAAATGTGTTTCGAAGATATACTTGATGGTAGCGCCCCGGGCTTCAGCTATAGCCGCATATTGGTTATAGTCGCGCAGCGGATCGATCACCGCGGCTTCATTGCCCGACTCAATATAGTAGGCTGCATGAGCCAGGCAATTGGTATAGATCTGTTGGATGAACATGACTTCAGGTTTTAAATATTAATGTTGATATACGGGTTGACGACCCAATTCTTTTAGTTTGATGATATGAGATCTGATAGCGGCCCTGAACGATGGTTTAAGGTTGTAGTTCAAGCCGTATTGCTTGGCCGTACGCTCTACGATGTAAGATATCTTGCGGTAGTGTACGTGGCTGATATTGGGGAACAAATGATGCTCTATCTGAAAATTAAGCCCGCCAACATACCAGTTGACCAGACTATTGTTACGGGCAAAGTCTGATGTTGTCTGCAACTCATGTACCGCCCATGCATGGTTGATGTGCCCTTCCTTATCCGCTACCGGCTGATCGGCACCTTCTACTACATGCGCCATCTGGAAGATAGTACTCAATATGAACCCTGCTGTCCAGTGCATGATAAAGAAGCCCAGTACCACCTGCCACCACGTAAAGGAAGTAAAGACTATAGGCAGGCCTATGATTGCAATCAGATAGGCCAGTTTTATCAGCACCATCTTGGCATACTCCCATGCCGGCGACTCCATATAATTCTTGGTTACCCCTGCTCGATTATAACGGGCCAGCTGAGTAAAATCTTTGAACAGCTTGGAGATAGTGAGCAACCCGTACAATGCGAATGCATAGATGTGCTGATAGTAATGTATCTTCTTCAGCGGAGCCTGCTCTGCAAGGCGTATAGGACCTTTGGTATCAATATCCTCATCAATACCACCCACATTGGTATAGGCATGATGAAATACATTGTGCTGCAGTTTCCAGTTAAGCACATTACTACCCAGCAGATATAAAGTGCCCCCCATCAACTTATTCACCCACACCTTGTGGGAGTAGGCGCCATGCACCGCATCGTGCATCACACCCATGCCCGTACCTGCAACGCCTATACCCATGACCACACACAGCAATGCCGCTACCCATGAGGGAACCGGCATGACCAGCATAACGATAAAGGGCACCAGATAAAGAGCGATCATGACCACCGTCTTGATGTATAAACGGTAATCACCTTTTATTGAGATGTTGTTTTCTTCAAAGTATTGTTTGACATTCTTTCTCAGATCTGAGGTAAATTGTTTTTCCTGCTGATCTTTGGCAACAAATTTTATGTGTTCCATTACTACTGTTTAGTGGCATTTAAAATATTCAAACGGCTCAAGACAGGCATCACATCTGTAAAGCGCTTTGCATGCCGTAGAGCCAAAACGACTCAATAGCTGCGTCCGCTCACTGCCACAGTGCGGACACGGTATTGTATTCTTACTCAGCATTTCATTGTTGCACGAAGAGTGCAATGGTGGTGCTATACCATAATCATTCAACTTCTTCTTGGCAACATCACTCATCCAGTCTGTTGTCCATGCCGGATCATACACCAGCTTTACCGTAGTTGGTGCTACGCCTTTTGCTTCCAGCGTACTGCGAATGTCGGCAGTGATCATACCCACTGCCGGGCATCCGCTATATGTTGGTGTAATGATGACCTCACAGCCATCATTACTGATAATGACATCCTTTACCATTCCCATCTCCAGTATATTCACTACCGGTATTTCAGGATCGGGAATAGTGGCAAGTATGTCAAATACCTGTTCTTTATTGTATTGTGGAATTACCATGTAGCATCGGGGTAAGCGCGTTGTAAATACTGCATCTCAGATAATATATGACCCAGGTATTCTGTATGGATACCCTTACGACCGCCGGTCTGCATATAGCCATCGGCAGGCAGGTCTATGTTGGCCAGCGCCAGTATCTGCGTTACCATCTGTATCCAGCCAAGCTTCAGGTTATCTGTATTTACAGCTATACCCTCTTTTAACAGCATCGTATCCGCATGGTCCATTTCAAACATTTCACCGGTGTACATCCACAGCGCATTCACTGCCTTTTGTACACGCGCATTACTTTCTGCGGTACCATCACCCAGTCTTATTACCCAATCCTTGGCGTGCAGATGATGATACTTCACTTCCTTCAGTGTCTTAGCGGCAATAGCTGCCAATGTAGCATCTGTACTCTTCTGCAACTCTTCGAAGAAGAACAACTCGTAAGTAGATACGAACAATTGACGGACCATAGTATAGGCAAAGTCACCGTTCGGCAATTCCATGATCAGATGATTGTAATAATCGCGCTCACCACGGCGGTAGGCCAGATCGTCTTCTGTTCTGCCCTTACCTTCCACCTCTCCTGCATACTTCAGCATGGCCTGCGCGCGACCTATAAGGTCCAGCGCCATATTGGTCAGTGCCAGGTCCTCTTCAAGAAAAGGAGCATTACTGCACCACTCAGACAAACGGGCAGACAGTATAAGAGAATTATCGCCCAGCCTTAGTGCATAATTATATAAAGCTTGTTGCTGTGTCATGATATTAAATTGCTTTTGCGCCCTCGGGCATTACATAAAATGTTGGGTGGCGATAGATCTTATCGTTGGCCGGATCGAAGAACATACCATTGTCTTCGGGGTTAGATGCAACAATGGCCGATGACGGCACTACCCATATGCTGGTACCCTCTCCGCGGCGGCTATACGTATCGCGAGCGTTCTGCAAAGCCATCTGCTTGTCCGATGCATGTATGCTACCTGCATGTATATAGTTGGCGCCGGGCTTACTCTGCATAAATACTTCCCATACGTCCAGTTGATTATCTGCTGTCATGTTCGTTATGTTTAAGCGTTCTTTGAATATTGTTGTTTGGCACGATAAGCTTCTGCGGCCTCGCGTACCCATGCTCCCTCATTATGTACCCTTATGTGGTGTTCCATCCTTTGCTTATTGCACGGACCATCGCCACCTATCACGCGGTAAAACTCTTCCCAGTTGATCTCACCATGGTCATAGCACTGCTTAGCTTCATTCCATTTAAGGTCCTTATCCGGAATGGTCAATCCTATCACCTCGGCCTGTTGCACGGTCTTGTCTATGAACTTCTGGCGCAGCTCATCATTAGAGTGGCGCTTGATCTTCCACCTGAATGCATCACCTGTATGCGGAGAGTCACTATCATGAGGACCGAACATCATCAGCGACGGCCACCACCAGCGGTTCATAGCATCCTGTGCCATGGCCTTCTGGTCTGCGGTTCCCGCCATCATCTTGGCCATGATCTCATAACCCTGGCGCTGATGAAAACTCTCTTCCTTACAGATACGCACCATAGCCCTGCTATACGGACCATAAGACGTGCGCTGCAACGATACCTGATTGACTATGGCAGCACCATCTACCAGCCAGCCTATAGCACCTATATCGGCCCACGACAATGTCGGGTAGTTGAATATATTGGAGTACTTGGCCTTGCCTGTGTGCAACTGCTCTATCAGCTCATCTCTGCTCACACCCAGTGTTTCTGCGGCGCTGTACAGATACAGCCCGTGACCACCCTCGTCCTGTATCTTGGCCAGCAATATCTGCTTGGCGCGCAGGCTTGGGGCTCGCGTCACCCAGTTACCTTCCGGCTGCATACCTATTACTTCAGAGTGCGCATGCTGACTCATCTGCCTGATCAGATGCTTGCGATATCCCGCAGGCATTTTGTCTTTAGGCTCTATGGCAAAGCCACATTCTATCTTTTCTTCAAACTCCCGCAGGAGCGTTTCTTGTGCTTGTTCCATTATCTATATATTTTGTAGATAGTCGTTCTTGAATGATTGCTTACAGCGTTCCTCTTCTGGCCTGTTCTGCTTCTATTGATTCGAATAGCGCCTGGAAGTTGCCCTTACCAAAAGACCTGGCACCCTTGCGCTGTATGATCTCAAAGAACAGCGTAGGCCTGTCTTCTACCGGCTTGGTAAATATCTGCAGCAGATACCCTTCCTCATCCCTGTCCACCATTATACCCAGGCTCTTCAGTATCTTCATATCTTCCGATATATCACCCACACGTTGCTCTACAGTATCATAATAACTACCCGGTACATACAAGAACTCTACACCGCGCTTACGCATCTCAGAGATGGTGAACACTATATCATCCGTTGCCACAGCTATA
Organism: Chitinophagaceae bacterium; assembly: GCA_947447465.1. Lineage (GTDB taxonomy): Bacteria > Bacteroidota > Bacteroidia > Chitinophagales > Chitinophagaceae > Flavipsychrobacter. The sequence goes on along the minus strand of CANFKE010000005.1, from coordinate 143,486 downwards.
TGCTGGCAACCCGGACCACCATAGAAATCCAGGTATTCCTCCACCTGCGACTTCTTCAGCCCCATTGCCGGCTCATTGATAGGAAATTTGATACGGCCATTACCATTCGTCATTACCTTACTCATCAATGCCGTGTACTGCGTAGATATGTCCTTGTCGTCAAACGTCACCAGATTGGCAAAGCCCATGATCTTCTCGTAGAACGAAGCCCATTCATTCATGCTGCCCAGCTCCACATTGCCCACCATATGGTCTATATACTTCAGCCCGGTAGGCGTAGGGTTGTATTCCGATTCCCATGCCTCATAACCCGGCATGAACACACCATTATAATTCCTGCGCTCTACAAATATGTGTACCGTTTCGCCATAAGTATGAATACCTGCGGTCACCACTGTACCCTTATCATCAGTGCTTTCCTTCGGCTCAAAATACACCTTTGCCCCGCGCTGCGTTGTAGCCTCAAATGCGTCGCGCGCATCATCTACCCACAAGGCTATCACCTTCACACCATCGCCATGCTGCTTGATGTGCTCTGCTATAGGCCCTTCAGCCGTCAGCGGAGTAGTCAATACCAAGCGTATCTTATCCTGCTTCAGCACATAAGACACCCTGTCTCTTACACCCGTTTCCAGTCCGGCATACGCCAGACTCTGAAAACCAAATGCCGTTTTATAATAGTGTGCAGACTGCTTGGCATTGCCCACATACAGCTCTACATAGTCAGTACCGTTTATCGGCAAAAAATCCTGAGCCTTGTCAAAGATCTTCTCAATGCCGTAGTTGTAATTGGTTACGTTTTTTAAATCGGGAGTGGTTGTCATTGCTGCTCTTATTTTATGCTGTTAACCATGATTTGTAATAGTCGGGAACATCTATCTTCATTGCCTCTTTGGTGATCATCATAGGCTGGAACGGATCAATCATTACTGCCAGTTCCTTCGTCTCCTTGGCGCCTATGCTGCGCTCTATAGCGCCCGGGTGCGGACCATGCGGAATACCACCTGGGTGCAGCGTCAGCTGACCCGCCTTTATATTGTTGCGGCTCATAAAGTCACCATCCACATAATAGAGTATCTCATCACTGTCTATATTGCTGTGGTGATAAGGAGCAGGTATGGCCAGCGGATGATAGTCATACAGGCGCGGCACAAAAGAGCACACCACAAAATTGCGGCTCTCGAACGTCTGGTGCACCGGTGGCGGCATATGTATGCGACCAGTTATAGGCTCGAAGTTGAAGATCGAGAACGTATAAGGATAATGATAACCATCCCATCCCGCTACATCGAACGGATGATACAGATACTCATAAGGGAAGATGTGCCCCTTCTTTTTGATGAAGATCGTAAACTCTCCCTCCGCATCTATCGTCTGCAGATTTTCCGGACGCTTGATGTCTCGCTCGCAGAACGGAGAATGTTCCAGCAACTGACCAAAGTCGTTCCTGTAGCGGCGAGGCGTAAATATCGGGTCAAAAGACTCTATGTATAAAAGCTTATTATCGGCAGTGTCAAACACTATCTTATATACCGTACCGCGCGGTATCACTATATAGTCCCCATACTTAAAGTTGAGCGAGCCATACATGGTATCCAGTCGGCCACTACCCTTGTGTACGAACAACATTTCATCGGCATCCGCATTCTTATAAAAATAGTCGGGCGATGATTGCGGTGCGGCCAGCCCTATGTGCATGGCCCCGTTTACCAGCAGCGTCTTGCGGCTCTTCAGGTAGTCCTGCTCAGGCTGCACATCAGCACCCATAAAACTCATGGCATTAAGACCATTATCTATGGCTATCTCCGGCTGCACAGAATAAGGAGCACCCTTCTGGCGCACACATGTAGGCGGATGCAGATGATAGACCAGAGAAGATAACCCCGCAAAACCCTGCGTACCTACCAGCTCCTCCTGGTATAGCTTTCCGTCAGGTTGGCGGGTTACAATATGTCGTTTGTCGGGTACTATACCCAGGCTGTGGTAGAATGGCATAAACGTGATTTTCTACAACAAACCTATTTATGGCGCAAGCCACAAACGATGACCTTAGTCACAAAAAAACGTGATCATCATCACTCACCCACCTAATCCGCTAGAGTGGCTCAACACAGAATTTGCAGCTACAAAAAAGTGATGAAGATTAGTTTTTCTAAGCCCGTAAAAGATATGAAATTAGCCACCACCCCAATGTCATAGTAAGCCGCACTAAGCAAATACGCTCCATCATGATGAGCCGCGCTAAGCAGATATATCTCTTACTATCCGAATGTCATGGTGAGGCTCTCGAACCACGACATTCGGCATCGGGACGTATTCGGTGAGGAGCACTCAAAAGCAGATAACGTATAAACTCAATTAGACTTTATCGGGATAATTTCAGAGTACTACCAGTAGGCGATCTTCTGAATACCAAAACCAATCCAGAATTTCAATTCCCACACAAAATCCCTTACTATTGTATTTTTATGAGCCTGCTCCATTTTACACGAAAGTTTGCAAAACTACATACTGCCAGTAAAAACGGAGACAAAGCGCCACATAAACCCATCTTGCTGTTATCAATAATTCAGGGCTTTGAAAGTGGGGAGATTTCTGAAAATAGAATCTACATCACACCCCAACTAGCAGCAAGATTTAAAGACAATTGGCACACATTTGTCACCTCACAAAGTTTTCATCCAAAATTCTATTTGCCATTTTACCATATGGTCACAGAAGGCTTTTGGTTTTTAAAGATGTTGCCGGGACGGGAAATTGCACTTACCTCTTCATATTCTCCAAAAAGCTTTACCTCATTGACCCAAGTAATAGAATATGCATATCTCGATGATGAACTATTCTTGCTCTTAATGAATGATAAAAGTAGAATAACACTGCAGCAAACGCTTATTGACACTTATTTTCATGGTTTACAAATTGCAACACAGTACAACCTGCTGAGCGATATAGAAGCGCAGATATTAAATGAAGCACCTGCACCATATACTAGAGAAATAACAGAGATAGACGACGAAGAAAAATTCATTCGCGATGGTGTATTCAAAACGACCATACCTCGTATTTACAACTACACTTGTTGTATCTCTGGGTTGAGGATTATCGCTACAAGAAATGTACAAATGGTCGATGCTTGCCACATTATCCCATTTTCAGAGACCAGAGACCAAAGCGCAGACAATATTAAAAACGGGCTCTCTCTGTCTCCAAATTTACACAGAGCATTCGACCGTTTCCTTATAACCATCGACCAGGATTATCGAGTAATAGTTTCCCATCAATTCACCGAATCCGGAGACCATACAATCCATCAATTTCATGGAAAACAGATACTACTCCCTAGCGAAATAAAATATATGCCTTCACTTGAAAATCTAAGTTGGCATTATTCTAAATTTAGATTGACTAATAACTAAAAAGCCTTGTATTATTTTTTGCATTATTCTTTCTAACCTATTTAGAAATATAATACCAACTCCTACACATTCATAGAGACACATATATGCTTGTCGAAGCATCACAGTTCATATACCCCCCAATTACACCATCAAAATACTCCTCCCCACCCATTTTTTCAAAACTCACAAAACAACATACATACCCCTCACACTACTAACCACATAACCACACTTATCCACACAACTTTTTTCTATGGTGGTACACTTTTCGTACCATCATGGTACACTTTCTGTACCACCATGTATTTCCAATTTGCACAATTCCCATCACCATACCACCTTTGTAGCAAAAAAACTATCACCCTCTATTGTAACAAAAAAACACTAACCCAACTATCTGATACCTAAATCCCCAAACCATCATGATATCACCTGAACAAAAAGAACAAGCACGCAGACTCTACTTCCAGTCCAAACTCACACGCCCGCAGATCGCGGCCATTATCGGCGTCACACCACGCACCCTCTTCGACTGGATCCGCGAAGGCGATTGGAAAAGCGCACGAAACGCCGCCGCCAATGCACCGGCACTCATTACAGAGCATTACTACAAGCAGCTCAATGCAATCAACCAAACCATCCTCGAACGCAGAGATCGCCCCTACCCTACAAAAGATGAGGCCGAGATCATGCGCAAACTCACCCTCACTATCAAACAAATAAAACTCAGGCACAACATTGCCGAGACCACCGAGATCTTCACCTTATTTTCCAACTACCTCAGAAAAACAAAACCCGATTTGATGCAGCCTATGCTTAATTGCATGAGCAACTACCTCAGTACCCTCCGTCCCGACCCTGCCAAACTCATCAACAACCAATACAATGAAGAACAGGAAGCCCGCGCCGATTGGGAACAATACATCTACGAACTAGAGATACAAGACGACCTCGACCAGATCCACGACAGCGTCATTAAATATGCCGACCAAATGGCCCTCCAAAAAGAAGTCCTCCTGTAATAATGATACGGTACAAAGCTCAACCTTACAATCTAACACTGGTCGAAGCGTCACGCTTCGACCTACCTTGTGCAAGCGTCACGCTTGCGAAAAAAACAACTGACCCTAACACCGGGCAAAGCATCAGTCCCGATCATTTCGGAACCTACATGGTGCAAGCTCTGAAAGAGCGACATAAATAGCGAGGGGTTTCAACCCCTCGTATAACAATACCAGATACATTAGCCCTGTAAGGGCTACATAACAATACCGGGCAAAGCATCAGTCCCGATTATTTCGGAACCACATTGTGCAAGCTCTGAAAGAGCGACATAAATAGCGAGGGGTTTCAACCCCTCGTATAACAATACCAGATACATTAGCCCTGTAAGGGCGACATAACAACACCGGTCGAAGCATCTTTACAACTGGTCCTCGTTGGTAACGCCCGACAAAAAAAAATAAAAACCAATTTAGAGACGAGGCACCAATTAAAAGTGGAAGAATGTGGCAAAAAGTGGCAGAAAGTGGCAGAAAGTAGCAGTTTGTTAAAATGCATTAAAACCCTTTACCACAAAGCCTTTCAGCCAAATACCCCAACAAAGAACTTCCGCAAACACAAAAAAACTTCCACTTTTAAAAACACACAGATCAAATGAATAGAAAAACATGAGCAGAAGCCTGGCTATGGCTAAAAACATAATGTCCCGCCCTTCTTGCGGGAGCAGCAAAGGGTAGACACATCACACAACTGCATGTAGCCTACCCGCCGGGAAATAACATACCCCAAGAGCGAAAACTATAACAATATTCTATAAAAACGCATCCCCATTAATCTCGTACCTTAGTCTCTCAATTTTTCAATACCATTATGGCTCAACTCATAAGAAAAGAAGACGCCCTGGAATACCACAGCAAAGGCAGACCGGGCAAGATAGAAGTAATACCTACCAAAGAGACCAAAACACAGCGCGATCTGGCGCTGGCCTATAGCCCCGGCGTTGCCGAGCCCTGCCTGGATATAGCCGCTAACCCAGATGATGTATATAAATACACCGCCAAAGGCAATCTGGTAGCCGTTATCAGCAATGGCACCGCGGTGCTGGGTCTGGGCGATATAGGCCCCGAGGCCAGTAAACCCGTTATGGAGGGCAAGGGACTCCTGTTCAAGATCTATGCCGATATAGATGTGTTCGATATAGAGCTCAATGCCAAAGACCCCGAGGCCTTTATACAAGTGGTAAAAGCACTGGAACCCACCTTCGGCGGCATCAACCTCGAAGACATAAAAGCACCCGAATGTTTTGAAATAGAGACCCGCCTGAAGGCCGAGCTGAAGATACCCATCATGCACGATGATCAGCATGGTACGGCCATCATCAGTGGTGCGGCGCTGCTCAATGCCCTCGATATTGTGGGTAAGAACATTGCCGATGTAAAGATCGTCATCAGCGGTGCCGGAGCATCGGCCATATCGTGCTGCAAGATATACCTGGCACTGGGCGCGCGTGTAGAGAATATGTACATGTTCGACAGTAAAGGATTGATCATTGCCACCCGCACCGATCTGGATAGCCACAAGACACAGTTTGCGCAACACTGCGCCGATAAAAGCCTGGAAGAAGCTATGCAGGGCTCCGATGTATTCATTGGCCTCAGCAAGGGCGGTGTGGTATCACAGCAAATGGTAAAAGGCATGGGGCCAAAACCAATAGTATTTGCACTGGCCAACCCCAACCCCGAGATCACCTACGACGATGCACTGGCTGCCCGCCCCGATGTGATCATGGCTACCGGCCGCAGCGATTATCCTAATCAGGTCAATAACGTACTCGGTTTCCCCTACATCTTCCGTGGCGCGCTCGATGTACGAGCATCGGCCATCAACGAAGAGATGAAACTGGCTGCCGTAAAAGCATTGGCAGCACTGGCCAAAGAGCCCGTGCCCGATCTGGTGAACGTAGCCTACAACGATATATCATTACAATATGGCCCTACCTACATCATCCCCAAGCCTATGGACCCGCGCCTGCTGGTGACCGTAAGTATGGCAGTAGCAAAGGCAGCTATAGACAGCGGTGTGGCACGCCAGCCTATTACCGACTGGGAGGCCTATGAGAACCAACTCTACAAACGTTTGGGTAGCGATGATATCATCCTCCGCCACGTCATCAACAAGGCCAAGCAGACATTAAAACGTGTAGTATTCTCAGAGGCCGAGAACATCAAGATCCTCAAGGCCGCGCAGATAGCCAAAGACGAAGGTATTGCCATACCTATACTCTTGGGCAATGAAGCCAACATCCGCAAAATGATCGCCGAGAACAACATTCACCTCGAAGATGTAGAGATCATAGATCCAAAGAGCGATGCAGAAGAGAACAACCGCAATACCTATGGCGAGCTCTTCTTTAAAGAACGCCAGCGCAAAGGCCTTAACCTTTACGAAGCCAAGAAGATCATGCGCGAGCGCCCATATTATGGCTGTATGATGGTGAAACTGGGCCGGGCCGATGCACTGGTATCGGGCCTTACCCGCAAATATCCATATACCATACGTCCGGCACTGGAAATAATAGGTATGGAAGAAGGCGCAGGTCGCGTAGCGGGATTATACATCATGCTCACCAAAAAAGGACCACTGTTCTTTGCCGATACAACGCTCAATTTCAACCCTACCGAAGATCAGCTCGTAGATATTACCCTGCTCACCGCAAAGGCCGTAGAACACTTCAATATCAAGCCCCGCATAGCCATGCTCTCCTACTCCAACTTCGGCAGCACCCCTGCCCCTGAAGCGGTAACGGTAAGCAATGCGGTAGCTAAGATAAAAGCACGCCACCCCGAGATGGTCATTGACGGAGAGATACAAGCCAGCATAGCCTTCAACAAAGAGCTGCTGAAAGAGAACTATCCGTTCAGCGACCTCGTTAATGAGTCGCCCAATGTGCTCATCTTCCCCAACCTTGCAGCCGGCAATATAGCCTATCATTTGTTGCAGGAAGTAGGCGGTGCCGAAGCCGTTGGGCCAATACTGCTGGGCCTTAAAAAGCCGGTATATGTACTCCAGCTGGGTAGCACCGTAAGGCAAATAGTGAATATAGTAGCCATCGCCGCTATGGAAGCACAGGTGAAGTCGTAATAATGGCTGAATGACAAGGATAAAGAGAGGTTACAGATAATGAATAGTTGAACGGTAGAGAAACAGAAAAATAGAGAATAAGAACCGATCAACATACAACATCACCATACTATAGCCCCGTAAGGCAATAGCATGGAGAAAAAGGATACAATGCATGTTCAAATGAAAAAAAGAGCAACGAACACAAATCGATACACAACCATATAGACTCCAATGCATTAACAACCATACCACACTCCAAATCATGACCCCGTAGGCGGTCACAGCTTTGTAGAAAACGATCTCACCACCCTCCACACATGCGAGCCGTAGGTTCGCAACCCTACACAACACCTGAAGCCCATTGAAACAGAATGAATTAGGCAAACAAGCCTGTAAAGACGTGATTAAAAAATAGAGCATACAAAACAAAAAATGTTTGGGATTTTTTAAAAAGGTTCTTACATTTGCACTCCCTTTACGGGACTACGTTAGTCCGATGGTGTAACGGTAGCACCACAGTTTTTGGTACTGTTTGTCTAGGTTCGAATCCTGGTCGGACTACGAGTTAAGAGCTCTTCTGCATCTGCAGAAGGGCTTTTTGCTTTTTCAGCCCCTTCCGCCTCATCTCTCCCCCTCAACCATAAAGCACTGATAATCAAAACAAAAAGGGCAGGATACGATGTGTATCCTGCCCTTTGTTTATTCAAACAGTTATTGATTATTCCTTAACCAATCTCTGTGTTACTTTTTGTTCGCCCTGTGTGAGCTCTACCATGTAAACTCCGGCTGCAAATGTGCTCAACGGAACGGTGATCGTACCATTTTGCTGCTCGCCAAGATCCTGGTTGTAGATGCTTACACCGCTGATGTCCATCACTCTTACAGTTACATTAGCCTTCTTACCTGATGTGAAGCTGATCTTCACGTCATCAGTAGTAGGGTTAGGCGTCATTGTTACTGCCAGAGGCTTAACAGGAGCAGGAACGTTAGATTTCAATGCCAGTTCGAAACGATCGCCCTGAGTAGCATTGTCCTTGCTGATAGTGAATGGATACTCAGTACCAGCCTTCAGGTCAACATACTTTTCAAGGAGCTTATCATGAAGAACCAACTTACCACCTGCAGGCACCGCAATGTTATCAGCACGGATGATGAAGTTCTGCTGGTAGCCACTTGCTATACCCAGTGGAATCACCTTCTCTGCTTCGAACGGACGGCTATCGATAGCCAGCTTATGGTTGTCTGATGAAGTACTGTAGAAGTTGAAGTCTGCCGCACCCATTGGCTTAACAGCGTCATGCATCTTATCATCATTATCAGTAGCCTTATCGTTGAAGTTGAACTGCAACCTATCCCAAACGTGGTTCTTATCATCATACACTGCAAGAGTAGTGTACTGAACAGGAGCCTTGAAGAGATAGTTTGATGTGCTAGCTGATTTATCAGACTCTGTGAAGTCGATATGCGCGCCATCAAATGCAGCACTAACCTGAATACAAGTGTTAGCCTGAACATAGTAAGGAACTGCAGAAGTAGTACCCAAACCAACTGTTACGAAGTTACCACCGGCACCCATTGCAGGGTCGAATATGTAGAACGCAGCACCAGTGATCTGACCATTGTTTCTGGCATTCCAAAGGATAGTACCCATATCAACAGGAGAAGGATAAGGATTACCCACCATGTTGAAGCTCTGGTGAACAGCATCAGTACCTTGAGAAAGCGGTATAGATACGTTACCCTGATTAACATGACCCAACATTGCTACGACAACTGAAGATGGTGTGTAACCACCGCTCAATGCACCATAGCTTAAGCCTTCACCCTTAGCACCTCTGAAGAACAGACGGATACCTTGACCCGGATGTAATCTGTTAGAATCAGCAGCACTGCTATTGATCTTAGTGAATGGCTTCCAACCCGGATCGTAACCAGCAGAAGAGTTACTTGTATAAGGATCCAATCTGAATGCTGATGGTGCATTAGAACCTGTAGTTCTGAAACCATTAGTAGCACCACCAGGACCAGTGATATCAATGTAAGTCTGCAACTGGCTGAGAGATAATGTATCAGAGTATGGATGACTCCAGAAGCGATATCTGCGGTAGCCGCCCATCACATACTGATCAACCTTAACCTTACCAGATATTGCAGCACCACTAGCAGGCAATGAAGCAACACGAGCAGTAGAGTTAGTATCTGTAGAAGCCAATTCAAGACTATCATTGGTTGTCAAAGTACCGGCAGCAATTGTAATTGTGCTACCTATTACCAGACGTGAACCAGTGTTGATCGTTGCACCAGCAGTGTTTTCCAACTTCAGGTTATTGGTCTTACCAGTACCTGTAATTGTTTGAGCTGTAGCACCATTCAATATTACAGCACCACTACCTGCAACGTTATTGGCATTGTTGTAATCACCCTTAACATTAACGGCACCACCACCATCGATAACCAATACACCACCACTTGTGATATTCAGGTTTCTAGTGTATGCAGAGAATGATGAAGGTATGTAAGGATCGAAACCACTTGCAACAGCCGTGATCAAAACGTCATCACCAATAGTTGGAACGAAACCACAACTCCAGTTGGTAGTAATACCCCACTCAGATTCGTGACCTGAAGTACCACCTACCCAAGCCATAGGCGTAGGGTCAACAGTGATGGTAGTGCCAACAGCAGTTGTACAAACCGCATTGTGTGCATCTATGATCAGGTAGTTATGAGCAGATGTGATAACACCAGTTGAAAGGTTATTAGTAGTACCACTGAAAGTGAAGCTCTGAGTAGAACCACCATCGAGCTGGTAAGAAACTGTAGCGCTATCTGTACCTGCGAAATCAATGCTACCTGCATAACCAACGCATGGTGTGTTGATAGCTGTAACTGAAACAGTAGGATTAGCATGAACGATCACGTGAACCGGATAAGGAGCACTTGTACAAGCAGCATTAGACAGTGTAAGTGAACCATCGAATGAACCTGCACCACCAGCCGGGTTGAAGATCAGCGTTACTGAAGAACCAGACAATGTAGCAGAAGATATGTTACTGAAACCACCATCGCTCAATGCTGTAGCATCCCAAGCAACACTATATCTGTCAGGCGCACCAACTATACTGCTCAGACCAACTGATGCAGATGTAGTAGGCTGGCAGATGTTAGGCATAGCCGAGCTTACTGAAGCAGAAGGAGTAGTATTGATAGTATCAGCACCATTCATTGTAGATACGCAACCTACTGCACTTGTAGCCTTAACGATGTAAGTACCGATTGTAGCAATAGGAGAGAATGTCAATGTAGTAGAAGTACCAGACAATGTAGCAACTGTAGTAGATGGCGTACGGATCAGAGCGTAAGAAACAACTGAGCTCTGTGAGTTATCCAGACCTACAGAAATACCTGTAGAAGTACAACCATTACCACCTGTTACGTTGTAAACTGCAGGGTAATCGTTAACATCTACTGTACCAGTTTGTACCGTAGAACTTGTACAACCAACACCAGGGTATGTAACTGACAGACTATACACACCGGTTGCAGTAGCATCAGGAACTGTGTATGTAGTTGCAGTTGCAGTACCTGTAGCAGAGTAACCTGCAGGACCACTCCAGTTGTAAGAAACCAGACCACCAGTACCAGATACTGCACCTGCAGTAAGCGTAAGCTGTGCACCTGCGCAAAGACCGGTAGAAGATGGTGTGATAGATGCAACTGTTGGTAAAGGATTAACTGTTATTGTAGTTACACCAGGTTGACCGCAACCAGCTGTGTAAGAGATACGAGCTGTACCTGCACCCACCGCTGTAACATCACCTGTAGTAGCATCAACTGTAGCGACCGCACTGTTTGAAGTTGACCACATACCACCGGCAACAACGTTAGAGTTGACCATAGTAGTAGTAGCACCTACGCAAAGTGTTGTAGCACCAGCTGTATTTGTACCAGGCGTTGGATTAACAGCTACTAACTGAGTTGTAGATCCGCAAGCGTTGGCATATGTAATTGTAACTGATTGAGAAGTAGTAATAGACGCTGCAGATGAAATAACACCGACACTTGTGATAGTAGCGACAGTACCATTTGATGTGCTCCAAGCACCACCACCGGTAGCATCTGTAAGTGTAGCTACTGCAGAGTTATTTCTGATCAACAAGCTATCCAAGTACATGTTGTTACCACCACCGGCACTGTAACCCTTGATGATAATGTAGTTAGTAGCACCATTGAATGCAGCAGGTATAGTGTAATTCAACTTAGTCCACTGAGCAGCTGCTACAGTACCTGTAAACGCTGTTGACAATGTTCTAGAGCGGCAAACACTACCTATTCTTGTACCACCGATAGTTGGCGTAGTATTTACGTAAACCGCAACACTATCATAAGTAGTAGCAGGTGTACCTACCGTACCATCGCGATAGAAGTAGAAGCTTACGCGACCACCATTACCACCTGTTAGGTCTAACACCGGAGATACCAAGGCTGCAGTATTACCCGCACCGATAGTATTACTACCGAACATTACCACATTTGTACCACCACCTGCAGGAACACCGCTGGTAGGCAATGTAGTAGATGCACCGGCAATACCTGTGAAGTAACCGTTTGCAGCACCTGTACCCTGTACATAGCTCCAACCATCAACAGGAGAACCTGCAATTGAAGGAACACCACTTTCGAAGCTGGTCTGTACCAGAGCTGTAGGTGAAGAACAGATAGAAGATGCACCAACGATAGGATCCATAGAACCATCTATTGATACCCACTGCTGAGCAGCAGTTCCACAACCATTGCTGTAAGTGATAAGCGCAGAGTCACTAGTAACACCAGGCACAGCAGTGATAACACCAGAGAATGTACCAACAGTAGCTACAAGTGTATTACCACTGCCCCATGTACCACCACCAACAGTATTAGTATAAGTAGTTGTACTCAAAGTTGAAGGAGAAGCACTTGGACACATTGAAGACGCACCAACTATAGCAGCAGGCTGAGACTTAACTGTGAATGATAATGTTGCAGCAGATCCACAACCATTAGAGTAGCTGACTGTTACAACACCAGGAATGATACCTGTAATAACACCACCTGAAGTAATAGTTGCTATAGTTGCATCACTAACTGACCAAGAACCTGAACCTGTCAATGAAATATTAGAAACTGAAAGTGTCAACGAAGAACCGGAGCAAACTGTAGTACCACCAGTGATAGTACCAGGTATAGCCTTAACGGTAATAGTTGAGTTAACTGTATTAGCGCAAGCTGTATAACCTACAGATACTGTACCTGCACCAACTGCCTGTACGATACCCGTAGCACCTGTAACAGTAGCGACTGCACCTGTTGTAGGGGTCCATGAGCCACCAGGAGTAGCATTACTCAATGCACTAGCAGTTTTAGCTGCAATTACATTGATATTATCTACAGCCCATACGTTACCAGTGCTTGAAGCATAATACCATCTTAGATTCACGCTTGCCTGATCAAGTGCTGCAACAGGCAGATACAATGTACGCTGAGGTGTTCCGGATGTGTATGTACCTGAACCATTAGACGTACCACCGTAAGATGTAATATTAGACCAAGACGAACCACCATCGAGTGAGTAGTCAACAGTAACTACATCACCAGGGATAGCAGAATAGTACTCGTTATAAGTAACCGTTGCTATGGTCATTGAGGTAGTAGCAAATGAAGGTGAACGTAATTGAGTGATAGTATTACCAGAGTAAGCATTCGGAACAGCCTCGAAGTAAGATGTACCATCACCTGAAGCAGGGAATGAAGCATATCCTGTAGGTGCTGTCACCTGGAAATAAGACAATGTATTACCTGAAGTATTAACTATAGTCCATGCACCACCGATAGAACCGGTAAGTGAGGTACAGCTTTGAGATACTAACGTAGTAGCAGCTATAGAAGGTACACACAATGTTGTGTAACCTGCGATAGCACCCGGAGTGCTGGCAGCACTAACAGTGGTTGTAGCACTTCCGCAAATGTTGCTGAAAGTAACTGTAACACCGGTAACAGGAGTAGCAGTTGATGTGATAACACCGGTAGAAGAACCAATGCTGATACCAGCACCTGCAGACCATGTTCCTGTAGTAGCAGAGTTATACAATGTACCTGTAGAGCTGGTACAGATAACCGTGTTACCTGTAATAGTACCCGGCGCCTGAAGAACAGATATTGCATAAGGAGTAGGGCTACCACAAGGAGTAGAGAAAGTGATGCTTGTACTACCCTGAGCCACACCAAATACCTGACCAGTGCTGGCATTAACTGTTGCAACAGCAGTGTTAAGGCTACCCCATGTACCACCTGTAACCGCACCGTTATTGATGCCAAGTGTTATTGAAGAACCCGCACAAAGTGAAGTTGCAGTACCTGTGATCACATCCGGAGCACGAGAAATAGTGATGCTCAATGGAGTGGCAGTACCACAAGAAGTAACATAACCAACAGATGCAGTACCGTCGTTAGAAGTATATAAAGTACCCACAGTGTTTACCGGGAATGAACCGACACTTACAGTAGTAGGAGCAACCGGGCTAACTGACCATGTACCACCAGGAGTAGCACTTGTGAAGTTAGCTGATGGCTGATAGAAACCATAAACGCGCATATTATCCAAAGCCCATAAGTTATTAGAAGCATAAGATGCAGCACTAGACATCCATCTGAGTATTACTGATGCATTGCTCAACGCACCTGCAGGCAATGCAGTAGATGTAGTAGAAGCCAATGAAGCAGAACCTGTATTAGTAGAGAATGAACTAATAGTTGTCCACGAAGTACCACCATTAGTAGAATAGTCTAATGTATAGGTACCTGCAGAGTAAACAAAGTATTGATTGAAGTTAATTGTACCTGCGGTCATACCCAAAGTAGAGAATGAAGGAGACCTCAATTCTGTAACGATAGCCTGTGCCGACGTACCATTAGGGTTATACATGATGAATGCTGTACCATTACCAACAGTAGCGGCAGGAGCTGTAGTAGTAGTAGTGGTAGTGTATCTTGCAAACAAAGCAGGATAGTTACCACTTGTGTGGAACAATGACCACAGACCACCTGTAGAATCGACCATACCTGTATTAAAGCCCTGAGACAATACTGTAGTAGCTGATGCAAGAGGAGCACAAAGTGTGCTGGAACCTGCAACAGCAGCAGGAGCACCTGAACCAACTGTTACTGTAACTGTTACTGGTGATGCTGTACATGCGTTAGTATAACCCATGATTGCAGATCCACTACCGCTAGAAAGGAGTGATGTAACAGTACCCGAAGCATTGATAGTAGCAGCAGTACCTGATACTCTAGACCAAGTGGCACCAGACACAGCATTATTAGGAACTAAAACACCTGATGAACCTGTACCGGTTGCACACAGTGCAGTAGCACCGGTCAATGTAGTAGGTATAGCATTAACAGTAATTGATTTTGATGCACTTGCACCACAACCTGTAGAATAAGTGATAACAGCAGTACCGGCAGCAACACCATAAACAACACCTGTAGCAGAAACAGTAGCAATAGATGGTGTCATAGTACCCCATGTACCGCCAGAAGTAGTGTTGGTAAGTGCTGCAGTAGTACCTCCCACACATACTGAGCTCGCACCTGAAATAACACCAGGAGTACCCAATACTGTGATAGCTGTAGAAGTATTACCACAAGGTGTAGAGTAAGTGATATTACCTGTACCCGCAGAAACACCGAACACAGTACCACCAGAGTTAACAGTAGCGGCTACAGCACCTGAAGCCGGAGACCATGTACCACCCGGAGTAGCATCTGTAACAGTAGTTTGAGTTGCAGCAGTGGCAACAGCATTACCTACTATCTTGATATCATCGATAGCCCAATAGAAGCCATATGATGAATGGTAATAATATCTGATCCTTACATCAGCCTTATTAAGAGCAGCTGCAGGAATAGCAATATAACTGTTTGGCGTAGCAGAAGACCATGAAGAATATGCGGTATTACTTACACCAAAGAAGTTACCACCACCCAGAACACCTGCTGTAGTAGCACCTGTACCAGGGAAAACTATCCAGCTTACACCACCATCGGTAGAATACTCAACAGACAATGCAGCATCCCAAGCAGTACTAGAGAATACATCATTATTGAAAGTAAGCGTAGCGGCAGTAAGACCCAAAGTAGAGAATGAAGGAGAAGTAAGTACTGATTTGATAACAGTACCTGAACCTTCACCATCGGCATTGGCACCGAAGTAGTTGTTTCCACCACCTACCAATGAACCAGGGCTGAATGAACCGAATGCAGCACCGGTAGCAATAGATCTCCAGTTATTGGTAGAAGCAGGGTTGGTACCAGTGTTCACAATTGACCAAGTACCACCTGTAGGCACCTGACCTGTCAATGAGCTACAATCCTGTGCAAGAATTACCGGAGCAGCGTTGGCAGCACAGATGCTTGTTGCAGCAGGCACTATAGCAGAAGGTGTAGATATTACGTTGAGTGTAGTACTTACAGAACCACACGTATTAGTATAAGTAACAATAATCGGACCAACGTTGCCTGTAGATGTTACAACACCTGTAGCGGTATTGATAGATCCACTGCTTGTAGCTGATGTAGAAGACCATGGATTTGAACCACCAGATACAGAGTTGGTCAGAGTTGTAGTAGAAGAGATACACATTACTGTTGCACCACCTATTGCCGCAGGCAATGGAGTGATGATCTCAGATGCAGTTGCAGCATTACAACCGGTAGTTACATAGCTAATAGTAGCTGTACCACCAGAAACACCACCTACCTGACCGGTGATCGCATCAACAGTAGCAATAGCTGTGTTAGAACTTACCCATGTACCACCTGCCAATGAATTGGTCAATGTAGCTGCAGTACCCTGACATATTGTACCAAAACCAGCTACAGGACCCGGAGCAGGGTTAACGGTAACATCACGAGTTACATCAGCACCACAACCATTACCATAAGTGATAGTAGCAGTACCGGTAGCCACACCTGTTACGATACCTGTTGTTGCGTTAACAGTAGCGATAGAGTTATCTAAACTACCCCATGTACCACCCAAAGAAGCTTCAGACAAAGTAACTGTCTGGCCTACGCAGGCATCAACTGTTGTTAACGGTGTGATATCAACCGGAGCAGCATTTACGTTAAAACCAATAGTAGCCGGCGCACCGCAACCTGTAGCATAGGTAAATGTGATACTACCACCAGAAACAGTAGTAACAAAACCAGTTGAGGCATCGATACTAGCCACACTAGGATTTGAAGATGTCCAGCTTCCACCAGGAGTACCATTTGACAATGTAACAGAACCACCCAAGCAAAGACCGGTAACCGAAGGGGTAACGGTAATTACAGTAGGACTAGGATTAACTGTCACATTTCTTGTTGTAGTAGTACCACAAAGGTTGGTATAAGTGATCACCGCAGTACCTGCAGAAACACCTGTTACCGCACCTGTAGAAGAGTTAACAGTAGCTATTGAAGTATAAGAACCTGCAGACCATGTACCTGTACCTGCAGTAACCTGATCGATAGACAGCGTAGTAGCCGTACCGATACAAGCAGTAACTGTAGCAGGACTGATAGCAGGCAAAACAGCAGGCCATGTATTAACAGTAGTAGTAGCTACACCGCTACAGCCTGTTGCAGAGTTGGTAACTGTAACAGAATAGGTAGTAGTAGCAGGTACTGCAGCTGCAGTGGAAGCAGCAGTGCTGGTTGTGATACCTGCAGACGGAGTCCACGCATAAGTAGGAGAAGGAATTGGAATAGAGAATCTGTAACCGGTATTGGTAAGACCGGTAGCGTTGACACTGGTTGCACCAAATGGACTTGCATACAGTGTGCCGCCAGCATTCTGAATACCAGTATTAGCAGTAGATGATGCTGATTTACGAGCGATCATCATATCGATAACATTGGTTGTTTCATAAAGAATGATCTGACCATCAAATGCAAGGTCATCAGTTCCGTAAGTGTTCACATTTTTAAAGTAAACAACAAACTTTCTGTTAGGAGCAGTACCAAATGTTTCATACTGGATCGGATTGGTAGCACCCAAAGTAGTATTGGTATTCAAGTCTCTACCGAACAATATGATAGCAGGATTCGGATTACCTGTACTTGGCAAGTTATTCGGGCTATAGTTAGTACCCGGAATTGTAGCACCAAATGTCAAGAAACCATTACACTGCAATGAGAACTGAGTATAGTTAGTTCCGAAGAAATTGAAAGTAAATGGTAACGATAAAGCAGCAGAGTTGGTTTCATCACCTGTTACTGAGCTTGTAGCCGAACCATCCAATGCAACGTAGCTGAACGGAATTGAAGTTACGGTGTAAGAAGTACCAGATGAAAGATATCCGGCACCTGTCAACGTAACAGGACTACCCGCACAAACTGTGAATGTATTGGCAGTAGCAGTAGCACTTACACCGGCACCTACACCTACAGCCTTAGAAAGTGTATTTGTACAACCGGCAGCAGTAGTACCTGTGATAGTATAGGTAATAGCTGATGCAGCAGTTGAAACGACTGAAGCACCGGTAGCAGCACTTAAGCCTGTACCCGGAGCCCATGAGTAGGTAGAAGCACCTGAAGCAGTAAGCGTAACACCAGTACCACCGCATACTGCAGCAGTAGCAGGAGTAGCAGTAATAGTAGGTAGAATATTAACGAAGATATTACGAGTTACATAGCAACCACCAACTGTGTATGTGATAGTAGCAGTACCTGAAACCGTAGTAGCAGTACCAGTAACCACACCAGTAGATGAGTTAACAGATGCAATGGTATTATCACTTGAAGTCCATGTACCCAAAGTAGTAGCACTTGACCATGTAGTAGATTGACCACGGCATATTGTTACAGAACCACCTGTAATAACAGCAGGGGTAACATTGGTAACAGTGATCGTAGATGAGTTGCTGCATATTCCCAATCCACCCGTAACAGTGTAAACTGTAGTAGCAGAAGGGCTTGCAAATACTGTAGCACCTGTTGTAGCACTCAGGCCGGTAGCAGGGCTCCATGTAAAGGCTGCACCCGCACCACCATCATCAGCGGTCAATGATATTGACGAACCGCTATTACAATAGTTGGCAGATGGAGATGCTGTAACCAGAACAGTGAAACCACCCGGAGATACTGTAACATCGTAAGTAGCATCACCACCGCAGGTAGGGTTGCTGTAAGTAATAGAAGCAACACCTGTACCAGAACCTGCATATACCACACCACCAGAGCTAACAGTAGCCAAAGTAGCGGCAGCAGTTGTTGACCATGTACCACCGGTACCAGTCTCTATCAATGCCAATGAACCAGGAGAGCAGATAGTAGAAGCACCGCCCGGAGCAGATATTGCTGTTGTGTTTTCGTTATAAGTAACCGTTACGGTACTTGAAGCAGAAGTACATCCTGTAGCATTAAAGCCTGTAACAGTATATGTAGTTGTAACAGTAGGCGTAGCTACTACGTCAGCACCGGTTGTAGCACTAAGGCCAGCAGCTGGTGACCATGTATAAGAAGCTACTCCTGAACCTGAACCTGAAAGGGTAGCAGAACCACCTGTACACAACACACCGGTAGCAGAAGATGAAGCACTTACAGAAAGTAAAGTACCAGTACCTGAAACTGCTATAGAAGGAGGAGTATTGACAGTACCACCGCTGAAGGTAACGTTACCTGCAGCAGCACCTACTGATACAGGAGTAAATCTTACATAAACAGGAACCGCCGACATTGCATTACCTGAATAAATAAAGTTAGCGGTAGAACCCCATGTAGTGCCATCTGCAGATATCTGGAAGCCCGTAGGCGCTGTACCTACTATAGTACCGTTTGTAGGATATAAAGTAGAACCTGTAATAGTAAAAGACAAAGTAGTAGAGCTACATCCAACAGTAGTTGATGCAAAAGCAGACAATGAAGAAGTAGAAGCCTGCATAACACCTGCTCTCTTACTTACGGCACCTACCGCAGTGTAACCACCTGTACCTGTAGCTGCCACAGTAATAGATCTGATCAACTTAGTGTAGTTAGCAGCAGATATAGGCAGGTAATATTCATATAAGTTAGGATCTGTAGCAGTACCATCGGGAGGTGTACCTGTAGCACGACTGATACGACCAATTGCAGCCAATGATTTTGGCGTACCACCATACCAGTCGGCAATGGTAACACTTACCGGTGCTTCACTAGAACCGTCGGTATAGTTAACAGTGAAATTAACTGTATTTGATGCCGCACTACCTGTAGCAGAAACATATAAATTACTTGCGTACTGAGGCGTACTTAATGTAATAGTCCCTGAAGTTACCGGGCTGGCAATAGCTGAACCGGTAATTCTTAAGAAGTTGTTACCGTTATAAGCAGGCAACTGGTAAGGTACACCAGCAGTAGAAGCACTGGTGAAGGCACCATTTATAGGCAACCCATATGTAACAGCAGTTGAATAACTATAATCCTTAGAAAGGAAATCATATGCTCCTTCAAAAGCCAAAGAAGTACTTACTGTAGGAGCAGCCGAACCTTCAGCAACGAGGTCTTGATTGAAACCGGTCATTGTTACTGTGCTATAATCAGCAGTAGGTAACAAATAACTACCAGAACTTGATACTGAACTATTACAAGTACCTGCACCTATGGCAGTGACACGATAATAATAAGTAGTACCTGATGTAAGACCGGTAACATTTAAAGAATTAGTAGTTGCAGTAAATGGCGAACCTGAGATAGGCGCTGTGAAAGCAGCATCAGTTGCCACTGCAACAGAATAAGTAATAGTAGTAGCACCGCCACCTGTAGATGATGACCAAGTAAGCGTCATACCGCCAGGACCACCGGCAGAGACCGCAGGTGTACTAGGCGTAGCAGGGCAGGTGATAACACCCTGAGATGGCTGTGTACCCACATAATATAATGGCCCTGCACAGCTGGTAGCATTGTATGGCAAAGCTGTGAAGTAGTATTGAGTATTACCATTCAAACCAATCAAAGAGAATGGTGCAGCTGTAGCATTAGCCACTACAGTACCATTACCCAATGTAGTACTTACACCATAAGTAGTATTATCAGTAGGCGTCCCTGAGAAAGCAACAGTACTTCTTACGATCAGGTAATTAGTAGGTGCAGGTGAAGCTGCGGTCAAGCTCAATGTTGTACCTGATGAAGTAGTACTTGAGAATGTAAGACCAGTAGGTACAGCTGTTGGGTTGGTTACAGGAACAACAGGATAAATACCTACAGGCACCGTAGCCGTTGCATTACAACCTGTAGTAGCATCTGTAATTGTTACTGAATAAGTAGTAGCAGATGGCACTGTAGCAGATGTACTTGCTGCGCCAGTAGAAGTTACACCGGATGTTGGAGTCCATGCGTATGTAGCCGAAGCGATAGTAGGATAGAAACGCCAAGCTTCAGGAGTAGTAATGTTGAATACATTATAGTTTCTTCCTGGAGCAGCAACACCGGCATTCTGCGCTATATTCTGGATACCACAAGTAGAACTGTATGACTGCGAAGTTGTAGAGTTGGTAATATGGATCTCAATTACGTTAGTAGTTTCATATAATATGATCTGACCACTGTTAGTACCTGTACCTACCCACTCACCATAATTATTATAAGATACAATGAACCTACGGTTAGGTGCGGTACCGGCAATACCATAAGTGATGGTACCAGATCCGGTATTCATATCATGTGAGAATATATTAATAGAACCTTGAGCAAGTGAAGTACTAGGGATAGCGGCACCATAACCAACAGTGTTTAGAGCACCAAAGTTAATATTACCATTTGTACAAATATTGACAGTGCTGTAGTTAGTACCATAATAATTGAAAGTAAAACCAATTGAATAGTTAGTGCTCACCTGATCACCAACAGCCGCATTACTAGGCGTAGTGATGGTCTGCAATGCGTAAGGTATTGATGTTACAGTATATGAAGTACCGGAAGAGATTGAACCTGAACCGGTAATTGTAACAGAACCACTAGGACAAACAGTTGCTGCACTTGCAGATGCTGTAGCAAAAACGGCATTACCGATACCAACTGATTTTGTCAATGTATTAGTACAACCTGTTACAGCAGTACCTGTGATGGTATAAGTAATAGCACTAGCAGCTGTAGAAACTACAGATGAACCAACGGTTGCTGACAAACTGGTATTTGGTGCCCAAGTATATGTGGATGCACCAGATGCAGTAAGCGTAACACCCACACCACTACATACCGCAGCACTTGCAGGAGTAGCAGACAATGTAGGAAGTGCATTGATAGTAATATTTCTGGTTACCGTACAACCGGAAGCTGTATTGGAGAACTGTATAGTTGCAACACCTCCTGATACGCCTGTTACTACCCCACCGGCAGTAACAGTAGCTATAGTAGGGTTAAGGGCAGTCCATGTACCAGCACCTCCCGATGCTACCCATGTAGTAGTTGCCCCCTGACATATAGTAACAGTACCACCAGATATGATCGGTGTATTATTATTAATGGTCACCAGATTAGAATTGGCATGACAACCGGATGCACCATCTGTAGCGGCCAATACATAAGTTGTATTACCTGCGGCAGAAGGTGTAGCCACTACCGATGAAGTAGTAGTACTGCTTAAACCCGATGGCGCACCACCCGTCGTTCCATCTACCCAAGCAAAGATAGTAGGGGTAGCACCAACAGCACTAGAGGTAAGGGTAATACCTGACCCTGTAGAGCAATAGTTGGCAGAAGAAGGAGAAACTGAGATGGTAAAACCAGCACCTGAAACAGAAACCGTACGACCTATTGCTACGTTACAGAATGCATCAGTATAAGATATTACAGCAGTACCTGTGGTGATACCATAAACTGTACCACCTGCATCTACAGTAGCCACTGCAAGGTCAGATGAAGAATAGGTACCAAACCCACCAACCGCATAAGTAAGTGGTGTAGCAGAAACAGCTGCCCAGAAATAACCTGTACCCGGATAACAAATAACATCTCCTCCGGTAGGCACTGCTCCATTGGCGGTGACGTCAATAAAGGTAGCAACCGGGTCATTATATAATGTAATGCTTGATGAAGTGGTACAAGAACCTAATAAGGCAGTTACAGAATAAACAGTAGTAACAGATGGAGTGGCAATAACAGAGGTACCCGTGGCAGTAGAACTGGTAGAAGAGCTAAGCCCTGATGCTGGAGACCAGGTAAAATCTGTTCCTGTTCCGGCCGGGGTCAATGTTACAGGTCCACCATAACCATCACTACAATACCAACTTTGACTTCGGGTAATTGTAGGAGTTGTAGGAGCAGTTGCAACTGTCACACTTTGTGTAAGCGTACAAGTATTTGAACCTGTATAAGTTACTGTTGCAGATCCGGCAGAAGCACCGGTAATTGCACCCGCACTTGTTGGCACTCCTATGGCAGCACCTGTTCGACTCCATGTACCACCAGATGGTGCACCTGTTAAAGTTATAGTGCTTGATGGACATAATGTAAATGCACCTGTACTGCTGGTAATACCGGTTGGCACCGCATTTACTGTAATTGTAGAAGTTCCTGAAACAGTACAGGTACCCTGAGTAGCACGAACAGAATAAGTACCCGCAGAAAGTGCAGAGGCAGTAAAACCTGCAGGATTCTGTACAGCAGAAGTGAATGAGTTTGGACCGGTCCATGAATAAGCAGCTCCGGCGTATGTAGTAGAAGTAAGTGTTAAAGTAGAACCAGCGCAAATTGTAGTTGAAGGACTTGCAGTAATAGAAATTGCAGGGCAATACTTTACGCTGATATTATCAACCGCAGCACCAGGGCTAGTACCACCCGATGCATCGTTCTGCCAGGTAAATATAAGGCGAAAGGTGGTACCTGCCAATGATGCAGGAAGAGAAATAGTTGCTACCTGTGTAAAAGCAGTATAAGAACTTGCGTTGCCGGTAAATACTAGCGTAGCACCAGTCAAAGTTGTGCTACTTGCTGCGGGTGAATTGGAAACAGGAGTAACAGTGGTAGGTGCAGTATACACAAGCAACCTATCCCAACCTGTTTCCCCCAATTGTCTCAATTTAAAGTCAAGTTGAATATTTGTTGCCCCAGCAGGTATCGTTACTGAACGATACATGTGGCAAGTCCTTGAAGCAGTGGTACTGTAACTGTAAGTAGTAGCGTTGGGCCCTACAAATGCACCACGGGTTCCAGCATAGTAGCCAGTAGCCGCTGTACCAATTTGCCATAGTGCAGTATTTGCAGGGTTTACTGTAGTCCAGTTATTAGCTGCAAATGTCGCACCGGTCTCAAAACCACCATCGCCGGCCGGATCTACAGCATACAACTGTCCGAATGAATTAAACGCTACCAACGAAAGGCAGCTAACAACGAGAAAGAGGTATATCTTCTTCATACTCACAAATTTTAAATGCTTCAAATTGGGTACACTTTAAATAATAATTAACACCCCATACAAGTGGGATGTAGAATTTAATCGCAAAATATTCATTTATCAACTTAAAAACAAATAATTGTTATGAATTTTTAATTTTCAGTAAAAAATATTTGATTTTGGTTGATGTTTTACTCTTTATTTATGTTTATTAGTTAATGTTTACTTATTTGTAGTGATAATCAACTGTTTGCAAATAGCTGAAATAATATTTATCGCAGTACTATTAGCTTTTAGTTAAATCCAAAGTTAAGGTATTATGAATATTAAAAAACACACATTAACAATCAACCAACAATAAAAATTAATATTCTACAATTAACTAATGCATAAAAAGTAAATCATTAGTTACATGCATTACATGAAATGCAGAATTGGCGCGGCTTTCAGAGAAAAACAACACCGCATAAGAAAAATATTCTGAATTTCCAAAAATGTGAAAAATGTGGAAATCGTGTTTATAAATTTGTCGATATCAGGGTCCAAAAATGTCCAAAATGATAGATGTGCGAACACCGATCGGAATAAAATGATGATCCTTATCATCGAAAATGCTACGTGAATTTGCTGAAAATCAAGCAAATAGAAGATAGTTAGCGTAGTAATGTATGATCAAACATTGCCCATAACAAGGGGCTGTTGCAGCGCATTGATCGTACCATTCAACTCCTGTTATAAGACCCTATTTTGTTCACTGCAAGGCCATATTGTAGTACATGAAAAGCATGATTTTTACCCGACAGGGCAACAAAAAAGGGACGCATATTGCGCCCCTTTTACAATAAAAAATAGCTATTGAATTATTCCTTTACCAACTTCTGTAGTGATTTCTGATCGCCTGAAGTAAGCTCTATCATGTAGATACCAGATGCGAATTTACCCAGTGAAATGGTGGTATTACCTGTTTGCACAGCACCCAGATCCTGTGTATAAACAGTAACACCAGACATGTCCATTACCCTTACTGATACGTTGTCCTTCTTGTTTGAAGTGAACGATATCTTCACATCATCAGATGTAGGATTAGGTGCCATTGTAACCTTGAAATTCTTAGCGACAACTTCAGCAGGCTTCAATGCCAGTTCAAAACGCTCATTGCCCTGTGATGACTTATCATCAGAGATGGTGAACTTGTATTCGCCTCCGTC
Source organism: Chitinophagaceae bacterium (assembly GCA_947447465.1). GTDB lineage: Bacteria > Bacteroidota > Bacteroidia > Chitinophagales > Chitinophagaceae > Flavipsychrobacter. The sequence continues at coordinate 118,362 of CANFKE010000005.1, read as the reverse complement.
AGTAAGTTCAACGTATTTCTTCAGCATCTTATCATGCAGGAATAATGCAGCACCCTCAGGCAGCTTCATATCATCAGCTCTGATGATGAAGTCTTGCTTGTAAGGACTGGAGATACCCAATGGTATAGTTGCATCAGCAGCATAAGGACGCGCATCTATCACCATTCTCTTATTATCCGCAGAGATACTATAGAAATTGAAATCAGCACCTGATGGCTTAACGGCATCATACTTAGCATCTTCAGCATCGTTGGCAGCACTGTTAAATCTTAGTTTCCAAAGATCCCACATGTGATAATTAGCATCATAGATATTCAATGTAACATGCTCATTCTCATCTTGCTTGAATACTATTGTACCTACCGTATCAGACTTCATGCTTTCAGTAAATAACAGGTGAGTATTATTTGCTGCCGCACGCACCTGGAATGATGCATTAGCTTGCAGGAAGTAGTTAGAGCCATTGATATCAACAGGCAAGAACTGACCTGCAACTCCCAAAGATGCAACCCATACATAGCCCGCAGCACCGGTAATGTTATTAGTGCCTGAAGGATTGATATCACTTGCAGCCCACAATGCAGCACCTATGTTGACAGGAGATGGATAAGGGTTACCCACCATATTGAAATCCATATTGGTTGGTATGCCGGTAGAGCCTCTGTTAAGCGTTATAGATACATTACCCTGATTCACATGACCAAACATAGCAAGAGTATTCTCATGAACAACATAAGGAGGGTAGCCCATATTCTCACCCTTCACGCCTCTCATAAACAATCGGAGACCCTGTCCGGGTTTCAATTTATTAGAGTCGGCCTCAGTACCATTGATCTTGGTGATCGCCTTCCATCCCGGGTCATAACCCAACGATGAATTCTCGGTAAATGGATCTAACCTGAATGCTGAAGGGGCATTTGAAGCGGTTGGAGTAAATCCGTTAGAAGCTCCTCCGGCTCCGGTGATATCCATGTATGTCTGTAATTGCTTCAGAGATATTGTATCTCTGAACGGATGTGCCCAGAAGCGGAAACGACGATAACCGGCTTGGATATATTGATACACCCTTACATTACCTGTTATAGAAGCCCCGGATGAAGGTATCTCAGCGATCCTTGCACTACCACTCGCATCTGAAGCCAAAGCAAGACTATCGTTAGTAGCCAGATTTCCGGAAGTTACCGTAAGAGTAGATTTAATTGTAGTACGAGCACCGGTATTGATAGCAGCGCCAGCACTGTTATTCAATGTAAGATTATTTATAGATCCGATACCATCAAGTACCTGAGCCGATGAACCATCAAGCACTAAAGTTCCGACACCATTCACAGAGCCATTATTGATAAGGCTATCCTTCACGTGCAGCGTTGACGAACTATTCAATGTAAGTGTTGCACCTGACAATAGAGTGATGTCATAAGCATTACCTACAGAATCTGACAACAATTCCGGAGCAGGAGTAATATTGCTGATATATACATGATCGGTATCACCCGGCACAGTAAGACAAGACCAGTTGTTCGGCTGATGCCAATCTGTAGTATGACCGGATACTCCGCCTACCCAATTCAATGAAATAGGGTTCATACTAACAGACGTATTATAGGTATTGCTACAATGCAGATCTTGTACATCAACCAATACATAGGTATGATTAGCAGTAACATGCGGGAATTGCAGATCGAAGACTCCACTTGTAAGTGTTTCATTGATCGCACTGCCACCATCAACAGTATAATTGAAAGTTGCATCAGGTGTACCCGTGAAGTTGATCTCCGCATAATGGTTGTTACAAGGAGTAGCATTAGATGCACTGATAGAAGCAACCGGAAGATCGTATGATGAGAAACTTACTTCATTGGCCGGAGTGCTTACGCAACTACCGTCAGAAACAGTAAGTGACAATGTATAAGTCTGACCTGCCACAACTGTACCCGGCACCGCTATTGTAATTGCTGCACCTGAAATGACCGCATTTGACACATCTACAAATCCAACTGCAGATGCAGCTGAACCATAAGTGATGCTATAATTTGTAGGACTGCCGTCATTAACAGCGTAGGTAATAGGCAATGTAGTTGCCCCCATACATAATGCACCGGTAGGATCAGGAGCAATCTCCACCTTATCAACAGTTAAAGAAATAGTTGATGAGTTAGAAATATTAGTACCTGTAACAGTTAACGTGTAAGATATATTAGGGTTACCTGCTGCAAGCCCCTGCACCACACCTGTAGATGAATTAATGGATGCTAATGTAGGGTCACTGCTCGTCCATACTCCTGTAAGATCTGTAGGAATAGGATTATCAGTATATGGTGAACCAATAGTAGATGTAGAGTAAGACAGAGTAGTAGCCGCCTGATAACAAAGAGGTGAAGGCGCACCATTGATAGCACCCATATTAATGATAGGCTTGTTTCTGATTATTGTGATTCGACCATTATTACTATTGCTGATGATCATATCAGGATACTTATCCTTATCAACATCCGCTATTGTAAGACCTGTAGAATATGCATACCCACCATTGTATAAGGTAACAGGTGATGCAAATGTTATTGTACTACCTGAAGACATATTCAAGTAAACAGCCATTCTGTCTGAAGGAGAATTGAACAGATCCAAACTGTTAATGACCATATCCACCTTTCCATCACCATTCATATCTGCCAAAGCAATTGATGAAGGTTTATTCAATGCACCACCTGAAAGTGTAAGTGTTGGAGTAGTAGCGATAGCAAATGCACCGCTGTTCTGATAAACGACAATAGTGTTGTTGTCATTATTTGTTGCCACTATATCAATATTTCCGTCATTGTCAAAATCACCTGCAGCTACGTCTGTAGTACCCTTATCGGCAGTTAAAGTAGAATGCATACTGAAATTGATATCACCCACTGCCGCATAAAGATTTTCGAACAAAGTAATAGTTGATGGTGTACTGGTACCTGACTGATCCACCAATGCAACATCTATATCTCCATCGTTATCAAAATCGCCTGTTGTAACAGCGGTACTTGTTGCGGAATAATTGGGATTGGAAGTATAATAAGTAGCAGTGAATGATGAAGTAGAAAAAGAACTTGCTAACGTACAGTTATTCTTAAGTATCACCAACTTACTCTGATTATCTGCTGTACCGCGACTACCTACAACTATGTCCAGCTTACCATCTTTATCGATGTCTGCAACCTGTAATGACTGAGGATTAAGACCATTAGGATTCAGACTGATGAACTTCACCGATTCGAAAGTATAAGATGTAGCACCTGCACCGAAGTTAGTAGTGCTATTTCGTAATAAACCTATGGTTGAACCAAAGTTACTAGCCAAAGCTATGTCCGGTTTACCATCACCATCAAAGTCACCGACTTTCATACTTGAGCCAAGGAATCCACCTAATTTCAATGTATCAGATAAGGTAAAGTTAGCGCTCGATAAATCAGCTGTACCATTAGCACCGTTATTGGTATAGTAGATGACGTGTGCCAAGGTAGGACTTAAATTTCCTGTCACTGCAACGATATCCATATCACCATCTCCATCAAAGTCAGCAGATACAGTATTAACTGCCCCCATTACATATGAAGAGCTGTTTCGCTGTGTAGCAATATTAATTGTATCCTGTGTGTTGAACGTAGAAGTAAAAAATGAATTTTCGAAATCAGGCATGAATACCTTCGGCGAATTGGCCGAAAGGTGAGTAGCTTTATCTAATACAGTAACGTAGTCGTATGAGGCACCTGCAGGCACTGTTACACTAAGTGAAGTAATAGTAGAAGATACTCCCGGAGTAACACCTATTGAACCGAAATATACTGTATTTAAAGAAGATACAGCATTGAAGTTTGAACCCGTAATTGTCAAGATCTGACCGGGAACAAGATTGCGATATGCACTTAAAGATGTTACAACCGGAGGATGACCAACCAGATTAAAAATAACCTCTGAACCGATGATACTAGCAGGAGTACTAGTAGTCACTCTCAGGTAATAACTTCCCACCGGTGTTAATGATGGTATAAATACAGATACAGGACTAACTGTTGTTGTTGTTGAGACTAATGGTGCAGTATAAACTCCTGATACACTTGAAACCTCAACAGTATATACTGTACCCGGAGCCACAGTTGGTCCGGTATATGTATAGCTAACAGAAAGGTTGTTATTAACATCATTATAATAAGGCGCTGCCGGGCTGCTGATAACAGCAGATAGTGTAGCCTTAGGAACAACTTCACCTGTACTAAGTTGAAGTGCATCATAGGTAATACCACCTACAACAAATTTTATTGTATTAAGATTGGTCGCCCCAAGGTCAGAAGCAGATGTTCCAAAGAACAGTTTTCCACTTGTAGTAGTTGCACCACCATTGGTGAAGCTACCGCTCCAACCATATACTGTTATCGTAGCACCTGTATTCCAGCTATTTGCAGAGCTGGCTGCAAACTTGAGCTGTCCTGTTGTACCCAATGTAATTGTACTGGAATTTATTAAGGTAACAGAAGCGCCGGTAATAGTACTATTTACAGATGTTCCTGCAAACGAAATAGCTGCATTATCCAATTTCACACCACCAGACAATGTGATAGCTGCCCCTGCAGTGGTCATGTTAAGATTCAATAAGCCACCAGACAGTGAAACTGAAGAACCGATACCCAACGTTGCTTTCGATGCAGCAGCACTTCCTATTATTGTCGTTATTCCATCAGACAAGTTAAAGGCACCATTTTGAAAAGTAGTAGTTAAGTTACTTAATGTCACACTTGAACTACTGCCTGAAACTTTCAACGAACCGATCGTCAATGTGGCACTACTTGATTCAGTAAGTGTCGCATTTGCTCCTGAAACTACAATGTTTGAAAGTGTTGTTGAAGAATTATGGGTCAGTGATAATGAACCATTTCCAAGTAGAGTAATACTACCTCCGATAGTAAGACCTGCCGCAAATGCCGGGTTTATTACCAGATTGCCATTACTAACTGATATCCCATTATTGGCAAACGAGAAAGTTCCCGCTGCGGGAGTTAGTCTCATTGTACCGCCGGTGATCGTGATCGGATTGCTGCCTGCTTGTGATAATGTACCTGCTACAACAGCATTTGAGATAGTCAACGCACCACCTGAAACCAAAATATCATTGAATAATATACCAGCAGCGGTAGCATTTATTGTGCTATTTGCTCCCGTTCCAACGGATAAAGATCCCAAAGTTGTTGTTGCGGAATTGGCAACATTTAAATTACCACCTGTCATATTGATACCACCGTTACCCAATGTACCCGGTCCAGTTCCGGTTATTGATATGGTACCACCCGAAACAGCTATACCGCCATCACCAAGAACATAAGATGACCCTGCAACAGATGCAATCCTCAATGTACCTGAAGAAACACTTATAGTATTACCACCGGCCACCTGAGTCAGAATAGCACCGGAAGCACCTGCAACTGAAACAACACCACCGGAAACTACTACATCACCTACAGTTATTGAGGACGATGGTGCCAAAGTACAAGTAGCACCTGTTGCTACAGTAATATCGCCAAGTGTTGTTGCAGCAGAGTTGGCAACATTCATGATACCACCTGTCATGTTAATGCCACCATTACCGAAGGTACCTGTACCAGAGCCGGATATTGATATGGCACCACCAGAAACCGCAACACTACCATCCCCTAATATATAAGAGGAACCTGATGCAGGCGCAATTCTAAGTGTACCCGTTGATAATGTTATTGAATTGGTACCCGCTAACTGAGTAATAGAACCTCCGGAAGAAGCGGCCAAAGTAATGGTACCACTTGATTGAATAATATTACCCAAATTAACAATTCCAGAATTACCTATTGTTAATGTAGAAGTTCCTCCGGCATTAATACCACCTGCACCTAGTGTTAAGGCTGATGACCCTACAGCTTGTATAGATCCACCGGAAAGAGTGATACCGTTGCTACCTAATACAATTGGTGCACCTGAACTTAACTTAAGTGCCCCCGATGAAATAGAGATACTGTTACCAGAACTGATCTCAGAAAAATTAGCATTATTAGTAATTGAGATAGTAGCACCTGCCAGTGCAATATTTCCAACATTCAGTGCAGAAGATGCTGAATTGGTAATATTGGTAGTACCTGTGGTACCTGCAATACCTGCCGCTCCAAGAGTAACAGGAGATGAACCTGACAATGATATAGTACCACCATTCAATGTAACACTTGTACCGCCAATTGCAAGCGGAGCTGAAGAGCCCGTGTTCAAATTCAATGTTCCGGTAGTAGCTAAGGTAATGCTTGAGCCTCCTGCAAAAACACCTGCAGTAGAGTTAGATATGGTCAGAGAAGAACTACCGGCCATTGAAATATTACCTACTGTGATCGGTACTGAATTTGCCAAGTTTGCTGCACCTGCACCTAATAAAGTAAGATTGCCCAAAGTTGTTGCAGAAGACCCCGCAACATTAAGAGTACCTGTTATGGTGGTTCCACCCAACACTATCGATGTTGATGCACCGGAGTTGATATTCAATGAACCCGATGAAATGGTAACACTGCTACCGGTAACTGTTGATGAGTTGGTAATAGAAAGCGCACCACCTGATACTACAACATTACCAAGCGTAAGTGGTGCAAGGTTAGAAAGTGTACCAACACCTCCGGATGCCATTGTAAATAATCCGGCGAGGGTTGTTGTTGATGAGCCAGTTAGAAATAATGTACCAGCACAAGTAAGTGACGTAGATGCCAATGACAATATTGTAGATGCACCCGAGTTGATACTTAATGTACGACCTGTAGCAATTGTAATAGTGTTAGCACCTGTAATAGGCGCAGTATTACCACTAATAGTAACCGAACCTCCCGACAAAGTAAGGTTACCTAAAGCCAACGATCCACCGGTGTTGGTAAAGGTACCGGAACCGCCACCAAAGAAGATATTTCCTAACGTAGTGGTTGCAGAACCTGCAACATTGAGAGCTCCTCCACTAAGTGTGATAGAGGTTGATCCCATTGTCAAAGATGTAGATGCGCCGGGAGCAATAGTTAATGTACCACCTGTAAGTGACACTGAAGCAGCACCTGTAACAGGAGCGGCTGTATTGCTGATAGTAGCAGTACCACCCGATACTACGAAATTACCGAAAGCCAATGAACCTGCAGTGTTGGTAAATGCTGCTGTACTACCTGTACCCACATTGATAGGACCAAGTGTTGTAGTTGAAGAACCGGATACATCTATTGAACCACCTGAAAGCGTTATTGCTGTAGCACCTAATGATACAGTTGTTGAAGCCCCTGATACGATCTTTAAAGCACCACCGGAAATACTAATGGTAGCGCTACCTAACACAGGTGCGCTATTACCGGTAACGGTGATACTACCACCTGCCATAGCTAATGGACCAAGTGTAGTAGTACCCGAGTTTGTTACGATCAAATTACCACCTGTTTGGCTCTTTATACCACCCGAACCGAAAGTAAGCGAAGATGAAGCCGCGGGACTTAAAGTAATAGTACCTCCTGTTAAGGTAACAGCAGCACTACCAATTGTACTTGTTCCTGCTGTCTGTGCAAAGATCAATGAACCATTGCTCACTGTCAATGAACCGGTATGATTATGGTTACCACTTGTAAGATTAAGTGTTCCACTACCCGATTTCACAATCGCACCAGCTCCTGAAAGAATATTTTTATTAGTGTTATTCTGTCCGTCACCAAAAGTTGTTGTTGAGCTTTGGGTCAATGAAACGGTTACCCCTGTTGGGATGATCAAAGTATTGGTAGTAGTAGCAAGTGAAGTAGCCCATGAACTACTCAATGAATTCAATATCTGATTATTACTTATCGTAACCGTAGTACCTGTTGTTACACCACTGACCTGAGCAAACGTAAGCGGACCACCGGAAGGACCTCCTATAGAGTGACCTGAATTGACCGTAAGCGTTCCTTCACTCATGATGATACCATTGGTTCCCGAACCTGTAGTAGTGGTACCTGACAATATCAATCCACTTGTACCCCTCTTAACCAACTGACCCAATGTGTAATCTACCGCACCTGACAATGTAAGTGTAGTATTAGCAACAACTGTAGCATCTGACCCCATTACAATGCTTGCTGGAAAAGTAGCCGCAGCAGCATTTTTCAATGCACCAAGACCATAAGTTGTAGTCACATTATTACCAACACCATTCAATGTTACTTTACCATTCGTACCAAATACATATGTACCTGTTATCCCCAAAAATAACTGGCTATATGGATTGATAGTAAGGTCTGTAGTACCCGCAAGTGCACTTAATCCATCTGCCTGTAAAATACCGCTGTTAGTGGTAGTACCACCAACAACAATAGCACCGGTCATCCCGGTGTTAGCTCCTGATAATTTTAAGATACCACCATTTGCACCGGAATATGTTCCACCTGATAGTGATACTGTACCGCCACCCAAGAAAGTCAAAGGATTAGATCCGGTAATTGTTGTACCTACGGTAATAATATTTCCGGTTAATGTAATTGTTCCAAGTCCGGTATAAATTATTTTCGGAGTAGAACCACTACCAATAAGCAAAGGCATTAATCCAGTTCCTGAACCTACATTCTGATTAATAGTAAATGCGTTGGTCAACGTAATACAATCATTAGCAAGAATAACGTTACTGTTACCACCAATAGTCAAAGATGTACCATTTAACACCAGAGTACCATTTGTTGCAGTACTATTTCCAAGTGTAATACCCGTATTTCGAGGGCTAGCAATGTATATCGCACCTACAATTTGACTATTCGCACCATTATTATTAGGCCCTGCATTAAGATTTATACTGATTTGCGCACCTGCAGTTGGACTTGTATTACTATTGAACTTTGCGATATCCGGACTGCCAGGAATAGCAGCTGGTGACCAGTTTCCGGTGCTACACCACGAAGTTGCAGCAGCAGCAGCCCAGGTATAAGTAGTTTGCGCCTCCGCTTTTGGCGAAAACAGCAGGGTGATTAATAAAATAAGTAGAATACCGGGTGACCGAAAAACCGTCGTACATAAAGTGTGTCTCATAATTGGGGATATTTTAATCTGCAAATTTATTTAATTTATCTTGCAATTCCAACAGGAAATATTATGAAAATATTACTGTTAAATGGGTAAAAATAATATTTTTTTATTATCTAGTATCTATAATAACTAAAAGTAGAGGTATTTAATATTTACACCTGTTCTAGTTCCTGATTATCTGATAGTTGTATAATTTATTATTTGTAACGACTTTTAGTAGGTAAACCCCTACTGCCGGTGCGCTAAAAGTAGAAGAGAACAGCCCTGCCGGCTGCCAAATATTATTCATCAATTCATATTTACGTCCTGCCATATCTATCAAATAAGCAGATACACCCTGTGCCTGTGGCAATGATAAAGACAATGTAAATTCACCACCTGATGGATTAGGATAGACATTCAAATGAGCTTCAGCGGCCTCAATACCACCTACTCCACTGGTACATCCATAAACCTTAGTAAGTGTTCCTCCCAATGCATAAAAATCACCTCTGAATGCCTGTAAATAAATGTTAGCCGCTGTAGGGTCGTGTATGATGAGTGTATTCTCATCATTCTGTGTATTGGCAGCATTCGTCCAGTTATGTGAACCAGTAAGCACCATCGGGTCAGAGCAGGCATCTGATGGATCTATTACCACATATTTATTATGGTACAAATAGCTGCCTGTATATTCTATAAAATTGCTGCCCAATGTAGATGTTATAGTAGTATATGCACTATTCCCGCTATAGTTGCTGTATTGATCCAATATACCGGCTACATACGCACCATTCATTTTCACAGTAGCTATAGAGTTGGCGCAACCATTGTCGGTCATGGTATAAACTCCGAAATACAGGTCTTTAGACGCTGTAAGTATAGATGATTTAATATGATTATTTGTTCCGTCCGACGGGCTGAAGTATAGCTCTACCTGCTTTCCGTCGATAGTGAAATTATGTCGTCCGAGATCTGCTTTATACGGGCCGAACTTAGATACGGTCATATTAGGTGTCATACCTGTATCGCCCCACATCTGATTGAACTCTCCAAGATAAGCATGTGCAAGAGCTGAATCCTGAACAATCACAACATTATCATAGTCCTGCTCAAACTGCGCTACAGACCAGTTAGTTGATCCTGTCCATACAATAGCATCGTCAGGATTAGAAGATTTGCCATCTACTATCATGAACTTATCGTGCATAATGTTGTAGGTGCTGGTATTAGGGCTTGCCAAACGAGGTATAGCTGAGTTTACAGTAGTAAGTCCGCTATTTGCTGTGGCAGAGGTTCCGTTGTGTATCCAACGGATCTTTACCCCGCGTGTATAGGCAGAATTTATGGCATTGACCACATTACTGAGATCGCCGGACCCAGAATAAGAAGTAAAGTTATATACGGCGATGTCAAGTGTGAATTTGGCACGATTGATATATGCTATCAGGGTATCATCAATACGCCCATTAAGGTTTATCGCATCCACTCCACTAGACACCGTGTTATCTACCGGATGATTGAAATAGTACTTGATCTTATTGCCTGCACTGGCATGAATGGCTACGACAGAGCATATAGCCAGCATAAATAATTTGAGGGATCGCATTAGTTAACGTTTTTGAAAATAATACCCTATTCAACACGTTGTTAAACGTTTGTAATAGGGCGGCAAAGATAGGTATATAATAATTATAGAGAAGAGTGAATTTACATTAGCGAACTAGCGTTACCGACCCTGTCACTTGCATATTACCACCTAATATACAACCAAAGATCACACGGTAATAATAAACGCCCGCATCAGCAGGGCCGACACCAAAATTACCATCCCAGGCACCCACATTACCACTATAGACCACCTGCCCCCAACGATTATAGACCGACATTTCCTTTAGTGAATAAGAAAAATCTGCCTGCACTCTGAATAGATCATTCAATCCGTCATTATTAGGCGTAAATGCTGTAGGGATAAATACATTGCCATCACAACATTTTTCTACCCTTACTTCTACATCCACTTTAGGGCTTTCGCAGCTATTGACCACATTACTCACCTGATAGATGTATTTAGCCAAAGCAGCTACAGGCGGAGCCGGAGCGGAAGAAACCATTGCTCCGTCGGGCAAGTACCAACGTACCTCATTGCCGTATGCATTGAGTGCCATTGACTGCCCATTGAGGCAATAATACGCAGGGGAGATAACAGATGGTAACGGAGGTGTAAATATGGCGACATTGATATCTGCTCTGCCCTTACAGCCATTGGTATCATTCAATACCTCCAGATGATATGTACCGGCATTAGCAGGCTCATTGGCAGGTAGCAGCGGTTGTTCTACCGTACTTGAATATCCACCAGGACCTGTCCAGTAATAGCTATAGAACGAATTGGCAGGAGCTACGACAGGTGACAGCTGAAAAGACGAGTTGTAACACACCTGAGTGTCGGCAACCAAAACTATGCCTGCAGTAGCACGGGTGATCATATTGACCGTTGCCGTCTTGAACGGACACGATGTTCCGGGTAATGAAGCTGTGACGGTATATACTGTGCTGACAGCAGGAAAGGCCAGCGGGGTCATTGAGTTGCCACCATACAGACCTGTAAGCGGTATCCAGTTATAATTATAGATACTATCGCCTGTTACTTTCAGCAACACACTATCATTACCGCATATCATGGTATCCGTTGGGTGTGTAGAAATATGGATGGTGTCATAGATGGTCAATACCGCACTATCTGCGTCATAGCTTACACTATTACATATTGCAGGTGCAAAAATGGTAATGCCCAGTGTCTTTGGTCCGTTGATAGCAGTTGGCAACCCAAACACCTGCACATCAGCATATGCAGAGTATGGCGGTATCACTACACTATCTGCAAGAGGTACATAGTCCACCCCGCTTACCGCACTACCCGTTGTTGCAAATCTTATCACCTGTGGTGTTGCTTTCGTCTTAGGATTCTTCACTCTGAAATGACCGGGCAAACAGCCCTTGATACAGATTGGTAATAAACCGTCGAATACCGGCGTGGCCAATGCCTGCACTTTATAGTCGCCGGTCTTCAGGCTACCCGCTTCAAGAAATACACCTGAGTCGTATTTGGCATTACCTGCATCAGCGATCACTATTCTGAAGTGGTAGGTATCGCACGGATTGACCACATGCATAGCTTTAAGTACGGTGGTCATACCCTTATGTGTAATGGAGGTTCCGGATGCATTATCGTTGTAATAAGCAGTGAACGGAGACCCCGGCCCCATTGATGTGCAATTGATAATGTTACCGGTCGAACCCGGGATACCATTGTTGATAGAATTGATAGTAACAGGAATTGTAGTGCCCGGCACCAATGCCATATTATCTAACCCTGCAATTCCCGGCCCTGAAATAAAGAATGCGAACACATCATTATAAGGTCCGCAAACTGCACTGATGTATTCTTCTGAGCTGAACACATAGTCTATGCTCACAGTATCTCCGGCAGGTACTACATCAAAATCCAGCCTGCATGCATCCAAAGTATGTTGGCCTGAAAGAATGTTGAGCATCGAGTCGCCTGGTACGCCATTATCGCTGCTCGCCAATGCATCCGCAGGACCATTGACTCCATAAGCACCTATTATGGTCTGTGCCCTGCCTGTGGTCAATACTATCCCACTATCCAGCCCCAGGTTACTATTGACCACGGTAAACAGTCCATTGGCCTGAGACGGGCAGCGCAGCACTGCATTGAGAACCGTAACCCCTTGCCCCGCCAGCTTCTGCGCCAATACTGAGGCTGTTTGTCCGCCATTCACATTGATCTGTGCCATAGCCGCAGAACATAGCCATGTACAAACAAAGAAAACCACACTGCACAATACTGTGCGATGTGGTTTTCCATTTATTCTTAATGACCTGTTTTTCAAAGAATGATCTGTATTATTACCTCACTATCTTCTATCTCCTGCAACTGATAATTAGTACTCATTGATCACCTTATAGCCGGTGATCTTGCCTTGCTTGAAGTACTTGATATCTTCCTTATAGAACTTCTCATTGCGCTCGGTGATATACTTCGGATCGAGGTCTGTGAGATCTGGTCTTCCTGCATTCACCCATGCTGTGTACCAGAAGCTGGAAGTAGCTGATATGGCTGCTCTTAGCTGATGTTCCACCATGCCTTCCAACAATTCATGATATACATGCGCATACTCATATGCGTGTGTCTTCTGGCCATATTTATTCTCTTCAGGCTGGCCATTAGCACCTATCTTATAAAGCATTTCAACAGGCTTGTCTTTGCGCAATTTCTTGTCGTTATACAAGAGTGGTATCATCAGCTTATGACTGCTGTCTATGATATCCCAGGTAGCCTTCTCTATATTGTCTATATAGTGCGCTTCAGCGGTATATAGACTGTAGTTCTTACCAAACAATTCAGGTAACTGAGACTCCCAAAGAGCATGTATGCCCTTCTGGCCGCTCAACTGTCCGTCATGGTTGATGGTAGTATGTAACGGCATGTGCGCATCACCTATATAATGACCCAAATTAGCTGACAAAAACAAGATCTCTGACTTGTTCTTTGCTTTCATAGCTGCGGTCAGCTTGGTCATTACTTCCTGTATTGTCCATGGCAGTGTACCATACTTATCTACACTGTCTTTACCATATTTTGCCTTTGCGGCTTCCAGTGTTCTGGGCATTGCCGAAGGTGTGGTATAATTGTAGTTTTCCAAGTCTATATAATGCCTGGGAAACTCAGTCTTATCACCCATGGTGTATTTGCGGATATCAGGTGCAACAGACTCTTCTGTGATAAAATCGGCATGGTTGTAAAAGAACAGACCAACCTCACGTGGCAACGCAAGAATAGCACCCCTGTTTATTTTACTATGACCCCATACGCCCCATGCGTAGGTGGCTGCAGCACCACAAAACAGAGTACAGATGATTGCAATTACTACGGATATCCTCTTGATCATAAAATTATTTTCTACTAATATACGGTAAACCTTGAAGTTTGCAACCCTTCATTGCTCTGTACCTTTACAATGTAAGTACCTGTAGGCAATGAAAAAGATTGATCCTTACCAATTGAAAAGTCACCGACCTTCTGGCTGGCAACTAACTGGCCCGCGAAATTATAGATATTTATTGAAGTATTAGAGAGCAACTCACCTGTTGATATATTGATAACACCGGTAGATGGATTAGGGAATACATTGATGGTATTATTGCTGCCGCTTACCTCACTCACACCTACATGCGATGTACTACCTGTTGTAGCCAACCAGATGGTCATATTCATGATCAGCAACTGATGGTTACCTGATGCATCACCAAAATAGCCGTTGTAAATAGTACAGGCAGGATTACCTGTTCCATCATCAGCCGGTGAGCTGTCGCCCATTGCTGCCACCTTACCGCTGCCATAGCGCGCATAGGCTACCATTGCATTGGTATTACCCGGAGTAGTACCTGTTTTATAGATAACACCCTTTACAGTGCTGTTCTGTGCCGGATTCAATGTCATAGTAGTTCCTCCGCTCCACTGAACTTTGGTTACAGTTCCCATAGGACCGTAAATGATAGAATCGCCTGCAGCAGCACTGATGTTGGTTGTTGTCTGTGAGAAATCAACCGTATCGAAGTAGATACCGAACGGATATGGTTGCACGCTGTTGGTTGAAAGAAAATCATTCCAGATATGCGGAGAATCCCAGCCATCACTGTTGCGATCGCTCACATTATGATCGGAGATCATGAACAATCCGCCACCATTCTGTACAAACTGCATGATTGCTGTTTTCTCGGCTGTGGTGAACTTAATATTAGGCTCATCAACAACATACACCTTGTAGTTCGACAGATCCTGAGGATTGCTGGTATTACCATAGGTGATCTGTCCATTGTAAGGAAGACTTTCTACGGTATATCCCTTCTTGGCACAATCTACCGCCCAGGCAGATAATCCACCCGACCAATAGGTCTCTGCAGTAGATGCAGTGATCCCGCTTTGTGCAGGCGTAGGTATTTGTTGTGCATTACTTGCTGTATAAAAACTACCTGTGCCTATTATGGCATTAGGATACCAATCAATATTCCTTACATCTGCATCGATCACCCAGTCTGCATTACCTGCAGATTCTGCTTTGGTAGCATCAAACAATATTTTTGTCTGGCTGTGTCCGGTTGCAGCATACATCATACAAGTGGTCATCATTGCCACTTTCAACATATTTCTTTTCATCACTATCCTCATTTTTTTAGAACATCAAAAATACGCATTTATAACATATTG
Organism: Chitinophagaceae bacterium; assembly: GCA_947447465.1. Lineage (GTDB taxonomy): Bacteria > Bacteroidota > Bacteroidia > Chitinophagales > Chitinophagaceae > Flavipsychrobacter. Next base: position 103,031 of record CANFKE010000005.1, on the reverse strand, counting down.
TGTAGCAATTGTGGTAAACAAGAAGAGGGCATCCCGATAGGGATGCCCTCTTAAATATCTATTCAAATATGTTGATTACTGAACGATAACCTTAGTGATACCTGAAGCAACACCATTGCTGATCTTAGCAATGTACATACCAGGAGTCAAAGCAAGACCGTTGAAACCAACATTCTGATTGCCATGAACTACATCTACATTCTGAGTAGCGATCTTACGACCTACCATATCAGTAAGAACGATAGTATAGTTACCTGCATCTTCAGCATCGAAATTGAAACCGATAGCAGAAGTAGAAGCATTAGTTACGCTCAATGGCAAAGTAGCGTTAGAAGTTACATCAACGATACCAGCCTTGCCAGTCCATGTAAGACTGAAATCATCGATCGCAGTGCTAGGACGGTTACCTGATCCTGAAGAGAAATCAATAGTTACGATACGGAAGTAAACATTTGAAGACTGGTTATCCAATGCAGTACCGAAGCTTGCAGTAATAGTATTGTTGCTGAACAAGTGACCACCTGTTGTCATAGTACCTGTAGGAGTAACCTGAGTCCATGTACCTGCAGAACCAATCTTGTACTGCAATCTCCATGTAGTAACACGTGGGCTTGAAGTATCCAAAGACTGTAATTTGAAAGAGCAACCAAGACCTGTGATACCACCTGTATTAGCTACCTGGAAAACGAAAGACGCACCTGAATCCAGATTCGGGTGAGTAGCATTTGAAGGAGATACCTGACGAACACCCATTGCTCTGTTTGTTTCAGACTGCTGCAAAGTGCATGATGTACCTGCAGTCACTGCGTTAGCAGAAGCATAGTTCTTAAAACCACCACCTACAACTGCTGAAGTTGCACAAGTAGTATCGTTGAAAATACCATAGCTGGTAGAAGTACTAAAAGTTTCCAAAGTACCGCCAAAAGTTGCGCTGGCACCACTATATACGTTCCAACCTGTAGGCAGGCCAGATCCGATAGCATCGAAATTCTGAGTGTATGGAGATAGACCGCTTAGGGTGTACTGTGCGCTGGCTGCCAGAGATAATGCAACCATTGAAGAGAGTAGAAGAATTTTTTTCATCTGTCTGTATTTTATTGTTTAAGATTGAGCAAAGGTAATGGGTAAATTTCAGAAAAAACTTACCCATCACTATTTTAGATTATTTAATTATTAAGGACAACGGGTTGCTGTCATGCTGATATCAGTAGTATCTCTGATGATCATCTGTAAACCATTGTAGTAAGATACAATACCGGTAAATGTTCCGTTACCTGCAGGTATCAGGTATGGCTGAAAATTGCAGTAACCACTGGTACGTACGGTTGCTGTTACTGTATGATCGCAACTTTCCAAAACGCGGTTAGTAGCTGATGCTGTAGAACTAGGCGATGCATAAGGCGCACCGTATGATCCGCTGGCAAACTGTACATTAGAAATGGTAACCAAGGTATTCAGATAAAGTGTAGGGTTCGACTTTACCTGCTCAATTGACAATTGACGAGCCTGTACCGAAGTATTAGGGTAGTTCGCTTTGACTACATAATTACCGATCAACCCTGAAGGAATTGGCACAGTAGTACCTGCCTGATCTGCTGTGTAAACGATCTCCGGCAGTCCATTGTAGTTAGCAAGAGTAAGTCCTTTCAACTTTACATATATTTTACGACCTGCAGGGTATTCATTGTAGATGTACGACTTATCGATATATAACACCAATCCACCGAAAGAAGTATCTTCTATGATGATCTGCTTGTAATAGTTGCCCGACCTGTCGTCTGCTACTACCACTCCCCAAACTGTGGTATCTCCCAATACTCGTGAATGTCCTGTACCCAGGTTCTGACCAATGTCTGATATTTGCTTCAGTGTTGCCTGTACCGGAACATTAGGATCATAGGTACTTGTATCCGGCGGGCTATCATAGGTTTGTTTTACGCATGAATTGAATAACATACTTGCGCCCAACACCATTAAAGAAAAGCGAAAAAACTTCATACTATTATATTTAATTGTTATTTACTTATTTGAATTAGAACCTCACACTAAGATTTACAAAGTAATTGATACCATATGCATACCCGTATTTATTAGGGAACTTATCAGGATTATGATTAGTAAAGTCATATCTCAACTGCTCATAACCGGTCATCTTAATGTTGGTATTGTTCAGCAAATTGGTGATGCCCGCATTGAACAATAAAGTTGTTTTATGGTGAAGGCTCTTTACATAATGTCCCACATCAAAAGACTTACCTGCACTCAGATCAACAGTGAAAGCAGCCGGCAACTTCTCCTGATCGTAAATTGCATGCCACTGTGTAGTACTAGGATCAACTCTGTCTGCAGCCTGCTGAGTACGTCTGTCAGGGTTCACTTCTACATAACTTCTGTCCATGTAGTTCAGATTCACATTTGCACGCCAGTTGTTGCCCGGGTGGTATGCAAAATCCAGCGAGTAGATAGACTGTGGTCCTACACCCAAATAATAGTTCTTGATATACACCTGACGGGCGACTGCTGTTTTTGATGGATCATTATCGTAGAACACCGTAACATCAGGTCTGTTGGTATAAAAATATTGACCTACTGCTGCAACACCGGTCACATTCAATTGTTTGTTGATCTTGAATGTAGCAGAAAATTCTGTTCCTATAGAACGTGTATTTACATTCTGCATCACATAGTTCACAAAAGTCTGGAATGCCGCATCATCATTGAAGAATCTCTTGATCTGAGTATTATCTGTTACGTCAGTAACATAACCTGACAAACGCAGATTCAACCTTGATGTCTTCATCAGATAACCGAACTCTGTGGTCATCGTCTTAGAAACCTTAGGATTAGAGATAGTAATATCGCGGCTCCTGTCAGATACATATGTATTGTCAACAGTAGGTGCATCTGTAAAATAGCCACCGTTCAGATAGATCATGTTACGCAGGTTGATAGCATAAGATATACCGCCCTTTGTTTTATAAGTAGTAAAGCTGGTTGTAGCACTCTTACCTAAAGAGTTATCAGGGAAAAGACCATTCTTTACTAAACCCTCTCTGCTGAAAGAGACCTTACCACCTTCTGCTGATGCAAAGAAGTTGAATTTATTATAGCTGAATGTAGCCTGACCCCATGCTAATGCTTTCAGCACATTCAGTTTGTAATCATAACCATACTTATCACCCACCTTTACCAACTGGTTAGGCAACTGCAAGTTGTTCTGATTATAATTAGGATTGCTTACCGCAGTTTGTACGGCAAACTGATTCTGGTTCACGAAGAAATCACCACCCAGCAGATCTACCAATTGTTTGTAGTATTCATCCTGCTGATTTACTACCTGCAAGCCACCAAACAAAGAGATGTGCTCATTCAGCGCATGTTCAATATTAGTGTTGAAAGCTAATTTTTTCAGATCATCAACGTAATTGCTCAATACATATATAGATTGCTTCCCAGTAACGTTGTTACCTGCTATTCCATTAGCATTGTGTATAGTTGTAATGTTGGCGTAGTTATCCAGGTAGAAGCTATCCCACTTCACCTGCAATTTAGTAGGGTCCGCAAGAATATCGTTCTTTACTGCAGCATAGGCGAGAGGATTAGCTGTAGTTCCTGTCATGTAATAGCTAGGCAGGTTCTTATAATAATCAGGATTAGGGCTATAACCATTGTAGAAGTCTATGGTAGAATTCTTGCTCTTACCGAATTCATAACCCACTGCTGTATTCCAACGTGTTCTGTCAGATGGCTTATAAGTATAGTTAGCGATAATGGTTGGCTGATTCACATCAGACACACGTGCATTGCGCTTTTTACCTCCCTGATATCCCCAATCTGAATTGTAGAAGTGGCTGCCTGCAAGATCATACATCTCATCCTGAGACATAGAAGACTTACCGCGCACTGTAGGTGCAGCAAATGCGGTCAGGTTGATCTGGCCTTTCTTGGTAAGCTTGCTTACAGCACCATAAAATGAATTGGCATCATAGAATGTTCCGGGTACATATCCTTCATTCGCCCAACGACGAGATATAGATGCGGAATATGCCCAACCATTCTTCAGGATACCCGAATTGTGTGTCAGCATGATCCTGTTTCTGAAACTTCTGTTACTATTAAAGAAAGATACTGTAGTACCTGCTCTTTGGTCAGCAGCTGTAGCATTAATGTAAGTAGATCCTTTTGCCGCTCCGAAAGTGAAATCGGAAGGCTTCAGCCCATAAGATATTACACGATCTCTCAATACATCATTCAAACCACCTATCTGACTGAAAGAGGCATAACCCGATTCCAGATCCTGCAATGGCATACCATTCACCTGCACATCTGTATTGTCATATCCTCTCGGTCTGAAACGGTAAGTACCAAAAGTTAGTGCTGCTATACGCAGGAAGGGATCCTGATTGGCAACATAAAAACCCGAAGAACTTTGAGAAGCAGATGATGCATTCTCGTCGTCCTGAGTAGAACTTTCTTCAATAGCTATGGTCGGGATCTCATTGCTGGTCTCACTAACGTCACCTTGCAATGGCGTCACCATTATTTCACCCAGGTCTGTAACGTCCTTGTTTACAGTTACGGTCAATGTGTCGCGCTGTGCGTTAGCACCACCTATTATCATTCTCACACTGCCATATGGCACCTCATTCAGCAAAAAATTACCTTCGCCTTCAGACATCGTGAACGTATTCAGTTCAGGCAAGGTAACTTTAACATCATTAAAGGGATTTTTGGTAACCTTATTGATCAACTTACCTTTAATGATACCGATCTTCTTTGCCTGAGCAAAGGAAGTAACGGCTACGACCTGAAGAACCAACAGTAAACTTAATGCTCTACGCATAAAAATTAGTAACATTTAAAATTATATCGAGGAGCAAACTTACGATGGTCGTTTGAATAAATTGCAATCTGAGGTTAAGTAATTGTTATTCGGGGCGAATAATATTATTATCATCAACGTTTTTAGAATACTGCTTACCTTTTTTAACTTTCTTTGTAAAAAAATAGATCGTGATAAAAAAAATTGTGATGTCTGCCCTGCTGTTGGGCGCCTTTTATTCCGGTTCGGCACAAACTCAGCAATATAAAGTTGTAGCCATCGGTTTCTATAACTGCGAAAACTTCTTCGATACTACAGACGATCCGACAAAAGATGATATTGAAAATACACCCTCTGCCGAAGTGTATCCTCAAAAATTGCACAACATTGCCTCTGTTTTTCAGAAATTAGGCACCGATGTTACCCCCGACGGACCGGCTATCATTGGCATGGCCGAGGTAGAAAACGACAATGTTCTTAAGGCTGTTGTTGCTCAACCAGAGATAAAAAATAGAAATTACCAATATATATGGTACCCTACCCCCGATGTACGAGGTATAAGTACGGCAATACTTTATAATCCAAAATATTTTAAAGTCATCAGCTCCAGGCCTTTGAGAGTTCCTCTTGAGAAATTAGGTCAAACCCGCCCTACCAGAGACATATTATATGTATGTGGCATCCTTTCAGGCGATACTGTACACCTCCTGGTCAATCACTGGCCGTCTAAGTCGGGTGGTGAAGCTCGTAGCGCCCCGGGCCGTCGTCTGGCTGCGTCTGTAGATAAAGAGCTTATCGACTCTTTATTGAAGGTAAACCCCAATTCTAAAATATTGCTGATGGGGGACCTTAATGATAACCCTACGAGCGAGGGTGTAATAGAGGTACTAAAGGCCAAAGCTGACAAAAAAGAGGTATCTCTTACCGACATCTACAACCCATGGATCAATATGTACAAAAAAGGTATGGGTACGGAAAGTTATCAGGGCGAATGGAACCTCATTGACCAGATAATGATAACCGGAGGCTTCGTAAAGAATACCAATGACAAATGGAAATATTACAAAGAAGAAATATTTAACAAAGACTGGCTCACCAATCGTGTGGGTAAGGACAAAGGATTGCCACATAGATCATATACCATAAGTCATACATGGGACAATGGTTATAGTGATCACTTCCCGGTAGTCATGTACTTTATCGAAAAGCAGTAAGATCATTATTAAAAAGTACCAAATGGAAAGGGTTATTGAAGCAATTCAATAACCCTTTCCATTTAATATCTATATCCTGCTTGTATTAGTCAGCCACTACTTCTTCCTCCACTTCCACTTCTTCCTCCGGCGTATTTTCTTCGGTTATTTTGAAAGTAAAGAAGCGCTGAGTAAGGTAACTTAATATTGTAGTGATCAATGCAACAAAAATATTCGCAATATCTGCTCTCACTATCGGGATCACTATGGCAAACATCTTGGTCAAAACATATGACATCAACAGAAATATCAATGTTGACATTATATATCTGAACAATTGTACCCTGCCATGTATCTGCGACTCGGGGAAAACAACATAACTCGATAAAAGGAAACCCACAGGAAGGCAAAACATGAACTGCACGAACCAAGCTGCAACCCTGCTGGTTATCTGAAGATCACCTATAATATGCACATATTCAGCCTGATGTAATACATGAACGAACACAAGAGAGTAGAGTACAAGACCTAATACTGTATTAGTACCACCACAGGCTATGTAACGGAAGGTTTGTTTGGGTATGACTTTTACAAAGGGAATATGTACGTGGCAAAAATCAATGACGTCAACAATAATATCTCTTATCTTAGCGAACAAGCAGTTTTAAATTTGGACAAAACTAAGACATTTTTTTAAATATCATGCTCGCTGCCGTTGCAGGTTAGTTAAGAAATTGTACTACAACTTAGGCTACGCTCACTTATGATCAATGATTTGCTTTGCTCTTTTATTTCGCTACACAATACTTAATCCTCAATTGACCGGTAAGTAATTAAGGTTTATTATCTTTGGACCAATATGACCATTTCCCATTTACTGCTATATATATTAGGGTGTATCTTGCTGATCGGCTTTTTCGCCGGCACAGAGATCGCTTTCATATCGGCAAACAAGCTTAATATCGAACTAAGAAAGAAACAAGGTAAATTCTCAGGACAGATACTGGCAAGGTTCATGGAAAATCCTTCCGAGTTCATAGGCACCAGTCTTGTAGGCGTTAATGTTCTTGTGGTTATTTACGGTCTTTTGCTCTCGCAGACTACCGATCTGATCCTCCATCATTATGGTATCCAACTTTCAGAATATCCCAAGTTGGCCATCGATACACTTATTGCTACTATCGTTATCCTCATTTTTGCTGAATTTTTACCTAAAGCTATCTTCAGGTCTAAAGCAGAAGCAGTGCTCACCATTTTTGCATTGCCCATGCTCTTAATGTACTATCTGTTCTTCCCTATTGCCAAGGTATTTGTTTCAATATCAGAGTTCATACTCAAGTACCTCTTCAATGTGAAGATCAAAGAAAACAAACAGGTCTTTAACAGAGTGGACCTTGAAGTTTTTGTTAAACAAGGAATGCATGGGCATGAGAATGAAAATGGAGAAGTCAATGCAGAGTTGTTTGAGAACGCCCTCTATCTGGTCAATGTACGTATCAGAAAGTGTATGGTACCCCGCAATGAAGTAGAAGCCATAGATATCAATACCACTTCTGTAGAAGAGGCACGTCAGAAATTCATTGAGACCAAACTATCCAAGATCATTGTTTACAACGATACTATCGATGATATTGTTGGTTACATTCACCATCTGGATCTGAACAGAAGACCCAAAGAGGTAAAGGAGATCCTGCACACCATCACCGCAATACCCGAAGCTATGAGTGCTGTTGACCTGATGAACAGGTTCACTAAAGAGCGGAAGAGTATAGCCTGGGTGGTGGACGAATTTGGTGGTACTGCCGGCATCGTGACCATGGAAGATGTACTGGAAGAGATATTCGGCGATATCAATGACGAATATGACATTGAAGAGCACGTTGAAAAACAGTTGGCAGAGAATGAATACATTTTCTCAGGCAGATTGGAATTAGATTACCTCAATGAGAAATACGGTTTCGATTTCCCTACTGAGCAATCTGAAACATTATCGGGTTACATCATTGCAGGTCATGAGACCATACCTAAAATAAAAGAACAGATCATACTGGACAATTACGAATTCGATATTTTGCTCGTAACGGCAACACGTATAGAAACAGTAAAAATGAAAGTACTTAAATAGTGTACGAACAGTAGTATAGCTCTGATAGTAAACTAACAATATAATTGATCATCACAAATCAGCGAACCAAAATGATACAGCGCCCGTTCAATCTCAGCCAATGGATAGAAGATAACCGACACTTACTGAAGCCACCTGTTGGCAACCAGAATGTGTATAAGGAAGCCGGCGATTTCATTGTTATGATTGTTGGGGGTCCTAATAGCCGCAAAGACTTTCACTACAACAATAGTGAAGAGCTCTTTTATCAGCTGGAAGGCGATGTGGTGGTACGTATCCAAGAGGATGGACAGATAGTAGATATACCTATCAAACAGGGCGATATGTTCCTGCTGCCGGGCAAGGTACCGCACAGTCCGCAACGTGGCGCCGGCACAATTGGACTGGTAATAGAAAAGAAACGTGATGCAAGTGAAGTCGATGGTTTTATGTGGTTTTGCGAGAACTGCAGCGAGAAACTATATGAAGAGTATATGAACGTATCGGATATCGTAAAGCAATTACCTCCGGTAATGGAAGCATTTTATGCTGATGAACACAAACGTACATGCAAAAAATGCGGATCGATCATGCAACCACCTGTTACACTAAAGTAATTTCTGAATGATAAATTATTGAGACCACCTGCCGGTGGTCTTTTTTATGCCCATAGACATAAATTTCATAATTTAATTTATATTCATTCATAACGTTGCTGTGACAGTAAAATGATATTTTATCGGTATTTTTGTAGATATAAGCCATATTTTTAAATTGTCCTTATGACCAACGCCCGACTTAAGCTACTTGGACTTACTCTATTGATCATGTTGTCTGTTTCTGTAAGAGCTCAGATCATTCGAACTATTGCAGGTACGGGCAACTTAGGCTACGCTTTCACCGGCGATGGTGGACCTGCTGTTAATGCAGACCTTGGCTGCCCCTATGCTACACTGGTTGATACCAACGGAACGATCTATTTTACCGACAATACCAACCATGTGATCAAGAAAATGACCCGTAATGGTATTCTTTCTACCATTTGCGGCAATGGCGTGCCTGTTTATAGCGGTGACGGCGGACCGGCAACAGCAGCATCTATTGCCTCACCTACTGCTATAATATTCGACCCTGCAGGCAATATCGTGTTTGGTGACGGCACCAATAAGTTAGTCAGAAAAATATCACCTTCGGGGATAATTACAACTATTGCAGGCAACTGGTCAGTTCACATCGTTAACGGCGATGGAGGACCCGCAACAGCGGCAGGCTTGGGTTCTGTCAGCGGTCTGGCGTATGACGCAGCAGGCAACCTCTATATTGCAGATGGTAATGCTCGTGTACGAAAAGTAAATACAGCAGGTATCATTACTACATTTGCAGGTACCGGAGCATTAGGTTTTTTAGGCAATGGAGGTCCCGCTACAGCAGCTACCTTCGATGGCATATCCGACATAGCATTTGATGCCGCAGGCAACTTATACATCGCTGATAGAAACAACTATGTGGTTCGTAAAGTAAATACGGCTGGTGTGATCTCTGTTTTCGCTGGCATGGGACCAGCATTCTCCGGTTCTACAGGGGATGGAGGTGCCGCTACGTCTGCAAGGCTGAATGGCACTGCTGGTCTTAAATTTGACGCTGCAGGCAATCTATATCTTACAGAGCAAAATGTAAATAAAATAAGAAAGGTAACCCCTGCGGGCATCATCTCTACATTTGCCGGTACTATCAGTGGAGGGTTTTCGGGCGATGGCGGTGCACCAACCGCTGCTAAATTCTATAATCCGTCTCAGATATGTTTCGATAGTCGTGGAAATGTGTATATAGCCGACAGAGGATCTCCCGGAACAAGTGGCAACCCATGGGGAAGAAGAATACGTCAGATATTTTATGTAGATACTTTTCATCTAACAGTAACACCAAGTCCGGTGCTCTGCGGAAATACAGCTGCTACTTTCACCGCACATCCTACCAAAGCCTATTATTCCTATGTTTACCGATGGGCAGTGAATGGTGTGACTGTTGGTGGTAATTCTCCTGTATATGCTTCTACTACAGTTCATAATCAGGATACTGTAACTTGTTCTATAATTGATACTGCTAACGGAGGAATGAAACTGGCCATATCTGATACAATTATCATGACAGTTTTGCCACCTATTTTGCCCGTATTACACCTTACTAATTCAGGTGATACTATATGTGCAGGACTTCCTATCACATTTACTGCAACAGCTACTAATGGTGGTTCTGCGCCAATCTTCAAATGGTACGTGAACAGTGTGTATATGTGGACAGGAAGCATGTTCTCTTACATACCTGTTACCGGAGACTTCGTTACCTGTGTTTTGATCAGTAATGATCCTTGTGCATTCCCTAATACTACTCATATAGACGTTCCGCTAACTGTGGTTCCCAGCTACAAGCCTACTATTACCATACATGCTGACCCTGATACAGTACTGGCTTATTGGAGTCAGATCATCACTTTATTCAGCAATCTTACTTACGAAGGTACAGCCCCTACCTTCCAATGGTACAACAATCAAGGCCCGATAGCAGGAGCTACCAATGCTACTTACCAACAGTCCATGTATGGTGCTGACACATTCTACTGTGTCATGCACAGCAATGGTTATTGTGCTGTTCCTGACATTGATACCAGCAATATCGTTCACATTTCCACCGGCAAGTTATCCGTTGGCGATCTGACGACCGAATCTGTAAGCTTTTCTGTTTACCCCAACCCCAACAATGGCCATTTTACCCTGAAAGGAAGTGTACATGATGGTGCTGCAGGCATTGTAACTATAGACATCAAAAATGTGCTTGGACAATCTGTTTACAAGACTGCCATCTATCATTCGGGTAATAACATAGAACAGAATTTAGATCTTGGCCCCGACCTGCCATCTGGTATGTATTACCTCATGTCTGGCGATGCGCGTGGCAACAGAGTAACACCGTTCTTAAAGAAGTAAAGTAAAAGTATAATTGCTGCAGGTGCTATGCGCCTGTAGCAATATATCTGCCATTCTACACAAAGCACCGCTTTATACTATCTTTGCCAGGTGCTGAGTACAATTGTTTTCTGGGCGTTCGTCGGATGGTCTGTCATACAAATACTGTATGTGGCCTTCTTGTTCCTGCGTTTTTTCAAATTACCGGCACATAATGAAAAGATAGCTCCTTCAAAAATGGAAGGCGTGAGTATAATCATCTGCGCCAAAAATGAAGTAGAAAATCTGCGTCGTCACTTACCTCTGGTGTTAAAGCAGCAATACGGAGACATATCTGCTCCGCTCTATGAGGTCGTTGTGGTCAATGACTGTTCAGACGACGGTACACACCAATTACTCACTGATCTTCAACAACAATATCCGCATCTGAGGGAGATCACTATTACACCCGAAGTCAAACGCACTGTAGTAGGTAAGAAATTTGCTTTGAGCACCGGGGTGGCTCAGGCAGCAAACAACTGGTTGCTGCTTACAGATGCCGACTGCCGGCCTGCATCCAACAACTGGCTGGCGCATATGGCAGCGCCTCTTGCAGCAGGTAAAGAGATAGTTGCCGGCTATGCCGGTCATGCACCGGCTGCAGGATTGCTCAATAAATTCATCAGGTGGGAGACTACGCACACATTTTTACAACTGACCACTTATGCTCTCATTGGCAAGCCATACCTGGCAATAGGGCGCAATCTGGCATGCACCAAAGCAGTATGTCAGAGGGCCTTCAACTCGCCACAATGGAACCTCGGACCTACAGGCGATGATGATCTGCTGGTAAAAGAATCGGCTACGCAAAAGAACATGGCACTGGTCACAGACCCTGAGGCATATACCTATTCCATAGCACGGGAATCTTTCAACAACTGGCGCAAACAAAAACAAAGGCATACGTCCGACGGCAAGTATTATCGCCCGGCTGTTCAGTTCTTATTGTCGGCCTATGGCATATCTCAGGCCGCTGTATGGGTGTATTTCATTTACCTGGCTTTCACTCCCTATTGGCAGGTATCGGCATATATCCTTCTGTTACGTTGCATCATCTACTGGATATTGTGGGCATTTACAGCCGTTAAGCTGAAAGAAAAAAATATCGTTTACCTGCTCCCATTATTTGATATAGGCTGGATGCTCTATAACTTTGCCTTCCTCCCTTACATACTTCAAAAAAACAAACAGCATTGGACATAATCTTAAAATATTTCGCCGACTTCAATGAGACCCAGTTGCAGCAATTACAGCAACTGGAAGAATTGTATAAGAACTGGAACGAACAGATCAATGTCATCTCTCGTAAGGATATTGATTCGCTATATGAAAGGCATGTACTGCACTCGTTGTCTATAGCGGCAATTTGTAATTTCGAGCCGGGCACACAAGTTGTTGATATAGGCACCGGAGGCGGATTCCCGGGTATCCCGTTGGCCATCTTCTTCCCGGAGGTCAACTTTATGCTGTCCGACAGTATAGGCAAAAAAATAAAAGTGGTCAACGAAGTGGCCTCTGCTATTGGTCTTAAGAATGTTACAGCCGTGCATAGCCGTGTAGAAGATATCAAAGGACGTACATTCGACTATGCTGTTTCCCGTGCGGTTGCTCCGCTCGGCGACCTGTGGCGATGGGTCAATCCGCTGCTGAGGCCGGGACATAGAAGTGAGGAGCTCCCCAATGGCCTCATTTGTCTTAAAGGCGGCGATCTGGATAAGGAGATAACCGAATCGGGATTGAAAGAGATCGTACAGGCATGGGCCGTTGACAATATTTTTGATGAAGATTCGTTTAGAGAGAAGTATGTGATCTATGTACCCAAAAAATAAGTTTAAATATATTTTTTGTTTTATTGCGAAAACATATTAATTTTACTAGTACACATCATCTAAAACATATTCCCTATGAGAAAACTGATCTTCGTGGCCTCTATCGCCGGTTTTATCACCTTCATGATATCTTGCCACAAAAGCAATATCCAGGCACCCGCCGGCACCACAACAGTCGATCTGCCTGCTACTACGGCTAAGTACTACAATAGCACAACTGAAGGGTATAACCCCGGCATCAATGATAAGGCTACGCTGGGCAGAGTTCTTTTTTATGATGGTCACCTGTCTCTTAATAATGCTATCTCTTGCGGTAGCTGTCATCAGCAGGCTATGGGCTTTGCCGATGGTAAACGATTCAGCACAGGCTACGAAGGCCGCCTTACAGGTCGCAACTCTCAGAGTATTGCCAATCTTAAAGGTACCGATACTACTTTCTATAGCGACTTCCTTGCTGCTACCAACTTCCCGCTGTTTTGGGATGGCAGAGAAAATATAGTTAAGAATCTCATCAACAGGCCTATTACTAATCATGTGGAAATGGGTATTGATGACCCATCTGTTTTGCCGGCCAAGTTGGCTTCACTTTCTTTTTATCCGCCATTGTTTCAAAAGGCCTATGGCGACCCTAACATTACCACCGATCGTATCTCAGAGTGTGTAGCGGCTTTCATTGTATCTATACAAGCACACAATACCAAATTCGATAGGTACAAAGCCGGAGATGTTACTGCTCTCAATGCCTTGGAAACACAGGGACTTAACCTGTTTACCACTAAATACAATTGCGATAATTGCCACCGTGTGCTGACCAGCAATTACTACTCTTCAGGATTTGTTGATATAGGCCTTGATGAGTCTTATGCTGATAAAGGCAATGGTAATGTTACCGGCAACAGCTATGATTATGGCAAATTCGGCATACCAAGCCTGCGCAATGTTGCCCTCACTGGTCCTTACATGCACGATGGTCGCTTCAAAACCCTCAATGATGTATTGGAACATTATAGCCATAATATACAGAACAGTCCCAATCTGGATATATTACTAAAAGATGGTAATGACAAGGCACGCGCTATGAACATATCTGATCAGGAAAAGCAGGCACTTATTGCCTTCCTCAATACGCTTACTGATTACACTATGATCACCGACCCTAAATTCTCTAACCCGTTTAAAACTAAATAATTGATGAGAAAAATACTATTGGCTGCCATCCTTTCTACAGGATGCATCAGCTCTGCCTTTGCACAAACCGACAATCTATCAGGTCCTAAAGAGAAGAAGTTCGACCATGTATTTGGTGTGCAGCTCAATGATCTTATGCGCCAGATATTCACTTTCAATAACAGTACCGCGGCAGCTAACACCAACCCGTTCCTCTTTACTTACAACTTCAATAGCAGAAAGAGCGGATGGGGTCTAAGGGCTGGTGTGGGTATGACCATCAACTCTTCTACCACTAACGATAACGTTACGAAAAGAACTTCAGACATCAATGATATACAGTTCAGAATAGGAGGTGAAAAGGCATTTCATCTATCTAACAAATGGAGTGCCGGCGCAGGTATTGATGCGGTCATAAAGACCAATGACGACAAGACCACTGCAGTAACCAATAGCGGATATACTTACACTACCAATACTACATCTAAGGCTACGACCCTTGGTGGAGGAGGTATGGCTTGGCTGAGGTATCATCTTACCGATAAGATATTATTGGGTACAGAGACCAGCTTCTACTACCTGCGCGGCACCAACAAACAAACCATTGTAACTACAGACGATGGCCCTTATCATAACTATAGTGAGACCAAAACAGATGATGACCTTACAGAAGGAAAAATAAGCGTACCCGTGGTATTCTACATTTCTGTTAAATTCTAAATTTCCGTCAGCTCATGATCTGCCATATGAAGAAGATACTTACCGCTACCCTGTTTTGTCTTGCTGTTACCGACATTGGCTATGCGCAGGATGGGGCTGCATCTGCACCCAAAACAAGAGAATTTGACCATATCATAGGTGTACAGATCAATGAACTCACCAAACAGATACTCAGCGTAAACAATACCAGCAGTACTGCTGCCAATCCATACCTGTTTACCTATAATCTTACAGAAAGATCATCCGGCCTGGGGTTCCGGTTAGGCTTTGGCTGCAACTTTATCTCTAAATCTCTTGATGGCGGAGGAAAGCTGAAGTCCCAAAGCGTCGACATTAGGGTAGGATTCGAAAAAGCATTCAAGTTGTCTGACAAATGGAGCGCAGGTGCAGGAATAGACCTGGTGTTAAAGAATATTGATACCTCTATAGATCAAAACTCTGTCTATGGCTACAATACAGGTTTTAAAAGCCAGAAATTAGGTGCAGGACCAATGGGATGGCTGAGATATAGTCTTTCAAAAAGGATATTGATCGGTACAGAAATAAGTATGTATTACCTATCCGGAACAGAAAAAACTACCGGTAGCTATTACGGAAATGATACGGATAATAAGGTTGCAGAATTCAGGTTCAATTTGCCTGTTGCATTCTTCCTTTCTTTGAAATTGTAACTACTCATAGCATACGCTAAAACACACAAGACCCGGCAGCTCATTTAGTTTGTCGGGTCTTATTTTTCGGGCCGTTCCGGCCATTTTCTTCCAGGCACACCCAGATAAAGAACAAGCAACCCTGCCATAGCAAAGAAGAAGGAGACAAGCCCGAAATTCAACACTATGAGCAAGTGAAAAATTAGTGCCGCAATAAAGAATTTTTTCCTGAGTCGATCTGAGAAGAAAATGCATAGCGCAAGCAAAAACTCGAAGGCAAGTACTCCCCATGATAATACCTTTACCATAGGTGTAAGAGTCACCATTTCATTGATATGCTGCAACCAAGTCGGAGCACCCAACCTGTAGTGTGATGTGTAATAGAATACCGCAGTGCCTTCTGTCCACACCTTAGTGGATAGCTTCTCATATCCGGCACTGAAGTAAATGTAAGCAGCCTGTATCTGAATGGCAGCAAGTGCCACATTACCTACAATATTGCGCTGAGATGATGAGACCGCAATACGCTGCCATTGATTTTTTCGAGGATCACTCAGGCATAACGGCAACAGCAATAAAGACAATACATACGTGATCTCATCACCACCATTGACAATGAGAAAATAATTGTGATAACCAAAACAAGCCAGAAAATGCAATACACTTGTTACACGGGGATAGTATCCACTCATTACCAAAAGCAATATAACTACTACCACTCCCTTTGCCACTCCCGGAGGCATGAGCATGAAGACATCCATCTTCTTCAACGGCACAGAAACTGTGGTGGTATGACGGGCACTATAGTCGGGTAATCTCTTATAGTTATGATTGGCAACAATGCTCATATCATTGAACATAAGCGTCAACAGCATACCGAAGGCCAGCAGAAAGCGAGCCAGTGCTATACGCGGGGTATGCACCTGTTTATTCTTCAGGTAAGTGATCAGCTTTTCTATCATGGGGCTATAATATTTACGGCTACCACTCGCATAGGCCTTGCCATATGCCTGTCTGTTCGGTATCGCGACCAATCGGCAGGGTCATACATGGCTATCAGATACTTCCCGTTCAATAGTGTGATCTCCTTTCTGGCAACAGTAGTGAACATCAGCGTATCTGCTTGCAATACCGCCTTCATGTCACCTGTCTCTTCCATTATTACATCATAATGCCGCATGGTGTTCAACAACGCGGTATCGCTGCTGATCACCGACACTTCCTGAGCCAGTACCTTAGTGCGCCTATCCAATCCGAAAAAATATGCAGGTACAAAAGGTCGCACATCTACCTGCATTATTTTGTCGCCTTCTACCTTATACAATCTGCTCACCAGTGTTTGAGGTGATGCCGTATAAAGATCCCATTTGGGCAGATATAGTGTTGAAGCTACCTTCCTGTTCACATACCTGTTATGCAGGCCACCTATGTGGCCAAATGAGCACACCACATAGAGCATGAACAGCGCATATCCCATACAGGTGCAGAAGAGCACCATACGGTCAGATATTTTATGCTTTTGATCTGTCATACTTCAGAAAGTGGCAGTGCCACCGCTAAAGTACCAAAGTTATTTATTCTCAGTAGCGGAAATGATGACCAATATCTCCATTTCCGCCAATAACAAAGCCGCCCCGAGATTTCGGGGCGGCTCTAAAGCTATCTTTAAATGCGGAGTGAGATCATCATTTGCTCACTGCAACTATTTATTCTTCATCACCTGCCTGCGGAGCCTGCTGTGTTTGCTTCAACTGAGCGGCAAAGTTAGGCTGCATACGCTGCATGCTGGCAGCAATGGTCTTCGCATAGGTAGAATCACCTGAATAGTACGCAGAACTTGCCAGTGACTGCATTACCTGGAATTGCTGTCTGATATCGAAGGTAACCGCTTCCTTGTTATTATCACTTAGTGATGCGGCCCAATTCAGTATGTTCTCGGAATTACGAACTATCTTCTTGGTCAACTCCTGTCCTTTCTTCACATCGCCGGCACGGTAGTACGCGGCTGCAATGAAGTATGCGGTATAGTCATAATAGTAAGAATGTTCAGTGATACCGGTCATTACCTTATCCAGCAACTTCACAGCCTGTTCTTTCTTACCCTCGGCTACCAGCGCATTAGCAATATAAGAGGCATCCATACGGTAAGTAACGAATTCATGGCGGTTAGGCTCATCAAAGTAAACGTCATTACGCTCAGCACCACCAAACGTGAAGCCCATGAACAAGTTGTAACTCTTATCGGTATTGATAGTACCCAATATCGGAGAACTCTTCTTGATAGAGTCAACGAACTTATACGGCATCAAACGATATACTGTTCCTTCCAGTCTCAGGAAGTCGCCGGTACCACCATAGTCACCTGTGCGCAATCCTGCGTCGAAGTAAAGCGGGCGTTTCCAGCCTTCCTTAGCTACTGCGGCTATGATATTGAGTATAGCCAGATCGCTCTTGTAAGCGCTCTCCTTAGGATATACGAACTTCATATCGGTAATGATATTAGCAGTATCTGCAGCAGAAGCCAGACCATTCTTTACCAGATCTTCCTTGCTCATAGTAGGCACAAAGAAGTTTTTGGTAGGCATGTAGTTCAGCTCGTTACCACCGCGTGTAGGCACCTTGGCATTAGGGTCATTACTGTTCATGAACGTACAAACGTCAGCCAGATTGATGAACTGTGTTTTAGACAAGCCCACCTTAGGGTTGTCGTAGTACATGATATAATTGGCCCTTTCACCTGTATAATCTACTTTCTTCCATACCATCGGCACAGCGTCAGCCTGATTGACCTTATAATTCAACTGATCTATATACCAATCTATACCCAACAAGCTGGTATTGATGATACGCACATCTTTTCTGAATCCTTCTATTTCCTGTATGTACCACAGCGGGTAGGTCTGGTTATCACCAAAGGTGAACAACACAGCGTTAGGAGCACATGCAGACAAAGTATTATAAGCTACATCATGCGCCAATGTCTTGTGCGAACGATCGTGATCATCCCACTCCACATCAGCCATCAAAACAGGTACTGCCAGCAGACAAACACCTGCACTTGCATAAGCACCTACACTACCCTTTATTGCTTTCTGGAACCAGTCGTTCACCATCAGCACACCCAGTCCTATCCAGATGGCATAGGCGTAAGTACAACCGGCAAATGCATAGTCACGCTCACGTGGCTGCAGCGGGTTCATATTCAGGAAGATACCGATAGCTGCGCCGGTGAAGAAGAACATCATCAGCACCACCATACCATCATTTCTCTTACGGTTGAACTGGTAGATAAGACCCATCACACCCAGTATGAAAGGCAGGAAGTAAAGCCTGTTGTGCGCACCATTGCGGGTATAACCTTCACCCATTGCCTCTGTATCTCCCAATCCGCGCATCCTGTCTATAGCACCGATACCTGATATCCAGTTACCGCGCTCAGGATCCAGCTGACCTTCAATATCATTTTGACGGCCGGCATAGTTCCACATAAAGAATCTCCACCACATCCAGTTCATCTGGTAGCCGAAGAAATACTTGAAGTTATCTGCCGATGTAGGGTCCTGACCATCTGCAAGGCCCAGCATACTCTTATAAAAATTCACATGATTACCTTCCTGATCCCAGATACGAGGGAAGAAGTGTGACTGGTCGCCCTTATAGATAGGTACTCTTTTGGCACCTACTATATCATAATGGTCTTTACCATTCACTTTATTTTGTGTGTACAGCTTGCCCGATGTATCGATTTCATCGTACTGGCTGTTGAAATAAGGACCAAAGAATATCGGCTGCTGTCCAAACTGCTCACGATTCACATAATCGAGGAAGCTGATCGGGTTATCAGGATTGGTCATATCAATAGGTACATCTGCGCGTGAGCGGATGATAGCTACGAAATAACTGGAGTAACCGATAATGATGAAGATGATACATAATACCGCTGTATGCAGTGATACCATGTTCTTCTTTTTAGCATAGAACAGACCGAATACCATCAAAGCGATCAACAGGACCAGGAAGAAAAGAGAACCCATATCGAACGACATACCAAAACCATTGGTGAACATGATGTCGAACTTAGAAGCGATCTTAGGTATATACTGGATAACACCAAACTGAACGAAACCAAGAATACCACAGCCGGCAAGGAATGCCAGTATAGTACCCTTAACGGTAACATCATATCGTCTGTAATAATATACCATTGCTACCGCAGGGATGGTCAGTAAGTTCAACAGATGGACGCACACCGACAGACCCAGCATGTAGGCGATGAGCACCAGCCAACGGTCTGCATGTTTCTGATCCGCAACATCTTCCCACTTCAGCACCGCCCAGAAGGTAATAGCTGTAAAGAATGAAGAGGTCGCATAAACTTCCGCCTCAACAGCAGAGAACCAGAACGTATCTGAGAAAGTATATGCCAGGCCACCAACAAGGCCTGCACCCATTATTATGGCCAACTGTGTATTATCCGGTTCGTCGCCCTTCTTCACCAAAAGCTTTTTGGCAAAGTGAGTGATGGTCCAGAAAAGGAAAAGAATAGTAAGCGCACTGGTTACAGCAGACATAGCATTGATAGCATAGGCCGCAGTCTTTGAATCACCTCCCGTAAATGCATTACCACCGGAGAACAATGCGAATATGCGCTGCAACATCATAAAGAACGGAGCCCCCGGTGAGTGACCCACCTCCAGCTTATACGCGCAAGACAGAAACTCGCCGCAATCCCAGAAGCTCACGGTCGGCTCCATTGTACTCATGTAAACAAAAAGGGCTATTGCCCCGGTAACCCAACCTAATAGGTTATTGACTTTACGATAGTGCATAATGTATAATTAGACAAGGCGACAAAAATAGTAAAAACAAACAGTTATCAGCCGACTGCTTTTACGCTGTCAGAAAGTTTCAAATAAATTAATTGTTTTAATTGGCTAAAATAACCCGTAAAAAGTTCTGATTATACTAAACCAGCAGGTTTTTCACATTTTTTAACTGGCTACGCTCCAGTATCTGAGATAATGTAATATCCGGTATCTTCTTCAAATTGTTGACGATCTCTACAACATCTTCCTCATAGGTGGCGGTCTGCACCAGCCACATATAATCCATCCTACCCGTTTCCGGCAGCAGCGACATATTGTCCACCTTCAACTTATACAACAGATATCTGTCATAACTATTAGGAAACTGATACTGATAGACGGGTAGATAGTTATTATTCCCTTTTACCGACAATTCCAGGGTCATGTCGGGCTGACAGGCAAATGCTATATCGAAATAATTATTAAGCATCCAGCATAATCTATATGCCGGCAAACCGCTCACAATGCCAATAAGGGCGGTGTCCTCAAAAAAGGCATCCTCCATTATCGCTTCATCCAGTTTGTACTTGATAACACTCATATTCCACTTGTGAAGGTACGTGACTAAGTTAAAAGTGAAAAGACAAAACTAAAAAGTGATCAGCAACTCTGCACCTAACCCTATAATTCACCCTGAAAGATTAAAAATTAATCGATATTTTCGTATGCTAAAATCATATACATCATGCCGGTAGTTTCAGGGGTGTTCCTCATCATTATCATTGCCATATTATTCATGTGCTTCGTTACGGTACAGCAAGGCACCGTAGCCGTTATCACCGTTTTCGGAAAATTCCGCAGGATACTGCATCCCGGACTCAATTTCCGAATCCCCTTCATAGAGGTGATCTTCAAGCGAATATCTTACCAGAACCGCTCGAAGGAGCTGAAGTTCCAGGCCATTTCTCAGGATCAGGCCAATATCTACTTCTCAGCCATGCTGCTCTACTCCGTTCTGAACGAAGAAAGTACGACCATTGAAAATGTGGCCTTTAAGTTCGTTGACGAACAAAGCTTTATGCAGGCGCTTATCCGTTCGGTAGAAGGTGAGGTGCGCGGCTTTGTGGCTACAAAGAAGCAGTCTGAGATATTGCAACTGCGCTCTGAAATTATACAACACGTAAAGGGAGAATTGGACAGCCAATTGGAAGGTTGGGGGTATCACCTGCTGGATATACAGATCAATGATATCACCTTCGATGAAGCCATCCTCCGCTCTATGGCACAGGTAGTGGCCTCTAACAACCTGAAGGCTGCGGCTGAGAATGAAGGACAGGCATTACTGATTACTAAGACCAAGGCTGCGGAAGCAGAGGGTAACGCCATCAAGATATCAGCAGAAGCAGAACGCCAGGCGGCACAGATGCGCGGACAGGGTGTGGCGCTCTTCCGCGAAGAGGTAGCACATGGTATGGCCGTAGCCGCAAAGGAAATGGAGACCGCCAATCTCGATGCCTCATTCATTCTCTTCTCTATGTGGACAGATGCCATAAAACACTTTGCAGAATACGGAAAGGGCAATACCATATTCCTTGATGGCAGCAGCGATAACTATCAACGCACCATGCAGCAGCTCATGTCTACCCTGCAGGGCTTTGAAACAAAGGATGGCATCAACACCACAGAAAAGAAAAAGTAAGTTCAACTAACCACTATAGTAGAGAGTGCGGTATTGTAAAATGCCGCACTTTTTTTGTAGGTTTAATTCTCGGCGGCTATGCACCAACTCAAATTCTTTATCCTATGAATCAACTGAAATTTCTTATCGCACTTACCTTGTTACACCTCCTCTCATTAAGTGGGTTAGCACAGGTTAATTATGTACGAAACGGAAGTTTTGAGCAATACAGTTCTTGTCCCTTTGGGTACGATCAGATAAGGTTCGCCGACTATTGGCAAGCTATTGATACTGTACATATTATGGGCTATGGACCGCTATGTTCACCAGAATATTGCAACAAATGTTCGCCCGTGGGATCACTTGTTGGAGTTCCTCTTGGAGGGTTTTATAATCATTATCCACGCACAGGAGACGGGATGATGGAAATTGAAACCTACTATGACAATGAATATCCTGGTGAGTATTACCAAAGGGATTATGCACAAGGAAAACTGTATGATCATCTTGTGGCGGGCAAAACTTATTGTGTTTCTTTTTATGTAACATTGGCTCAAGAGTCGCAATATGCTGTCAACAGGATAGGTGCATACCTAGACAATGGAGCGATAGATGCCGGGCAGGATAGTGTTGGATGCGCTTCGCCACACCCCTCTTTTATACCACAGGTGTACACCAACGCTGTTATTGATGATACTACCAACTGGGTAAAAATACAGGGCAACTTTACAGCTACAGGAATTGAGCGGTTCATCACCATCGGCAATTTTTTTGATGCAGATAATACTGATACTGTCAGGCAACATCCGCATACAGCCAATTACTATACATGGTATCTCATTGACGATGTAAGCGTTATAGAAAGCACTGCCACTGCCTTTGCGGGTACCGATGCGCTGATAGGGCTGGGAGATACAATACATATAGGCAGTACAGAAGAAGGCATGCCGTGTGAATGGTATGTACTGGGCGGCACTACGCCTATAGGCTATGGCGGTGGAATAGATGTACACCCCTCAACAACTACCTCCTATGTTGTAATGCTGGATCTATGCGGGCATATAACTTATGACACTGTAAAGATCTACGTAGTACCTGCAGGCGTATCATCGCTCGGTTTTCCTACCGATTTGATACGACTTTATCCGAGCCCTGCTACTAACCAACTACACATAGACCATGCAGCCAATTGCACTATCACTATCACAGATATCACGGGTAATTTCTGGCAACAAACCCACCTGCTAACCGAAAAAGAAACAACAGACATCTCTACCCTCCCACCCGGCACATACATAGCCACTCTCACCGATGATAAAACAGGAGATCGGGTTATAAAGAGGATGGTAAAGGAGTAGCATAACTAACTATCTGCAGCATATCTGTTGGCATGGCTTTTACATAGTATCCGATAAGAAGTATAAGTGAATCGGAACTATTAAAAACGAACGCCATGAAACAAGCTATAATAGCGCTTACCCTGTTGACTTTCACGGGCATAAGCGCGAACGCACAGAGCAAGACCACCACAACTACAACAGTAAGAAAAGTAACTACCAAAGCTGCTGATACACTCAATTACGCTAAAAACTATAAGGTGTGTAAAGGCAAGGCCACCTATTATGTTTGTGGCGACAAACCATCGGGCAGAAAGAAAACGGTCACTACTAGCAAGATAACAAATGCCGGCACTAAGCCTGCCGCTGTCCATACTACGGCAGTAGTGCCGGGAGGATCTGTACAAAGTCCTAATGCTAAGAACTTTAAGGTATGTAAAGGAAAAGGCAATTACCACATATGCGATGAAAAACCTAACTCCTCTAATTCTGTACCTCGTCCTAAAGACAAAATAGCTATTGACGCATCAGACAACAGACCCATCATTAAAACCACCACCATTACCGAAAATGGTGTGATAGCCACTACCACCAATCAGACAATGACACAACCATCTGCACCTGTAGTCCCGCAGTCACAATCTATTGCAGACCAATCTACAAATACACTTGCCCCGGCAACGGTCATTGGTCATATCGATACGATAAACAACGCTAATGCTCCCTATCATGGTAAGAACAGTCCGCAGTACGATGGCCCGGCTAAGAACAAACAACGCAACATCAATACACCTCCACAATCACCCAATTCAATACCGGCAGGTGCTAAATAAATAAGTGACATCATTCATAGAGACGACCCGCACGGAAAAGTGCGGGTCATCTTTTTGTATGGATACTCCGATCCTATTCATTCAGATATCATCGGCTGATGAAAACATGATCACCACAAAAAAATACTTTCCGCTACAGGCTTGCGTTTCCGAAAAGATATCCACATTTTTTGGCTATGTGGTGAGGTCGTAATTAATTTTACGGCACAAATAACTCTTATCATGACAGCACTATTGAATCCCGATATCATCACCACTATTGCTCAAAAACTATGCGATCAGATACTGGCATTTCAGCGATCTATTGAAGCCCGTGCGGAGGGGCAAAGATTCCCCACTCCACAGGAAACCAATCTGCAACATAAATTGATCACCTGCCTGCTGAGGCTTACCAAACAACCTGCAAGACCTCGTAAAGAAAATACACAGGAGCCTGAAGTAGCGGCAGCGCTGAAGTCATGGGAAAAAGTTGTAGATGAAGTATTTTCTATGCCTACTACCAGCGACTATGTACCAAGTGCTACTCAGCCAACAACCGCAGCAGCGCCACAAAGACCTGCCGTTACCCAACGAGATTTTGAACAGTATGGACACCTGTTAGGCAAAAGCAGTTTTGCCAACCTTACCGACAAAACGACCATCAAATTCAATGGCAGGTATGTAAATGCTAAATGGCTGGAATACAATCTGTTCCAGTATTGCCTGCCTGCAGAAGATCGAAGATTTGTTGATGACGCGCGCAAAGTGATAGCCGATATAGACCACAAATTGACGCAGCAACAAATACACGACTACCTGTCAAACGAGACCCATCATAAACACGCAGCTTGATCAACTCACATCCTCTTTCTTAGGAACAGTCCACTACTGGTCGAAGCGTCTCGCTTCGTCCCGAACCATGCAAGCGTCTCGCTTGCGAAATAAACCAAAATCCTAGCTCATGGCGCTAAAATATAAAATCACCGATCAACAAGCTTTCTATTTTGTGACATTCACCATAGTGAATTGGATAGACATTTTCACCAGAGATAATTACAGACAAATATTTATTGACAGTGTAAAATATTGCCAGAAAAATAAGGGGCTCCTTGTCAGTTCATGGGTCATTATGACCAATCATGTGCACATGATAATAGGGACCAACGGTAATAAATTGGAAGATATTATTCGTGACCTGAAAAGCTATACATCCCGACACATAAGACTAGAGTTAGAAAACTGTATTTATGAAAGCAGAAAAGAATGGATTATGACCATGCTCAAAAAAGCGGGCTACAATAATACTAACAACAATGACTTTCAATTGTGGCAACAAGACAATCATCCTATAGAAATGTCGCGATCTGAAATGATGATACAGAGAGTTAACTACATTCATAACAATCCTGTAAAAGCAGGATTTGTAATTGACCCCGCACATTGGAAATGGAGTAGCGCATACGATTACAGTGGTGGTACGCAAGGACTAATTGACCTTGTAATGTCTATTTGACCATACTCGCAAGCGGGACGCTTGCACTTGGCAGGACGAAGCGAGACGCTTCGACCAGTATAACATCACAAATGCAGCTTGATCAACTCACATCCTCTTTCTTAGGAACAGTACCGAACACCACATCCCAAATCACTGAACTTACTCCAAATCCTTTATCGGGTTGCTTGTAGTGATGCAGATGATGATTGCGCCATAGTGCTTTGAGGTATTTGGGTGGGGCAAAGGCATGTATGGCGTAGTGCATAGACCCGTATAAAATATAGCCAAATAAAAAGCCGGGAAAGAAAGCTAACGCGTACCACCCCATAAAGGCATACATGAAATAATATATGATCACCGCCAGTATCACACTCGGCACCGGGGGCATAAAAAGTCGGTCCTTATCACGGGGATATTCATGATGCACGCCATGCATGGTATAGATGATCCTTTTGGCCCTTACACTCTCTGCTACAATGTGGAACAGATAACGATGCATGATATATTCGAATAAGGTCCAAAAGAAAATACCTGCGGTGAATATCAATGCTTCTTGCCCTATGGATAAACCCCGCGTGTGCGCGCCATAGTACAACATCAACGCTATTACCGGGAAATACATCGTGTAAACGATGAGCGGATGTGTCTTGGTCATCAGCTCCAGCAGGTCGTTCTGAAATAGCCTCGCCTGCCCCTTGTTCTTGATCTTTGCGAATTCCATGTTTCCCGGTTGAATAAGTTAGGGAATAAATGTTCCTCTCGCTATGACCATACACTAAGAACGCATGGCAAACCTATGAACTATACAATAACGAAAGGGCACACTTATTCTATAAATTTTCTCGCAAAAATTATGCCACAGAAAAATGTAATGGAACTAGATGAAACGTTGCGGAGCATCACTCTTATCGAGTGTAAAGCCAAATGAAGAGCCTACGCCCGGCTTGCTGCGCACATTGACCGTTTGACCATGTGCTTCAATGATATGTTTGACAATGGCCAACCCCAGTCCGGTACCACCTATTGCCCTTGCCCTGCTGCGGTCGGCACGATAGAAACGTTCAAAGATGCGGGGCAGATGCTCCTCTGCTATACCCGGGCCATTATCAGATATTTCCACATAGATCGACTTATCATCGACCACATAACAACCCGAAGTGATGGTTCCATTATCATTGCCATACTTAATGGCATTCTCTATAAGGTTTACCAATACCTGCTTGATCTTGGGCATATCCGCATGTACCCATATCGGTCGTTCAGTCCCCTTCTTGAACAGCAGTTCTATATTTCTTTCTTTGGCTTTCAGTGAGAACTCTTCATATACATCGCTGATAAGGTCCTGTATCACGAATGACTCTTGTATGATAGGTATCTTACCCGATTCCAGCTTAGATATCTCATCCAGATCATCTACCAGGCGCACCAGCCTGTCTATACTCTTGGATGCGTTAGATAAAAATTTGCGATTCACATTCTCATCCTCCAGAGCACCACCCAATAGTGTATCTACATATCCCTGAACTGAAAAAATAGGTGTACGTAATTCATGCGCCAGATTCATTAAAAATTCCTTTCGGAATTGCTCATTCTTCTGCAGCACCTCTATCTCCTCTTTTCTTTGCAATGCCCACTTCTCTACATCCTCACTTACCTCTTCTATCGACTTTTGCGGCAGAATATGTTTGTAAAAGATCTCTTCCTTCTTGGTAGCCTTTGTCTGGTAAATGAACTTGTAGATGAGCTTGATCTTGCGATAGATAAATCGCTGAAGTGTGTAGTAATAAAGGCTGTATATGATAATGAACGTCACGCAGAACACAATGAGCGGGGTGTACCACATTGGGTGCACCAACAGGCTCAATAATGCGTTGATCAGCGATATGATCAGTGCCGTAAAAAACGATAAGGAACGGGGCGTGATATTTTTAGTATCCAGTACAGACATGATACTAAACTACTCTAATTCGAACTTATATCCAACTCCCTTTACGGTGGTAATAAGATCTATACCTGCTTTCTGTCTGATCTTGCGGATATGTACATCAATGGTACGGTCACCAACTATTACATCTGTACCCCATACACGTTGCAATATCTCATTTCTCAGAAATACGCGTCCCGGCTTTGATGCGAGTAATGAAAGCAGTTCGAATTCCTTTTTCGCCAGCAATATTTCATTGCCTTTGAAGTAAACTGAAAATTTGGTCTTGTTGATCTCCAGATCACCGAAAGTAAGTTTCTGTTCCTGGTTCTCGTCCTTGCGGAATCTGCGGAGTGTAGCAGCAATTCTTGTAGCTAATACTTCAGGTTTTATTGGTTTGGCGATAAAGTCATCGGCTCCCATTTTTAGCCCTTCAATTTCATACTTCTCGTCACTCAGCGCGGTAAGAAAAATGATCGCGGTATTCTCAAACTCAGGCAATACTCGCAGCTCTTTCACGGCCTCCATTCCATCCTTATTGGGCATATTTATGTCCATAAGTATCAGGTCCGGTTTAAATTCTTTTGCCTTGCGAATAGCATCAACGCCATCATGGGCAGTGTTGATCAGGTACCCTTTATTTCTTAAATTATAGCTGATGAACTCAACGATATCCGGCTCATCATCAACTATCAATATCTTCCCTGGAAATACGTCCATAATTATCACTTAGATACAGGAGCAATATTAGCACTCCCCCCCAGAACAAAAAAGAATACTGCATTATAAAATTGTTAAGGAGCAATTCCCGCTCAATTTCACAATGCAGTATCAATATTAACTTCAGTAAGGATCTTACTTCAGGGTAACGTTGCCGCTACCTACTTTGTAACCTTCACTGTATATTTCGATCATGTAGTTACCACGTGCGAAGTCGCCATCCTGATTCCAGTCAACAACTACATCTTTCACAGGCATTTCCTTTACCAGAGAAATTTCTTTCATGATAGAGAAGCTCACCTGATCTCCCTTGCTGGTGGTCATCTTGCCTGAACCGTTAGCAGTAGTGCTCATGATAGCGCCATCAGGGCCTATGATGCGCAGGAATATCTGCTTAGTTCCGCTTTCAGCTATTCTGTTCTCATCAATATCAAATTTCACACGGAATACATCCACCTTCTTGGCCTTAGAAGTTTCCTTCTCCTTACCATTCTTTTTCTTGTGGATAGGTTCCATACGAATGTTAGACGCATGTAACACAGATCCTATCTTCTTGATAGCAATGTTCTGCGTAACAGTGGAGTCGCGCTCCTTGGTCAAAACAACATTCTTGTTGGTCAATACACCATTTTCCTTTTCGAGTTCAGCGATACGCGCTTCGTACTGAGCGGTCTTATCGTTAAGCTGATTGATCATAGCGCGCGCTTTCTTCAACTCAGCAGCGTTGGCTTTGCTATTACCCAACAAAGACTTGATCTTCTGCTGCATGGCCAGCATTTCTTCTTTGTCTTTCTGCATATTGCTGTCCAACTTAGCGTTTTGAGACACTAATTGGTCTATCTTAGCTGATGCAGCGTCGAAATCTGACTGTAAAGAAGCTCTGTCTGTTCTTACAGAATCCAACTGACCCTGCATACGCTTGCTGTTCAGTTCGTTTTCTTCAGACATTTTGTTTTTGCTTACAAACAGGAAGATGCAAGCGACAAGCAATACAGCTATGATCACCCAATATATAATGGGTTTATTCTTACTGTTGCTTTCTTCCGGCGTGCCGGCTTGATTAAATTGACTCATAATTCTACTTTTGGTTTTAAAGTGGATCTAATTAATTTGGTACAAATATATACATAGTTTCCTATGGAGCAACTGAAAGGTATTTTATTCATCGATATAGAAACTGTGCCCGCTGAGCAGGATTTTGGTCTTTTAACAGAAAGTTTGCAGAAAGAATGGACCAGAAAGACCAAGATGTTGAAAAATATTCCTGATGAAAACCCAGACCCGGCGGCGCTTTTCAGCGACAGGGCGGGCGTTTTCTCGGAATTTGCCAAGGTAGTATGTATAGGCATAGGCAGCTTGTACGAACAGGAGGGTGTGTGGAAAATGAGGCTGAAATCGCTGATAAATGATGATGAGAAGATTTTGTTAAATGATTTCAAAAAGGTCATTGACCGCTTCACTACCCTGCATAATGACTTCAGATTCTGCGGTCACAACATTAAAGAATTCGACATTCCCTTTCTTTGCAGACGCATGATCATCAACGCTATAGATATACCAAAAAGTATGCAGGTGCAGGGCAAAAAGCCATGGGAAGTGAACCATATAGACACTATGGACATGTGGCGATTCGGCGATTATAAGAACTTCACATCGCTTTCTCTGTTGGCAGCCGTTCTGGGTATCCCATCGCCCAAAAGCGACCTTGACGGCAGTATGGTAGGCACCACCTACTGGGATGAAAAAGACCTGGCCCGTATAGGCCGCTACTGTCTGCAGGATGTTTATACCTCAGCTAAAGTATATTTGCGGCTGGCAGGCATCCATAACATCGACCCGCAGCCTATCTTTGTGAACGAATAAAGTATGAACGCAGAATATAACAGGATCATCCAATCCCTCAAAATGAGGCAATACGCACCATTCTATCTGGTAGATGGTGAGGAGCCTTATTACATAGACCTGATCACAGAGCATTTCGAGAATGATATACTTCTTCCTCATGAAAAGGATTTTAACCTGATCACTCTATATGGCAAGGATGTGACCTGGGCCGATGTGGTCAACGCGTGCCGCAGGTTCCCCATGTTTGCCGAAAAGCAGGTGGTGATACTCAAAGATGCTGCTTCGCTCAAGGATTTCGCATCATTGATGGGCTATTTCGAAAAACCATCGCCTACTACAGTACTGCTCATAGAATACCGTTTCAAAAAAGCCGATGGTAAGACAAAGGCAGTTAAATATGCCAAAGACAAAGGACTGTACTTTAACTCTGAGAAGATAAAAGATACAGCCATGCCGGGTTGGATACAGGACTATGGTAAAGAAGTAGGATTTGCCATAGGCGAACGTGAGGCGCAGATACTAGCGACCTACTTGGGTAACGACCTGCAAAAGGTAGTCAACGAAATAAGCAAGGTGCGCATCAACGTACCTGAAGAGAAAGAGCTTACTGCCGCTATGATACAGAAGTACATAGGCATCAGCAGAGAGTACAACATTTTCGAATTCCCCGATGTATTGACAGGTAAGGACATGGATAAGCTATACCGCATGCTCAACTACTTCCTGAACAGCCCGAAAGCGGCTCCTATGCCATTGTTGATCGGTTCATTCTACAGTCACTTCAGTAAGTTGTATATGGCTACCTTTCTGGTAGGCAAGCCTGAAAAAGATATCATTGCAGCACTCGGCTACTTCAAACTAAAGGAGACCATGGCAGCGGTGCAGCACTGGCCACGTCCGCGTGTGGAGCGCGCCCTGATGCTGCTGGGCAAATACAGCACCATGGCAGTTGGCATCAAAAGCAACAATGATGATAAAGAGTTGTTGAAGGAATTGATTGGGCAGTTGTTGAATTAGTGGATAAGTCCTTATCGTATCTCACCAATCATCAAAACAGTGTTGGCATTACATCATCGTATATCTTAGGTAGCGGTATATTAGTACCCGCATGCTTGTTTAGCTGTTGTATAAAGTATTTGATCAATTCCGGTGAGTGGAGCTCTTCATGCTGATGCATAAAAAAGTAACATTTCTCCAGCCCCTGATCCATCCATTGTTTTATCCGTTGCACCCATGCATCTATACGGGAATAATCTGTGGGGTGAAGTCCATTGCCCACAAAGCGAATGAAGCATTCAGGGGTACTGAGATGCATATGTACACAGTCGCGGCGGCCGGCAGTATCCGTAATGATCAGCCCTCGCTTTAGCTGCACCATAAAATCAAAAAGTGCTTGATCGTAGCCGTTTTCATGGTCGTACCAGTCTTCATGTCTCAACTCAATGAACAGACTAATATCTATTGGCATATCTGCTACAAAATCCTGTATATCGTTTCGTTTGCTTACGCCCATTTGCGGGTGTGGCATAAGGAATGCCGGGCCCAGGTTGCCCTTAAATGCTTCAATAACTTCCAGAAAGGCATCTACTTCATTGCTCACATTCTTCAACCTTCTGAAATGAGTTATAGATTGTGTGAATTTAGGGCAAAACAGAAAATCGTCTGGCACCATTGCGGCCCACTTTTCAACTTGCTGACGCGAATGCAGATTATAAAAGAACCCATTGAATTCTATAGTATTGAATTGTTGCGCGTAGCGGGTCAGAAAGTCTTTCTCTTTGGTACTCTTAGGATAGTATTTCCCAACCCATTCCTTCCTGCCAATTCTTGCACAGCCAATATGGAATTTAGTATTGCCCTTGCCATTTTTTAAAATTGCCGCATTTACCTCCGGATCGGGAGGAAGGGCAAAGTCAATATGATCCAGTTCATTTTCGGGTAGTTTTCCAAAATCCATAATATACTTTTCGTCTCCATTTAATCATCTATCCCCAGATCCATTCCGTATATGGCTACCGGCATCATACCTGAAAATATTCGTTTATTATTAGCCGGATCGAAGAATTCAACAAATACAGTATCTCCACCCAGAGAAGTGTATTGTATATCCACGATTATTTCCTTCAGTACTTTATGCCGGCCACTTTCTACAACGGCTCTGCCGGCCGTGAGCAAGAAGGGGCCTACAAGGTTCTGAATGAATGGTTCCATAGCATCTCGATATTGCAGATCTGTGCCATGCATCAGGGCATAATTGTAATCTTTAGCGGTATCTAATTTACATACACTGGCATGGGTGCTATCGCCAGCTTGCCTCAGCAATGCCAACGTCTTATTGATATCTCTGATAGCAAAAGATACTTTGTAGCCTTCAAAAAACACATGCACCTGCGGCCTTGTCCAGAGGTTACGGATCTTGACAGGGTGCTGGGCATATAACGTAGTGGAGAGCACCATCGCCAATAAAAAGAACACCTGTTTTCTCATTGTGTTATTTCTATCCTCTAAAGTACGGAAAACCCTTAATTTTAGTGTCACAAAAGATATTGAATGAAAAGCTTTGCAAGTGATAATTATGCAGGTGTGCTGCCGGAAGTAATGGCCGCCCTCCACAATGCCAATACCGGTCATGCACGCTCTTATGGTGCTGATGAGATCACCAAACGTACCACAGACCTAATGCGTAAGCTCTTTGCCGCAGAACTGTCTGCTTATTTCGTATTCAACGGAACGGGGGCTAACGTACTGAGTATCAGCAGCGCAACACAATCTTACAATTCTATTCTCTGCTCAGATACCTCTCATATCTATTGCGATGAATCTTCGGCTCCTGAGTCATTTACAGGATGCAGGTATTTTGCAATACCGGCCAATGAACATGGTAAGCTAACGCCGGAAGCGATAAGGGAAAGGCTGATACGCAAAGGAGATGTGCATTATGCGCAAACTGCCATGATCTCTATAACGCAGACCACTGAATATGGTACACTCTATACCCCTGCCGAAATAAAGGCGATCAGTGATCTGGCGCATGAGCATGGTCTGTATCTGCATATGGACGGCTCCAGGTTCTTTAATGCGGTAACAGCGCTGGGTTGTGAGCTTAAGGACATCAGTAGTGCTGCAGGTGTTGATATTCTATCATTAGGAGGAACAAAGGCCGGCATGATGTATGGAGAGGCCGTTCTGGTGTTCAATAAGGAGCTGGAAAAGCATATAGCCTTCAAGCATAAACAGGTGATGCAGTTGGCATCTAAAACACGCTTTATAGCCGCACAATTCGAGGCTATGCTCACTGATGACCTATGGCGTAGAACTGCAGCTCATGCCAATGGCATGGCTCAGTTGTTGCATGGTGCACTTTCATCATTCCCGGAGGTAAAGTTTACACGACCTGTACAGGCCAATGCCCTGTTTGCAGAGATACCCCGTCACTGGTATGAGCCCCTGCAACAGCACTTCCCGTTCTATGTATGGAAAGACAGCACGCATGAGGTTAGAATGATGTGCTCATGGGATACCGCGGAGGAAGATATAATGCTATTTAAAGAGGCGATAGGTAAGTTGTAGTTAGTTATTGAAAGACAGACTTTATGCCCGTTAGATATTTCTTACGGGCATTTTTTATTGGCCATAACTACATCTCAAAAATGACGCGCCTATGGTTGTTGGTCAGAAGACCAACAACGGCGAAAGAGGACAAGTCTCTGTGCCAGTAAGGAGACTGGCAACCACTATAGCGCGTAATCAGGAGGACTGATACTATCAATGACCTAAAATAGAAAGGCCCCGAATATCGGGGCCTTTCTATTGAATGATATATAACTAATGATTAGTGAGCTACTACTATCTGCTTAACGATCTGACCGTTAGTACCGTTGATCTTTACAACGTAGTTACCTGTTGCGAAATTCTGAACAGGGATGCTAGCTGTGTAAGAAGCGGTAGAAGGTACTGACCACTGACGAACTACGCTACCGTTCATATCAAAGATAGAAACAGTGAAAGCCTGAGCTTCGTTCCAGTTCAACTTGAAGTTAACAACGTTCTGAGCAGGGTTAGGGAAGATATTAACTTCGCCGTTTGCAGTTACATTGTTTACAGCAGTAGAAGTGTAAGTTTCGTAGTAGTAGTTAGCAGCGCGATCGCCGTTAGCATGCTCCCAGAAACCAGCAACGTTCCAAGACTCAGCAACTGTGTTAGTCAACTGGTTGAAAGAGTTGTAAGCATAAGTCTGCTGTACATTGTTCTTCCAGAAACCACCGCCTGTAGTATCCCAAACCTGATCGATCTCCATCTGAGGGTTTGAGCTTACGAAGCTGCTGTAGTTGTTCAAAGTTACGTTATCCCAAGCAGCACTTACAGTGTTGTAAGTCTGGTACAAAGTAGTTGTACGGTTGTTGCTTGCATCGTAAGTGTAGTTATACATGTAGCTAGGAACCCAAGCTGCACCGCTCCATACACTGTAAGTAGTGCTTGCAAGCTGGTTGCCGGTAGTATATGTATAATCGAACTTGTAAGAGTAAGAATAAGTAGATGTTACAGAGCTGTAAGTCTGACCGATCTCCTGGATAAGATTACCACCTACGCTGTAGAAGTAAGTCTTCTGAGCAGAAGGAGAGAAAGTAGATGTAGCACTGTTCCAAGTCTGATACTGATCAGAGTACAAACGGTTGCCCAAAGTGTAGCTGTAAACGTTTCTAGAAACATTTACCCAGTTTGTACCACCCCATATCTGAGCTACAGATGTGTCAACATTGTTGCTGCCATCATAGAAATGCAAAGTCTTAGTTGCGTTCTCCCATGCAGTACCATTCCAGAAAGTACGAGTCTGACTGATGATGTTATTGCTAGCATCAAACTGCTGATAGACTGTAGAATCGCTGGTATAAGTAGTATCACCCGCCAACACTTTCCATGAAGTAGCAGTGTTGTATTTCAACGTATGCATCAGATCACCACCTCTTGGATTGGTGTAAGCATAAGATGTGCTGTCATTAAGCAAGAAGATAGCACCGTTGTTATACCAACCTGCCTTTGCGGTAAGTCTGGAAGACGTTTGTGCCTGTGCATTCTGCATAAGAAGAACAGGTATTGCAAGTGTGAAGAGTAGCTTCAATCTTTTCATAAATGGCAATTTAATATTGTAATAGTTGTGTACAAAAGAAAAACTGTACAATGATAGTAATTATTTTCTGTAATGTGCAACTTTTTTGAAAAATTTGTTCAATCTGATATTCTTTGTTGTAAAATAGTCGACCATAAACGCATTTTATCGTCAATTTAAACATTCCTACCATACAAATTATTAACTAGGATACCCAATAAACTCTTTGAACAGTTGATGCTGCCCAACTGCAACATTTTCATTATTTCACCCGGCAAATCTCCCTCTTTTCGCATCTTTATAGACCTGGACCTTGTGACATGGTACGTATAATCTAATCCCGACTAACCGAGTCAAGAATAGTCAATTTTCAGAGACAGAGTACTTCGAAAGGCGGTTATTACAGCGCATAAAAAAAGCCTCCCGTATCATCGGGAGGCTTGAGCAATATTTGAAATCTACGAGACTATTTAAGGGTAAGATGAGAAGCGATAGGCTTATCGTTCTTACTGATAGAATTGTATGTAGGGATGATGAACCTCGCACTGTAATCGTTATCTGAGATAAATTTCAGTACATATTCTACAGCGAATGCAGGGTCATTTTTCTTACCTACCAGCAGATACTCCAGATAGAACAGGCAAATACCTGAATCGAAAGAACCACCATTATCCTTACCTATCCACTTTTCAGCGAATGCGATGATATCGTTCTTGTTGTCTATCACTCTTTCATGCAGCTGTTTCAGAGAGAATACTTTCAGGTATTTCAATCTTTCTACATCGCCTTCCACATCTACTTCATTATTCAATGTAGCACCTGCACGACGAGCTATTTCGCTATCCACCTCTTTGATCAATTTGCTACCTGTCACATATTGTTTCAGGGTCACATCCGTCATTTGTGAATTTTCGTCTGCAACGACAGGTTTAACAGGCTCTGGTTCGCGCTCATAGAAAGGAATATCTTCCTTTTCTACTTTCGACTCTATGCCATGGCTAATATTGTTGATATATGTGTTATTGCTGGCAACGTTTACATTGTTAGCCGCAACATTAACCGTTTCTGCAGATACAGAAGGTGTTACTTCATGTGACTGATGTATCTGCTCAACAACAGGCGTTTGTGCCATGTTATTGGCTACTTCGTGAACTGTGTTTTGAACCATCTGTGGATCTACTACAGGAGGCACTATCTGGTGCATCTGAGTAGCGGTGTTGATCACAGGAAGTACTTCGTTGACAACAGGCTGAACCACAGGTGCTACATATTGCTCAACAACTGGTTGAACAACCGGTGCCACGTACTGCTCAACTACAGGCAATGCCTGAGCAACTACAGGCGCAACATATACGGGCTGCGGAGCAGGTTGTGGTATTGGCTGCGGAGCAGGAGCATATTGCGGCTGAGGTGTTGGCAATGTAAGCTCATTAGGCCCTTGCATACCATTTACCGGCGCTGCCTGCTGAGGAATGTATCCATTATTTACCGGAGCAGCAGCAACAGGTTGTGGTTGCGGTTGTGCTACAGGCTGTGGCTGTGCAGCAACCGGTGGTACGAACTGAGCTACAGGCTGTGGTGCCGGAGCTACAGGAGCACTGGCCACTACCGGCTGAGCAACGGGAACTTGTATAGGCGCTTCTTCATTCTGATCATAAACTGCCTGCTCTACCCAATTGTACTTAGCGTTGAGCTGGCTACGTATCTTCAGGAATTCAAGATCGGCCATTTCCAAAAGCGCACCAACGCGGTAGAAATCGCGTTTCATTTCTTCAGGGAAGGTAGAATTATCGTAACCAAGTTCCTTTTCGATACCCGCCCATGCATCCTGCAACATAGAGCAAACATGTATCTCGAACCTTTTAGCTCCGGACCTGCGATACTCTATCAACTCTTGTCTTGCCGGTTTTAAACCCGCAGAAAGCTGAATGTGTTTGTATGAAAAGCTATCCAGTCTTACTTTCTTTTTATCTTTTGAACGTTCATTAGATATATCGAATTCAGAAGAAACGATCTCAGAGATCTTGCTTACCGAATCTTCGAAATAAGTAATGACCCTGATAACAGGTATATAAATGTTCTCTCCTGAACTACTATGCTGATGATCCATCCGCGACTCTATCCGGTAGTATGGTACATTATTCTGGATAATGATCTCCTTAACCAACTCTTCCATTTTCATCATGAAAGCATTGTTGCTTTCTATTGATGATTGATATTTCTTTGACGGCATACTCATTATATTAAAGGACAATAATAAGCAGTTTTCTGAGTAATATGTAAAAAAACGAGTCAGTTTAACAACCGATTAAGGAAATAAATCTGTGGGGCATTTTATTCGGCACCAACTTTATCCACACCTTATTCACACCGACCGTCCGCTAGTACTGCGATTGTAAGTATTAACGAGTCATTATTTTACGGATATATTTTATCAATATTTTCATTTCAGTTAAAAATAATAATCGGGGCTATTTTACCTGCTAACTAACCATTTTAAGAGTTCTATACGACACCCCACTGCGTAAAACCTACATTTATACCTGAAGCAGCGAACCATAAGACCAGCATCTATCCAGAGTAGTTTGTGTGAGTAACCACACGACAAATACAACTAAACATTAATAAGTAAAGGCAATCCAACAATTTTAGTACTTTTACGCCTTTCTTAACCTTAACTATTACGGCATGTGGCATAGTATAGCCGCTTTTATTATAAAATTTCGTATTGCATTACTAGTAATTCTCCTCTCTATCACCGGCGTAATGGGTTATTATGCTATGCAGGTGAAACTCAGTTATGAATTTACCAGCGCAGTACCTACCGACAACCCAAAGTATATAGAATACCAGAAATTCAGGACAGAGTTTGGGGAAGATGGCAATCTGATGGCGATAGCCGTAAAGACTAAAGACTTCTTTTCGCCTGCATTCTTTAACGATTATGCCTTGTTGGCTAAAAAAATATCTAAAGTACATGCAGTAGAAAATGTACTGAGTGTACCTGGGGCTATTGCTTTGGTAAAAGATACGGTCACTCAAAAGCTAAAAGCAACACCAATAGCAGGGACACCGCCATTTACCAATGTAGATAGCATCAAACAGGCATTTTTGAGTCTCCCCTTTTACAAAGGTCTCCTTTATAACCCTGACTCGAATGCCTACCTGATGACGGTATGGATACAAAAAGACGTACTTAACTCTAAGGGACGTGCGGATGTGATCAATGAGATCGTGAAGCTAGGTAATGATTTCGGGGCAAAGTATCATGTGGAGATGCATTATTCTGGTCTGCCACTGATACGGACGGAGATGGCGATGAGGGTGCAACACGAAATGCGCCTGTTCCTTGTACTGTCATTTGTACTGACAGCGGTCATTCTTGCCTTGTTCTTCCGCTCTGTAGCTGCAGTGATAGCATCTATGCTGGTAGTTGCGATAGGCGTGATCTGGTCTGTGGGTACTATTGAACTCCTCGGCTACAAGATCACCCTACTTACTGCATTGATACCACCACTTGTAGTGGTCATCGGCATTCCCAATTGTGTATATCTGCTTAACAGGTATCATTTTGAGTATGCCAAGAACCCTAACAAAATGCGCTCATTGCTGCGAATGGTGGACAGAATGGGTATTGTGACGTTTTTCACCAACCTTACAGCAGGTATAGGTTTCGGTGTATTTTTCTTCACAAAAAGTGTGTTATTAAAAGAGTTTGGATTAGTAGCCGGCATCAATATACTTGGTCTGTTCTTTATCTCACTGGTATTTATTCCGGCATTGTTCAGCTTTTTGCCTCCGCCAAATGTCCGCCACACCAGCTATCTGGAAAGCGGCTGGATCAATAAAGTATTGGAAAAGATAACCAAGTGGGTATTCAGCCACAGAATGTGGATCTATGGATTCACCATTGCCGTTTGTGTCATGTCGGTATGGGGCGTATTGCGCCTTAAGAATGATGCACACATCGTTGATGACCTACCGAAATCAGATAAAATATATCTGGACCTTAAGTTCCTAGAGAATAATTTCAAGGGCATTATGCCATTGCAGATAGTGATAGACACCCGTAAGAAGAACGGAGTCGCATCGCTGGAAACACTGGGCAAGATGGACAAACTATGTAAATATCTGGAGACCTATCCGGAAATTGGTCGTCCGTTGGCAATAACTGAAGGTATCAAATTTGCCAATCAAGCCTATTTCGGAGGAGACCCTGTATATTATGAAGTTCCAGAAGATCCGATACAGGCCGCATTCGTGCTCCCCTACCTGCGAACAAAAGGTGGAGACAACAGCAGTATGTTTGCCAAATTGTTGCACTCATTTGTAGATAGCACTAAGAGTAAAGCCCGCATCAGTGTAAATATGGCGGATATAGGCTCTCACCGCCTACCAATAATGCTAGATAAGATAAAGCCGGAAGTTGATAAGCTCTTCGACTCTACCAAGTATAAAGTAACATTTACAGGCACCAGTATTACCTTCCTTGAAGGCAGTAAATTTATTGTGAACAGCCTTCGTGATAGCCTGATACTGGCGTTCCTGTTCATCTTTGGCTGTATGGTAGCTGTTTTCCGATCATGGAGAATATTGGTGATATCTATTATTGTGAACATCGTTCCGCTGTTGATAACTGCCGGTCTGATGGGCTGGATGGGTATCCGTATCAAACCATCTACGGTCCTTGTATTCAGCGTGGCATTAGGTATCACTATCGACGTTACTATCCGCTTTCTTGTGAACTTTAAGCAAGAACTGGCTCAGCATGATGACAGCATTGCAGATACTGTACACCGCACCATTCGCGATACAGGATTGAGCATCATCTATACATCACTTATTCTTGTAGCGGGTTTCGGCGTATTTGCATTGTCTCAATTTGACGGCACAAAGTCACTTGGCTACCTTACTTCCATAACTTTATTGCTGGCAATGGTAACCAATCTTACCCTGCTACCTGCGTTACTACTGTGGATGGATAAGGTAATTGAAAAGAAGAACAACGCCGTTTCCTTCCTTATGGGAGAAGACGAAGATGATGTGATCAAGATGTAAATTTTGAATAATCATTCAGTTGCGCAATGCCAAAATAGTTGTGCAGTTGTAAGTAACAGAAATAATAAATACCCACCTTCAGTAAATGACAGGTGGGTATTTTTTTTACACACTATAAGGACAGTAAGCTTGATGGATAGTTTTAGCCCTATGAGGGCGAGTGATCAGTTAAACTTTACCAGATCCGAGCAGCCCTTTTCTCTCCTCAGGAGTTGCATGAATAGCCTGCTGTATCAGCGCAAGCAGCTTTTCTTTATTTACGTTGACGTTATTTAACCAGATATTGAGTTCCTGAAAGCCCAGCTCTTTGTTGATCTTTACTACAGACCTGTACAACCTGCCTTTACTGTGCATAAGCTCATACTCCTCATCAACTACCAGACAAATAAATGCCTGCTTATTGATCTCGGCAATGTATGCCTTGCGCATGATCTCCCAATTAATGACCTTATCGCTGAGGTTGCGAACGAAAATACCGGTTTCATTGATGATGACCTGAGGCCGGCGATCGATAATAATAGAGAGGCCGACAGGATATACCAATCCAAAAAGACAAATGGCCAACCAACATATCAGCTTATCTTCCTCTGCCCCTTTCAACAAAATTAGAATGGATGGGATAACGAACAGAGAGCCCAATAATATCAACCGAATGCCCTTCCAAACAGACTTACAGATGACGATCTCGCTCATGGAAAGGGATATTACTATAACAACTTACTAACGTAAACGGAGATGATGGTAATGGCAGAAAACACTACACTGGCAATGCCGTTGGTATTGGCGAAGGCAATATTGATCTTGCTGAGGTCTGTTGGTTTTACCAGCAGATGCTGATAAGTGAGCGCACCGATATAAAACGCAGCGCCGATCCAATAAATAAAATTGAAGTGACCATATACACCGGCATACAATACAAAGCCCGCAGAAAGAACATGCAACAATGTGGATACTACCAATGCATTGCGAACACCTAGTGCGGCAGGTATAGAATGTAGTTGCTGACTACGATCGAAAGACTCGTCCTGAAGCGCATAAATGATATCGAACCCAGACACCCAGGTAAATACCATGAATGAAAAGAGTATAGGCAACAGATCGAATTTACCCGTAACTGAAAGATAGGCACCGATGGGCGACAATGACAACCCAACACCCAATACAAGGTGACACAATGCTGTGAACCTTTTAGTGTAGCTATAGAATAAAATAACAAATAATGCTACGAAAGACA
This sequence comes from Chitinophagaceae bacterium, assembly GCA_947447465.1. Lineage (GTDB taxonomy): Bacteria > Bacteroidota > Bacteroidia > Chitinophagales > Chitinophagaceae > Flavipsychrobacter. Next base: position 61,529 of record CANFKE010000005.1, on the reverse strand, counting down.
GATAAAAACAAGCAGGATTGATGAACCATGTAGTAGCAACGAACAATACACAATTGAGGATGGTGAATGCTAAAGCATGTTCCGGCTTTATAACGCCTGCAGGTATTTCGCGGATCGCAGTTCGTGGATTGAGCGCATCGAACCGACGATCGAGGTAACGATTGAATGCCATAGCGGCGCTGCGGGCAAAGACCATGCATAACAACATCTTTCCAAACCCGGCGAATTTATTGTATGGCTCGGTAATGGTAGTAATTGCCAGTACAAAACCAATGATGGCGAAAGGAAGCGCAAAAATGGTGTGACTGAACTTTATGAGTGATAAGTAATTCCTGACTTTGACCATTGGCGATATGCTCACTGTATTCATATTATCTGACATCTGCCTCCACTGTTATTGATACTGCCTCGGGCAATGCATTAGAATGCACGACTATGTTCTTTTCTTCGTGACCTACATGCCCTTCACTATTGTATAAAATTGTTATCTCTCCATCGCTACCGGGAGCTATGGACTCTAATGGGAAATTGGGTGTAGTACAACCGCAAGTCACATCGGTCTTTGCGATCATCAGCGGATTTTGTCCTGTATTTTTGAAACGGAAAACGTGCGTAACTATTCGACCTGTGCTTATTGAGCCAAAGTTGAATTTAGTTTCATAGAACTGCATAGTTGTTTTAGGCATTTCGGCTACTATCTGGCTGCGGCTGCGAGTCTGTTCGGGATATATCTCACCACGATAAACTTCTCCGTCTCTTGAGTAGAAGACACCTTCTCCCCCACCATGAAACTTCCTGAATAGCGCATTTTTACTTACTCCAGTCAACTCAACGATAGTCAATGTAAAAATGGACAAAGTAAGTATGGTCAGTAAAACGTATTTATAATTTACATCCATGAGGGATATCTTAATTTACAGCAAATATATGTTAAAACGGATTAGACCATCGTGCGACACCCCACTTCCCGATCTTCAATAACTATCTTATAACAATCTGCGGAGTGTGCAATCTATATCAGATGCCAACCGGTGCCTTTCCTTATCCAAAGGCAATAAGTTACCATCGGCTTTCAGCACAAAATACATCGCTTTATCCTCGTTGTCGTAGTTAAGGATGATCATCATAACTTTATTACCCTCGAAAATATCTTTGGCGATGATCCATTCTCCGCTGATACGGGAAGTAATATCCGTACCACCTTTACTCACATATTTATCACGAAGAGAGAATTCACCAGTAGAATCGGTGCCATATTTCAGATCAAGACTTGTCTCTATGATCTTACAATCCTCACATGGCAGATTGCCCCTGTAGGTACCCGCAACTAAAGGTCTTTGGGTGTCCTGTGCGAATAGCACACCGGCAAATAAAATACTGATAACAAACAACAAAACATGCTTTCTCATTGTATTACAGGTTGACTACCAGATGAATAAACGCTTTACAAATATCACGGATTTCGGGCAATAAATTATTGGGACGTATAAACAATCGTAAGGATCGATGACGGAAATCATTATATTCTATTGAGTTGAGGTTGGCAAATATGTTTAAATTTGCATTTTTCTCACTTAAAAATGGAAGGTACACAATGCCAGTGTTACACAACCGGGTTAATAATGAGGAACTGAAGCAGATAATGCTTAGCGAAAAAGAGCCCCGCACAACAGTTTCATTCTACAAGTATTTCAACATTGCCGACCCCGTTGCATTCCGCAACGAGAACTACATCAAGTTCAATGAGTTAAAGGTATTCGGCCGAATCTACATTGCCCATGAGGGTATCAACGGACAGGTAAGCGTACCTGCCAGCAACTATGAAGCATTCAAAGCTGCATTGTATGCTGCCGCACCGGAGCTGAACGGCATCCGTATGAATATTGCCGTTGATGATGATGGCAAATCGTTTTGGGTATTGCGCATGAAGGTACGCCCGAAAGTGGTGGCCGACGGTATTGACGACCCTAGTTTTGACCCATCTAAAACGGGTGTTTATCTGAAAGCAAAAGAATATAATGAGCTGGCAGCCAAGCCTGACACGATCATTGTAGATATGCGTAATCACTATGAATATGAAGTCGGGCATTTTGAAAGAGCAATTGAGGTTCCTTCAGATACCTTCCGTGAGCAATTACCTATGGCAGTAGATATGCTGAAGGACAAAAAAGACCAGAACATCATTATGTATTGCACGGGCGGCATACGCTGCGAAAAAGCCAGTGCATACATGCTACACAATGGTTTTAAGAACGTATTTCACGTAGAAGGTGGCATAATAGAATATGCCCGCAAAGCAAAAGAGCAAGATCTGCCCATAAAATTCATTGGTAAGAACTTTGTATTTGACGAACGATTGGGTGAGCGAATTACCGAAGATGTAATAGCAGAATGCCATATTTGCGGCAAACCGTGTGATACGCATACCAATTGCAAAAACGATGGCTGTCACCTGCTGTTCATACAATGTGCTGAATGCGCGGCCAAATATGAAGGCTGCTGCAGTGAATCTTGTATGGAGGAGAAGAATATGTCTCCGGAAGAGCAGAAGGCACTGAGAGCCGGCCGTGAAAATGGCACAATGATCTTCAATAAATCGAAAGACCACCCGTTGAGAAAACATAGAGAAGAGTGGAAAGCTGACCAATTGAAGCGAGAAGGCGTAAAATAATCAGCAAATAATTTAATTAATCATATATAAAAAATGCCCCGATTCTACGAATCGGGGCATTTTTTATTAAGCAAAATTGGACATTGGCGCCCTCAACTTATGTGTAGTGAGTGTACAACGGTGCAATATCCAATAATGAATAAGAGGGAATGCAGGGGCCGGGGCTAAATGCTGCGACTCAGTTCCAGAATGTGGGCAATAGCCTGCGGACGAGGACTGAGGAGGTCTTTATCGGCTTCTTTAAATATTTGCTTTTCGAGTCTGAAGCCCGGAATGAGATCGTCGGCACCTAGCATGTCTATGTGAGCAGGAAAGGTGTATTGATGCTTATCTGTAAGTTTCTGATGTAAAGTTTTATTCATTTACTATTTGGTTTTTAAAGTGTGTGCAGAGAAAAAACGAAATAGTGTTTGCTTTATTGTATAAATAACGAAAAATAAAGTTAAAACAGATATAATAGCCAACCGGAATGACCATTATTGCATTTTCAATAGCAGATAAGCGAATTAGTTCGGTAATTTCACTGTATAAAAAATAGTATGAAGACAATAGGCATAGTAGGAGGTACAGGGTTTGTGGGCAGTTATGTAACAGCACTGTTGACAGAAAAAGGGTATGATGTGATCATTTTCACCCGAGATGTCAGCAAAAGAAAAAACAGACCACATGTGAGCTATGCCTACTGGGATGCCGCAAAAAATGAGTGTGACCTGACCGCCATAGGTCAACTGGATGGCGTTGTGCACCTGGCGGGAGCCGGAATAGCAGATAAACGATGGAGCGAAGACCGTAAACGGGAGATATTGGATAGCCGGGTAAATAGCACTCACCTGCTAACAGAAAGCCTGAAAACCAGCGGGAAACAGTGCAAAGTATTTGTTGCCGCATCGGCAATAGGCATATATGGCGCTGACGATAGCAGACATACTCCGTTCACAGAGGATAGCCAACCAGAAAACGATTTTCTGGGAACTACCTGCCGAGTGTGGGAAGAAGCATCTCTACAGGCCGCGCCACAGATGCGAACAGTGATTGTACGGATAGGTATAGTTTTGGGAAAAGAGGGCGGTGCTTTTCCACAATTTGCTACACCAATGAGTTTCGGGATAGTACCAATATTGGGTGGAGGCGAACAGATGGTAAGCTGGATAGAAGTTGAAGATCTGGCCAGATTAATGATATTTGCGTTGGAGCACGATCATGTTTCCGGAGTGTATAATGGTGTGGCCCCGAAGCCGGTAACACACAGGGAACTAATGCAAACGATAGCCAAAATTAAAGGCGGACTAAAAATATCGATACCCGTACCTGCATTTGTGATCAAAGCAATGCTCGGGGAATTCAGCATAGAAATATTGAAAAGTACGACTGTAAGCGCGCAAAAAACGCTTATTTCGGGATTCAAGTTCAACTATCCGGAATTGGATGGTGCTGTAAGAAGGATATTAAGCCAGTAATAATCAGGACGATAAAAGAAAACGATCGGCCAGAAAATAAAGATCAGGAGAGCAGCTTCTGACGAACAAGGAATTCGAGTTGCTCATTGCTTATGGTAAGCTTGGCATTCATTTCCTTTTCATCCACTTTTTCTCTGAAGACCTCATATGCTTTAGTGATGGTCATATCTAATTCTTCCTCATTCCACGGTTTTGTGAGATAGTGGAAGATCTTACCTTTATTTACGGCATCAATTACCGCATTCATATCGGCATATCCGGTAAGTAGAATACGTGTAGGGAGTGGATAGTCGTCTATAATAGTTTCCAGAAATTCAACACCTGTCATATTGGGCATACGCTGGTCGGTAATGATAACATTAACTTCATTATCCTTTAGCACCTTTATGGCCTCTTCACCACTTATGGCAGTCAACACTTTATATTTAATCCTAAAGACAGCTTTAAAGGAGACCAGATTGTTCTCCTCATCGTCTACATATAAGACCACTATCTTACCGGGCTTGGACATATATTATAAAAATTTTCATCAAAATTTAACTCTACGCAAGGTAATAAAATTATTGGAAATTTTGCCTTCGGCGTGTATATTTATAGTCCGAATCAAATTACAGTTTCAATCAAGAGCTTACCCATGTTAACAGAAAAATTACAATTAACGAAGAAACTAAATGAAACGTATCGCCCGATTTTATACAGGCTAGGCAATCCTGCAGACAAACAGGCATTTGATGATCTCATAGCCAACGATGGGATAATGGTATATGATGAACTTTATGACCAACTTAAAGAGTTGACCAAGAGCCGCAACCCCAAAAAGAAACTTACGGCAGATGAATATGCCCATCTGATAGCCAAACATCTGGGAGACACCCCAATAACTGAATATGGAGTTTGGGCCTATTATCCGTGGTCGAACCGGGTGGTACACATACTGGACAAAGAGGAATATATAGAACTACGTACATCGGCGAATAAAAACAAGATAACGATAGCAGAGCGTGAAAAACTAGCTACCAAGAAAGTAGGTGTGATCGGGTTGTCGGTAGGACAATCGGTATCACTAACATTAGCATTGGAAAGAGGCTGCGGAGAATTGCGCATTGCCGATTTTGACACACTGGAACTCAATAATCTGAACCGCATACGCACAGGAGTACACAATTTGGGACTTTTAAAGACCTATGCTGTAGCCAGAGAGATTGCGGAGTTGGACCCATATTTCAATGTTGTCTGCTTTTCGGAAGGAGTAACAGAAAGTAATATCCATGACTTCTTTACTAAAAACGGCAAGCTGGATCTGGTCATTGACGAGTGCGACGGCGTAAATGTGAAAATACTGTGCAGGATTAAAGCGAAAGAACTGCAGGTACCGGTATTGATGGAGGCGAGCGACAGAGGGACACTGGATGTGGAACGATTTGACCTGGAGCCGGAACGACCAATAATACATGGCTGGCTGGAAGGGCTGACACTGGATTTTGAAATCATCAACAAACTAAAAACAGCAGAAGAGAAGCTGCCTTATATGCTCCCGATATCGGGACTGGACACCCTATCTCCGAGAATGAAAGCATCGATGGTGGAGATAGAACAAACGATAACCACCTGGCCACAACTGGCTACCGCCGTAACAATGGGCGGCGCACTTACCGCTGACACCTGCAGAAGGATATTCCTGGATCAGTTTACCAACTCAGGCAGATACTTTATAGATCTGGAAGAGCTGATACCGGATACAAGAGAAAAACCTGTAGTCAACTACAAAATAGAGGAACAACCACTGACTGTAGCATACATGAATGAGCTAGCCACACAGGCGCTTGCCGGCATGGAAATATCCAGCCAACTTCCTCCGCAAGATGTGTTGATGCAAATAATGGAAGCTGCAAGACAGGCCCCATCGGCAGGTAATAACCAACCCTGGAAATGGCACCTGACCCAATCGTGTCTATTCTTGTTCCATGACAGAATACGATCAGTGACCTTTGGCGACTTTGAAGACATAGCATCCTATGTGGCATTGGGTGCGGCAGTGGAAAATCTGGAACTGGAAGCACACAAACATAAGGTAAGTGTAACTATCCAAACATTCCCAATAGAGAGCAAAAAACTCATTGCAGTCATACAATTTGGAAAAGAAAAGAGTGTAACCAGCCTATACCAACCGGATGTACTGGTCAATGAAATAGGAAATAGATTGACCAACAGAAATCTGGGGTCAAGAGTAGCACTGGAAGCAGATGCTTTAGCGCAACTAAAAGCATCGGTCGAATCAATAGCGGGAGCTGAATTTCTATTCAGAAATAGTGAAACAGATATGAATGAACTGGCGGATATTACGAGTTCGTCTGAGAGATTACGAATGCTGCATGCTGAAGGTCATTATGAATTTTACAACAAGGAAGTGAGATGGGATGATGAACATAGCCGAACCACGGCCGATGGCATAGACATAGGGACACTGGATGTAAAACCGTCGGAAGTAGTGGGGCTGAAGCTGGTCAAAGACCCGAGAGTAGTGGCATTACTGGCAGAATGGAGAGCAGGCACAGGGCTGGAAAGTATAGCGAGAAAGGCTATCGCGAGCGCATCAGGTATAGGATTGATCGTTATGCCGCATTTTACCCCACTCGACTATTTTATGGGCGGGCGGGCGGTAGAGCGCATGTGGCTGATGGCATCTAAACTCAATGTATCTATGCAACCCATGCTGGCGGCGCCTTTGCATTTTGCACGCCTGAAATTTGGTAATGGAGATGGATTGCCGGACTTTATGAAAGAAGAGTTTACAGAGTTGTACAAAAGATTTGAAAAAGTATTCCCGGGATTGGATGGCAAAGGTCAGATATTTTTATTTAGACTATGCATAGCAGAAACACCATCAGTTAAATCGTATCGCTTACCTTTAGGAAATATATTAACGGAATCCTAGATGGGGAATTTAATCAGAATACGAGCATTCCGGGCGATCGATGACGAACATTCGTGCAACTTGTATGCTAAAGAGCATATGGATGTACTCAAGATATTCGGCATCACAAAGATCACGACTGCTAATAACAGTTGGATCAAAAACCCGAATGTTTATGTGATCATGGCAGAGCGAGTATCAGACAACCAACCTGTTGGCGGAGCCCGTGTGCACCTATATCACGAGGATCACCCCCTACCAATGGATGTTGCCGTTAAAGACTTCGACCCATCTGTAAAAGATCTGCTTTCCCGACATGCTAAAAATGGCGGTACGGGAGAAATATGCGGGCTATGGAACTCTCGCGATGTTGCAGGATGGGGAATAGGTACCATGTTCTTATCACGGGCGGGCGTTTCTTTATGCTCGCAATTACCTATGCGCACAATGCATGTATTGTGTGCGGAGCACACAATTGGTATTACCTTGGAGAAAGGTTTTGTTATTGAAGAAGAATTAGGCAATAAAGGAACCTTCTTTTACCCCAAAGAAGGACTTGTGGCCACTGCCGCAGTGATCAATGATGTGACCACCCTATCTGATGCGAGAGATGTGGACAGAAACATCATTATGAGTCTCAGGGAGCATCCGCAGCAAACAAGAACAGAGACCAATAACGAACATACAATAGACATCCGGTATGAGCTTAAGCTGGATATGACATAAAAATAATGAGGCCTATAGCACTATATATTAGAATTACTATCAACAGGTAGTAATGGATGATGTATTGATACTCAGCGCCTGTTTGTTTTTGTGCCGGACCTGAAAAAATTTAAAAATTTAATCGTACTATTATTGTTTCAGATCTGAAAATATATGAAAACAATTTTTTACTTAGTTGTTTTTGCAGTTGCGCTATTTACTCAAGGTTCAGCCAAAGGGCAATCGTTTGTTTACACCAACGCCAATGAGGTAAATATTGTCGGAAAGCAGGTAGGTGTATATGAAGACCCTACTAACACAAAGACATTTGAAGCAATAAGGTCGGCCAATCAATTTAAACCATCGGAGAAAGAAGTACCCAACTTTGGTATAACCAGTTCCACCTACTGGTTGAAGATCGACCTGGGCAACCAGACGACCGACCCCAAATTATTATTGATGTTGTCTTATCCACAATTGGATGAGGTAGATCTTTATTCTCCGGACAGCACAGGTACTTACCGTGTGATGAAAAGCGGAGAACACATCTCATTGAGCAATAGATCCTATTATAATCAGAATCTGATATTTGCACTTGACATACCCTATGGACAGCAAAAGACCTACTACTTAAGAATAAAAAGCAGTGAGCAGATCTTAGTTCCGTTGAGTGTAGGCGCAACAAGCCCTGTATTCAATGTCATCAATCATCAGGACAATCTTACAAGTATCTATTTTGGTATCATTCTGGTAATGATCTTTTACAACATATTTGTATATCTGAGTGTAAAAGACAGAAGTTATCTCTACTATGTATTTTACATCCTGTTTGTAGGCCTTACCCAGATAGGATTTCAGGGATATGGTTACAGGTATTTCTGGCCGAATATGCCGGCTCTTGCCAACAATAGTGTGATCCTGTTCCCGGCCATTACCGGCATAATGGCGATAGAATTCTTTAAAAAATTCCTTTATGCAGATAAGGCACCGAAGAGAGTAAACCTTGTATTGAATCTGCTGAATATTTTTTATGTAGTCAATTGCATCCTGAGTGTAGCAGGACTGCATCAGTTGAGCCAACAACTATTGCAACCGAATGCCATGATCGCATCATTGATCATTATGGGCCTGTCTATACATGCTATACGTAAGGGTAGCCGGCCGGCAATCTTCTTTCTGGTGGCATGGGTAACCTTTCTTGCCGGCATCATTATTTTCATTATGAAGGATGTGGGCGTATTGCCTTATAACAACTTTACCAATTACATATTACAGATAGGATCGGCAATTGAGGTAGTGGTACTGTCGTTCGCACTGGCAGACAAGATCAATATTTACAGAAAAGAAAAAGAGATATCACAGGCTGCGACATTGCAAGCACTGAAAGAAAACGAGAAGATCATTACCGAGCAAAATGTGATCCTGGAGAAAAGAGTAGAAGAAAGAACACATGAGTTGAACTTATCGAATCAGGAGTTGAATAAAGCTATGACAGAGCTGAAAGATGCAGAGACACAGCTGGTAGAATCTGAGAAAATGGCCTCATTAGGTCAGCTTACTGCAGGCATTGCGCATGAGATCAACAACCCTATCAACTTTGTGACCTCTAATGTGAAGCCACTTAACAGAGACGTAAAAATGCTGTTGGAAGCCGTAGATGAGATGGAGAGACTGGCACTGAATACCATGCCGATAGCAGAAAAGCAAAAGATAATTGAGGAGTATAAAGAAGACATAGACTACGATTATCTGAAGATAGAAATAGACCAGTTACTGAATGGTATAGGAGAAGGAGCTTCGAGAACGGCAGAAATAGTAAAGGGATTACGTATCTTCTCAAGACTGGATGAAGACGACCTGAAAAAGGCTGATATCAATGAAGGACTGGAGTCAACATTGATCATTGCCAACAACCTGCTGAACAATGTTATTAAAGTAGATAAGCAGTATAATAACATACCGCTGATAGAGTGTTATCCCGGTAAACTTAATCAGGTGTTCCTGAATATGATATCGAATGCGGTATATGCGATCAAGAAAAAATTTGAGGACAAGGATGGTGGTATTCTGGGCATAAAAACGTACATTGATGATGATTATCTGGCGATATCGATATCGGATAATGGTATAGGTATGGATGAAGTAACCAAGAAGAAACTATTCGAGCCATTCTTTACCACCAAAGACGTAGGTGAGGGTACCGGATTAGGGCTTTCAATAGCTTATAACACCATAGTAAAACACAACGGAACTGTAGAGATAAATAGTGAACTAGGCGTAGGAACCGAATTCATTATTAAATTACCTTTGATACAGAAGTAAAAACCTGCTAAATAGAACCCGCATTATTATTATTTTTTAATTCATTACCGGATTAAATGACACCAATGGAAAAAATAAAGGTTCTATATATTGATGATGAACAAAACAACCTGAATGGCTTCAAAGCCACCTTCAGATTTGACTATACCATACTGATAGCATCTACCACCGCCAAAGCCAAAGAATACCTAAGAGACAACAGCGACATAAAGATCATACTGTGTGACCAACGCATGCCCGACCAAACAGGCGTACAGTTTTTTGAGGAGATCCGATTTGAATATCCTGATCCGATAAGAATGCTGATCACAGGATATACAGACATCGAGTCGGTGATAGAAGCGATCAACAGAGGACATATCTTCCGCTATATCAAGAAGCCATGGACCGATACTGACATACAAAGCGCTATAGAAGAGGGCAACAAATTCCATCTTACCAACAGCTTGCTTGCCGTAAAGAATAAAGAGCTGCAGCTAGCCTATGACGAGCTAGGCAAGTTTGCCTACAGCGTTACCCACGATATGCGCGGCCCGTTGCTTAGTGTACTTGGCGCTATAAATATTGCGGAAGGATCGAACGACATAGGAGAGATAAAAGAAATAATGGGCATGATGAGCCTCGCAGTAAAAAAGCTGGACGAGTTCATCACCAATATACATGAGTATTATAACCTGAAAAGAGGACAACTGATATTTGAAGAAATAAATTTCAATACAGTCCTCAGTGATACCGCCGCACTGTTCATGATAGCAGGTAGTGTGGACAACATAAGATTCACATCTACTGTAAATCAACAAGATACATTCTTATCAGATCAGACATCTATAAAAATAGTATTGACCAACCTCCTCTCTAATGCATTTAAATATCAACAGAGAAGTAAAACGGATAAATTTGTTGATGTAAAGATTGATGTTAATAACGGTATAGCTACTATATTTGTATCAGATAACGGAATTGGGATAGACGAGCAGCACATAGGGAACATATTCAACATGTTCTACAGAGCTACATCAGAAGAGACAGGATCCGGGTTCGGGCTGTTCAATGTTAAGGACGCTCTGAATAAAATAAACGGCACTATTGAAGTATCATCAACCATTAACGAAGGAACCACATTTAAAGTAACTATCCCAGGAATACCCAATGGCGCCAAATAGACAACAGCATTTTATAGTTATCGACGACAGCAAACTTGACTGTTTCATAGCTGAAAAGATCATTAAGAATACCGGTAAATGTGAATCGGTGGTCTCTTTTCTGCAAGCAAAGGAAGCATTAGAGTTCATCTCCTCGAATTCGCTAAGCAGCTTGTACCCGATAATAGTGCTGGTGGACATACAAATGCCTGTTATGAATGGTTTTGAATTTGTGGAAGCTTTTGAAAAACTACCGATCAGCATTACTAAAAATTACAACATTTACGTTATCTCTTCTTCGATCAATGATAACGACCTTGTCAAGGTGCCTAAATATTCGTCTGTGAAGCAATTTCTCAATAAGCCACTGACCAGTAACAATTTATCAGCGTTGCTGACCAAGGATTAGGATCAAGTGTCTCCACTGATCAACCATGCTACCTAAAAAAAATCAATCCACCCACGCTGAAAACACACTAAGTATACTTCTGCTACAAAAGGAGAAGTAACCAAAAACTCAGTTCAATTTATTGAAACACTAAATAAAACCTGTTTCACAACATTATTTCTTTTGTAGGACAAAGATAAGTCAATATTTTCGAATATTCCATTTTCTTGATTATTTTATTTGTTAAATCAATGTTAAATAAATGAATTACCTAGCCAGAAACATCGCACATCTTCGCAAGGTAAACAAGGTAACACAAGCCGAAATACAAGCCAGTATTGGATTTAAGCCTAATACGCAAAGTAATTGGGAAAATGAAGTGTCTGAACCATCGATAGAAATAATAATCCAATATTCCGAATATTTTAAGGTGAACTTAGCTGATCTGATCCTTAAGGACCTTTCTAAAGAGACCGAAGAAGGAGGAACTTATGAACATGTGCAAAGCGGACACCATACAGCCTTTGCTGCTGAGCCTGAGATCGATTATAACTCTTCGAACAGATCGCAGCAACAGATAATAGATAAAATGCAGCAGATAATAGATGCACAGTTGGCCACAATAAAAGCATTACAATCTGCATTAGTACACGCAGAAAAGAGGCTAAATAACGTATAAGTACCACTAACCCAATAATTCGATTCTATACCAGTATTAAGGTTAAATTGTGATTAGCATAGATACAAAATCCGTAATTTTGTCATCTTTAGTGACTTTTTGACCACTTTAGTGTGGTGATTTTATTTATTGGTTTAAATCTTCTTCACCGTTAGCATATGGATATCCAAAGCATTAAGAACAGATTTGGTATAATAGGCAATTCGCCGGCTCTCAATCACGCACTCAATACTGCAGTACAAGTAGCCAACACCGATCTATCAGTATTGATAGTAGGAGAAAGCGGCGTGGGAAAGGAAGTGTTTTCTAACATCATACATTCCTTATCTCCAAGAAAACATAACCCATTCATTGCCGTGAACTGCGGCGCAATACCTGAAGGCACTATAGACAGTGAATTGTTTGGCCACGAAAAGGGGTCATTTACAGGTGCTGTTGACAGTCGTAAGGGTTATTTTGAAACCGTTAATGGAGGTACAATATTTCTGGATGAGATAGGTGAGATGCCATTGGGCACGCAGGCACGCCTGCTGCGTGTATTAGAGACCGGAGAGTTTATACGTGTAGGTTCATCGAAAGTGCAGAAAACAGATGTGCGGGTAATCGCAGCTACCAACAGAGATCTGCTGGAGTTTACCAGCCAATACAAATTCAGAGAAGACCTCTATTACAGATTAAGCACAGTTCCTATCAGAGTGCCTTCGCTACGCGATCGCAAGGAAGATATTCCGCTGTTGTTCAGGAAATTTGCCGCAGACTTTTCGGAGCGCTACAAAACATCATCCATACAACTGGACAGTGCCGCTCAGCAATTGCTGGTGAGCTACCCATGGAGAGGAAATGTGCGTGAATTGAAAAATGCCGCAGAACAGATATCGGTATTATCTACCAACAAGCAGATAACAGCAGAGGTGATACAACACTTCTTGCCACAGCGCGACAACAGCCGCAGTCTTGCAGTGATACCGCATGGCGGCACAGCCAATAACGGAGGTCAACCACAGTCGGACTTTGCCAGCGAAAGAGATATACTCTATAAGCTCTTCTTTGACATGAAGAAGGACATGAATGATCTGAAACAGATGATATTCGACGTAGCCAATCATCAGGGATACACACCTGCTGAACCAGCTGCAAAGAACATTGTGCAGATGTATAATGACATAGAGCCTGCAACCAACATTACTTACAACACGCCCAATAATACACCGATATTACTAGAGACCAGCGCCGCATTGCATGAAGATGTAGAAGAGACGCTATCATTGGCAGACAGAGAAAAAGAATTTATCAACAAAGCATTAAAGAAACACAAGAACCGCAGAAGAGATGCCGCAGCGGAACTAGGCATATCTGAACGCACCTTGTACAGGAAGATAAAAGAGTATGGGATAAAGGAATAAAAATCATAAGCCACAAGAGATGTCTGCATTACTTGTGGCTTATGATTTTTCAAGCAATAAAATGAATGACCCTGGCCAGCAGCGGGCATTTGATTTTTTTCCTAGCCTTACTTATTTGCCAGTTGTTTCTAATTTCTCTTTTCACAAACATTCTATCCTCATTTTATGAAGAAAATATTTGTAACCGCTATAGATACGAATGCAGGTAAAACTGTAGTATCAGCTATACTAACTGAGGCATTAAAGGCTGACTACTGGAAGCCTGTACAAGCCGGCGAACTTCATGATACCGACACCATGAAAGCAAGAGCGCTGGTGAGCAATAGTACATCGGTCTTTCATGAGGAAACATACCGACTGAAAACACCAATGTCGCCACATGCCGCAGCAGCACGCGATGGTGTAACGATAGACCTAGATTCAATAAAGTTACCGACAACAGACAACACTCTTATCATAGAAGGTGCAGGCGGCCTGATGGTGCCACTGAATGAGAATGAATTTGTAATAGACCTGATAAAGAAACTGGATGCTGAAGTAGTATTGATAAGCAGGCACTATCTGGGCAGTATCAACCATACCCTGCTTTCGGCAGCAACATTGAAACAATACGGCGTAAAAGTACGTGGCATTATCTTCAATGGCGATGAGATAGAAGGAACAGAAGAGATCATCTTGAAGCATACAGGCTATAAGCACATTGGAACAATAGGCGAAGAGGAAGTGATAGATAAAGAGATGGTGAGCAGGTATGCTCATCAAATACTCAAAGGCTTGACAGCTTAATGGCTCAATGGTGTTATTAGCGCCTACAAAACGAATACTTCTCGTGCTTGTTGGCCTGTAGACCAGCAAGGGTAATCGGGAATGTAGATGAATAAACATTAATAAAAGAAATGACCAACAATACTAAAGCAGACTGGATAGCAAAAGATAAGGAGCATGTGTGGCACCCATTTACCCAAGTGAGCTATGCGCCTGAAAATGTAGTGATAGAACGAGGTGAAGGTGCCTGCTTTATAGATATTGATGGCAACAAGTATATTGATGGTATATCATCGTGGTGGGTAAATCTGCACGGACATTGCAACCCCCATATTGTTGCCACTGTAACAAAGCAAATAGGCCAACTGGAACATTCGATATTTGCGGGTTTCACTCACAAGCCCGGAATAGCATTAGCTGAAAGATTACTGCAACATCTCCCCTCTTTCGATAAGATCTTCTTCTCCGACAATGGTTCTACTGCTGTAGAAGTAGCCTTGAAAATGACCTTCCAATATTGGAGCAATAAGGGCACACCGAAGCACAAGGTGATAGCCTTTAAAGATGCTTATCATGGCGACACTTTTGGTGGCATGTCGGTAGCCGCCCGCAATGCATTTAATCAACCATTCGAACCATTGTTGTTTGATGTGATATCGATAGACCTGCCTACCGAAGAGAACATAGAACTTCTGCTGCAACAAATGACCACCATATTGCAAGGTGGGGATGTATCCTGCTTCATTTTTGAACCATTGGTATTGGGGGCTTCGGGCATGCTCATGTATAATCAGGATCATTTGCAATTACTTATAGACCTATGTCGTGAATATAATTGCCTGACCATAGCAGATGAAGTGATGACGGGCTTTGGCAGAACTGGTAAGTTCTTTGCAACCGACAACCTTATTGACCGACCAGATATCATCTGTATGTCGAAAGGCATAACGGGAGGATTCTTTCCGTTGGGCGCTACTGCTTGCAAGCAGTTTATCTACGATGCCTTTATCAGCAATGATAAGATGAAGACCTTTTTTCATGGTCACAGCTATACCGGCAACCCTACCATTTGTGCAGCAGCATTGGCAAGCATGGACCTGATGGAAAGCAGCACCGTACAAGATCAGATACATTTCATCAACGATAGCCATGCCGCTTTTGCCAAAGAGCTGGTACAGTTCAGCAATATTGAAAGAGTACGACACACGGGCACTATACTGGCGTTTGACATTAAGACAGGCGAAAAAACGGGTTATCTGAACAATGCCGCAGAGCCGTTGGCAGAATTCTTTATTCAGAGGGGCATCATACTAAGACCATTAGGTAACGTACTTTATGTGCTGCCACCATATTGTATCAGCGCAGAAGAACTTAATAGAATCTATGATGCAATAAGAGAGTTGGTGAAAGGATAGTCGGTATCGAATAGCCATATAAGACAATAATCAATATTAACATACTCCCCTACACTTATGCAGCTTATATCTTCTATCTTTGCGACATGAAGAATTTGCGTGACAGCAGCCTTGCTGAGCTGGAAGAAATGATGGCTAAGCTTGGGGAACCTAAGTACAGGGCAAAACAGGTTTATGAATGGATCTGGCAGAAATCGAGTGGTGATATCAATGATATGAGCAATCTGCCGAAAGCACTGAGAGAAAAACTAAGTGCCGAATTTACGATACCTAAAGTTAGGAACAATCATAGTCAGTATAGCAGCGACGGAACTATAAAGAACCGTCTTCAATTGCATGATGACTATTTTGTAGAGAGCGTATTGATACCGGGAGAAAAGCGACTGACGGCCTGTGTATCATCGCAGGTGGGCTGCTCACTAGCCTGTAAGTTTTGCGCAACGGGAACAATGGACCGCAAGCGCAATCTGGATTTTGATGAGATAGTAGATGAGGTGACCTTACTGAACGACATAGCCCTGAAACACCACGGTAAGCCGCTGAGCAATATCGTGTTCATGGGTATGGGTGAGCCATTGCTGAACTACAACAATGTATTGAAAGCTATAGACAAGATCACATCTCCGGACGGATTGGGCATGAGCCCGAGGCGCATAACCGTATCTACAGCCGGTGTGGCCAAGATGATCCGCAAACTGGGAGATGACAAAGTAAGGTTCAAACTGGCATTATCACTACATGCCTGCAATGACAGGAAGCGCAATGAAATAATGGCCATCAATGAGACCAACAACCTGAAGACACTAGTTGAGGCACTCAATTATTTTTATCAACAAACCGGCAGTAAGATCACCTTTGAATATATACTCTTCAAAGACTTTAATGACTCTATAAAAGATGCTGACGAACTGATAAAAATATACAGACAAGTACCCGCTGACCTGGTGAATATCATTGAATATAACCCGGTTGAAGGTATCAGGTTTGAGAAGCCTGATGAAGAGAAGACCGATGCATTCCTAAAATATCTGGCGGCACATAAAGTGAACGCTCATGTGCGCAAAAGCCGAGGAAAAGACATTGATGCTGCCTGCGGACAGCTTGCCAATATTGATCTTTCTAAATTTCCGGAACCTCAGAATGTGTGAACATAACTGAGACCACCGCCGGTAAACCTGACCTCATCTAATATAGTGGCCCAACGGCCACTATATTTGTTATGTGACAATAACAGGATATTATCGAAAGCCAGCAGAAAAGCGCCCTGTATCATGACAGCACGACCAAAGCCTCTGTATTGCTGAGGATTGCTGTGATCTGAATTGCTGAGCGACATGAGATAATACCCCGCCCCTATATATACGGCATCTAACCCCATATTGATCATCAATACTTTTTTATCCTGCCTGTAATGCTGATAGGCTTTATTGAGATCAGGCCTTTCACGTGCTTGCTTCTTTACTCTGGCAATACCATAGCCTGCAATGCCTGTATTAATTAACCCCCAGGCAGCATTCATGCCATGAAAGTATTTCCACTCATCATCCTTTGCGGCAAAATAGCCGGCTGTACCCAATGCGACGTTAGTGATCCCCCAACCGCCCAACACCTGCATCCCCTTCAAATTAATGAGCAGGCGTTGTTTATTGTATTCCTTTACGGTATCTCTGAAGTTGATCTGAGCAGAAGATACGCCTGAGAAAAAGACAATGATCAATAAAATGAGTAAATATCTGAGCCGCACTTGGGATAACATTTTAGTACAACAAAACTAAGGTAAAATAGATCGCCCCGACAATCGGGGCGATCTTAGTATTGTAATTAAGCTAAAGCCTTAGGCCACCTTTGTCAGTTTGATCATGTTAGTAGGCAAGTGCTCATGAATAGGTACACTACCTGTATTTATGACCACATCGCCGCTATTCAGCAATCCCTTTTCTTTGAGTATGGATATCTGATCGTTGATTGTTGCATCCATACTTTCTTCCTTATCGTAATAGAAAGCCTGTACACCCCAGCTAAGGCTTAGCTGGTTGACCAATGTCTGTGTTTTGGTAAATACATATAATGGAGACAATGGTCTGAAGCTGGACAACATGAAGCCTGTGTAACCTGACTGTGTCATTCCTATCAACGCATTTGCCTTTACATCTTTAGACATTTCGCAGGCATTATAGCATACCGCATCGCTATAGAAAGAAGGAGAATGTGGCTGAGGTGTAAGGTTACGATTATAAACCATTTCTTCCTTTTCTACTTCTCTGATGATGCTTACCATAGTACGTATCACTAATTCAGGGTATTGACCCATAGCAGTCTCTCCGCTCAGCATTACCGCATCAGCACCTTCCAATACAGCATTGGCTACGTCGGTGATCTCACTACGATTAGGTCGAGTACGATCGATCATGCTCTCCATCATCTGCGTAGCAATGATGACCGGCTTAGCACGGTGGATGCATTTACGAACGATGTTCTTTTGTATCATCGGTATCTGCTCCAGAGGCAGTTCAACACCCAAATCTCCGCGAGCTACCATTACGGCATCAGAAGCGAGAATGATCTCACGGAGATGCTCGAGCGCCTCCGGCTTTTCTATCTTGGAGATGATCTTTGCATTACTGCCTTTAGATTTGAGAATAGCGCGAAGATCATTGACGTCATCGGGACGACGAACGAATGAAAGCGCGACCCAGTCAATATTCTGGCTAATGATAAAATCAAGGTCTCTCAGATCTTTCTCTGACAATGAAGGCAATGATATCTTTGTATCGGGCAGGTTAACACCTTTCTTTGAGGATAGCAGCCCCGATGTCAGCACTTCAACCTTTACCCTGTTATCCTGTGTGATTTCTTTCACCAGTACTTCTATCTTACCATCATCGAGCAATATTTTCTCGCCTATCTTCACGTCCATGTGGAAGTTAGGATAAGAGATATAGATATTGGCCAATGTACCTATTGTCTTTTCGTTAGAGAAATAGAACTCATCTCCTTTTACAAGTTCTATTCCGTTATTCTCTATCTCTCCTACACGCAATTTGGGGCCTTGCAAGTCTGCAAGAATAGCGATATTGAAAGGAAAAGTACTGTTGATAGCTTTTATGTGCTCAATAACACTTTGGTGCTGCTCGTGTGTACCGTGAGAAAAGTTGAGTCTGAAAACATTCACACCCTCTTGCACAAGGGCCAACAATTTTTCATAAGTATTAGAAGCAGGACCTACCGTGGCGATAATTTTGGTTTTATGTAGCATACTACAAATATACTGTTATTGCCTAAAAGGGGAAATGGCTAAAAAGTTAATTATATACCGAAAGAATCGAAATATGTGACACTTATTACTGCACATTTGTCTATGCCGATATCTACTACCAATTGCATATACTGAAGACAGAATCAACTTAGTTTTTGATAAAGATCTGTGTGTAATAAGCCTGCCCCGATGAAGATGTTGCGATGCCTATACCTGTAAGATCAAAATCGCCTTCTATATTCTTTTTATGAACAGGACTATGCAGCCAATTATATACGACCCGCTCCGCATCTCCCGTGGTGTACTCAACATTTTCACCGGAAGCATTGGCTCCCTTTATGGCAGCCATCAATCTGTCTGAACGGCCATCGAATCCATCATGTCCGAAAGGTACTTTACCTGAAGCCATATTCCTGCTGTGCATGTCTGCCTCTTTGCAGATAGCAGCATTCATCTTGAGTGGCTTGAGACCTACACTTGTGCGATGCTTATTGATAAGAGAATATATCTGCTCAACTGTGACCTTAGCGCTTTTAGCCGGCGTGACTTTCTTTACTGTTCTATGTTGCGCAGAAGCGCTAACCGACAAGCCGACAACCGGCACCGCAACCAAAAGTGCTATAAAAAATGTCTTTATACTCATGATCAAAATGTTACTAAAATCGTGCCGTTTTTTATGTAGCTATGAAATGCACTGCAAGATAAACCTACATCATCATCGCGCTATTTGCTGCATATTTCTTTCGGTACTCCAGCGGAGATAAACCGGTTATCTTTTTGAATGTTGTACGAAATGCTTTACCGTCGGTATAGCCAACCGCATACATCACTTCGTTTACGTTGTTCCTTCCTGTTTCCAGACTTTTCTTTGCTGCCTCTATACGCACTCTTTGCAGGTATTCGACCGGTGTATTGGCTGTAGCCTTCTTAAATCTTCTTTCAAAATTTCGTCTGCTGATGGCAAAAAGACCTGCGACCTGCTCAATGGTCATCTTCTCCCCGACATTGGCTTCCATATAGTTTTGCGCCTGTTTGATGGGTTCATCTTCATGATCTTTCTGACCGTTGAAAATAGCAAACTGAGATTGATTATCTCTGTCAATTTCTATTTCCATCAACTTGCCTAAAAATATAGCTACATCGCGTCCGCAATACTTCTCTACTATATACAGGATGAGGTTCAGAAAGGAATAAGCACCGCCACTTGTATATATGCCCTGCTCGTCTGTAATGATCTTATCTGCCATCAAAGTGACCTGAGGAAACATTTGCCTGAAAGCATCTGCTGCGGCCCAGTGGGTAGAACAATGCTTACCATCCAGCAGCCCTGTATTAGCCAGCAGAAAAGCACCGGTACACAAACTGGCCACTTCTGCGCCTTTAGCATGCGCTTCCTTGATCCAGGGTATGAACTCGGCATTTTGAGCCGTATGCCCCGCCACGATCGCCGGTATGATGATAAGGTCGCTATGTTGTACTTCACCAAGCATAGCATCGGGGTGAACAGAGAATGCACCACCATGCAAAGTTGACTGATGATCAAGACCAATAAGCCTGACATGAAACATTGGGGTACGCCCCGTTTGAGTGAGATAGTTATTGGCAGATACGAATATCTTATAGGTACCAAGAACACTACTCATTATATACTCTCCTCGAGGAACGATGATAGAAATATGTTTCATGATTTTGAGATTATATATACAAACAAATCTACAGCTATTATTTGGCGCAAACAACCCCTCATATTGTCGTTTGCACACGCTCTAGATTGTAGCCAAACAGATTATGTTTGCAATAGATATTCACTCTGCCAATATAAATATAGAGCAGCAGTAAGTGTCAGCATTTTTTCACTCACCAGTTAAAACAAATGTTATGAACGAAACAACCAATGCGCTGAACTGGTTCGAAATATCAGTAAGTGATATTACCAGAGCCAAGAAATTCTATGAAGCCGTGTTTGATGTAAAAATGGAAGACATGGATATGATGGGGATGAAGATGGCATTCTTCCCTTCAGAATATATGAATGGTAAAGTATCGGGCGGATTAGTTCAAGGCCCTATGCATCGACCAAGTGCTGACGGCGCAAAGATCTATCTGAATGGCAATCCTGATCTGAATATTGCGCTGGGTAAGGTTGAAGCCGCAGGCGGAAAAGTAATGATGCCTAAAACAAAGATCAATGATGAGATAGGCTATATGGCTTTCTTCACAGACAGTGAAGGCAATGGCATGGCCATGCACTCAAATAAATAAGCAATTGAATCGGCTGATCGGTAATGTGCCGGTCGGCTGATTCCCTATCATCTTCTCAATCTTATTTCTACTCTTCTGTTCTTCTTCTGCCCATCCTCAGTATCGTTAGGCGCTATGGCATTGGCCTCACCCCAACCTTTAGCAGTAATTGACGACTCATCTACACCCAGTTTAACAAGCACACCGGCTACTTGCTGAGCTCGTTTATCAGATAATTCTTCATTGAGCATAGGCGTACCCGTGTTGTCTGTATATGCATTGACATACAGCACATATCCCTTTTCCAGTAAGAAAGGATCTATACCCTTAACAATGGCAGCCACATCGGCATTGGTAAGTTCTACCTTATTGATATCAAAGTGAATGGTAGCCAGCAAGCTGTCGTGAATAGGCTCCTTATAATCATCCGGCAACATAGCCACATTGTGTACGTATGGCTGATAGGTATAAGGCCTGTCGAATGTGAATGTATCTTTTACATCCAAGTATCCGATGTGGGTTGTGTGCATGGCATATTCGATATTCATGAACAGCGGCATAAGAAAACTACCGTCGCCCCTATTGCTCTGAAAGGTATAGATGGTATCGCCGGTGCGTGCATTCATCAGATAAATAGCTGCAAAATTGAGGGGTGTGCTGGTAAGACTATCGTAGATGATGCCGGTAAAAAAGCTGACAGGATCCGGCTGCATAGCTCGTGATACCGAGGTCTCATAGATATCATAATTGCCGGGAGGGCCCTGCCTGTCTGAAGCAAAATATAATTTCTTGCCGCCTGCAGTTATCCATGCACTTTGTTCATTGAAAGCAGTATTTATGGGATAACCGGCATTCTCCGCTTTTCCCCATGTGGTATCGTCTATCTTTTTACTGATAAAGATATCAGTGCCACCCATACCAGGATGACCATTGCTGGTAAAAAGTAAGGTCTTATTGTCCAGAGCAATGAAAGGTGCGGTCTCATCACCAGCAGTATTAACTGCAGGCCCAGCATTTACCGGCAACTGCCAGCGGCTGTTCTCAAACTTAGACATCCATATGTCCAACCCTCCGTAACCACCGGGTCTGTCGCTAACAAAAAAGAGGGTACGATTATCAGGCGAAACACAAGGCATACCTTCATAAGCAGGACTGTTGATAGTGCCGCCAAATGTTTGCGGAACGGTCCACTCGCTATCTAATGCTATGCGATATGCCATGAACAGATCGAATCCCCCGGCAGCCCAGCCATTGTCTGTACGATTATCGCTGCGCGAGAAAAACAGGTAGTGACCGTCGGCTGAAATAAACGCTCCTTCTTCATGACAAACAGTGTTGGGAGGGGTCCCCATATTATCAGGACGCAACCATTCACCACAACTATCGCTGTGCACTATGAAAATATCCTCATCCATATTATTCACACGGCGTGTAAAATACAGCACACTGCTATCGGTGGTCTGTACGGGAAATAATTCTGGATATTTAGAATTGATCCTTGGCCCCAGATTTACAGGCCACTCTGCATGCATATTCCTGTAAGCATGCTGAATAAAATAAGACTGATCCCTTAGTTTGTTCCACCCTGCGGCATCTTTGCCCCCAATATGAGCATTGATGATCTTCAGTGCACTGTCGGGCATACCCGCACCTAATAAGCTCTTTGCAAAGGGCATTGCAAAGTATATCCTGCCATTAGGACAATTTAATGACGCATCTCTGAATATGCCGGCGGCCTCAGTGAATTTTTGCTGAGTGTAATACCATTCACCCAACTGACTGTAGGCATTAGGGGAATGAGGCTCTTTCTTTATAGAGCGAAGCATTTTTCTATAAGCCTCACTCTTATGCCAGCCATGCCAGTTTTCCTGTGCAGAACTGTAAAAATGACGCGCCCGTCTGCGTGACTGTCCGAAAACAGCACCACAAAGTAGTACACAACATAAAAACAATATTGTTATCCGGCGCATTCTGCTGAAAAGTACATCAAAAATAAAAACTAAGTGAAGATGACGAAATAAATCTGAAATTTGTTTCCTTAACAGTCACTGCCACTATATATGTCAACAACCATCATCTGCCCGAATTGCAACCACCAGTTTGAACCTACAGAAGCGCTGGCCCAGACCATCAGGGAGACAATGCGCAAGGAATTCAATCAGCGGTATCAGGAGGAAATGAGAGAGAAAGAAAAGAAATTCGCTACCAGAGAATCACAGATACTACAGCAACAGGAGCAGGTGCAGAAGGCGCAGGAACAACTGCAGGCACAGATGCGTATGCAGGAGCAGGAAATGGCCAAAAAACTGGACGAACACAAAAAGACATTGGAGAGCGAAATATCGCTGCAGTTGACACAGAAGATAAAGAGTGACTATGAGAATGAGCTGGTAATGCTGAAGGACGCTAATAAGACCAATGAAGCCAAGCTGACCGAAGCCCGCCAGAAAGAACTGGAGTTTCTGAAACAGATGCAGACATTACAGACACGTGAGGCTGAACTGGAATTGGAGATACAACGCAAACTGGCAGATGAGCGATCTAAACTGGGCGAGCAGATAAAGAAAGAAGAAGAAGAAAAGAATAAGCTGCGCGATGCCGAATTCCAGATGAAGCTGAAAGAAAAAGACAAGCAACTGGAAGACCAGCGCAAACTGGTAGAAGAGATGAAGCGTAAAGCGGAGCAGGGCTCGATGCAGCTACAGGGCGAGGTGCAGGAACTGGCACTGGAGGAGTTGCTGAGGCACTCTTTCCCCTTTGACCTGATAAGTGAGGTGGGTAAGGGCGTAAGGGGTGCTGATTGCATACAGACCGTACGCAACAGCTATGGACAGGAATGTGGTAAGATCATCTTTGAAAGTAAACGAACCAAAGATTTTAGCGAAGAGTGGATAGAGAAGCTAAAGGCCGACATGCGCGCACTGGGCGCTGATGTTGCCGTGATAGTAACACAGGCTATGCCTAAGGATATGGAAGACTTTGGCGAACGCCAGGGTATATGGATCTGCAGCTTTGCCGATGCCAAGCCACTGGTGCATGTGCTGCGCGATGCTGTGATAAAAGTATATAACGCAGGCAAGAGCCAGGAGAACAAAGGCGACAAAATGACCCTGCTTTACAACTACCTCGTAAGCAGCGAATTTGCTGAGCAATGGGGCGCTATACGTGAAGGATTTATGGGCATGAAAATATCTATACAAAAAGAACGAGACCAGATGGAAAAGCTATGGAAAGCCCGTGAAAAACAACTGGAAAAGGTGTTACTTAATGCAGCACATATCCGCGGATCAATAGAGGGCATATCGGGTATGGATGTGGACCTTGATCTGCTGGGAGATGGGAGTTATGGGGCTTTGAGTGAGGGGTAGATTTGTTGTATTAAGCAAGCTGGATGCTTTCATGAGGTGGGACGTTGCAGACGATTCGACCAGTGAGGGAAAGAGATCACTTCAGGTTTATTTCATAAAAAATAAGGCAGAGAAATTGCGGTTTCTCTGCCTTATTGTAACGTTTAAAAACAGTCTCTAGCTCATTTTGCTCTTTGCGTCAGCAGCTTCCTTCTTGAAGGTATCAACGAGCTCATTGAACTTTTCTTTTACCGCATCCGCGAGGTCTTCGCCTTTGCCGGTAATATTTTTGCGGGTATCCGCGCCCTTTGCAGGGGCATAAAGGATTCCCAATGCCACGCCTATTGCGGTTCCCACCATCAATGCGCCTATGATCTTTTTCGTGTTTGTGGATGTGCAGAAGTCCATTTTTATTTGTTTTAATTGGTGATACAATGTTTATTATTGATAATTAACGATCTGATCTCGTTGCATATGCCCCAATACAGGCCACTAGCTATATCCTGAAGCCAACAGTGAACTGTAACCATTGATTCTTATACCTAGGAGTTGTAGATGTACCATCTCCGTTATTATTTGAAACATCCCAACCCGCTCTGCCTGATATGACCACATGTTTAATGTTCACATCCAATCCACCTATCAGTCCAAAAATATTCTTTCGGGCATTCTCGTTCTGAAACTGCTGCTCAGTAGCCGTGCTGTTAGCACCAAATCTTGTAACGTCGGTCTGATGCATCAGATACGAGTATTCAGGCCCCAGTAGAATTGTGAACATAGGACTGGGCTTCAAAGCAAAAAGGATCGGGATATCCAGGTAGGTTGTAGTTCTTGTATTGGAGTAGAAATTACCCAGAAACGTTCCTGAAGACTGATATCCCTTTTGAGAGATCAATACCTCTGGTTGAATACCTATATAATGGATCAACGGGATACTGAAGAATGCCCCTCCGGCGAAACCGGTTCGTGCATCTGCTTTAAAATCCTGTCCTTTTTCGTCCCAAACGTTCGAACGATTGATACCTGCTTTCAAACCGAAGTAAAATTTCTCTGTGTGCTCTTCCTTTGGCACATCCTGAGCCATTACATTACCTGCTGCAGATAATAAAGCAATTCCGAACGCCAAAAATGTCTTGTTCCTCATAATATTAGTTTTTAGAAAGAAATAAATTGACTCTCTCTGTTGTATATACCTCAAAACCATGCCAACACAAGAATTATGTGGAATATGCCCAACAGATAGTAGCCGTGACGCTCCATTGTAAAATATTTACCTTTGCGCCATGAATTATGTAGAGGTAACGATCAATAACATTGATGAAGACCAGCAGGATATACTGGTAGCGCAACTATCAGACGCAGGATATGAAGGTTTTGTACAATCGGCAGATTCACTGCAGGCTTATATCGATGAGCCTACCTACAATGAAACTGAGTTAAAAGAATTGACTGGCGACAACTTTTACGAAACCAGAATAATACCGAAGCAAAACTGGAATGAGGTATGGGAAAGTAATTTTGAACCGGTAATTGTAGAAAACTTCTGTACCATCAGGGCCGACTTTCATGATATTGTGGTGACCACCCCCTACGAGATCATCATCACACCCAAAATGTCGTTTGGTACCGGCCACCATGCTACCACACAGTTGGTGATGATGGCCATGAAGGATATGGATCTGGCAGGCAAAGACGTGTTCGACTTTGGTACCGGAACAGGAGTACTGGCAATAATGGCCGAAAAGCTGGGTGCGGCATCTGTTTTAGGAATAGACAATGATGAGTGGAGTGTGGAGAATGCCAAAGAAAATCTGGCACGCAACCATTCTACCCGAGTTGCCGTGGAACAAAACAATACTGACCTGCTACCTCAGCAACAGTTCGACGTTGTACTGGCTAACATCAACAGACACATATTACTGCAATACATGCCGCAACTGGCAACCGGAACTGTTAAAGATGGCATAGTGCTCATGAGCGGACTGCTTACTTCAGACAGAGATATCATCACGGCCGCAGCAGCAGAACATGGTCTGGAATCATTTGGTTATCAGGAACTTAACAATTGGATAGTTCTTTCATTCCGAAAGAAATAATCGGGGCCACATAATAAAAAAAAAGTACAAAAAGCATAGTCTTTATCTAATGCGCTATTAGGAAATCTGATGTCCTTAGTTTAAATTTGTTTTTGTCATTAATCACAATTTGATAATGTTAATAGCAATTCTTCTTGTTTTAGCTTATTTGATCGGATCCATACCTTCAGCGGTATGGGTAAGCAAGTGGGTATTTGGTATAGATATTAGAGAGCATGGTAGTGGTAACGCAGGTGCAACCAACTGCTTCAGGATACTTGGTACAAAGGCAGGTTCTGCAGTAATGCTTATGGACATGCTGAAAGGATTTTTAGCAGTAAAACTTGTTCTGTTCTCTCACCTTCCGGGTACATGGGAGGCATATAGGAATCTCGAGGTATTTCTGGGTCTGGCTTCCGTATTGGGTCATATATTCCCTATATGGGCAGAATTCAGAGGCGGAAAAGGTATTGCTACGCTTTTTGGTATGATCTTATCCATACAGCCTGCAGTAGCCGTTAGTCTGGTAGCTGTTTTCTTTTGTATGCTTTACCTTACCCGCTATGTATCATTGAGCTCTATTACCGCAAGTATTGCATTTCCGGTAATGATCGTATTCATTTTCAATGCTCACGAACTGAGTTATAAATTGTTTGCCATAGCAACAGCCTGTCTGGTAGTGCTTACACACTATAAGAACATCAGCCGACTGATCAATGGTAATGAAAGTAAGGTAGGGTTCTTCCGTAAGAAGAAGGACCGCCATCAGTGATCAGTCATCCCATCATCAGTAGGACTTCTCAGATGAAGCATCACTGAGGGAACAAAGGGGAGAAAATATTCATTCAAATAAACAGCTCTCCTGTGGCTATCGACATAGAAAATATTCCGCTCCATAAACGATTGATGAGCTTTTTCCACCCGGTGTGGATCAGTCATCATCAAAGTGAGATCAATCCGTATCTTGAACTGTTGCTTTACAAAGGCCGCATACAGCTGGCCACAGCCGATGCATTATATTCAGATGGCGAAGAATATACCCCGGCCATAGGGGTGCTCAATGACCTTAAAAAGTTCCTCCCTAAAGTAAAAAGTGTACTGATACTGGGCGTTGGCCTGGGTAGTACCGTTACTATTATCCGTAAAAGGGGCTATAATCCCGCTTTTACTCTGGTAGAAATAGATAAGGTAGTACTAAAACTTGCACTTGAGTTCTTAGCCTCTGAGAATGATGCCAAAATAGATGCAATATGCAATGATGCTCAGGTATTTGTTGCAGAAAACTCCAAGCAGCATGACCTGCTGTTCATAGATATTTTTAACAGCCGCACCGTGCCGGATTTTGTGTCCTCTCTTTCTTTCTTGTCCAATTGCCGAAAAAATGTGGCTCCGGGAGGACGGGTAGCGTTCAATTATATCATCAACAGCGATGCCGAGTGGGAACGAACTAAAAAGACCTTCGCATCGGTATTCCCAAAGCATCATATCGTCAGCTCAGATATCAACAGATTGTTCATCGGGGAGGTAGAGTAAGGAGAAGAGCAGCCAGTTGTTTTTGGGGAAAGATCCGTATAGTCACCATAGTCTTCAGGGAACATCCACTTCAAAGAATGGAATAACACAAAACAAAAACGCTGAAATGTTATGTAACATTTCAGCGTTTTCTATTAAGATGATATTGTATCGATTATCGGAAGAAACCAGGACAACGTGTCTTGAGGTATTCTCTTGTATTACCAAATGCACGGAAGTAGATGGTAACAGAAAGGTTGGCGTACCAGTACCAGTCATTGGCCTTGCTATCGCCTCTCTGATAGCCATAGTAAGGATTGTTCTTATCCCATGTGGCTAGTGTATTACCGCGGTAAGACATTGTTTTAGCTAACTGACCTTTGTATGCATTGAGTGAATCAAGATCAACATAAGATTTACTTACATCATCCAGATAGTCGGTATTGGTGTATCTGAAGCCGATCTCTGTTGTCAGCATCAATGTTTTACCAATGAAGAACTTAGCACCACCGCCAAAAGGGAATGCCATATTAATCTGGCTGTACTGCTTACGATCAGGATAGATAGGCAATCCTTCACCTTCAGTGCTCAATGGACGCAAGAATACGCGGTTACCATTAGGATCATCAGCAAATGGATTGTAATAGAAAGCAGACAGACCGCCGAAGACATATGGTGTTACCTTAAAATCATTGATCTCTATCGGGAGGAAGTTTACTTCCAATGCACCATGCATCTCAAAAAGGTGCGTACCAAAACTCAGATTCCTTGCTCTGTTAACAGGAATATTGCTATCACTGTCTGAAGCGGAAAGACTGGTATAACTGGCGCCAAACCTTAATCCGAAATGAGGATTCATGAAATACTTATAAATGATACCGCCCATGGGATGGTAGCCAATTGAAGGGAACATCTTGGGCTGAAGGTCTCCGTAATAATTGGAAAGACCAAGTGTAATGCCTATTTCATGATGAGACTGTGCGTTCACGCAAAAAGGCATTAGCAGGAACAGCGATAGTATAATTCGTTTCAACATTATCAATTTTAGTAAAGGCTCCCGAAAGATAGAAACAAATTTCGGAATAATAAACATAATTGCCAAACCAAAATTTAACATTGTTTACATAAACATTAACTACATGCGTATATTTGATAGATATGCCTGCGTATCTTGTGGCAAGTATCTTATTTTTGCCGACTTATAATACACGATAACAATGAATTTGATAGCCGAACTGAGGGAAAGAGGATTGCTGCACGACGTAATGCCGGGCACTGAAGAGCAACTGAATAAAGAAATGACCTCAGGATATATAGGTTTTGACCCTACTGCTGACAGCCTGCATATTGGTAGCATGTTGCAGATAACCCTGCTGATGCGTTTACAAAAAGCTGGGCATAAACCATATGCCCTTATAGGTGGCGCTACAGGTATGATCGGAGACCCGTCGGGGAAGTCGGCAGAGCGCAACTTGCTGGATGCAGAAACTATCGAGCGTAACTGCGCAGGCCAACGCAAACAACTGGAAAAATTCCTCGACTTCACAAGTGATGCCCCCAATGCCGCTGTGATGGTCAACAATTATGATTGGTTCAAGAATTTCTCTTTCCTGGATTTTATCCGTGATGTGGGTAAGAATATCACAGTGAACTACATGATGTCTAAAGACTCTGTACAGAAAAGACTGGAGACCGGTCTTTCGTTTACTGAATTTACCTATCAGTTGATACAAGGCTATGACTTCTTCCACCTCAATACGCACCACAATGTAAAATTGCAGATGGGTGGCAGCGACCAGTGGGGCAACATTGTTACAGGAACCGAACTGATTCGCAGAAAAGGCGGGGGTGATGCTTTCGCATTGGTTAGTCCCCTTATCACCAAAAGTGATGGCAGTAAGTTCGGCAAGTCGGAAGGCGGCAATATCTGGTTAGATCCTGAGCGTACTTCTCCATATACCTTCTACCAGTTTTGGCTGAATTTACCTGATGATGATGCCGCAAGATTACTACTGATCTATTCCTTCAAAGAATTGCCGGAGATACATGCTATCATAGCTGAGCATAAAAATGCTCCTGGTGCCCGTATAGCTCAAAAAGCATTGGCCGATGAGATCACTACATTGGTACATAGCGCGGAAGACCTGGAGTCTGCAAAATACACCTCGCAGATATTGTTTGGTAAGGCAACCGTAGAAGCACTGCGCAGCCTTACGGACAAGCAGATCTTAGATGGTATGGCCGGACTGGACCAGGTTACCAATTCGAAAGAATTGCTTACTAATGGACTGGACATCATCTCTTTCCTGGCCGACAACAATATACTGGCGTCAAGAGGAGAGGCCAAGAAGATGCTTCAAGCTAATGGCATTTCCATTAATAAAGAAAAGGTAGGAATGGACTTTGTGATCAAAGAAGAACATCTGCTGAATGGCAAATACCTCTTAGTATTAAAAGGCAAGAAAGATTATACACTGGCTACATTCAACTAATCATACTTTATCTATTGAACTACAAATCCCCTGAGCAATCGGGGGATTTGTAGTTCAATAAAAAGTTGTTCGCTATTATTTGATCTGTATCTCCACCACCACTCTATCCTCAAAATATTCATTGATACGCTGCATCAGTTGCTCTTTTCCAAGCAGTAGCTCCTGCTTTAGGGGAGCAACATCTGTATAGATGGTCAGCACCTTGTTGGTAATATCTATATTGCGGGTGTACTTACTGATGGTCTTACCTACTATGGTCTCCCATTCATCGCGTAGCCGCAGCTCATGGATCTTTGATTTCCATTGAGATTGTTCCAATAAATGTTTGAGCGCCTCTCCTACAGTGTAAGATCCCATAAGGCAAAATTACGAGCAAATAAGTATGTATAAACGAGCGTAGTGATAAATAATTATCCCCACTACTGCACCACCACCTTCTCTACATATCCTTCGCCTGAATCACTGAGTACATGCACTTCATAAACACCACGAGGTAATGAGGCCACATCCAAAGATGTATTGAGGTAACCATTACTTAATGATTCCTTTCTGGTTATCACAGACTGCCCTACACTGTTATAACAAGTAATGACCATGCTGTTACCGGATAGACCATCGCATTTGATAAACACTCTGTCGTTGGCCGGGTTAGGGAACACCGCTAGCCTAACCGCTTTACCGATACTATTCACACCTATGGTGGGCGGATAAGTAGCATGCAGATTAACATTGTCTATATACAAGCTCTGTCCGTAATGCCCTTTATTAGTAAAGCACAATTGCACACTGCCACCAATATAGCTGTTGAGTGAAATAGAATCTGTTCGCCACTCTGAAGCAGCAGGGACAAAATTATTAGTATTATCTGGAGCTGTTGCCAGATAACCGGTATCCTTCAGGTAGATCGTTGAATATGACTTTCCGCAGTCTGTTGAGAGCTCTACCAGCAGGGTATCTCTGTAACCGGGATAATAGGCATATGCCACATCAAATTTGAGGTAGGCAGATGTTGCCAATGTCAGATCTGTCTTAGGCAATATTATTCTGTCTTTACGACCACCAGCATCATTACTGAAGTTATCAAATAGTATGCTGTGACCGCTTAAGCCAAAGCCACCCGCCGTAGCGGTCTTTTGCCACTGGACACCACTGGCAGACTGTTGCTGCCATCCTGCAGGAGGGAATATAGTTCCTTCAAAACCTTCTGTAACACTACCTATGGTACCGGCCGACACATGTATATAACCCGGCATGGTGACAGTATCTGTACCTGTAGGACCGGTGACCAGCAGTGAGGCATTATAAATGCCATTGGTATTGTACACAACCACAGGACTATCAGCAGTGGATACAGCAGGGCTTCCTCCGGGAAATTGCCATGTGAATGAGGTATAATTGCCGAACAGGCTCTTATGATAACGAACAGTATCTCCGGGACATACATTTTGCTTATCAGAAGCGAAAGTGCCTGTTGGCGGCAGGTTATTGAGAATACTGCACTCCCATGAACCTCTGCCATAAGTACCTACCCTGATAATACTTGCCGATGTACTGTCATTATAGACCATGAAATCGTTAATGCTCATAATTGTGGGCAAGCCTGAGGTCAATGTCCAGGTAGTGGTAGTATTATCTTTGTAATAAACATAGTTACCCATACATACAAACAACCTTTCAACGGTCGAATAATCATCTGCAATAACTTTCAGAATATTCAAAGATGGCAGTGCACCTGAAATGTTGGTCCATGTTACACCTTTATTGGCCGACCGGTAGATCCTGGTACCACAAGTGAGATAAACAATATTGGCATTGTACTTATTGGTAGCTACACTGGCCATAGTATTAGTACCTCCCGGTGTTGCCAGAGTGGTATAGGTAGGTGTTGCGGCCATAGCATTGTCAAAGCGGAGTAAATGGTTATTATCGGTCACCACATAGAGTATATTATTATCGGCCCGGCACGATGCAACACCCTTGATGTTTTCTCCAAGAGTGCCCAAAAATTGCCATGATGGTAATGCATTATTGATATCATTGCTCCGCCAGATGCTATCGGTGCCTATGAATGCAGTATTGGGTGCAGATGGCAAGAATTCTATATTGAATTCAGGAGTTGTTGTATATGGTGCATTGTAGGAATAGTCGCCCCCAAGCGGTTGCAGATTGCGGCGTTGTCCATTATTGTAATAAACAGTACTGCTACCGAGATAATCAATACCACATTTCGCACCCCAGTCGCCCCCTCTGTTAGTTTTCCAAACCCCATCAAAATAAAGTTCACCATTATCCTGTGTACCTGCACTTACCATCTGTCTTATTACCGGGCTTTGTGCCGCATGGTACATCTCCGTTGCTGCCAATCCGTTGCTGCGTGTTTCCCATACGGTTGCCTGAGGGTCGCGGGATAGCCATACACCACCATCATTGGCATTAAATCGAAGTCCCAGATTATACGGGTCGAACTCTATGTCATGCATATCGGTATGCACCTGATCATACCACTGTGTGCGCCAGCTCCAGGTATATCCTCCATCCGTACTGCGCCACACACAATGCGACACCAGCAATAACTCCAGCGGATTGGCAGGATTGACCGTAAGATTGAAATTGTAATACCCCTGAGATCCTGATGTAACAGTAGAATCATAACATACTACACATTGTGTGGTACTGCTGTAAATATTTGTAAAGCCGGTACCGCCATTGGTAGATTTCAAGATCTGACCATATCCGTCAGTGGTGCCTAAAAATACCAGATTGGAATCTGCCGGGGTAACCGCAATTCTGATACCCTCGTTACCGGATGGCACAACTACACCCGATGTGATGTTGACCCAGGTAGCTCCCATATCTGTACTCCTGTAAAACTTTGTTCCAGTTGCTGCATACACAACATTGTTGCTTCCGGGGCGAAGTTTCATACTCTTGAATGTACCGCCGACAAATGTTTCAGTCCATGTGGCACCTGCATTGGTACTTCTCCATATACCATCGCTGGTAGCCGCAATGATCGTATTATGATTCAAGGGATCCATCAATATCTCTACGGCCATTCTGTTGCCGATATTCACATTAGCTGGATTCCAGGTATTACCACCGTCTATTGTTTTATATATACCATACCAGTCGCTGTAATAATTCTGATCTCCGGTAGAGAGGTACATGATATTATCATTGGTATAGTCTATACATACCGAAGAGCAACCGGTTGTAGGCAACACCTCTGTTCCCGGAGTGGGTGTCCAGCTGACACCTGTATCATTACTGATGAATAGACCACCCGATGCACTGACTGCATATATTTTAGCAGGGTTGGATACATGGAATTTCAACTGGCTTACACGCCCCATGCCATGTACCTGACCGCTAACATTGACCGGGAACTGAACCGGCCCAGTATTAGACCAGCTGCCCACTGCCTGGGCAATAGCACTACCTGAGGTAATAGTTAGTGCCAAAACAAATAACAAACGTAAATTCATCTGAATATTTTTTATTGCTGAGAGAAGCAATTAACGATCTGAAAGAAGTAGAAATGCACCGGATCAAATACTGACAACTATCTGTCTGGAGCAATAAGGATACAACTATTGTTTACGACTTCCGACTATTGTCTTTCCATATCTTCAGTCTTTCTGTAGGGGTAAGAATATGCCCGTCCGGCTGCACATAGGGCAGCATTCTGTCATGCCAGTATTCATAACGCTTTACATCCATACGCATATGGTTCTCGCGCTGCATTTCCCGGCGTTCCCGTTTTGATGGATTCTTTTCCCGCTTTTCGTGTTCGCCTATATCCTCCTGCTCACCCTCGGGCTTGTCGTGGTTACGGAAATAGGTCTTGAATGCCTTTTCAGCTTCAAAAAAATTGACAGTAGTGTCTTTTATCATTTCTATCCATACAGGCTTTCGGGCATAGTCCCGTTCAGAATATACAGTTCCCTGGCCCTTGGCTACACTTATGCAGCAGCAGCACAAAATAAAAAGATAAATTTTGTTCATAATATTTCCGTCAAGTATGCTAAGATAACTATTATAACGGAAATTAATCATCACTTAAAGCTACATCATCGCAATAACGTGACATTACCATGTCGGCTGATCAACTTGCCGGTGAGAGAAACACCCTGCAGGTCATACATATAAACGCCGAACATCTGAGGAACACCTTTGTATGAACCGTCCCATCCATCGTTGAGCTTGGTAGTTTCGAACACCATATTACCCCATCTGTCGAAGACACGGAAATAGTTGAGACTAGACAAACCTCTGTTTATCGGATAGAGAAGATTATTGGCTCCAGTGCCAGGAGTAAAGGCATTTGGCATAGCTACAATGGCCTCATTGCTCAGATAAACACCGATAGTATCTGAAGTAGTACATCCATTTTCTGTTGTACCGAAAACAATATACCTGGTATCTACTGAAGGTGCAGCGACAGGATTAGAAATGTTGAATGTATCCAATCCTTCAGGAGGGAACCAATTGAAGCTGGTACAGTTACCTACTGCGCTTAGCTGATATGATTCACCAGGATAAAGAATTACACTGTCTGATAAGGTGATCAGTGCAGCAGGGAATACATGTATATGCATGAGCACAGTATCGGTACAACCATCTATGCTGGTCACGATAACATGATAATCTTCATCAGCAACAGGGTATGCCCAAGGTGTTGGTGAATGAGGATCGCTGACATTCATGGTAGGGTACCATTGATAGGACACACCTCCGCCTGCGCCCATGAGCACAGAGTCTCCCGGACACATATTCTGATCACCGGTGATCGTTCCGAAATCACCCGGTCTTACCAGTATTTTCACTGAGTCAACACCGGTACATCCTGCAGGTGTTGTAACGGTGATCGTATAGGTCGAAGAACTTCCCGGAGTAAATACAACAGATGCTGTAGTACTCTGGTCAAGGTTAGTTACAGGAGTCCAACTATAGGAGTAATTATTATACCAGGTTGGCAGCACATGCGGCCTCAGATGTACCGTATCATGGGCACAGATCACCCTGTTCCCTCCATTCCATACTTGTGGCACAGGCTGTACATCCAGGAAGAATGAATCTACCAATGTAGGACAACCCGGCAAGTTTACCGTCAGGTAATACATTGCTGAAGTGTCAGGTATGATTGTAGTATTGACAAATGTAGATGCTCCGACACCTGAAGTTGGAACCCACTGGATTGTTGCAGCCGGATTAGCACCTCCAAATGTTTGCAGCACCTGACCTTTACAAATTGCAGTATCTCTGTTTTCCAGACGCAATGTATCATAGCGGATGACCACCAAAATAGAATCTCTTGTAGTACAGCCCGCATCCTTTACATCAAGCCAGTAGGTACCGCTGATAGCAGCAATAATACTAGGTGTGGTAGCACCGGTGTTCCATTGATAAACAGGCGCTGTATAAGTACCACCTGCCTGAAGCAATACTGCGCCACCCTGACAACTTGTAGTATCAGGTCCCATATTTACATATGGAGCCGGAGATGTAGTAATATGTATAGAATCGATGGCCGTGCAGCCGGTGCTTACATTTACTCTCAACCAGTAGGTACCAGAAGCGGAAACTGCAAGTGTACTGCCTGTAGATCCATCGCTCCATATGTAAGTGTTACCTACGGGTTGCGGAGATGAAAGCGTGACTGTCTGTCCTATACAGAATACCGTATCATTTCCCAGATTGACGACAGGTAATGGATTTACGAACACATGTATCGTATCTGTGGTGCTGCAGGCATTACGGGTAACCTTCAACCAGTAAACACCGGTCGCACCTACTGATATAGATGAGGCGCCACTACCCGTACTCCATTGATAAACTGTTCCTGTTGGATAAACTATAGATGACTGAAGTGTTGTTGTATTACCAAAGCAGAACACAGTATCATTACCCAAGTCCACTACAGGAGGAAGACTGACAGTGTATAGCAATGTATCTGAGGCAAAACAACCTGTTGTGTCTGCTACATTGAGAATAACGGTGTAAGTACCGGTATCTGCATATATATGAGGAGAGAAATTGTTAGTAGATGTACCTCCGTCTCCGAATGACCACGTATAAGAAGAATCTGAAGTACCTGCAACAAACGTTACCGTATTGCATCCCGTAGGGGTGGCTGTAATGGTTGTCGTTGTATTGCTTGTAATTACTTTTGCTGTTCCGAATGCTGATGCAAGAAGTGGTGAACAAACATTTGAACCAGTATAAGAAATAGCATATACCGAATATGTTGTGTTCACTAAAGGTGAGGGCGTAAGTGCGAATGGAACATTCGGCATTACTCCTGTATAAGTGGTAGCAGTTGTTCCATCACTCAAAGTAAGTGTGTATGGGCCTGCCGGACCACCAGCATTGATATGTAAGGTAATATATGCCTGTTGGCTCGGGCAGATAGTATCGCCTATGATATAACCTGATACAGTTGCGTCTGTATAGCTATACTTCATCAGGAATATATCAGATCCACCGGCGCTGGTTTGAGTATAAAGTGATGCTCCCGGATCAAAGTCAACTGTAAGTCCTGAGAATGCACCTGTCAGATACATATCTCCCGCGGGGCTGAACGCCATAGCATTACCATCGTCCAATCCTGTACCACCTACTTTGAAAGCGCAAACGAAATTGTCATTAAGGTCATACTTAGCAACAAAGATATCATCTCCACCGGCGCTGGTCTGACTGAAGGTTCCGGCACCGGGATTGAAGTCAACCGTACTGTTGAAATAACCTGTTGCATATAGATAGTTGTTGCTGATACCCAGATCGGTACAAGCATCTGCTCCTGTACCACCTGTGATCTGTCCCCATACATAATTTAGGTTAGTATCATACCTGGCAATATAGAAGTCATTCGAACCACCACCGGTTGGGTTTACTACATTACCGCTTGCTGCAGTAGCACTATTGAAAGTAAGTGATGGACTATTGGTAAAGCCACTTATATAAATACTGTTGAGCGGACCTGTTATCACAACATTTCCCTGATCCATACCACCTGTACCTGAAATGGCTACAGCGTTGATGTAATGACCGGCAGTATCAAATTTCGCAAGATAACCATCATATAGACCTACTGCTGTGAAGTTTGCTACACCCGGACCCGGGTCCAGATCGGCTGTACCCTGCAATACACCACAGTTATAAATAACACCACCTTTTACTACCAGACTTGTAGGAACACAATAGTCTGAAGCATAGCCCGGCAGACCGAAAACATCTCCCCAAACAACGTTACCACTTGCGTCATACTTGATGATGTAAGCTTTACCTGTTGTAGTACTATTCCAGGTAATGGTAGGAGAAACTGTCATTGTACCGGTAAAGTAGCCACATGCATAAACATTTAACTGAGGATCGGTAGTTACATTGAATGTACAGTCATAAACGGTCTCTGCACCTAAACTTTTAGCCCATTGAAAAACACCTAAAGAAGAGAACTTAGCTATGAAACCCTCTCCATCTACATTTGTAGATGCAGAACCTGTAAGACCGGCATCGGAAAGCGTAAATGATCCTGCTCCGGGATTGAAATCTACATTCGCACCACGATAGTATCCGCAAATGATCACATTATTAGCTGCATCAATGGTCAGTTTTTCTGCTGCATCATAGTCAGCACCGCCTATACTACCACCCCAAAGGAACAATCCGGTGGGCGCATAACAGGCTACAAATATATCTTCCGCTCCGTTACTGGTAACATTTACGACAGTTGCACCCGGATCAAGGTCCATAACACCGGTAAATTTACCTGCTATGACCACATTACCATTGGGGGCTACCTTTGTTGTATAACTGACATCATTAGTTGTACTACCTATCCTAATACCCCATAGCGGAGTCTGAGCATAGGTAACATGTGCTAATGCTGAAATAAAAAATACGAATAAAAATAGAAGTCTCTTCATAGGGAACTTTGGTATTTTCAGGTAAATATACATAATATATTATACCACTTCAAATGCTGCGTGATAAAAATTATTTTGAGCCGAAATTGGTTTTAAATTCACATAAAATGATTCAGTAAAGATGTTGAAAGCCATAAATTCATGATCATATACACTAAATTCATCAAACATAATAATATCTCCTTTTTCAAGATATGGATATAGCTGACTCAGAGCAAAAATGGTTGCACTGAACAGGTCCGCATCCAAATGAATGATCTTCCTTCTTCCCCTCAGTCCATTGCCTTCAGCAAATAGAAAGTCATTCAACGTATCCTGAAAATAACCCTTATAAAAATGGGCCCTTTTGTCTTCCAAAACCGGTATGCCATAACTCATATCGCCCTTGGCAAACATGCCCCATTTTTCTGGTAGCCCTTCAAAAGTGTCAAAACCATAAAAACCGGCATTGGCATTTTTACATTGCGCCATCCACCATCTGAACGAATAGCCTGCGGCTACTCCAAACTCCAGATATGCTATAGGTGCTTCTTCCATGCCATAGTGTTTTGATATCGCTTCAAAACTCTTCAGCCTGTCATCATAATTCCTTTTAGAACGGTAAAAATCATTCATCAGGTATTTTTCCTTCTTATTTTTATGTACCCAGGCGGTAAGCTGGTTGAAATTGTACAGAAAAAAGAAGAGCTTATTGAATGGCGCAAATACCTGCAACAAACGCGTTGCCAATAAAAAATCTTTACTGAACTTAATTATTTCGAGTTTAAAGGCCCTGCTTTTAGACATTCGTAGTTTTATTATA
The DNA here is from genome assembly GCA_947447465.1 of Chitinophagaceae bacterium. Taxonomy (GTDB): domain Bacteria; phylum Bacteroidota; class Bacteroidia; order Chitinophagales; family Chitinophagaceae; genus Flavipsychrobacter. The sequence continues at coordinate 22,018 of CANFKE010000005.1, read as the reverse complement.
TTTCTAAATTGAGGCGCAAGATAGAAAACCTTATCCAAAATATCCCCAAAAACCGATTATAATACGGTTTTACGTATGACTTTTACTTTCGGGACCTATGCTCAATAAGTTAGACATATTATAACATGCAAAAGGTTTGTTTAAATATTACTTTTTTTGAAGAATAATGAGTTCATTGGGGTTTAATGTTTAAAATTAATATTCAAAGCTTTAATTGGTCATGTTAGTTCCTCGGCTTTGACTGTATGGTAATAAATTGACAATGTTTTCAGCAATAAAACACAACAGCCGCCCCAGATAAGGGCGGCTGTGTATATATTGATATTTACTATTACTTAATTAAGCACCGATCATCACCTTTGGTGCAGCAGAACGGATCTCTTCGCTTGACTTTTCAGCATACTTTTCGAAGTTCTTAACGAACAGGCCTGCCAGTTCATTAGCCTTCTTATCGTAAGCTTCCTTGTCTGCCCAAGTATTACGTGGGATCAGGATCTCAGAAGGAACGTTAGGAACAGTAGTTGGCATCAGCACACCAAATACAGGGTGCGGAGTGTATTCTACATTGTTCAATTCGCCTTTCATTGCTGCGTTGATCATAGCGCGAGTGTAGCTCAGCTTCATACGGCTACCAGTGCCATATGCGCCGCCGCTCCAACCTGTGTTGATCAGCCAAACGTTAACATTTTTGTCATCATCCAGCTTCTTACCCAGCAATTCTGCGTATTTAGCAGGGTGCAAAGGAAGGAATACACGACCAAAGCAAGCAGAGAATGTAGTCTGTGGTTCTGTAACACCAACTTCAGTACCCGCAACCTTAGCAGTATAACCGCTGATGAAGTGGTACATAGCCTGTGCCTTAGTCAGCTTACTGATAGGAGGAAGGATACCGAATGCATCGCAGGTAAGGAAGAACACATTCTTAGGCTGTCCGCCGTAAGATGGCTCCTTAGCATTAGGAATGAAATCGATCGGATATGCAGCACGTGTATTTTCTGTAATGCTTGAATCTGCATAATCTACAGTGTTAGTACCCGGAACGAACTTGATGTTCTCAAGCAAAGCACCCGGCTTGATAGCACCGAAGATCTCCGGCTCTTTTTCAGCACTCAGGTCAATACACTTTGCATAGCAACCACCCTCAAAGTTGAATACGCTGTTATCAGCCCATCCGTGCTCATCATCACCGATCAGTGAACGGCTTGCATCAGCACTCAAGGTAGTCTTACCTGTACCGCTCAAACCAAAGAACAAAGCTACATCACCATCCTTACCTTCATTGGCAGAGCAGTGCATAGACAATACCTTATGATCATGTGGCAATACAAAGTTCAACACACCAAATATACCCTTCTTCATTTCGCCTGTATAAGCGCTGCCGCCTATCAGAATCACCTTGCGGGTGAAGTTAACGATAGTAAAGTTGGCCTGACGTGTACCGTCAACAGCAGAATCAGCCTGGAAACCAGGAGCCTGTATGATCAGCCAGTCATGGTTCTGTGTAGCTATCTCAGCAGCTGTAGGACGCAGGAAAAGGTCGTTACAGAACAAGTTTGCCCATGGAGTTTCGTTAACTACACGGATGTTCAGACGATATTTAGGATCAGCGCATGCATAAGCATCACGTACCCAAACTTCCTTACCGCTCATATAAGCAGTTACCTTATCGTACAATTTGTCGAAAGCTTCAGGAGAGAAAGGAATGTTCACATCACCCCAATCAACGCTGTCCTGCGTGATCGCATCCTTAACAGTAAACTTGTCTTTAGGAGAACGGCCGGTAAACTTACCTGTGTTCGCGCACAGTGCACCAGTATCGTTAAGCACACCCTGACCCAGTTCAAGAGTCTTACTCACTAATTCCTCCGGAGAGAGATTCCAATGCGCCACTCCTACATTAAGGCCCAGCTCAGATAAGCTGAACGATTGGTTCTTAGTACCAAATTCCTGCATAAATTTTCTTTTTTAAGAGTATAAAACAGGGTGCAAAAATAATACTTTAACTTGTAAACTGGTATTAATAACTATGATTTTAAACATCAATAACAAAATGAGCGTAACATATTTATTCATATTATGAGAATTATAGAAATAAATGCAAATATGTCATTTCATAAAAAATGAGTTTATTTAGTTGATTTTCAACAATTTAAAATTATCAATTAACTACATTCAAATTTATGAACATCAGCTATTTTCAATAAAATCGATCTTAAATTAAATAGTAAGTACTCACTAACTAATTTGAATTACACATTGATATTTTACGGTATGATTTAAGAACTCAATAGAACTTAAGAAACCGAAATGAATTGATCGAGAGGGTGAATACCCTAAATCCGGCAAAATTGTTCCAATTCTATTATGTTATTACACCCCCAACTAAACCAGCAAACTGATGGAAAAACAACATACATAATACAAATATGTAGTGAAACAGATAATTCTGTTAATTCTTAAATCAGGGAGATTCTGATTCAGACAAATACAAATACATTTCAATTAACTTTGACCTCTATGCTGCAACAGTATTGTGTATCACTTACAGATTATAAGAGACTGCCAACCCGCGAGGTGAAAATAGGCGGATTATCATTGGGTAATAACAACCCTATCCGCATACAGACCATGACCACTACAGACACTATGGACACTGCCGCTACAGTGGCACAGACCATACGTTGTATAGAAGCCGGTGCTGAGTTGGTGCGCATAACCGCCCCAAGTAAGAACGAAGCGGAAAACCTGCGCAATATAAAGAATGAGCTGCGCGCCAGAGGTTATGATACACCGCTGATAGCAGATATTCACTTCACACCTAATGCAGCTGAAATTGCAGCACGCATCGTAGAGAAGGTACGTGTGAACCCGGGCAACTATGTTGACAAAAAGAAATTCGACTTTATAGAATATACCGATGCAGAATATGCTGAGGAAATAGACCATATCCGCAAGCGATTTACTCCGCTGGTAAAGATTTGTAAGGAACATGGCACTGCAATGCGCATAGGCACCAACCACGGCTCACTTAGCGACCGAATAATGAGCCGCTATGGAGACTCGCCAATAGGCATGGTAGAGAGCGCTATGGAGTTTCTGCGCATTGCCAGAGACGAGAGCTACCACCAGATCATACTGAGTATGAAGAGCAGCAACCCTCAGGTAATGGTGCAGGCATACCGTTTACTGGTTCAGAAAATGGACGAAGAATTTGGAGAATGCTACCCGTTACATCTGGGAGTTACAGAAGCCGGCGATGGTGAAGATGGCCGTATTAAAAGCGCCATAGGTATCTGTACTCTGCTGGAAGATGGCATTGGAGACACTATACGAGTATCTCTTACAGAAGATCCTGAATTTGAAATACCTGTTTGTAAGGACATCGTAAAGCGCTACAATGATCGCGAGCAGAGTATCATCGTTCCCGACAACAAGATCATACTTCCTTACAATCCATTCTCTTACAGCCGCAGACAAAGTAACCCTGTTCAGCATATCGGCAACGGCCATGTGCCTGTGGTAGTAGCAGACCTGAGTGGCATTGACATTACTACCCGGAGCCTTGAATCTATTGGCTATACGTACAATGCCGCATCTGATAAGTGGAATATTGGTGATGGCGCCGCAGACTACATATATATAGGCAGTAACGAGATCGACTTTGCATTACCCGGCACACTGCAGGTAATCTGTGACAGTGATACATGGAGCACTTCTGCTGACCCCCTGAAATATCATCCGCTACTCACACAGCATGAATTTATGCAGGGCATGGCATCTAAGGATTCCATCCACTTTATTGCTGTTGATGTTGATAGTTATGATGCACAATTATTCGACCTGCTGAAGGCGGATAATAATGCTGTAGTAGTAGCCGCCAGCCATAGCGGAAAGGGAATTATGCCAGTGCGCAGCTTCATAAGTCTATTGATGAGTCTGAATATCAACAACCCTGTAATATTGCGCGTAGATAGCCTCGATAAAACTGTTGATGAGCAACTGATACACTTTGCTACTGAAGCAGGTGGCTTATTATTGGACGGCTTTGGCGACGGTACATGGCTGGCCAACCACCAAGCGCAGCCTGAAAATACACAGATGTATGGCCGCACCTATCTTGAAGTAAAGAGCAACGAACAGTTCCTCAACAACACGGCATTCTCTATACTACAAGCTACCCGTACCCGCATCAGCAAAACGGAGTATATCAGTTGTCCGAGTTGTGGCCGCACCTTGTTCGACCTGCAGGAGACCACTGCTAAGATACGCGCCGCTACCAATCACCTGAAGGGAGTGAAGATAGCGATCATGGGCTGTATAGTAAATGGTCCCGGCGAAATGGCTGATGCCGACTTTGGCTATGTGGGAAGCGGACCGGGCAAGATAACTCTTTACAAAAGCAAGGACGTGATGAAGAAGAACGTGCCAAGTGAAGTTGCCGTTGATGAACTCATTAACCTGCTGAAGGAGCATGGCGCATGGGTTGAGCTATAGATAACAAAACTTCGATATTACAGTTCATTTTAGTGCATTATGATACACTAAAATGAACTTTTTTTTTGACCTTGAAATTCCTGAAAACATAAAACCAGTCACCCTATTATTCCTCATTGTGTAAGCATCAGGGATTGCAGTTTCATTTCTTTGCACCACCTTATAAAAGAGGTGCACTATAATCATGAAACGAAATTTACTTGTCATTGCACTGACAACCGGCTTTGGTATGCTGGTACTCAGCAGCTACGAACACGGCCCGGCATATGAGGGCGGTATCAACAGAACAGGCAGTCAGGGAGGAGCAGCCCATTGCTCGGGAAGCGGTTGTCATGGCCCCAATAGTCCAACTACTCTAGTAGAAGTAAAAGTATATGATGCAGCAGGAGCAGCAGTAACCCAATATACGCCCGGCGCAAATTATACTGTAGCTATAACCGGCAATAATACTGCCCCCGGCATTACACTTGATGAGTTTGGTTTTCAGGTCTCAGCAGTGTTAAGTACCAGTGCACAGGCCGGCACATTTTCAGTTGCATCGGGCAGCCACCTGAGAGTGACCACATTAGGCGGGTTGCAAATAACAGAGCATAAAGAAGCGCTCAGCGATACTTTCACCAACCACTTTATAGCCCGCTTCTCATGGACCGCACCAATTGCCGGCAGTGGCGACGTGAGTTTCTACGGCATACTTAACCCGCTGGGAGAAGATGAACACAGAGCACTGCCACGAGGTATGCGACAGAAGCCTACAGATGATGACGATGATGACGAAGACGAAATAAGCATGCCTAACACATCACCTGTGCTAGTGCTGAGTGAGGGTAATGGCAGCGGCACCAATGGAGTAGAAGGTAATGCTGTAGCGAGCCATTGGGCACTGTACCCTAACCCGTGTACAAGTGTCTTGAATATACAAATAGGTAAAGATGCAGATGCAAGTACTGTAAACATATATGCAGTGAACGGAGTAAAGGTCTATAGTGCAGGGGTTTCATCAGAGACATTATCAATTGATACGAGGGACTTTACTATTGGGATCTATACAGCAGAAGTAGTGAGGGGGACTGAAAAGCAGAGCAGGAGTTTTATCAAGCAATAGCGATATTCAAAAACAGACCACGCCTTAATTTGAGTAGTATTGGGGTGAATTGTATTGGGCAACTGTAAGTTGCCCAATACAATATCAATAAGCCTTTGCCAATATTTTATAAGACTATCTGCTGCAGTAGCTCACTCTTATCGGGATAATCGGTATTGAAGTGCAAGCCACGACTCTCTTTACGGAACTGCGCGCCCTTAACAACCAGATAGCCAATAGTTATGAGATTGCGCAGCTCACATAATTGCGGAGAAAGTGTGGCAGACTTGTAGAGATCTTCCATTTCTTCGTGCAGCAGATCTATGCGACTCATGGCACGATGCAGGCGGATATCGTTGCGAACAATACCTACATAATCACTCATGACCAATTGCAATTCTTTGAGACTCTGAGTGATGAGGATCATTTCTTTTGGGTCGGTAGTACCGGATGCATTCCAATCGGGTACGTTATCATTGAACTGAACAAAGTCGAGCCGCTCGGCCATATTTTCGGCACAACGATGAGCAAAAACGATAGCTTCGAGCAATGAGTTGGATGCCAACCTGTTGGCTCCGTGCAACCCTGTGCTGGAGCACTCTCCGCATGCATACATATTGAGAATAGATGATCTGCCTGCCTCATCGACTTTGATACCTCCGCAACAATAATGAGCGGCCGGTGCTACAGGGATCATCTGTTCAAAAACATTGATCCCTACGCTCATACACTTGGCGTAGATGTTGGGGAAATGTGCTTTGAATTTTTCATGGTCCATTGCACGGCAATCGAGATAAACATGCTCTGTACCTGTGCGCTTCATTTCACTATCTATTGCCCTGGCCACCACATCGCGCGGGGCAAGGTCTGCACGCAGATCATATGCAGGCATGAAGGCCTCCCCATTTTTGTTCCGGAGTATGCCGCCATCTCCTCTTACCGCTTCTGTGATAAGGAATGACGGACTGACACCAGCTTCATACAATGCTGTGGGATGGAACTGAATGAACTCCATATTTTCAATACGCGCCTTGGCTCTGTATGCCATAGCAATACCATCGCCGGTAGCGATCTTGGGGTTGGTAGTCGTTCTGTATGCCTGCCCTGCCCCACCTGTTGACATGAGAGTGACACGTGAGAGTATCTTCTCAATTTTATTGTTGTTCAGGTTGAGCGCATAAACACCGTAACATGTAATATCGGGGGTGGCCTTTGTGACCAGATATCCCAGATGATGCTGTGTAATGATATCTACTACAAACCAGTGATTGTATATCTTAATGTTAGGGTACTTCTTTACCTCTTCTACCAAAGCTCTTTCTATCTCCAGACCTGTTACATCTTTATAGTGCAGGATACGGAACTCTGAATGGCCGCCTTCCTTACCCCTCATATATTCACCTTCGTTTGTCTTATCGAAATTGGTACCCCACTCAATAATTTCATTCACTCTAGCCGGACCTTCCTTTACTACTATCTCAACTACTTCCTTGTTGCACAGGCCATCGCCGGCAACAAGTGTATCTTCAATATGCTTTACAAAGCTATCATGCTCCAGATCGTTGACCACCGCTATGCCACCCTGAGCATACTTAGTATTGGTCTCGTCGGTATTCGCTTTTGTAAGAATAGTAATAGAATGGTCGGGGAAGCGCTTGGCCAGCTTTACGGCAGAAGTAAGCCCTGCTATACCTGAACCAATAATAAGAATGTCTGTCTTGAGCATTTAGCTGATGTTATATCAAAGGGCAAGTTAGGAAAAAATGAGATCGTCGTGTTTCTATATATAGTTTATAAGATGGCGTATAGCTATAACCTATACCTTTCTTAAACTATTGCGAAGTGTTAAATAATCGAGGTAATAGATAACCTTGACCGACAGGCTGTTGCTTTGTGGTGCAGCAAGTGTCTGATTGAGATCAGAGAAATAATTGTGTTCAATAGCCTTACCACTGCTGTAAATACTATTTTGATAGACAATACTCATTTCACTACCCGGTTTGAACTGCCACACAAAGCTTGTATATATATTGAATGAATTGAAATTAATATTATGATCTGTGGCGTATGAAGATGTGGCCAATGTTCCATCCGTATTCAGCAATGAATATTTAGAATACTTAGCCTGAGACCAATAATGGCGGGCATCGAGACTGAGGGACATTGTATTATTGAAGATATAGGCACCTGTGAGCGCATTGACAAGTGTATTGATATTTCTGGTACCCAGATATATATCGCCATTCACATTATCAACAAAGCCTACCTCATTATTGCCTGAGGTATTTTCGATCCTATATACTATCAGCAATTTATCTGAGAACCTATACCTAGGTGAGAGGAACATGTAGGTATTTGTTCTTCCCTGTTCCGCGAAAGCAGTATGATTCAACTCCGCATCGCAGGCAAATTTCTTTCTGTAATCGGACGACACATAACCACCCAAAGTGAAGTAGCGAGGATAGTGATAAAATCTGCCCGGGGTTCGTGGTTCGAAATAATCATTAGTAGCAAATGGTTTAGTATCCCAGTAAAGGGAGGATGACAGGAAGTTTTTAAAAGTAATGTTCTCTGATCCATTCATATTGAATGAATAGAAAGCATCAGGATTAAAAATCCTGTTGTAGGAAATGTTGAAGCTACTGGATGCAGAATTCGCGATCCAGAAAGGCTTATATATGTTATATGATTGATTCAGTCCGTAATAAGTGAGATTGTTCCTTGCCAGATAACCAAGATCATTAGGATTGAACCTATCGCTGATGGTCTGCGTACTGAATGTGGCTAGATAATTGCCTTTGATCTTACCCATTGCCAGATAATAACGATAACCGATATCCGGCTTTAAACCTCCGCCTATGTTACTGATATCGGAGGAGCCGCTAACCGCATAAGAATTACTCTTATTGCATAGCCTGAACAATAGCGCACTGACATTGGCATTGTAACTATTTTCCTGCCTGTAAACATTGGTATTTATGAAACTGATGTATGAATTGTTTTTGAGTGCCTGATCGAGAACTATAACATTATAATTGGTGAGCGGGGATGTCTGCACTTTTCTTTCAATTCCTGAGATAGTATCTCTGACCGTTGCATAAGCGCCGGCAGCAACCGCATTAAAAAAACCGATGCCGAGGTTGCTTTTTGTTCTACCTGATATCTTGGTAGCATTGTAAAGTCTTGTTGTGGCAGGATTTTGCTCCACTACTTCGTTGGAGTCCAGAAACGAGCTTACTCGAGCTGCATTGACCGGAGCACCACCTACCCTGCGGGAGTAAAACAAGTCATTCTTATTGAACAGATCGATACCCTCAGTAAAGAAGTACCTGCGTTCATCATAACGGACTTCTACGGGAGAAAGGTTAAGTACTTTATTGTCATACAGTGTTTGTCCGAAGTCCGGGACCAATGTGAGATCGAGTGTAAAACTTTCATTGATACCGTATTTAACATCCAGGCCACCGTTGATGGTCTGACTGTTACTGCCCCCATAGCGCTGGCCATAAGCAGAGAGGTAGGGTAAAAACGCCAATCTGACCGGAGCAATGATATCGTGTATATCATGTAATTCACCGGCCTGACTGAAGTAGTTACTTACGCCCGGAGTCAAAGTACTCCAATAAGACCTTTCGCGCGTACGCCTGATTGTGCGTGTGAAATTGACGCCCCATTTTTGGACGGCACTTTTAGGAAACCGTAGCGCTGAATAAGGTATCCTCATTTCAACACACCAACCTTTGTCACTGATACGAGCCTTGGAGAACCATGCTGCATTCCATGAATAATCAAAAGCATCGAACCTGACCTTAGCATCGGCTTGGACACCTGCGGCAGTGACCACAAATGCAAAACCATTCTGCTTATCGCCATAGGTATCGAAGGCGATTCCGAAGGCATCGGTATTACTGTATTCAAAATCATCTCTTGCAGTAAGCTGCTTTAGAATACTATCGGGATGCGGGTCGTACATCATAGCACCAACATATACCGCATTGTCGTCATAAAACACACTCACCTTAGTGGGTAAAGCTGAGGGCTCGCCGGGATGGGGGGATAACTGAGTAAAACCGGTCGCTTTTTCGGCAGAATCCCATATCGGTTCATTCAATTTACCGTCGATAAAAACAGGTGATTGAATACGGCAGGCCTTAACACATTTTTTTACCGGTTGGGCATAACTGTTCTGTTGGCATACAATAGCGACCAACAGCACAACCAAAACCTTGACAGTGTATCTGAACATGAAGGGGAAAGATATAAAATATATACAGATTAGCAATAACGCTGAACTCTGTAAAATGGGATCGTAGTACAATTCACCCGCAAATTACCCCATTTGTTTATCATGAATTTGTGCAGGAAGACCAATAAAAAACAAATACGAATCTATTCTTTTTGAAAAAGTGGCAGTTTTTAATATAAGTGGCAGTTTTATGAATAATATATTGCGCTAATTATTGATAATCAATGTATTCAATGCAATTGGGGTAATTGCTACTTTCTGCTACTTTCTGCTACTTTCTGCCACTTTCTGCCACTTTCTGCCGGTTTCTGCCGGTTTTAATAACGGATCATCAGGATGTCTCTGCATTCACGGAGTTTATTTGGTCATTCAATGAAACAGAAATAAATAAGCTGTAAGTAATATAAAAGATCGTTGTTTGACTGAATCATGAACTACCAAATAAAGGAATACATGATGTCCGTCTTCATAAAAACAGTGTAAATTAATGTGCAAAAATGACTTGCAGCAATAAAGATATTCACAAAAATGTGTACATCTTCTCATAACTCTTAACATCACAACGAGTTATGGCTAGTTATTTGAAGTTTTAAATATTTTTATTTTTAATGCCATTTTTATAAAACAGACATAGGGGATTGTGATACACGTAAAATGCCAACCAAATGCATTTTTTAACCGTCTATTAATAATTGACATAACGACAGAAAACCATATATATATTCAATATTCCATGCCACCAAGATGGGGGCTATTATTTGTTGTAGAATTATTACTGCATATTAACTATATTTGAATTTTCAGTTAGTTTGAGAAGTTATTAGCATTTTTTTAGAAAAAAATACCGTATGAGACAAAAATTACTACTCACCATTATCATAAGCCTGTTCAGCTATCTGGCATCAGCACAGGTAAATATATTTGTTCCTTCAGGCACAGATACTACGGTATGTAATGGTGCTCCATTGACCTTGCAGGCAGTAAATAACGGCTACTCTACTGTTACCGGTACTGCACTAGGCGATGATGTATATTCTGCAGTCTTGCCGATAGGTTTCTCTTTCAATTATTATGGTACGACCTACACAAACATGTTAGTTTCATCTAACGGTTATGTAAGTTTCAATACCGGATTAAGCGGATCATTTTCTGCATACACAGTAACAGGATCGCCCATTCCATCAAATACCGCGATGAGAAATGGTATAGCCGGTGTTTATACCGACCTACTCTTCCCTACTGCATTCGGCTCAGGTTGCGGTAGTTGGTCGTATGGTGTATCTGGTACAGCCCCTAACAGAAAATGCGTCATCCAATTTTGTGACGTTTGCTACTATTCATTTGCATGTTCAGGAGGTAAAGTAGCGTTCCAGATCATACTTTATGAAACATCGAATGTAGTTGAGATCCATACAGGCAAGAAAACTGCATGCAGTGGCAATGCTATACAGGGTATAGAAGGTCCTTCAGCAGGCGTTGGTACATTTGTACCCGGAAGGAACGCAGTAGTTTGGTCAATCACCACTCCCGATGCATACAGGTTTACACCAGATGCTACGCTTTCAACTTACTCCTTATCAAGTATCCCATATAATCCAGTTCCTGCAACTACAGCAACTATCTACTGGTACACTGATGGTGTATATTCAGGTACTACCGGCACAAGCTTTACTGTAAACCCATCTGTACCTACAACCTATACTGCTGCTGCAGTAACCTGCGGAGACACCTCTCGCGATATGGTTAGTGTGATCATAGGCACCGGTCCGGTGATCTCGTCCATTACTTCTACGAGTCCTACTGTATGCGGTCTTTGTGACGGTTCAGTAACCCTTCACGGTTTGGTTCCCGGATCATCAGACACTATCAACTATTATCTTGGCGCTACTGCACAACCTACTTTTACAGGAGTGCCGAATGCAGCCGGAGACCTGACCATACCGGGACTTTGTGCCGGTACTTATACCAATTTTACTGCTAAGGTGGGCTATTGCACTTCTTCGCCCTATGCATCTGTGACCGTTGCAGCTCCACCATTCACTATATCTTCCGTAACAGGTGTTTCTCCAACCGTCTGCGGTCTGTGTAATGGTTCTATCACCATTACCGGATTAGTACCGGGATACAATGATACCGTCAACTATATGAAAGACGGTGTTGCGCAGCCAACATTGATACTTTTGGTTGGCCCATCAGGGTCTGTAACGTTTGGTAGTTTGTGTGCGGGCAGCTATACCAACATAACCGTTAAAATGAACAATTGCATTGCGACGGGTACTGATGTAACATTGACCAATCCATCATTTGCTATTTCTTCAGTGACCTCTACCAATCCTACCGTATGTGGTGGATGTAACGGAACAATGACCATTTCCGGTCTGGTTCCCGGCTACTTTGATACGGTACGATTCAGCTATAATGGTGTGCCACAAGCACCGATAGTATTGCCGGTAAGTGCAGCAGGCACTGTAACATTGACCAATCTTTGCGCAGGCAACTACACAGGCATCACCGTAAAGATGAACAGTTGTATCGCAAACGGTACTGATGTAACCCTTGTTGATCCTGTATTTGCAGTCAGTACCATTACATTCGTTAACCCGACAGTTTGCGGTATATGTGACGGATCTATTACGCTTACAGGACTTGTACCCGGCCATTACGACACTGTGAATTACATAAAGGATGGTGTACCACAAACACCGATCGTATTCTTTATTACCGCAACAGGCAACATAACACTGACCAATCTTTGCGCCGGCAACTATACAGGCATCACTGTAAAGATGAACACCTGTACTACGGCTGCACTGACCGCAACACTGACCAATCCATCATTTACTATTTCGTCAACATCTAATACTAACCCGAGTGTATGTGGCGCATGTGATGCGACCATAACCATTAATGGATTGATACCGGGCTATTATGACACCGTTCGCTTTATCAAAGATGGTGTTCCGCAAACACCTGTAGTATTGTTGGTGCCGGCATCAGGAACAATAGTGCTAACCGGACTTTGTGCAGGAGTTTATACCAACATCAACGTAAAGATGAACAGTTGTATAACCCCATCTGTAGGTCCGATAACATTGGTCAACCCATCATTTGGCATATCTGATACTTCATCTACTAATGCATCGTGCTCGGCATGCGATGGCACATTCACTGTTTATGGCTTGACACCTAACCAGACCGTAACAATTAACTACAGTTTTAATGGCGTACCACAGCCACCATACACCACAACCTCATCGGCCAGCGGTACGGTAACTAAAACCGGACTTTGTCCGGGTTCATACAGTAACATCACCGCGACATTGAACACATGTGTATCTAACCCTGTAGGAACAGTGGTGATCTCTGCTCCACCGCTGATACCTATTTCTATAAATTCTGTAACCCAACCTACAGAGTGCGGTATATGTAATGGAAAAATTGTGATCTACGGTGCGCCTCCGGGACCTATTGATACCATTTTCTATTCACTGAATGGCGTTCCTCAGACACCACTGTTGTATTCTGCATCACCAGACAGCTTAATTACCCTGTATAATATGTGCGCAGGTAGTTATACCAACTTCTTTATTAAAGTTGGCCCATGCCCTACAACAACGATCACAACACCAACAGTATTGAGTGCCCCTGCCCTTGTTGCTGGTTTCACATCCATGTTCACATTGGGATGTAACTTTGATGTTGCAACATTTAACAACAGCTCTTACAACCCCGGCGGAAGCCTCTGGTACTTGTGGGACTTTGGCGATGGAGTGACCGACACCGCACGCAACCCAACTCACGTGTACACATCGCAGGGCACCTTCCATATAGTGCTGACCATTACCAACCACTATTGTACACAAACTCATGACACAACCGTGATTCTTAATCACAACGTTTCGGCATCATTTACATCAGATACATTAGTATGCCAGAACAGACCTGTTACATTCACTAGCACAAGCACCGGAACCCCCGGCCCACTTAGCTATGCATGGGATTTCGGAGACGGCACAGTAAGTACTGCGACCAACCCTACACATACATTCGCTAACGCAGGTACTTATACTGTTCGCCTCATCACAGGTAACACCATTCCTTGTTTTGACACAGCATATTCATCTATATTCGTAGATACTGCAAGCGGGCTATCAATAAGCCTGAGTGATACTGTACTATGCCGTGCTACCTATGTAACCATGAGCAGCAACTTTACTCATGTAGGCTATACTGGAATTACCTGGGATTTCGGAGATGGCGACAGTGCCAAGAACGTAAACCCTGTAGTTTATGCCTACCATAATACAGGTACGTTTGTTCTTACATCAACAGTAAGCTTCAGAATATGCCCTGCATTAACTACGAGCAGAATCGTTACCGTTGTACCACAACCTGTGATCAATCTGGGTGGCGATACGATCATTTGTCCGGGTAGTGAGACGCTGGAGCTTGCTGACTTCATCAATGCCGGCAATATGGCCGCATCCTGGTTATGGAATACCGGACAGACAACTTACAATATCTATGTTTCAACACCGGGCGGATATCAGGCTACCGTGACTATAGGTAACTGTTCTGCTACAGACTCAGTGACCATAGGCGAAGATTGCTACATGAACATGCCGAACATCTTTACCCCTAATGGCGATGGCATCAATGATTATTTCTATCCACGTCAGTACCTGACCAGCGGATTGACCAAATTCAAGATGGACATCTATAACCGTTGGGGACAGTTGATCTTTACCACCAACAGTGTTGATGGCAGAGGATGGGATGGATTGTATAATGGCGAGCAACAGCCACAGGGTGTATTTATTTATGTAATAGATGCTACATTCAGAGATGGCAAAAAAGAACATCATCAGGGTAATGTTACTTTGATTAGATAATAATACTTGAACGTAAACGTTTATAGAGCCGGGACATTGTTCCGGCTCTTTTATTTAATAGGTCAATGGATCACAGGGCTTGTTCCCTTAGCTAACAGGCACGGCTCCTTTAGGGTCTGTTGTAGTCGAACATTCATTTGCGCATGAACCAAAATGAGTTATTCGACCATTGAACCATTAATTAACTATTTTTGCGACCCATGCGCCGTTTCTTCGTCAAGAACATCCTCTTTATAATTGCCATCAACATACTGGTAAAGCCGGTATGGGTGTTCTTTATAGACAGAGTGGTACAAAACCGAGTACCACATGGCGACTATGGTACGTATCAGGCATTGCTGAGCCTGGGTATTATTTTTCAGATAGTACTTGACTTTGGCATTTCCAGCTACAACAGCCGCACGATAGCCCGCGACCCGGACCAATTACCCATTGTGTTTCCTGCCATGTTATCGGCTCGGTTGGTGCTGATGGGTGTTTATATGCTGCTGGCATACGGTTGGGGTTGGCTGCTAGGTTATAGAGGTTGGGAGCTGAATCTGCTTATCGGGATATTGCTCTTTCAATCGCTCAATGCACTACTCTCCTTTATTCGGGGCAATATAGCTGCACTTCATCGATTCAAGACTGACGGCCTGTTATCTATCACCGACAGACTGATGATGGTGGCGATCTGTGGCTTTCTGCTTATCTATCCGCCAACGGCACACAACTTCAAGATAGAATGGTTTGTGATCACACAGGCCGCGTGTTACTTTATTACCGCAATAATTGCATATATCATATTGCGCCGGATCTCTAAAGTAAAACTGAAATTCTCCTTTCACCTGCCTACTGTATGGAGCATCATCAGGCAAAGCCTGCCCTATGCCATACTTATCTTCCAGATGAGTATCTATAACCGAGCCGATGCGATGATGATAGAGCGCATGTGTGGAGATGGTAAAACACAGGCTGATATCTGGGCGTCGGCCTTCCGGCAGTTGGATATGGTGAACATATTGGGATTGATGTTTGCCACTATGCTGTTGCCGATGTATGGCCGAATGTTGTCTAATAAACAAGATGTTCAGCCTATAGTAAAACTATGCGCCAACCTCCTGTTACCATTATCATTTGTAGTAGCGACCGCAGGTATCTTTTTTAGCGGAGACATTATGCATCTGCTATATAAAAGCGCCAATGAAAGCAATATGTATGAATACAAAATGGTATTCTCCTGGCTGATAGCCAGTTTCCCGGCGTGGTGCCTGATGTATATATACAGTACATTGCTTACTGCCAACGGCGATCTTAAGACCCTCAACTATATTGCGTTTGCAGGCGTAGTGCTGAACCTGTCTCTTAATTTTTATCTCATACCCCACTTCAATGCCACTGGCGGAGCTATAACATCGTTCATTACCCAATCATCATTGGCCATAGCATTTGTTATAGCATGTACCCGTGTGCTGCAATTACAGACCAATGTGCGGTGGATATTGGCATTACTCGGCTATCTGGTAATAGTAGCCGTGCTGGCCTATGCTGTAGTGACCTGGGTGGCTGCAATGTGGCTGATACAAGCTAGTGTATTCTTTATCATCAGTTTACTCTTTATGTTTATTTTCAGGTTTGTTTCTGTTGCCGGCATCAGGCAATTGATGAACAGAAATAATGCTGAGACTGAGTGATTTGTGGTGTTTTTTCCTTAAATTGTAGTTGATAAACAGACTATTTCCTATCTACCACTACAAAACACCAATAGCCTATGAGCTACAATTTGACCAAAAAAGTATGGAATGATGCCGACTTTGACCAGATGATCTGGCACGATTGTACCATATACAAAGTAAGACTTACCGAAGACCTGGAAATGGACATTGACTATATATTGCAATGGAATGAACCGGAGATGCAGGGATTTCCGTTCACTTACTGGGTATCGCCTGCCACTCTTGTCTTTAAAAAAATAAGGAACTTCCGCTTTGAATTCGATGCTACCTTGCAGGAACCGATAGAAATAGAGGATATTGAAAGGGAAGAGACCAAACAAGGAACCAAATGGACCATTATTACCCAACAGGGAGATGCAGAGTTCTTTTGCGAAGGGTATGAGCAATTTATCCGTCAGGATCCGTTCTGCCAGTTTGCGCAGGCTCTTTCTATGAGTGAGCGAAATGGTATATGTCTGGACCGAATCACCAACCAACCTAATCCGCACAGGATGAAACTGAACTAGTACAATGATTCTTTACCCCCTTTGTCTATAGAATGAGAGAGGAACATAAAGACATATACTGCATCAGGACATCTATTCCTGTAAAGAGGATATGCAGATAGAGGTCGCCGTCACATATTCAAAAAACAAAATAAGATTATATAGCATTTAAAAAGTAACTTTGCACACTTTGTAAAAAGGCGGGCAAGTCATGCCCGGTTGTTACAGAGCATTATTTTATTATTTGAATACCGGATGAGCTCAATTATAGAAAAAACGGAAGCGATAGAGGCCAGGTTCAACGACCTGGGTGTAGCGCTTACCAACCCTGAGATAGTTACCGACAATAAACGATTCTCGCAGGTAAGTAAAGAATACCGCAAGCTGGAAGGCATAGTAGTTGTCAACAAAAAGTACAAGAACTGCCTGGACAGTATAGCATTTGCACGTGAAGTACTGGAGACCGAAAGCGATGAGGACCTCCGCACAATGGCCAAAGAGGATCTGGAAACACTGGAGGTGCAGAAAGAAGAACTGGAAGACGAGATACGCAAGCTACTGATACCAAAAGATCCGCAGGATGAGAAGAATGCGATACTGGAGATACGTGCAGGTACCGGAGGTGATGAGGCCAGCCTTTTTGCCGGTGACCTGATGCGTATGTATATGCGCTATTGTGAGCGCAGAGGCTGGAAAGTATCTCTGGTAACGGAAACAGAAGGTAGCGCCGGTGGTTATAAAGAAGTGCAACTGGAAGTAGTGGGCGAGGATGTATATGGTATCATGAAGTTCGAGAGCGGTGTACACCGTGTGCAACGTGTGCCTGATACTGAAGCCAGCGGCCGTGTGCATACTTCGGCAGCTACAGTGGCAGTAATGCCTGAAGCTGAGGAGATAGACTTTGAACTGAAAGAAAGTGACCTGAAGATGGAAACCGCACGAAGCGGTGGTGCCGGCGGACAGAACGTAAACAAGGTGGAGACCAAGGTAATCTTGACACACGTACCAACAGGTACTGTAATTACCTGCCAGACAGAACGTTCACAGTTGGGTAACCGTGAAAAAGCTACCGCTATGATGCGTACCAGACTGTATGAAGAACAGGTACGCAAGCAGGAAGATGAAATATCGAAAAGACGTAAGAGTCTTGTGAGCAGTGGAGACCGATCAGCCAAAATACGTACCTACAACTATCCACAGGGACGCGTTACGGATCACCGTATCAATATGACCATCTATAACCTGGATGATTTCATGAATGGCAACATACAGGAAATGATAGATGCACTGCAATTTGCGGAAAATGCAGAAAAGATGCAGGCGGGAGAAACAGTGATATAGTAGAGTGGGTATGCGTTGGGCTTATTGCCGGTGCGCGGGCGCAATAAAGGAAGCGCATATACGTTTAGACGTAAGCTAATTCCTTGTTTAACAATAATTAATTGAAATAATCATAAGCAACAATGTCAACACCTTCTTTTGATCTTATTGATGTTATAAAGACCATACAAAAACAGAAGCGCGTTATCCTGATCGTAATGCTGGCCGCTGTAGGTATTGGCGGGCTGTTTTTCGCAGTGAAGCGGAAGAAGTTCAAGGCTTCTTCTCACTTTCTGGTGAATAATCCGCTTTACGGCGACCGTAATACATTATTCAGGAACTATGAACAGCGTTATGTAGATTATTTTGGTGGAGATGATGATCTGGACAGAGTGACCGCATTACTGAATTCGGACACTGTAAAAGACAGGATCATCCGCAACTGCCAGTTTCAGGTAGTTTATAATAATGATATCAATACCGAGAAGGGACATGCATTCCTGATGGGTATATTCGATAAGAACTTCAATGTAAAGCGTTCGGAATACAAAGAGCTGGAAGTAAGCTACATAGCTTATGACTCAGTTACTGCGGCCAATGTAGCCAACATGAGTGTAAAAGTGTGTGAAGAAGCTTTCCGCAACTATTACACCTCTATGAAGATGGGCATGGCCAAGTCTATCGGCGATAAGTTGAAGCAAATAGACAGTACTATCAATGTTTGTACTGATTCTCTGGTGCATATGGAAGCTGCCGGTGGTGCCAAGAGCGCTGAAGGAGTCAAGACATTGCGTGCTACAAAGGACCAACTGGCACAAGACAGAGCCCGCTATGTATCGATAATCAATGAGTTCGAAGCTACTACTAACAGCGCAATGAACTACCTGAAGGTAACTACGCGCGCCATCCCTCCTACGTCACCTATAGGACCATCGCTGATGACGGTGCTGATGGTAGCAGGATTCCTGGGATTGTTTGGCGGTGTGCTGCTGGTGCTGGTGCTGGCTTACTATAACAAGCTAATGAACCACCCCCGCTAAGCGACAATGGAGCTGATCCTAAAAAATAAATGGCTGAGTACCGCAATACTATCTGTGTTATTTCTCACAGTAGCATTGTTTGCCTATACGGGTAGTTTCCTCGTATTAGCGGCTCCGTTCGGCCTTTTCTTTGCAGTACTGCTGGGCCTTAACTGGAAAACTGCCTATTGGATCTTTCTGTTCACTATTCCATTTTCAATTCAGATAAGTTTTGCTGGTGATAGTATGTCACTGACACTACCCGACCAGCCGCTGATGTGGTGCCTGCTGGGCCTGTTCTTAGTGATGCTGGCGAGAAACCCCAATATGATGCCCCAATGGTGGTGGAGAGACAAGATCGTGTTTATTTCCGCATTGCAATTCTTATGGCTTATCGTAGCGGTTGTTTGCTCTCAGATGCTGTTCTTCTCCATAAAATTCTTGTTGGTAAAGACATGGCTGGTGGTGTGTTTTCTTATGCTGCCTGTATTCATCTTCAGGGAGAAGAAAGATTTTATTATGGGTTTCAAGCTATTGCTGATACCTACGCTGATCACTGTTATCATCATTCTGATACACCATGCAATGCTAGGCTTCAGATTTGAGAAAGTGCAGCGATCATTGGCATTTCTGGGGCAGAGCCTGTATTACAACCACGTGGACTACTCATCAGTGACCTCCATGCTTTTCCCGCTGATACTGGTGGCTTATTCGCTGACCAAAAAACGCAGTCTGGCTACAAGAGGCGGCCTGTTACTGATCATAGCGATATTCATTGCCGGCATCATCTTTGCGCAGACCCGTGCTGCATACATCGCTGTATTCTTCGGTATAGCTGTGGGTATTGCAATACGAATGAAACTGGTGAACCTGATCATGCCATTTATCTATGGCTGTATCATTTTGCTGTTTTGCTACATGGTGCCGAACAACAAATACATGGATTTCCGCCCGGACTATAATAAGACGTATATGCATAAGGAGTTTACGGACCACCTAATTGCTACCTTCAGAGGAAAGGATATGTCGAGTATGGAGCGTGTGTACAGATGGATAGCTACAGTGCGCATGAGCACTGACTACCCGTGGACCGGCGTGGGACCACGTGCATTTTACTTCTACTACAAACCTTATGCAGTAAGCTCTTTTCAAACCTATGTGAGCCGTAACAAGGAACAGTCGACCACGCACAATTACTACCTGTATATGCTGGCAGAACAAGGCTACCCTGCCATGCTACTCTATGCGTTGCTCATACCTTTGCTGTTTGCCAAAGCACAGAAGGTATATCACCGATTCAAAGATAAATTCTGGCGTGCGGTAACCATAGGTCTGGCTATGACCATTGCCGCAGGATTTATCAATAACTTCTTTTCAGAACTGATAGAGACCCATAAAGTAGGGGCGCTGTTCTACATTCCGGTAGCCTTGCTGATCATTCTGGATCAGAAGAGCAAGGAGATGGAAAAGGTAGAAGCAGATGATGCGGTAGTTGTCTGAATCTCAGATTTCAAAGGTTCACACTGATTGCAAGTATTCCCTTTGCTGCGGTTGTCTTAACAGAGATCACGCGGATCAAAAGATCAACTATGATGCCTTATGCTGTATGGTTTGCTATACATCAGATCTGCAACAAGCGATACAGACTGGCAGGTATATGATCTTCTAACTATTCAGCGCTCTTAGTTGTTCAAAAAGTTCCTTTTGTTTATCGGTAAGAGTAGTAGGCAAGAGCACTTTTAGCGTAACATACAGATCACCGAAAATTTCGGGTTTACCATACACCGGCATACCCTTACCTTTGATACGAACTGTTTTTGTGGCTTGTGTACCTGCCGGTATCTGCACTTTTACCTGCCCTGTGAGGGTCTCTACCAATGTATCTCCACCCAGTACGGCAGTATAGAGATCGATATCATGATTGGTCTTGAGGTTGTCTCCCTCACGGGTGAATCTATGATGGGGTCTTACCCTGACATTGACAAAAAGATCACCGGCAGTTGCCGGAGTGCTTCCGGGACCACCTTTGCCTTTTATACGTAGTTGCTGTTCGTCGTAAGCACCGGGTTTAGTACTCACCCTGAGCTTTTCATTTTCCAGTTGAATTACTCTGCTGGTGCCATGATAGGCCTCTTCGAGAGATATTTCAAACTCCGTTTGCAGATCTTGTCCCTTACGAGCACGCTGCCGTCCACCACCTCTGGCACCACCCCCGCCGAAAAATTGTTCGAAGAAATCGGAGAAGTCTCCGCCACCACCAAAACCACCGCCAAAGCCGCCACCACCGAAAGGGTTACCTCCGCCGGGCTGTCCGCCCATGTGCTCATATTGTTTCCAGTTAGAGCCCAGCTCATCGTATTTCTTACGCTTTACCGGATCACCTACAACATCGTTAGCCTCGTTGATCTCTTTGAATTTGGCCTCAGCCTCCTTATTATCAGGATTTTTATCGGGGTGATATTTCAGCGCCAGTTTACGATATGCTTTCTTGATCTCATCCTGAGTTGCATTCTTATCTACTCCTAATGTCTTATAATAATCTTTGTATTCCATGGGAAATCTATTTCTTTTCCGCCCTCAGAGGACACGGTCTATTTGCCAAAGGCTCCGGATATTTGCCGTACTAACAGCCTATACCTTTCGCTTCTTTACCATTGTTGTTCACCTAATTGATCAATTCCATAAAATTACTCTATTCGCAGCAATCGGTAATGATGATGATCATTATAAAACTGAGCCACCATCCCGGTAATTAAAAACGGGTAT
>CANFKE010000004.1 GCA_947447465.1 Chitinophagaceae bacterium | reverse complement strand
TAAAGGGAAACTCAAGAAGAACAAAGAAATAATTACCTTAGCTGTATCATCAAGCTCTTTCATTTACTACCAAACTCACAGGTGGGTCAACATCACCGGAATAGTGGGTCAACATCACCGGAATAGACAGTTAAAAAATTAAAATACTCTTGAACGGAGTCAAATTTTCTTTTGAAATCCATTTCAGCATTGTTAAAGGTTCTTTCAAATTCGTCAATGCAAAAGTGGTTTGTTTGTAAATTTTTATGGACTAAATCATAAGAATAAAAAGCAATATTTAAGTGTTTTAAGCATAGTAAATTGAATTAATTTAATTCAAGGTTAGAGAAATTGTTATATTGCTTTTTGAAAAAAACTGAAAACCCTACAGCTACATAACCATATAAAAGTTTGGTCTGATGAGATGACCGGAATTGTGTTTTCATAATCCACTTATTCTTATAATATTCTTGAAATTCATCCCAGTTTAATAGTAGAATATTCGTGTGTTTTGCAGCATCATAAGATCCAACCTGAAATCCTGCCTTTTAAATTACTATCCCATAATTGACTTCAAAATCTGTCACTATTGTCCTAAACGCGTGAATAATCGTCTTAGGCTATGGAGATTCTACAACCTGACCGACCGCTAATATCTTGGATATTCTAGAGGCTATGGGGACTAACGATAGCACTGGTGTCTAAACATACGTGAGGATTAGCGAAATCACTGAAGCATTTGGTTTTGTTGAATAGGCTGTATTTCACGCCTTCATTATTTACAACAATACCAGGAGATTCCTCAAAGTCTACCTAATGGCAGCATCATCTCAAGAGTCGCATTTGAGTGCAGAGTTTACTAGTTATAGAAAAGGTTATTAGACATTGTTTTCATTGTCTAATAATCGTCATATTAATGTTGTTAATTAACAACATGTAAATACCCAATGATCTTGTAAGATTTTCAAGAGTGGGAGATCTATTCCAATTGTATAAGAAGCTAATTCTTAATAATCAAAGAAATTAACTGAAATATTAATTATTTGAACAAAATATGAATGCATTATGTGGGGAGAAGCGTCCATTTTCTGTTTTAATATAACGCACTTACTCACCCATAAGCTCTTGTCCTATTTCCCAGATCTTGATCCAAACGTCATCAGGTCTGTGGCGTATAGAGTAGGCATACCTATGCATGAGGAACAACTTTTCCCCGTCTATGTAATCAGTGCTGACATAATTATCAAAATTGAAATGGACGTTTTCAAGATCTTGCCTCGGAATCTCATGCTGAAATTCAAAAAGGATACTGAGGATATTGTCATTGTGTTTTATATTATCATAAAACAACGATCGCTTATAGTAGCCTGCACTATCACGTTCTTTTTTAGCTTCCTTGTAGCATTTTTTAGAGCAGTATTTTGCATCGCTACGGCGGGTATCTGGAATTGGGCAGTCACACCCATATCGGGTACAATTCATTGTAATTAATTTTTAGAATAATTTATTAAGTTAGTGATGGCTCAGCCAATAGGCTGGTATTACTTGGCCCTGTTTAAGCCGACATGTGTAATTGCCGCATAATCAATTTCATTCTGAGTCTTAACCTTATTGCTCATTAACCACGAATCAATTGCATCTTTACTGAAATAGAGCTGTTTGCCATTGGGCTTTGAATATGGTATTATTCCGGCGCTCGTCATTTTGTACAGGTAACTCTTTGAGAGACCTGTGTAGGCGACCACTTCATTGAAGGTGAGAATCGGCTTAGAAGCTATGATCTTGGCTTCTATCTTCGCTAGCATGTTTACAATGCTGAGAAAATCATGTTGCGTAATTAGTGTCTTTTTCATTGTCATTTATTTTTTTGAGTTTTTATAAAAAGTCAATTGTTTTAGAACTGACGACCCAAAGGTAGTATGACTAAAAAAAATGTTGAAAAAACGGGGACGTTCCCAAAACCTACATAACGCTTGCCAGTAAAGTGTTTCAGGCTAAATTTCGAGTTGAAAACGGGGTTTTTTTGGGGATAAAATAATCGAAAACGGGGATGCCTTAACTCTAAACTGCCTCCACGAAAGTGAAATCAATAAAGTGTTTTCTGAATTGAACTTCGTCAAAATTAGACGGCTTGAATGCATCATCAATTTGTTGATTGTAACGTTTTTCGAAAAAACGCCTAATTGACGGACTCAAAGTTTTGTCCTCTCTGAGATATGTATTCCTAAAATATTTATTCTTATGTAAAACATGAATAAATGTAACAAGTTTTACTTTTTCCTTTTGCCACTCATAGGAGGCGTTAATGAACTTTCGATCAAAAAGCACATTTTCTATTTCAATAAATGTCTTATGTTTAATAGACACTATAACTTCCAAATTATCATTCTTAATTGATTTCAGCACTTCAATAGGTGAATTTGAATCAACCACGGTAGTCGTCTCAACATATTCAGATTTAGATTTGACAATAAAATATTCTAAGTTCAATGTTTCTACAATAACACTCCTCCTAGCTCCAATAACAGTCTCGAAACCAGCTAAAATAAATTGCATAGCCCTTCTAAACTCAACTGTATCGCTCTTAAATGAGTTAATAAATTGATACTTCATAAATTCAGGTACCAATTTAGATTCTAAAGTCGCTAATCGAAAAGCGCAGAATTGATTGAAATAATCATCAGTTATAGGAAGCTTAATCGAAACATCAATTGGTAATATTGAAATTACCCCGGGAGCATCACTGTTTTCAAGAAACCAACTAGGAATAGGGCATCGCCTTTTATTCATTATATCACTAAGCTCATCATTTCTGCGTTTTATAGTATTTTCAAAATATTGTGGCTGTTCAGATTGTGAGATGAGCACTTCACCTTTTCTCTCTCTGAGTAATACAGTATTCAGGGACGAACTCAACTTAATCAAATCAACATGCTGAAATGTTGTCCAATCGTTTTCAACTGCTTCAATAACGGAGGATGTTTCTATTTCAAACATCAAATTAATATTTTCGTTTGCCATACATTAAAATTGAATGGTTGGCAAGCTATCAATTGCATCACGTTTCATATCATTTACCACTCTCGTGTATCGTTGAGTATATCTCAAACTTGTATGACCTAATAAGTTACTTGCAGTAGTAATATCTGCACCGAAGAAAATAAGATTGGTTGCAAATGAGTGACGTGCGCAATGCCAAGTAATATGTTTGTTAATACCTGCTTTTTTTACCCAATGCTTTACATCTTTAGTGCAAGCGGTATGAGATGGTAGAATAAAGACCTGATCATTGCTTTCACCACTTTCACCTAATATTTGTATTGCAGTCACATGCAAATTTACTGTAACTTTTTGACCAGTTTTAGATTGAGTGAGCGATAATCTTTGGTTATTAAGGTCAATGTGTTTCCATTGCATGGACACTATATCGCAAAATCTGAGGCCAGTGAAACATGAAAACAAAAATGCTCGTTTTACATTTTCATTACCTGCGGTTGTATTTGCCAGCAAACGAATATCCTCAATTGTCAGCACCTCTTTTTTTAGTCCTTCCTGACGTTTTATTGATATGTCTTGCGTTGGGTTAATGACTAATAATTTTTCTCTGCAAGCTTGCCTTATTACTTTTTTGAACTTGCTAAAATAATTAGCTGGACTTTCTCCGTTCAGACAACCTTCAAGGTAGCTCTTAAATTCATAGACAAGATTTTCTGTTACTTGATTTAGTTGAAGATTTTTATAACCTTCCTTTTTCATAAATTCTTTGAACTTGAACAAAGAACTTGTAATGACCCTTTTATCCTTATTGGTATACTTATCAATATACTTCTGATAGTATTCTATAAAATCGATTCTACTTTTATACTTTGCCTGAATATCGTAATCATTACCAGCTAGTTCCTGAGCTCGCTTAATGCAAATATCCTGAGCTAAAGCGAGATTATTCTTGTTATCAACACGATGCTTTGGACTAGTTATCTTCTCAAGTTTTAGATGCTTAAGAAATTCATATTGTCGTTTACCGTTATGATATATATCCAAATAGAGAGTAGTGGTCTCGTCAGCGTTTTTTCTTTTTCTCAACTTTACACTCATATCGCTTGCTATATTTAATTGAAATATTAACAATGCAAAGGTAAGTGAAATCTCATTTTCAAGTAACAACAGAGTAACAAAATGTATGAAAAAAAGGGAAAAAGTAACAATGGAAAGGGAATAGAAGTATTGATTTTACTGTATAAATTGATTTTTTGTTGTCTAAATTTAGTTGGTTCTGTTCCCGTACATGCTACAAAAAAAGCCAATCATTTATTTGATTGGCTTTTTTGATCTATAGCTGTTGAGCGCAAAGACTTCACTGAATTCTTACCTATTATCAAATACTAATTGAGCTGCACCCAATATTGCAGCATCAGAATCGGGAAGGACAGATCTGGTAAAGGCTACCCTACCCTTTAAAGCCTTAAGCATTCCGGCATCAGCGGCCTGCGCAACGGGCACCAGCAACATATCTCCGGCGTGTGCCAGTCCACCCATAAATACTAACGCCTGCGGTGCTAATAAAGCGATCACATCAGCAAGAGTTGTACCCAATATGAACCCGGTATGCTCAAAGACACCAATAGCAACTGCATCACCTGCAAGTGCAGCATTATAAACATATTCTGCAGTTATATCCATTACAGGTTTACTATTGAGAACCGTGTCTGCACCCGACCTTACCCTCTCGATAGCAGTATTGACCAAGCCGGTTGCTGAGGCGTAGGTTTCCAGACAGCCGGATCTGCCACAGGAGCATGAGCGACCACCGGGTACAGCAATGACATGTCCCAGTTCACCTGCAAGGCCGCCTATACCGGAAACAAGCTGGCCGTTGGCAACAATACCACTCCCTATACCGGTACCCAAAGTAATGACCATAAAGTCGGTAAGGTTACTACTGTTACCAAACCTCATTTCACCAATAACAGCAGCAGTAGCATCATTAATAAGATAAGACCTGAGACCTGTACGAGCAGTAAGTAATTGCGTAAGGGGAACTTCACCTTTCCATGGCAAATTCACCGGATGATATATATGACCAGATACTGCATCAGCATTAGGCGCACCAATACCTATCCCGACAATATTGCAATGCGGATAATCGAGTGCAATTGCCTCAATAATGTGCGCTATATCTTTGACATATCTATCCAGATCAGTTGCGCCTTTTGTCCTCATAACACGACGCTCCAAAACCACGCTACCTGCCACCAATCCAACAACGGTATTGGTACCTCCAATGTCTATACCTATTGCTGAGATCATTGCTATTTTACCTTTGTTATTCTCAACGTATTGGTAGGCAAATGCTCATAAAAAGGCGTGCTACCGGTATTGACCGTAACATCATTTTCCTTGAGCAGAAATTTTTCCTTTAGAATAGTGGTGTGATCCTTGATAGTCTCATCAAGGTCTTTGTCACTGTTGTAATAGAACGCCTGTACACCCCAGCTCAGACTCAACTGATTGACCAGTGAACGATGCTGTGTGAAGATATATATAGGCGCATGGGGACGATAGCTGGATAACATAAACCCTGTATAGCCAGACTGCGTCATGCCCACCAATGCATCAGCATTTATAGCACGCGATATCTCGCAGGCATTATAGCACAATGCATCGCTTAAAAAAGACGGAGAGTGCGGCTGCGGGGTGAGATTACGGTTATAAACTGTCTGCTCCTTTTCAGCTTCAACAATGATATTGACCATAGTTTTGATGACCAACTGCGGGTAATGCCCTGCAGCAGTTTCCGCACTCAGCATCACAGCATCTGCACCCTCCAAGACAGCATTCGCAACATCAGTTATCTCACTTCTGTTAGGGCGTGTACGATCTATCATATTCTCCATCATCTGTGTAGCAATAATGACCGGCTTAGCCCTATGGATACACATTCTCACTATCTTCTTTTGTATCATCGGCACCTGCTCCAAAGGCAGTTCTACACCCAGATCTCCGCGAGCTACCATGATAGCATCAGAGCCAATAATAATATCTCTGAGATACTTTAATGCCTCAGGCTTCTCTATCTTAGAAATGATCTTGGCACTACTACCCGCCTCTCTGATCCTGGACCTGAGATCCGCTACATCTTCAGGACGGCGAACGAAAGAGAGCGCTATCCAATCTACCTGCTTTGTAAGAATGAATGCCAGGTCAGCAAGATCTTTTTCTGTAAGAGAAGGTAATGATATAGCAGTATCAGGCAAATTGACGCCCTTCTTAGGCAATAACGTACCTGAGTTGAGCACCCTAACTTTTACCAGATGATCTTCGGTGACTTCAGTGACCATTACCTCTATCTTACCGTCGTCTATAAGAATCTTCTCCCCTATTCTTACGTCGGCATAGAGATCGGGGTAAGATAGATATATGTGTGTCTTATTGCCAACCATCTTTTGATTGGTAAAGCAAAATTCGTCGCCGGCTGCAAAATCTATGGCATCGTTCTCAAGATCACCTACCCTTAGCTTAGGCCCTTGCAGATCGGCCAAGATAGCAATGTTATAACCATATTCCAGATTGATCTTTCGGATATAACCTATCACAAGATCATGCTGGGCGTGGGTACCGTGAGAGAAGTTAAGTCTGAATACATTGACACCCTCCTGCACTAAAGCAAGAAGCTGTTCGTAATTATTGCAAGCCGGACCAACAGTGGCTACAATCTTTGTTTTCTTAAGAGGCATCATACGGGATCATTTATATCAGGCTGACAGTACCCTGATCATTTTGAGTTTATCTTCACTTATAGGGGTATTGAGCTTACCTACATTTTCGAAAGGAGTATAAGCTATATTATCATTAAGGGTACCTACCATGACCTGTGTGCGACCTTCTAACAATGCCAACACTGCAGCATAGCCCAGGCGACTAGCCAATACCCTATCAGCAAATGTAGCGGGACCACCTCGTTGAATGTGACCAAGAATACACACACGCGTATCTAAGGCCGGAAACCGACCAACAATAGCTTCATGAAGACGAGCAGTACCTATCTTTCCGCTACCTTCCGCCACAACAATTACATGAACAGTTTTCTTTCTTCTTTCGTCGTAGGCGATACGAGCCAGAACCGCTTCAATATCATTTTCCACCTCCGGAATAAGTATATCCTCAGCACCACAAGCAATACCACTATTCAATGCAATATATCCGGCATCACGACCCATCACCTCAACAATGAACAACCTATCATGTGCATCTGCTGTCTCGCGGATCTTATCAATTGCAGTAACCGCGGTATTGACAGCAGTATCAAATCCGATGGTAAAGTCAGTCCCTTCCAAATCTTTATCAATAGTACCCGGGAGACCTATTGCAGGTATAGTATGTTCTTTAAAAAAGGCTGTGGCCCCTCGCAAAGTACCATCGCCACCAATCAAAATAAGTGCATCTATTCCTAACTTCCTTAGTTGTTCGTATGCTTTTGCTCGACCCTCTACGGTCATGAATTCTTTACTACGAGCCGTCTTTAGAATAGTACCGCCTGTTTGAATGATATTAGCAACGTCGGTGGTCTCCATTTTAAAAATATCACCTTCTATCATTCCCTGATAGCCGCGGCGAATACCATACGGTTCAATGCCGTAGTAAATAGATGTTCTTACGATAGCTCTGATCGCAGCATTCATGCCGGGACTATCTCCTCCGGAGGTGAGGATACCTATCTTCTTAATTGAGCCCATAATGTATGTTTCTATGTTCTAGGATAATTGTGCAACCTATTGGCAATGTCACCTGCTTCCAGACAAATAATAGAGCTGACGAAGAGCATAATTATACAGTCTTGTCTCTTCATCGGTAAGTATGCCTGAAGAAGTCATTTTATCTTTCAGCGCTTTTATATAATCTTCCAATTCCTGTACATCCATTTCCCGGATGATGGCCCTTTCAGAGACCGTAAATATGTTCATCGTTGAATCATTTTCATTTATTGGTGACAGGATCATGCAGTAGCAGCACGCAACAGTTTGCCTTGCAGTTTTTTTGAGGCAATATCAATACCATTGTCGATCGCTTTTTCAGCATCCATTCCTTTATCCCACGCATGTATAAAGCCTGCCCAGAAAGCATCACCGGCACCGGTGGCATTCTCGACCTTTATTTTAGCAGCAGGCCTGTATTTCCATTCACCGATCTTGCCGCATTTATAAAAAACACCTTCTGCACCACAAGTAAGACATACCAAACTCGCATCAACAGCAGCAAGAAAATTGAGTGCTTCCTGTATGTTTATTTTATGCCCGACAAACCGAGCGACATCGTCCATACTAAACTTGAGTAGCGGATGAAATTGCTGCAGCTGTTCAAACACCTTCACACCCTCATCATTTATCCCCCATATCTTTTCAGAATAATTCCAATCAACTGAAACAGGGATGTTATTATGGTGTGCAGTCGCAAATGCTTTAAGTATAGATGCCCTGGCGGGATCTTTACTGAGAGAAAAAGCGGTAGTATGAACGAGAGACGCATTTTTCAGTAATTTCTTTTCTACCGTAGTGATATATCTATCTGCATCCCTATATGGAATAAAATCCGGTGTTTTGCTGGTGCGGCCAACAACTATGAGTGATGTATTATGACCCGGCACAGACTTGATATTATCTATGGGCAGATCATCATTGAGTACTTTGGCTATCAATATCTTCCCGAATCCATCATCACCAACAGCCGCGACAAGTTTGGAGGTTGTACCACAGCGACTCAGGTAGCGACAAAAATTAGCTGTGCTACCACCGGGGTGAATATTGAGAAACTGAGCATAAGAGAGATCATCTACCTGAACGTTAGTAATGGCATCTACCAGCAGTTCGCCTATTGCAAGCACAAATTTTTCCTTCGTCTTCATCTACAATCAGATTATATAATTACCATTTAATGCCTGTTCAGCAATTACTGCACCTGCAGCACTCCAGGTGCATTCCTTTATACCTATCGGCAAACCAGTAAGTCCGTGTATATTCTCATAAAACCCCCAAGCACCGTCAGCACCACCCTTTGCATTCGCATTATGAATATTCTCTGTTAACTTGTTTGCCGCCAGCATAGCCTTACCCTTAGACAAAGCGGCTACAGCAAAACCGTTCCAAACCGGCCACAGACCACCATTATGAAACTCATGAGGATGGTTCCGGAATGTATATGCATAGTTATTTTTCAACTGTAGCATAGATACATCTTCATGCATTATGACCGGCGAAAAAGATGGCAGTAGATTGTCGTCATTGGTGACCAAACCCTCTAGACAGGCTGTCGCCGCAGACTGCTGCTCAATATCTCCAATACCTAGTAAAATAGCCAGAGCATTTGCTCCCAGGTCATATTGATGATATATACCTGACGGATTAAATCCCATCAACCACCTACCATCCGGCGCATCAGCCATCTGACGAGCAAGGGTTGATGTATAATATATTTTGTGATCACTGTGTTTCCAGAAATTATTAGCTATCAATGCTCTGATCTCCACAGCCTTTAGCCGCCAAGTTGGTTCTTGATACGCATCTGCTGCCAACTCTAATGCCCAAACCCGCAATAACTGATCATAAAGAATATAACCATGATGAATATACTCATCGGCCCAATCGCCACTCTGAGGGACGTAGAGAAGACCACGACCATTATATTCCCATGCATCGAACAATTGAAAGCACTTGCGTACCTGATCTTTATATTTGACCAATAAGCGATCGGTATTGGCCAAGGCAGACCATTTCAATAAACCAATTACTGCCCATGAAGCATTATCCGCCCTGCCAACAGCACCACCATAACTGGCTTTTACAGATCCCGGAATCACATTGCTAGGGATAAAACCTGTGGCATGTTGGTTATCGAACATCAATTGAATGCCAGACTCCAAAACAGGCCAAAGAGCAATATCACCACTTAACAATCCTGCTATACCACATATCATACCATCACGACTCCAGATCCTTCTATAATTATCGGTTTCCTGAAGCGCTGCAACAAAACCATAGGGGGTACTTGCGCGTTTTAAGAGATCAAGGCTTTTTCTATATCCTTCTTCATTGATCATGTTTTCGGCTTTAGGTGTTCTTAGATTATTTCTTGCTTGTTTTTAGTAATAGTGTCAGAATAGCTGAAATGACTATCAGTAAGCCTGCAAACCTTATAGCATTTGCAGGGTCGCTACTGAGAATGAATTTGTACACATACCTGAAAGAAACAGTTTCGATGAGCATAGGCAGTACAATGAACATGTTGAGTATGCCCATGTATATGCCTGTGCGATGCTGAGGTATAGATCCTGATAAAAGAATATATGGAGTTCCCATCATACTGGCCCAACCTATACCCAATCCTATCATTGAGAACAATAACATACCCTGCGCATGAATAGAAGGCAATGCTAACAAACCTATGCCGGCTAATAATAAACTACCCGCATGAACACTTTTTGGCTTTGCCTTTTGCGATAGCCAAGCCAAAATAAATGCAACACAGAAGGTAACTATATTGTAAGTTCCGTTGACCGTGCCGGTGAGTAACTGGGCACTTGTGAAACCCTGAGCAGCCGGATCAGCCGTATGGAATATTGTCTGAGCCAAACACAAGGTGATGAACTGCCAGTATATGAACATTGCATACCAATTGAAGAGATATACAGCTGCCAGCTGACGCATGATAGCCGGCATCTCTCTGATCGCTGAGAATATATCTTTAAAAACAGGCACTACACCTGCAGGACTTTTCTTTATTTCAGCCAACTGAGTTTCAGAAAGTGGTTCTTCTTTTGTGGTTACAACCGAATACATTACTGACGCCACTGATACAAAAGCGCCAATAAGAAACGCCGCATAAGTAGTATAAGGAATGTTATTGCTACTGCGAGCGTTCTGACTCAAAAACCCAATTGCTACAAGAATTCCCGGAGTAAGATTGGCCAATGTAATACCCAGTCCTGTAAAAAAGCTCTGTGTAAGGAAACCTGTAGCGTGTTGGCTTTCCGGGAGTTTATCGCTGATGAAAGCCCTGTAAGGCTCCATAGTCATATTATTTGCCGCATCTAGTATCCATAACAAGCCGGCGGCCATCCACAAAGAACTACTGAAAGGCATTGCCAGAAGGCAAACACTACACAAGATCGCTCCTACAACAAAATACGGCCTCCTTCTGCCAAACCTGCTTGTAGTCTTATCACTAAGGGCACCAATGACAGGCTGTACTAATAGCCCTGTCATTGGTCCCGCAAGATTCAATAATGGAATTTGTTCCGGGTTGGCACCGAGGTAAGAATAGATCGGTGTCATGTTGGTCTGCTGCAAGCCGAAGCTGTACTGAATACCGAAGAATCCAATATTCATGCTAATGATATTCCAAAAGCTGAGTTTTATATTCTTCATATTCGATCCTCCCGGTGTTTTATACTACTTAAATATACTTAGAAGTTGAAAGACAAAGTACCTGATACTGTGCGACCAAGTATAGAGCGAGCTCTAACAATATTGGTAGTATTATTAACGATAGCAGCATCTTCAGATTCTGTGAAACCAAGTGTATTAGTGATATTATTACCATTTATAGATAACATTAATCCCTTAGCAAAATTGTAGCTAACATATGGATTAAGAACTACATAACCAGGCATGATCAACTTGTTGTTGTCTTGAGTATAAGACTTAGTTGTACCGAAAGCAGTAAGACCTACAACCAGCTTCTTGTATGTATATGAAGTCTGAGCAGTGAAGATAAACGGAGCCTGTCTTCTCGGAGCATTGCCCTTGTTTGCTCCATCTGTCAATTCTGCCTTAGTATAAGTTGCACTCCCCTTCAGATTCCAGTTGTCTGTGATCTTTATAGCACCTTCTACTTCAAGACCCATAGACTTGTAATGATTCTGAATAATAGACTGAGTAGTGGCTTCAAAACCAGCTGCCTCATTGATATTAGCATAGAAAGCTGTGATAAATAAACCAGCTTTTTTGTAATTGCTCTTGAATCCCAATTCTGCCTGGTCTACCTTGCTGATTACGCCCTTTGCATTACCATCGTTTTGAAGAGATGGTGTGAACAAAGCTCTGTCAGCGACTGTAGCGCCACCACTGCTGTAGCGACCAAACAATGCCTTAGTATCGTTGAGCATGTAGTTAGCACCCACAGAGTAAGAGATATAATCGAACTTATAGTTAACAGGCTTGGTAGTTGTGTAGTCTATAGACTCTACCTTTCTTTCAGCACTATCAATAACACCGTCACCATTCATATCACGAGCTGTAGCAGCACCTCCGGTATAAGAACCAGTCACTTTTCCAATATCCCACCTAGCACTTGCATCTATGTTCAATGCTTTTGTTACATTGTAAGATCCGGTGAGGTATGGAGCAGATATATCGTACTGAGTATTGTAATTGCGCGCCAGATTGCCCCAAACAGGAGTACCGTATGCAAACTGACCATTCTTATCCATTTGCTGACCATTAGCATTTACTATGTTCAACGGATGCAGACCATTACCATTCACATCAGTAAGGTATGAGTTCCAGTTCCAGGACATATCTACATTCTGAATGGACTTGTACAAGCCAAACATAACGTTACCCTTCTTAAATGATTTCTTTAATTTAAAATCGTTGAGGTAGTTACTGAAGTTGTTGAGATGTACATTGAACATGTGCAAGATCATTGCATTTTCGCCGGAATAAGTATTACCTGTAACAGCATCTTTTACCGTAGCATTATTAAGATTCCATCCTGTAGCACCTGCTATAGTTGATAACATACTTGAAGTTGTGCCCACTGAAGCAGGGAAAGCACCAACAAAGCTGCCACTATTCATAGAAGCGCGAGCCCTGTCTTCAACAGACCAGTCATTACCAAGATCGAAATTTAATTCGGTTCCTACTGCGGCAGTTACAGGGTGCATACCGTCTGTTACATTTGTGTTTCTAACCTCACCATTATTACCTGTACCCAGATCGTGTAACAAATATGGACTCTGCAACGCACCATATTTAGGATCAAAACCCGGCAATGCCTCATAAGTAGGATTGTCATTAGTTCCTGTAACTTTTACCGGCATAGGGAAATAAGGTGCAGTGCGATCATTGAGATACTTAACATATACCCGAGCATAGCCCTTATTGAATTGCTTGGTCATATTCGCCTTAATCTGACCACCATTGTTTGCAGCATAACCGGCAGTGCGGGGTCCTTCACCGTATCTGTAAAAACCACCGATATTATAAGACAAGCCATTGGCAATAGGCGCTCCATAATTGAAATCAGAGCGGAAGTTGCCATATCCAAGACCAGTAGATACAGAGACATTACCACCTTCTACAGCGCCTGTCTTACTGATAAAATTGATGATACCGGCAGGAGAATTGGTAGCCATAGTAGATGCAGATCCACCCCTGATAGCTTCAATGCGGTTAATAGTCTGATCGGCACGAACAAACTGATCGGCTGTTGCAAATGCCATATCACCGAATTGCAATGCAGGCAAACCATCTTCCTGTAACTGCAAATATTTAGAACCACCTGCAGAAATAGGAATACCACGAACAGTAATATTAGTATTACCATCGCCACCTGAAGCTTCAGCTTTAATGCCCGGTATAGACCTGAATACCTCAGCAGTGGTGCGCGCACCGGTTTCCTGAATTTCAGATGCCTTCATAGTACTGATAGACACACTTGAAGAAATTTTAGATTTAGGATTTGATACCCCGGTCACGACTACATCAGACAATGCTAATACATCCTCGCTAAGTATTACCTCTATATTACTCTGATTTCCTTTCATGAGATCTACAGTCTGCTCTCTGGTAGCAAAACCTGCATAAGAAAAACGTAATTTAGATTCCTTACCCTCATGAGTAAGAGCGATCACGAACGTACCACTATCGCTGGTAACAACACCCTTGTTATCTGCCGGGTCATAAATGGTAACACCAGACAAAGGAACGTGCTTACTGTCTACGACCTTACCTCGCAGCTCTACCGTTTGCTGCGCATCGGCAGCGTTGTAGATGCTCAATAAACACAGAGTAAAAATAATACTTCTCATATGAATGCGTTTTGTTGTTAATTGATTGTCAAATATTTGGAATATACCCGACAATAAATCGTGTAAACATGTACACTTCAGTGCAAACGTTTTCGCAAATGATTTCGCAAATGTTTGCTGTGGAAAAAAAATTATTATATTCGTAACATATAGCAATAATTATGAAGGCACCGGTAACGCTAAAACAACTTTCTTTACTCTTAAATATAAGCATTGCAACTGTATCGAGAGCATTAAAAGACCATCCTGACATATCTGTAGAAACCAAGAAAAAAGTAAGAGAGCTGGCCGGCATTATGGACTACGAGCCCAATGCATACGCCATCAGCCTGAAAACCAATAACAGCAAGGAATTCGGGATAATAGTACCGGAGATATCCAATTACTTTTACAACTATTTTATTGCCGCAATTGAAGAAGAGGCAAGACGCTACGGCTATTCTGTGATCATCTTACAATCGGGTAACGATCCGCAACAAGAGCTGGAAAATATAAGGCGATGCAGAAAGAGCAGAGTTACAGGGCTATTTGTATCAACAATAACCGACTCGGTAGATATGACCGAATTTAAAAAGACAGAAGACAGCGGCATACCTGTCATATTCTTTGACAAGGTACCCGCTTATAACTCTTGCAACAAAGTATGTGTGGCCGATGAACAAGCCGCAACTATAGCTGCCCATGTGATGATCAACAAAGGAAAAAAGGACGTATTGGCGATATTCGGCGACAGTAACATGTCTATTTCCGCAAGCAGAAAATCTGCATTTTGTGAAGAACTTAGATCAAATGCACCGGACTGTAAAATTACCACCATAGAAGCACGGAACAGTGAAGAGGCTTATCAGCGAGCTGCGAAAGCATTAAAGAGCAAAAAGCGCCCAGATGGTATATTTTGTATGAGTGATGAGATATTGAGCGGAGTAATGAAAGCCATACAACTACTGAAACTGAATATACCTTCGGATACCGGTGTAATAGCGATCAGTAATGGATTTATTCCACAATTATATTACCCCGAAATCACTTATGCAGAGACCAGCGGATTCAAACTAGGTAAATTAGCATTTGCAAGAATGATGGCCTGCATGGCCGGAAGCACTTTTACCCAAACAATTATAGCAGAGTCTGTACTTGTGAACGGCGGATCGATATAGCTATATTTACAACTTACCCTCAACCCGACCAAAGATGAATAAAATACTTGTCAACACCTTTAAGGCAATAGTTATAGTCTATGTGCTGATCTGCGGGCTACTCTATTTTGTTCAGGAAAAAATGATCTTTTTCCCAGAACGACTTGATAAGGACATAAAATTCAATTTCGATGAACGTTTTGAAGAATTGAATGTGACAGAGAAAGACGGGACCAATATCAATTCTGTATTATTTAAAGCAGATAGCTGTAAAGGTGTAATCTATTACCTGCACGGCAATGGAGGTTCTGTAAGAACATGGGGTAAGGTAGCGAAGACCTACACTTCTCTAGGCTATGATGTGCTCATAACTGATTACCGAGGATATGGTAAAAGTGGTAGTGAAATAAACAATCAGGAACAAATCTATACTGACCTTCAGACTGTATATGACACACTGAAACACCGATATGCAGAGAACAAAATAGTAGTTCTTGGCTATTCTATAGGTACAGGACCCGCAGCCAGAATAGCATCTGCCAATCATCCGAAATTGCTGATATTACAGGCTCCTTATTACAGCCTGACTGACATGATGCAGCATACATACCCTATCATTCCTACATTCCTGCTGAAGTATAAATTTCCTACCTATCAATACATACAAGAGTGCAAGGCACCAATAGTTGTGTTTCATGGAACTGCAGACGAAGTGATCTATTATAAATCTTCCGTAAAACTAAAAAGCAACATGAAGAAAGGGGACACACTAATCTCACTACAAGGCCAGCTGCATAACGGTATAACAGACAATGAACAATATCTGGCTGCTCTGCCGATAATACTACAATAAAAGTGTGTCACAACTTAAAGGTATTGCACTAGACAATCATCTGCTTATTGTATCTATTCTACAATAGCTTTAACGATCTGATAGCTGGTTGCATTACCTACCTTAACTATATACATACCACTATGGAGACCAAGGTGACTCAAGGTATGCGAAGAAGTGCCGCTGTTGGTATAGAATGAACCGTTATGAACAATCCTGCCTAAATTATCATAAATCTGAACATCATAATTTCCTGCATCATAGAATGTACCTGAGAAGCTTATCTTATCCGTAGTACTGTTACCAAGAACAGTTAGGGTAATACTCTTTTTTACTTCTTTATCTACGTTCAACCCCCAAGGTGTGAGAAATACATTATCTATGGTCCAAATACCACCGGCAGTATTGCCTGTAGCATATCTGAAGGCTACATAAAGCGGAGTGTTCTTGTATGAAGTAAGATTTACATAATGAGTTACCCAACCTGCGGAATCATCAGGGCCAATAACAGGAGTGGTTCTATTGGCCATATCAATCCATGTAGAAGGTACCCCGACACTATCGGGGGCAGAACCCGGATGATATACGTTGTTGATCAATACCTGCATACGCGCACCACTGACTGTGTAACGAGAATCAAAACGCAGATAGACACTATCAGTAAAACCGGTCAGGTTGAGTTGCGGAGTGAATAGCCACGCTGTATCGATATAATGAGTACCTCCGAAATAGCTATTGCACTGAATACCCGGAGTGCCATACCTGCCACCTAATTCTGTGCACGACCAGGCAAGTGCTGTAGTTGGAGGAATAATGTTCCATTCCGACCAATTTAACGGATAACTGATACCTCCAGACGCACAGGTGAGATCAAAATTTTCGCCAAGGGAAGAAACACCCTGACCGTTAGAATGAGGTATGCTGAACGAAAGAGCGGTTATGATGAGTAGGTAAATTTTCTTCATAGGTCAATTGTTTGAATGGCAAATGTATCTATAATTACTACTTTAGGAAGGTGTATTGGGGCTCGAATTAATACTATTAATTATCAGTTAATAATTTTTATCCAAACACGTAGAACATACCTTTCCATCAATAGTTGACGTGCAATTAAGGTCAATTGTTAGTAACTTAGGAAAATAATATGCGGTAAAGTATGACCATGCAAGAAAATTTGCCTGAGATCCTAACATTTCATCGCTCCGACACGTCATTGTTAAAACGGAGAACTACGCCCAAATATCATATTAAATAAACACCATTCGTTGACCGGACAATTGAACATAAATATTCCTTTACAAGCCTCAGAAAAGGTAGCTGCAGAGCAGCAAGACCTTTATGTGCTTGTGAAAGAGTGTATTGCCCAGTCGAGAAGTGCACAAAAAAAACTATATGACATTTATTCTCCTGCAGCGTACGGCATCATAAAAAGATACATGTTTGGTAATGAAGATGCGGCAAAGGAGATACTGAATGACTCGTTCTACAAAATATTTACTAAGCTGGACCAATATTCATTTCAAGGTGCATTTGAGGGTTGGATAAGGAGGATAGTAATCAATACAGTTACAGACCATTTAAGGAAAAATCTTAAAAACGACCAGATAACCAAAGAAGTGCAACCTGAAGATGGCTTCACTGACAGCGGATCGTTGGGGAACCTTTCATTCAAGGAATTGATGCAGGTAGTACAGACATTGCCTGAAGCACAACTGGCAGTTTTCAATTTATTTGTATTTGAGAATTACCCTCATAAAGAGATAGCAACTTTATTGAACATAACAGAGAATAACAGCCGCTGGTATTTGAACGATGCCCGGCGCAGACTTAAGGATAAGATAAATTTATTAATGCAATAGGAATAGCGATGAAACAAGATGTAAACAATATTGATAACCTTTTCAGAGAGGGCCTTGGTGGGTACACTGAGGTACCGCCTCCCGATGTGTGGGATGCTCTGGAGCGGAGGTTAGACAATGATAAGAAAAAACGCCCCTTCGCGTGGAGATGGTTTTTTGTGATGTTGTGTGGGATAGGGCTGTTTGGTTCTCTCTTCGCTTGGAAGATGAACGGACATTCGGGAGTGAAGCCCGATGTTGCTGACGCTTCCGGCATCGCATCTATTCAGCAAAAATCTGCAGCAATACAGACGAGCACTCCCGGTAACACATCTGCAGGGAGCGAAAAATCAACAGTTATCAATTCACACAAACATAAAAATGAACTAAAAAATACCAATAGCAATAATAATACCCTTGAAAGTTCAACGGTATCGGACCCATCCATTACTGCTAATAGCATAGACTATAATGTTGCTGCAACTACTACAAAAGATAAACGTGGCAGTATATTGGACAATACCGCAGTAGCAATGGCTAATGTAGAACCGGAAATGCAAAGCAGAAATAATTCGCCTGTACGTTACGTTGTTAATAATAAGAGCCATAACAACATAGTAGTGGCAGAATCGGAACCTGCTAACATCACCAATAACTACAATCTTGCAGATGAAAGTGAAGAGGACAATGTTACTTTTGGTAGAAAGCCTAAGGTAAATATTGATGAACCGGCACCACGCAATACCTATGCAGCGAATACCAGATATGAAGGCGTTGCAGTAACCGGATCTGATCATGAAGAGCAGAGGGCTACTAACAACAGCAAATCTATAAGAACAAAGGGTATTAAATCAGGTAAAGTAAATAATAAGGCTGCGAATAGCGATCAGATAGCGGTTTCTACCCCACATAAAAAACAAGGACGTAGTACGAACCGTGACCATCAAAACAATCCATACTCGATTACCAATGATAATAGCAGTATAAATAGCGCAACATCTGTAGCATCGGCTACAGAGAAAAGGGATAAGCGTGTAGCGACTGACAATACGAATAACAGCATAACAAAGAAAGATGGAATAAAAGTCATTGATAATGGTGCTGGCAACAAGACTATACAAACCGGTGTTGTAAAGAACAAAAAGCACGAAGAACAAGTGTCTAAAAATCCGGTAACAATTACAGCTACTAAGAAAACTGAAGTAGTGGGTTCAAGTATTTCGGCAGTAACAAAAACTCCTGCAAACAAGGGCACCACGACCAGAAAGACCAGCAATAAGAACCATTTACCAGCATCTGCCAATAAAAAACAAAAAGGTGAATTGGTCAATCAGGTAGCTGCTGCAACGACGACAGAAATACATGCCAATACCACACATGTAAATGTTCCACACAAAAACGTTGTAAAAAAGACAGATGGTGCAGTCAACATAAGCCAACTTGCTTCTGGTAAAAATGCAAAAGTAAACACAGACGTTTCTTCTACTCTATTAGTACCAACCCGAGAGAAGGTTGCAAAAAGTGTAACTAAGAATGAGGGCAAAATAATCACCAATAAAGTTGCTGCTACCAAGCCTGAAGCAAATAGAAAATCATCAGCGACTACAGCTACAAAAAAGAACAAGAAAGAACAACCAAGATCTGAAGAGAAAATTGCAGCACATCAATCTGATGATGCAATTAAATTACGAACAGAGAATGCAGTAAAAAATAAAAAGAAGTCAGAGAAAACCAGGCCAACAGCCGCTACCACAATTATTGTTTCTGCCAAGCAAAAGAAGGATAAGAAAACAACGGGCAAAACAGAAACAAATAATACTTTGGGTGCA
This sequence comes from Chitinophagaceae bacterium, assembly GCA_947447465.1. Taxonomy (GTDB): domain Bacteria; phylum Bacteroidota; class Bacteroidia; order Chitinophagales; family Chitinophagaceae; genus Flavipsychrobacter. The sequence goes on along the minus strand of CANFKE010000004.1, from coordinate 141,716 downwards.
GCAGTTGCTGCAATCAAAGAGCCGGGTCAGACAGTTGCAGTTCAGGTAAAAACCACACCAGTTCCGGAGACACAAAAAGTAATGAGTACATTTAAGGAAGTACCTAAACCATCGATAAAGCCAACAGATACAGCGCCTTTGCCGGTCCCTGCTGCTGCAACCGCAGGAATAGACTCTCCTGCAGCTAAACAGAAATTCGGTGGTTTCACTTACGGTATAAAAGCAGGTTATGAAGGTGGCTTTACTCATGATGCATCGAACAAACTGGTGATCTCTCCATTTATAGAGCGCAGATTATCATCAAAATTCTCGATCATGGCACAACCTGCGATCAAGTCATCAAGAGCAAGATCTAACGGATTGAGTGGTACACAAACATTCTACAAGACAGACCCTAACGGAACCGTAACCAATGTAGATAGTTTCCTGATACCTGTAATACAGAACAACCAGACTACAGGGTATCTGTTACGGATCAATGTTGCCTACCATGAAACACATGACTCTATAGTAAAATCATATGCTACCGGAGGCAATTATCTGGAATTTGAGTTACCCATACTACTGAAGTATTCGATCAATGATAAGCTTTCGGTATATGGTGGTGTGAGTCTTAATTACAGCAAGTACATTCAAATAAAAGAAAACACCTTCACTGCTCAAGCAATTGTACGTAATGATACGACCTTCACAATATACCCTACGGCTCCTGCGCCAATAAGTTCAGTATTACAATATGCAGGTAATAACATCAGTAGTTATTCTGGCCCGTTGTACCCTGCACAAAGTGGCGGATTATTCAGAATGGGCTACATGCTTGGGGTTAGTTATGAGATAAGAAAGAGATGGCTGATAGATGCGATGTTGCAGAAAGCACCTGCAAAGACAAATATACAGGGCGGATATGATGTGAACAAAGGCCTGTCAACCAGTTATTTCAGACTAACATTGGGATATAGACTATCTAAGTAAAGTACAAATCACTATAAACAATAAAGGATGTCCGGTCGGACATCCTTTATTGTTTGAGTCAATTTATCTATTCGCTGCATTACTTACATAATACCAATTCGCTTTCTTTCAGCAGCTTATCTTTTTTGATAGAAACAACGCCTACATCTTCGCATACCAAACCACCGGCAAGATTAGATACCTCGGCCATAAGATGAACGTTTTGGGTAAGTGCATAAACCATTGCTGCTGTGGCGATGACCGTATCACCTGCACCAGACACATCAGCAATATCACGGATATGGGAAGGGATGATACCTGAAGTGTGACTATCATTGTAGAACACCCCCCTTTCTGATAGTGTGATGAAAGTGATCTTGTGTTCGAGCACTTCATTGAGTTTATGGTGCACATCATTCAGTTCAGCCAAACCTGTATTTTCAAGTGACAAATTCAGCCCCTCTCTTACTTCTTTCAAATTTGGCTTAAAAAGAGTTACGTGCTTATAAGAAAGGAAATTTTTCTTTTTAGGGTCTACCGCTGTGATGATGCCTATCTCATTGCAATGAGCAGTGATGCGATTGATCACATTCTCTTTGAGCACACCTTTGTTATAATCTTCGAAAATGAGTACCTGTGGTTTTACACGCTGCAGATAACGCAGTACCATATCAATGAAAGGATGTTCTTCCTCTGTATAGAGGTCATCGGTGGTTTCATCATCGAGACGCATCATTTGCTGATTGCGGCTCAGTATCCTTACTTTGGTAGTAGTAGGCCGTCTGAAACTCTTCATAATAAGATCCGTTTCAATGCCGGCTTCATCAGCCATACGGATCAACGAATCACCTTCAGCATCATCTCCGACAACGCTGGCCAGGGTAACACGGGCACCCAATGCACGGCAATTAATTGCAACATTTGCGGCACCACCCAGTCTGCTTTCTCGCCTGTCGAGCGATACAATAGGAACGGGTGCTTCCGGTGAGATCCTGTCTACATTTCCCCACCAGTAGTTATCGAGCATCACATCTCCGACCACCATTACATGGAGGTCATTCATATCTTTAAAAATCTTGTTGAGGTCAGCTTTGTTCATCACCTTTTACTCCACTCTTTTGTAATAAATAATATATAGGCAGACCTATCAGGGTAATGATAAGCCCGGGCCAGGTAGTTTCCTGTTTTTCGATCAATAAGACTACACAGATAAATGCAGCCATAGCAATATACAATGCCGGTATGAACGGATATCCGAATGCCTTGTAAGGCCTTGGATGGTCAGGACGAGTCATTCGCAATCTGAAGATACCTCCGATAGTAAGTATGTAGAATATCAATACGGTAAAGACTATAAAGTCGAGCAAGGCACCATATTTACCACTCAGGCAAAGTGCAGAAGCCCATATACACTGCATCCACAGTGCAATAGAAGGAACGCCCTTACTATTCAATTTCTTAGCAGCAGGGAGGAACAATCCGTCTTTTGCCATAGTAAAATAGACCCTTGCCCCCGAAAGTATGAGGCCGTTATTGCAGCCGAATGTTGATACCATAATAAGCAGCGCAATGATCTTAGCGCCATCACCACCCCATATTTTTAGTGCAGCAGCAGTAGCTACCCTATCTGAAGGTGCTCCTGCTATCTCAGATACGCTCATTACATTGAGGTACATAAGATTCATGCTTACGTATAGTGTTGTAACTACCAATGTGCCTATGAACAAACTCAGACCGATATTTCGTTCCGGTTTCTTTATCTCCCCGGCAATGAATGTAACACTGTTCCATGCATCGCTGGAAAATATAGCACCTACCATAGCTGTACAAATAGCAACAACCAATGCACCACTTGCCAAACTCTCGTGTGTAATAACGGCTGCGCTTCCACCAATAATTTTTGCATTCCAGGCATTGCTCCAATTCATGCTCCATATTGCATGGTCTTTGAAAAAGAAAAAACCAAAAACAATGAGACCTGCCATTGCTGCGATCTTTGCGAAAGTAAAAACGAACTGGATCCACTTACCGCTCTTTACCCCACGAGTATTGATGAACGTAAGAAATATAATAGTTCCAATACCAATGAGCTGTGCGGCACTAATATGATAGCCCGAAGTTGTGCCAAAGAGAATATGTTCGTCGCCCAAAGCAGGATTCAAATAACCGGCAAACTTACCGAAAGCTACCCCTACTGCTGCTATTGTACCCGTTTGGATGACAGCGAAGAAAGACCAGCCATATAGAAACCCATATAATTTTCCATAAGCTTCTTTGAGATAAACATATTGCCCACCTGCATGCGGATACATACCACTCAACTCGCCATAACTTAATGCAGCAGTAAGCGTAATGAATCCGGAAAGTAACCAGACTACGATCAACCAACCGGCACTACCTACTGAGCGGGCAATATCTGCACTTACAATAAAAATACCTGATCCGATCATGGACCCGATGACCAATAACGCTCCATCGAGCAAAGTAAGTGAACGGCGAAATGATGAGCTGTTTTCCAAATGTATGCAGTTGATTAAGTTAGCCCGGTTAAATTACTGAAAAAGACGGCAATTACTTCTTTCCCTCTTTTTTCACCTCATCTTTAGATGTAGCATTCATACCGGCTATAACATCTTTAGTTATTTCGAATGCTTTGTTGGCATACATGATCGGAGAACCTCCACCGGCTGAATAAGACAAAATAAAATCGTAGTGTTTCTCTTTATTATAAGTTTCCAGATAAGCATCCAATCTTTTCTTCAGGTCCTTATTCATCTCTTCCTGCTCTTTCATCAGTTGCTCAGTGAGTGCCTGATTGCGACTCTCCAAGCTCTGCTGCATATTCATATACTGCTTTTGTGCAGCTTCATATTCGCTCTGAGATAAAGTTTGCGCCTGAGCCTTCTTCTGAATATCCTGAGCTTTGGCCTGCATTTGCTGAGCACTCTGCTGTAGTTCACCTTCCATCTGCTCTTTGCGTTTCTTAAACTCCTCGCGATGCTGTTTCAGCAATTCGTAATGTTCCTCCAGTGAATCGATATTGACGTATGCTATCTTGGCACCTCCTACCGCAGCAGGTACCGCTGTGGTAGCAGTACTGCCGGCGTTGTTACAACCTACAGAAAAAAATATAACACCGGCCAGTGCCAATGTACTTAGTATAGATGTTTTATTATTCATGTGTTTAATATTAAGATTGGTCAAAAGTAATAGATTAGTTGTAAGATAGAAAGCTGTAAAGGTTAAAACGGTAATAATATCGGTCGGTAAAATCAGTTGGCTGCCTTTCTTTTCCCATTATTCCGTGCATTACTGTATCCACCCCATACCAATGAAAACGTAAATGTATTGCCCGACAGGTCAGTTCCTCCGGTATTTTTATAATTGACAAAATTATATCTGGCTTGTAATGACAGGTAAGAATGAAGGGATAAGTCAGTTTTATTGATATGTCTCAGGTACATCTTATATTCTAATCCGGTATTCAGGTTGAGCGTATTGATATTTTTCAATACATCTTTTCTTACCCCTGCAGGATCTACAATATTCAATGCTTGCGTGCCTTCATATGCTATACCTGCCAAAACAGCCAATTCAGTCCTTTTGGTCCTGTATAATGCCTGCCCGAACTCAAGCCCCATATTATACCCGAAAAAGTCGTTGGTAGAATAGACCGAATCCTTTTCTTTGACATTGTAGTAATTGGGCGACTGACCAAAAGCCAGACCAACTGTGATGTTATACCAAAATCCTTTACGCCTGCTTCCGATAAAACAACCTGTAGTGGGATGATCGCCCAATAGGCTCAACTTGCCAGTCGGATGCCAAAGGCCCACACTGAGCCCATAGCTTAGTCCTCCGAATTCCCGCTTCTTCATATATGCTTGCCTTAATACCGATCCGATATAAACGGAATCTGACAATTTGTGCAATCTATCAGGAGAAGGGTCAGCATAATAATCCACCAAAAAACGCTCAACTGGAGATAGGTCTTTGAGATACATAAGACCTCCTGCCATAGAACGTATAAAATTGCTGTATTCAACATATGCATTGTAATAGAATGGCTTGTACTGCCATGGCTCGTATTGCATATTATAAAAGTCATAATTGCTATTGAGGTAACCAATGATATTATTCCTGTAATATTGCTCTCTTACCGCCGCGCTTGCATTACCCGGGTTTCGGTATATATTATTGATACCTTCTCTGAAAGTTCTCTTTTCAATAGAACGTAGCATACTATAGGCTACTGAGGCCTCATACATACCACAGTTTTTCTGCAAATACTCATTCACCGCATCGGCAGTATCTGCTTTTTGGGCTCTATATAGCCGGGGAATAAGCGTGATAGCATTATAATAGATATCATCACAAGTCAGCACACGCTGAGTCATCATAGCTTCTACTTGAGGATCCTTGATCTGAGCAAAAACATGACCAATCATGGTTACTAAAATCACGAACAGTAAAACTATCTTTCGAGTGTTCATCATAAAATAAAGCAATAGTGATTATTGAATAGTAGCAATGTAAAAACAAAAAAGTGCAGGGAAGTTGATAACTACCCTGCACCAAAATTATTGTATTAGGATTAGATATTGAATTTAATACCTTGTGCCAATGGCAACTGATCGCTGTAATTGATGGTATTGGTCTGACGGCGCATATACACTTTCCATGCATCGCTTCCACTTTCGCGGCCACCACCTGTTTCCTTCTCACCACCAAATGCGCCACCTATTTCAGCACCACTGGTTCCAATGTTTACATTAGCGATACCACAGTCGCTACCGGCTGCAGAAAGGAATGCTTCAGCTTCACGCATGTTCAAAGTCATGATAGAAGATGACAATCCCTGCGGAACACCGTTCTGCATTGCTATAGCCTCGTCAAGTGTACTATACTTCATAATATAAAGTATAGGAGCAAAAGTTTCATGCTGAACTACAGGCCAGCTGTTTTCTGCTTCAAATACGCATGGCTTTACATAACAACCACTCTCGTAGCCTTTACCTGTAAGGATACCACCCTTCACTATTTCCTTTCCACCTGCCTTTTTAACTTCTACTATAGCGTTAGTATAGGCGGTAACCGCATCCTGATCGATCAACGGACCAACATGGTTCGTCTGATCCAGAGGATCACCTATAGACAATTGCTTATAAGCATTTACCAGTTTCTTCTTGAAAGTATCGTAGATGCTTTCGTGAATGATGAGGCGACGAGTGGTAGTACAACGTTGTCCGGCAGTACCTACCGCACCAAAGATAGCTGCTGTCATTGCAATGTGCAGATCAGCATTCTCTGTTATGATGATCGCATTATTACCACCCAATTCAAGCAAAGAACGACCCAAACGCTCGGCAACTGCTATACCTACAGCCTTACCCATACGTGTAGAACCTGTAGCAGATACCAATGGTATGCGAGCATCATGACTCATCCACTCACCGCAATCGCGATTACCGACTACTATGCTGCACACACCTTCTGGTACGTTATTTTCTTTAAATACATCAGCAATGATGTTCTGGCAAGCGATTGCTGTAAGCGGAGTTTTCTCAGATGGTTTCCAAACACAGGTATCACCACATATCCATGCCAAAGCACTGTTCCATGCCCATACCGCAACCGGGAAATTGAATGCACTGATAATACCTACAACGCCCAGCGGATGGTATTGCTCATACATACGGTGGCGAGGCCTTTCGCTATGCATAGTGAGACCATATAACTGACGGCTCATTCCTACTGCGAAATCGCAGATGTCGATCATTTCCTGAACTTCACCCAGACCTTCCTGCAAACTCTTACCCATTTCGTAAGATACCAACGTACCCAATGCTTCTTTATTCTTTCTCAATGCCTCGCCTACCTGACGAACTACCTCTCCACGCTTAGGAGCAGGCCATGTGCGCCATTCAGCAAATGCAGCCTGAGATTTTGCTACTACATCATCGTAAGTTTTGCGGGTAACTGAAGTTACCGATGCTATCTTCTTGCCATCAACAGGAGAATATGATTCGATGATCTCACCACCGGCTTTAAGCCACTTAGTTCCTGTTGAAGCTCCTTCATTTATTTTCTCAATACCCAGTTTACTGAGCATTTTATCTATTTTCATATCTATCTTATTTTTGTGGTGCAAAATTATGCATTTTTACGTGATGTATCATATAGATAGCAGCTATAATAATATATAAATAAATACAACCACATAGTTAACATAGATGGTGACTACGGGGCTTTGGCATAATTTTTTCGTAAATTGCATATATCCCACCAATTTCACGAGCATGCTACTACACATACATCCCGACAACCCGCAAGAAAGAAACATAAAGACCGTAGTAGAATGCCTGAAACGTGGCGGAGTGATCATTTACCCAACTGATACTATTTATGGACTTGGTTGCGACATTACCCATCCGGAGGCAATTGCCAAAATAGCCCGTATCAAGAACATTGATCTTAAGAAGGCTCAGTTTTCGTTTATCTGTTGCGACCTGAGTCACCTGAGCGATTATGCCAAAAGTGTTGATACTCCTATATTCAGAATTTTAAAACAGTTATTACCCGGCCCCTACACATTTATATTACAGGCCAGCAAACAAGTGCCGAAACTGCTGAAAACGAAAAAGGATACCGTGGGTATTCGAATACCTGACAATAAAATATGCCATGATATCGTAAAGGCATTGGGCAATCCGCTGATGAGTGCATCTCTACCCATGGATGCGGAAGTGGAGTATTATACAGATCCTGAAATGATGCATGATATCTTTGAGAATCTGGTAGATATAGTCATAGATGGTGGCCCGGGAGAGATACTATCTTCTACGGTTATAGACTGCACCAGCGGTGAGCCTGAGTTGCTGAGAGCAGGGGCGGGACCGTGGCCAGAGAACTGATAAATTATTGGAACCAAAATAATGCTGATCAAATTGATCCACTTTGATCATCGACTATGATTCATTTTGCTCTTTACAGATTGTTGGCTATTTTCGGACTCTTAACGAAATATAGATGAGCACACCACTAGGAATAGGATCGCGAGTTGACCACATGCACTTTGGCAAAGGCGTAATAGTAGATACAGCTTCTGAATTTTATATTATCTGGTTCAAATCGCAGCAAGACACCAAAAGCATCAGCAAAGACTACGAAGGACTGAAAGTAGTAGATGGTGTAGAAGGCACTCCAACTGACGGGCCGATCACCATAGCGGATATAGAACAGGCATTAAATAATATACTGGACCAACGCCTGCATGACACACAAATAGTGCCTATAGCCCTGAAATGGAAAAGAGGGAATATGATACTGAAACCAAACGACCCTACCATGCAGGGTAAAGAAATACCCATTGAAACCTTCTTCCACAAAATAGTAATGGTACGTGATAAACTACGTGTAATGGAACAGAAGATAAATGCACACAAAATACTTGATGATGCAGACAAGGTGGAATTACAACAATATATCACATCAGTCTATGGTTCACTCACCACATTCAATGTATTGTTTAAGGAGACCATACATCAATTTAAAGGAGTGAGCACGAAAGACTAAAACATACATATGCTAAATATTTTATAAAACCCACATTTTGTGGGTTTTAGTGTTTAATGAAACTGAGGAATCAGCATACCTTTAGAAAGACAAAATTTTACGACACCGTTCTAAAATAATGATACCATGAATGAAATAATAAACTGGGTCATTCTTTCTTCGATATTGCTGGTATTATCTGTAATACTGGCCTTGACAGGGATCAATAAAAAGAATGTCAATGTATTTATTACTGCGGTAGCAGTTTTTATTTTGTTTGCTGTTTGTGGCACGATCACAGCATATCAGTTGATAGACAAATCAGTAACTAACATAAGTAAAGGCTACCATGCCAGAAAATAACACCACTAGTATGACTGCAAATAGCTTGTTACTCCGCATCCGTATTTTGATGATCTTATTTGTTGTACTGCTGATGCTCAGCGGCATCACTGCATTTCCTGTATATACGGAGATGAAATGGATGATGGACTTACATTTATTCAGCACCGACACAGCTTTAGGAGCGTGGTTGTATAAAGTATGGACAGGCGTAGAAGCTACTAATGCACAATACGATTTCATGTTTTACGGATACGATTGGATGGCATTCGCACATATCGTTATTGGGATGGCCTTCATTGGTCCCTATCGCGACCCGGTGCGCAATATATGGATAATAGAATGGGCCATGCTGGCCTGTATTGCCGTATTACCACTGGCTTTTATTGCGGGCCCTATAAGACACATACCCTGGTTCCACATTGTTATTGATTGTATGTTTGGAGTGATCGGTATCATACCATTGATAATAGTGAGGGGATGGATAAAAAAGCTGGAGAAGTTAAATGCTTCAAAAGCTTAATTACACAATGTGCGTTGTTGAATATGCATGCACTGATATGTTTCCCCTACAGAACTCCCCCCTTTTGTTTATGGCAAGAGGGGTTAAAACGCCTCACTATTTATTTCGCCCTTTCAGCTGGTCTCGTTCATTGCTACAAGTTTTTGTCTCTATTTGACAATAAAATCTATTTTCTCATACTCTACCCCATTCACAACAATAGCAAGATGATGCAGGCCTGGATAGTGTTTACGGGTGGTCATGTCTTTGAATGATTGCTTGCGCGTAATAGCGTATGAGCGGTTGGGCTCAAAGGTGTTTTCAGTCACCTTGAATATCTTTTTAGTTGGTGTGCCACTGGCCTTCATGTAGTAGATCATATACTCTACTCTTAGTAATGTTGGCTTAGGTTCTTTATGCGATAGTATAAATGAAAAGTTGAGCGCTCCGCCAATATTTATAGATCCAGACTTTACTGTAAGATCTATTACCTGCACACTCTTTACAGCACTTACACCGAAGAGTGATAAGGTATGTTCATCCGCTTTCTTCAGCATGGTGCGACTACCATGTTTTAATATCCAATCTGTTTCCTTGCTATTACCCTGCCATCTCCTGATGATGTCTTTAACCACATCGGGATTGTCTTTGGCAATATCATTAAGATTATTCGCTACGCTTTTACGAACGTATTCTGATGGATCATTTTTCAGTGCTTCCAGTATTGGCAGAATGGGTGCAGGATCTTTCTTGAATGCTACCAATGCCATACCCCATGGCAGTCTTGACCGACAACCTTCGCTGGCCAATCTTCTTATAGACGCATGTTTATGCTTGGTCCACTCCAACATCTGCGCCATTACCTGTTGGGGATACTTTACTATAAATGGACGGATAGCAAACTCACAACTGCTTAAGATGGTTGCATACTCCATTGCCTTCATTGACTCAACAGGGTGATCTATACCATACTGCTCAATATAGTCAGCAAGAAAAATGTGTTGAAAAGTACTGACCTCACCTAACTCTTTTTGTATGTGTTTAATAAGGTTGGTGACTACTTTAATATCCTGCTTGTAGTTGCCAGTGAGTTGCACGGCCATGGCATGAGCTACATGTCGTACTCTTTGCTTCAGCTCTAGTCCCTCCCACTCAGGTGTGGCAAAATTTGCATTGAACTGAGCAGCGTTAAAGCCCGTTATTATTTCTGAACAATGACGAGTGAGTTGTTTGAAAAACCTGTCATTGTACATGTATTTAAGTGGTTCTGCCATTGGGCAAAGTTAAGCCTCGATAAATAGTGTATCAAAACAAAGGGCAAGTTACATTAACTAATTAGGGCATCCCTGAAAGGATGCCCTAATTATGATCAAATACATGACTTAAGTTATTTCTTTATGATCTGCCTTACAACCCTATCTCCGGATGTAGTTTGGATATCGGCAAAATAATTACCTGAAATTAGATCGGTAGTATTGAAGGTAGTTTCACTGGTCTCAAGCACAGTCTGACCAAGTATATTGATGATACTTACCTTTTTAATTCCAACACCACCGATATTCAGCTTATCAGAAAATGGCACAGGATATACGACAAGTCCTGCTGTTGTATTTATATTTTCAACAGCATCGGGGTAAGTATAAAATGCAAGATCATCTACCCAAACAGAAGTACCCATATGCTTGGGTGCCTGCGGATTGCAGGCAATTACCTGTATGAACGCAGTATCAGGCATTGCAAATGGGCCTACATATTGAAGTGATATACCAAATCGTGTATAAGTTGCAGTTGTTACTCCCGATGAAAATATGCCCCTCTTTATGGTCTGCCTGCTATGTGTGGCAGTATCCCAGTGGCATATCTCTGCGATTATTGTAAATGAATCATTAGGGGCATTCTGATATTTATAATACCCGGTAAGGCTATCAGGAACATAAACAAATGCATAACCACCAAAGCTGGTACCCATTGGCGGTGGCCCCATTGTGGCAGCACCTGTATATGCATTTGCAGGTATCGTATCCAAGGTGGAAGTGGCAGGATTAGTAAAAGTATCCACTTTACATTGCAATGCCCAGCTACCACTGTGTGCATCGTTGGACTGAATGACACCGGGACTGACAGCCCAACCCGTTGGTGCCATAAATGGACCGGATGCAGCCCATGTTTCGAAATCTGAATTAGGAATAGGTTGAGCGAATGCCCTGGCTGCAATAAAAAGGGTCAAAAGGATAAGTAATTTTCTCATTTCTATAATTATTTGAAATGTTTTGACGCTCATCTAGCCTCAATCCTTCGCAAAGAAAACATTAAATACAATGACATTCAAACCTACTACCCTTTCCTCCAGAATGGTTCGCCTATAGTGTCATTTCTCTTTTTGTAGATTATAGGCAGCGACACATAGAATGTGGTTCCGGCACCGACCTCACTTTTCAACCAGATCTTACCACCATGAGCCTCAACTATCTGGCGGGATATAGCCAGCCCTAGACCAAAGGGCTTCTCACCAGATGTCCCCGGACGCTTCGCATCGGTGAACATGTCAAATATTTTTCCTTGTAGATTTTCCGGAATCCCGATACCATTATCCTGCACCTCAATAATATACTTGTCAGTTTCTCTTATCCCGGCCACATGTATGACAGCGCCCGTAGGACTGAATTTTATTGCATTGACGATAAGGTTGCTGATCACCCTCCATATTTTCTCTCTGTTGAGCATAATGGTTGCCTCGTCAGAATGAACAGTTATCTTCTGCTGCTTTTCTGTGGCCTTAAATTGCAGCAGATCGGTACAATATCCTAGCAATAAGCGCATATCTACCGGTTGCTTTTCCATGTTCTCTGATACTGTATTCATATTCAACAGATCAGTGATCATCTCCATGGAATGAGCACCTGAAGTTTGCATCAGTTTCAGCAACTCTTTATCATCTTCAGGCAAGTCTTGATTGTCCATCAAATGCTCGGTTATGGCTATCATAGATGAAATAGGGCTTCTGAGATCATGTGCTACCACCTGCATAAGATTGGAATTCTGTTTATGGCTTTCTGTCAGTGAGGTAAGCGTTAATTGCATCTCATCATTTTGCTTCAATATCTGTTCATTAAGTCTTTTAGACCTCTTCCAGTTCAGCCAAAGCATCAAAGCAATCCCAATAGCAACCACTGTACAAATGGCAATGATCATCAGGTAGTATGTCTTTTGTGCATCTTTCTTCTGCATCAAAGCCATGTTGTAATGGCTTTTGATATTCTCATACTCATCTTTAATATCCACCCTGGGCACCGGATTGGCCTTAGTTAAAGTATCTTTCAGTTTAAGATATGGTCTTACAAAATGGCTGTATTCATCATACTTTCCAGCGCTTTCCAGATAATCCAATTGCAACTTCAACCACTTCAACTCATTCTCTTTATCTCTGAATGAATCCAATGATGCTCTGATGATACGCATCTCATTGAGCGCCTCAGGTATCTTCCTTTGAGCAAAATACAGACCTGCAATTTTCAACTGAGTACATTGAGCGTCTCCATGATCAAATTTTCGTTGAGAATTGATCCTCACTCCCCTTCTGTAATACTCTTCACCTTTAGCTGTATCTCCTTTCTTCAGATAAACATCACCTATATTACCATACAAAACCCCTTTGGCAATTTCAAAAAATACAGGGGCCTGTTTAATATCCATGTATTTGTTCTTGTTATCCTCTATATATTCAAGCCCCTTGTTGAAATAATATAATGCACTATCCTGATCACCATATCTGCTGTATGAGCAGCCAATATCATTACACTTTGCCTGTATCCTTTTAAAATTGCTGTAACTACTCCCCGTGCTGAGAATTTCCTGCAAAGCAAGTACACCAAATCTGGCAGCATCCAGATAGTTTGCCTGCTTATAACTTATGGCAAACAGCATACAATTATAGGTACTTAGAATACTGGAATCATGTAAGGACTTAATATTTTCCAATATCTGCAATCCCTTACTGCTATTGGCAAATGCTTCTTTATAATTCTTCTGGCCTTCAAGTATCTCTGCTTTTTTAAATAATAAACGAGCAAGATCTTCAACGAATGCAGGATCATTTTCTTTATCCTTCATTGTTGATTGGGCACTGTCAAGATAACGCAATGCAAGTACTTTATCACCGAATGCATCATTGACACAGTTCGCTTTGAAGTAGTATTTGCGATATAAGTCCTTGATACCTATCTCGTCGTATCTTTTGAATGAAGAATCTAAGAATAGTAATGCTTGTTTAGGAGCCACATCGCACATGGTCTCCGCCTTTACAAATACATTATCAAAGTAATCAGGGTGGCTGTAATTGCTGTTCTTCCCTCTGCTACAGGAGTAAAAGAGAAAAATTAGAGATAAGTACAATACTGCCTGACGCCACCTCATAGACATGATATATTCAATTCAGCTGATGCTGACCTTAGTGATTTTTTGCTATTTCACTAAATAGTTTATTCAATAATAAGAAGAATAAAACAATAAATATAAGATATTCCCTAACAAAAAAATAACCAGCAATACCCAATGGAATAATTTCTGCTATTATTGAAGAATAAAAATTACTATATTACAACTGCTACTTAAAAATTTTGGTACTGATCACTTAACATGTTTTTCAACTTTAGCGTAATGCCCCCTAATATAAATTGAACATTTTTTGAAAAGTTATATTCCTAACGAAGGATTTTAAGCAACCGTGCGTCTAACACATTCAACACCTAATTTTTGTAAATGAAAAAGATAACTATACTTGCGGCTCTATTGGTGAATGGCACCATGATGATGGCTCAGACCAACCCGGTAATAACCAGTTGGCTACGCAACACTACGGGCGTTACCGGCAGACATTATTTGTCCGGAAGCTCTACCCCGATAGTAGATGCTGATTCGGCTAACGTGCAAACTGTACTCTACTCTTCTACGTGGTCTTATCAAAGAACTAAGGGAGTACCTGCTTATATCACAGGACCATTTCTGGATGGCAACCCATCAATAACAACAAACCAGAACGCTATATTCAAGTTGCCCATCACACCGGCAGCCAATACCGGGACTCCAACACCTACCTCCGGCGGAGATATAGGTATATTCATCAATGGCGTTGCGATGTTCGATTATCGTGATGGTGTGTCATGGAAAAATTCAACAAGTGCACTGGCAGGCGGCCCATTGGGCGGAGCAGGTGATGGTGTATGGAATAGGGATGCTATAGTAGGTGAAGTGACAGGATTTGACTGCTCAAAGGGACATCCTGCAATGGGCAACTACCACCACCACCAAAATCCAAGCGCATTTGGCCTTGATCTTAATGTGCTGTCAACTGTTTGTAACTTATATACTTCTGATGCATTGTACGTTATGGACAGTACACATCATTCTCCTCTGCTGGGTTTTGCATTTGACGGCTATCCGGTGTACGGTGCTTTTGGTTACAAAAATGCAGACGGAACGGGTGGAATAGTAAGGATCAAATCGAGCTATACATTGAGAGCAATTAGCACCAGAACGACCTATGCTGACGGTTCTACTGTAACAGCAGGCCCGGCGGTAAGTACTACTTATCCCCTTGGTTATTTCAGAGAAGATTACCAATACAATGCTACTTCAGCAGCTACTCCTGATTACCTGGATGCGCATAATGGTCGTTTTTGTGTAACTCCTGAATATCCTGCAGGTACTTATGCATACTTCTGCACTGTTGGTTCAAACTGGAACTCTGCCTATCCATATATGGTAGGTCCTACCTATTATGGTGTAAAATCAGGCGGCAAGGTTACTTCAATAACAGAACCTGTTACTATCTACACCGGACCAGTCGGCATAAGCAATATTACAGAAGAAGCACAGACTGTTACCGTATTTCCAAATCCTGCGAGTGATGTCATTGCTGTTCAGCTAAAGAATTTCAATACGGAAACTATAAGCGTAGAACTTTATGATATCAATGGCAGGCTCGTACAAAAGTCATCAGTATTACCGGGAAGTACTATGGCCCATTTTGACACCAGAACAATGTATGATGGCGAATATATTGTGAAGATCATTACCGGCAACAACGTAATTACAAAACGAGTTACCGTATTGAAATAAGCCATTCAATAGAATATCATCTTTAAACGACCTGCCACACAGCAGGTCGTTTTATATTTATCCCTTGCAAGTGGCACAGTTTTTAAGTCATTCATTTGTAGTAACTAAACCCGATAATTATCTAAATTTACTGAATGAGAGAAATGCCATTGACCGTACGAAGATCAATTGAGCTTGTGGGGCTATGTGCCCTTGGACTACTGATTGTATGGGGGAAAGATATCATAATGCCATTGGTCACTGCATTCTTCTTTGCATTGCTTATGCTTCCCATTCTCAGGTGGCTTACCCGACATAAAATACCTGAAACAATTTCGATCATACTCTGTATTGCAACATTCTTTATCATCATTGCAGGTATTGCAACATTCTTATCTTATCAGGTTGGCGGGCTGGTCACAGATATAGATACCATCAAGGAAAATCTGCTGATACACTGGAATAAACTAAGTACTTGGATCAGCACAAAAACGAACTTGTCATTGGAGCAACAGATGGCCATGATCCATAAGCAAGCTACTACTGCAAGCACTAATATCACCGGTTATCTTCAAGGAGCATTTTCATCATTGAGCAATATCCTGATATTTGTAGGGTTACTACCCATCTATATATTCCTTATTCTTTTTTATCGCAGATCGCTATTGAAGTTTACCTATATGTGGTTCGATAAGGCGCATCACCCCAAGGTATCGGAAGCGATCAAGGAAACTGAAGTTATCATTAAATATTATCTCGGAGGACTACTCATACAGATCAGCTACCTGACAGTATTGCTGGGTGGCATCTTGTTGCTCTTAGGCATCAAACATGCCATTTTGATCGGAATAACATTTGCCATACTTAACCTCATACCCTACATAGGTGCTTTGATAGGAAACCTGATAGGAGTGGTCCTTACACTTACTTCGTCGCAAGAAATGTGGCAAATATGGGCGGTATTAGGAAGTATAGCTGTGGTCCAGTTTCTGGACAACAACATACTTATGCCCCGAATTGTTGGATCAAAAGTAAAAATCAATGCTTTGGCAAGCATAGTAAGTATAGTGATAGGCGGAGAACTTGCCGGGGTACCGGGGATGTTCCTCTCTATACCTGTGATAGCTGTATTAAAGATATTTTTCGACAAATCTACAAACCTTCGTCAATGGGGGTTGCTGCTGGGCGATGAAAGCACTGACAATACAACATCAAAACTTACGCAACTACTTCAAAGGAAGCGAGATAAAGAAATAAGCAAGAAAGAGCACCTTTAATTTCAATCAATTATTTATTGAACTCGGTCATCGCCTTACCAATACCCTGGAAAGCCCAGCATTCAATAGCATCTACGCTTTTGATGACCGTATCTTTGAGA
Organism: Chitinophagaceae bacterium; assembly: GCA_947447465.1. Classification (GTDB taxonomy): domain Bacteria; phylum Bacteroidota; class Bacteroidia; order Chitinophagales; family Chitinophagaceae; genus Flavipsychrobacter. Next base: position 124,893 of record CANFKE010000004.1, on the reverse strand, counting down.
ACGGGCATTTCAGAGGGAGTCCACTTGCCCAAAACATAATCTACCTGCCTTCCTTTTGGAAAATCATTACCCACACCAAATCTAAGCCTTGGGTAAGCATTGCTGGTGAGCAAAAGCTCGATATTCTTTAATCCGTTTTGTCCGCCTGCGCTACCACTAGCCCTCATCCTGATAGTACCCAATGGCAATGCAAGATCGTCGGCTATTACCAGCAAATTTTCCATTGGTATTTTTTCCTTGTCCAACCAATATTTTACCGCCTTTCCACTCAGATTCATATAAGTAGTGGGTTTGATCACAATAAAGATCCTGCCTTTCCATCTGATCTCAGCTACCTGAGCATGACGATCTAGCGTATATGACCCGCCATGTCTCAGCACAAATGTATCAACGATATCAAAACCAATATTGTGACGGGTAGAGTCATATTCACTACCTATATTACCCAGTCCGGCAAGTAAAAATTTCATAACGCGAAAATAAGTGAAAAGATAATAAGTATCCTACCAATGGATTTGACTGAAGCAACTCATTCATTGGCTCAATTATTACATTACTATTCAAAACTACAATTATGAAACAACACAATCAGAACGAGAACGCCAATAATGTTCGCACTAATGCCCATGCATCGCAAAGTGGAGGTCACAAACCGGAAAACAAAGATGATCTGGATAGTCGCCAACATGAGGAACAGACCATTAAAGGGGAAGATATAACCCATAATGAGAAAGACAAAAAATCAGAACACAAAAGAAAACAATAGTTCTGATGTGAATTTACACCTTACAAACAGGACCACTTTTTGAAGTGGTCCTGTTTGTATTGACATCTATGACAGTTCGATCCGATTATTGGCCAGAACCGATCCTGGAACATTAGAGATGCTTTAGTGCGTCCAATTTTTCACACACCAGTTGGATCAGATCCCTGTCGTTGCCTTTAAGTGTAGGTGCAATATCAGCATTCACCACAGCTCGGTAGTTTCGCTCTTCGTCAGGCTCATATACCACCTCAATATTATTGATCAATACATGGAAATTGTGAGCGTATCCTGTAGTAGCTAACTTAACATTAAAACTAAATACAGACCCTCTATATTCTACATCAATACTCATTCCGTCTTCCATTACTCAAAGTTATAAACTACCACTTGTTTATTAACTACTGACGAAACAAATAAAAGGCAACACCCCAAAACGAAGATGCCGAATATGATTATGTAACCATCATTATATTTATTCACGTATTAGTTAGCTCAATTCAAACTCTACTGTAAATGTAGTACCCTTATTGACCTCACTTTCAATGGATATAGTTCCACCCAATGACTCTACCTGCGTCTTCACCATAAACAGCCCCATGCCTTTTCCATTTACATGAGTATGGAAGCGCTTATAAAGACCAAAGACCTCATCTCCACGTTTCTTTAGATCTATACCAAGCCCGTTGTCTTTAAATGTCAGGGCAACTTTATTATGATCCTTAGCTGAAGTTACTTCCAATACAGGAGCAGCGTTAGCACGCCTGTATTTGATACTATTAGATAATAGGTTATAGAATATACTGTAGAGGTAACTTTTCAAAGTGAATAACTCATCAATAGCAGAGAAATCAGAAATTATTTTAACCTCATTCTCTTTAATGAGACTTTCCATACTTACTTGAATGTCCTGCATCAGTGTTGAAAATCTCACCAGCTCTTTTTGCTTGTTCTCTGTATGCTTCAATCCAAGAATACTATTCAGATCTGATATTACATTATCTAGCTTCTGAGCAGACATTGTCAGATCGCCCATCAGGTCTATTTGCATTGATCTGTCCAGATCCACATCAGTAAGCACACTCGTCAAACCCATAATATTGGCAACAGGCGACCTTAGGTTGTGTGAAACTATATAAGAGAACTGCTCAAGATCCTTATTTCGCTGCACTATATCGTTTATGATCTTTGTACGTTCAGCCTCGGCAGCCTTTTGTTCTGTAATATCAAGAGATACACTCAACAATGCTATTTCATTAGTACCAGCTACAGTAAACGGAACCTTGATCGTATAAAACAATTTCAATTTGCCATTACTATCAAAGAATTTTTCTTCCGGAATTACCAACATTTTACCTGACCTGACCACTACTCTGTTCTCTTCAATTATCCTATCTGGATCACTCTCGGCAGGCATCACATCTCGCAAATATTTCCCGATTATGGCATCAGGGGTAGTATCATAGAGCTTGGCATAACTACTATTTACAAAAACATATTTGCCATCAAAATTCTTCGCGCAGATGTACTGAGGAATAACATCCATGATCATTCTCAGATTTTCTTCTGACCTCTTAAGCGATTCTTGAGCTTCTTTAGTATCTGTAATATCATGAACAACACCTGTCAATCCTATTGCTTTCCCCTCCTTATTGATAATATAACGAGCCTCAGAAAATACATGCCTTACCTCCCCCGATTTGCGAACGATCTTGTGATAGAACATACAAGGGGCTAATGTAGTTTCACTTTCTTTGGTCACCTTGAGTATGTGTGCTACATCATCGGGGTGAATATGAGATATCCATGAATCAAATGACTGTGTATAGCGATCCTCTAAAGGAATGCCAAATATCCTGCAAGTCTCCTCTGACCATACTACTGAACCGGTTATGAAATCAATGTCCCAACTGCCGAAATGTGCTATTGCTTGTGCATTCTTAAGATTAGCCTCACTCCTCATGATCTCTTCTTCCATCTCTTTTCGATGTCTTTCCTTTTCAAATACATCAAGAGCGAAAGAAATGTCATTGGTCGCCTCAGTAAGCAACAATACTTCTTCATCATCAAATAATCCTACATGCGAAGACAATAAATTAAATGCACCTATTACTTTTCCTCCTTTCTTTAATGGCAAAATAATAGCAGACTTAAAACCTCTTGAGATACAATATTGTTTAAATCTTTCGTTAGCAGACTCATTAACGATGTCGTTAACTATTGCTATTACTCCATTTCGTAGTACGCTTGCAACAGGGCCACCCTGCTTATATTTTGTATTCCTCAACCACTGCAGATCCGCCTCCGAGATATTACAGTAAGCCACAACATTCAATTCATCAATATCCTCGTCCCATAAACTGATCCACGACAAATCAAATTTACCATATACCCTTGCTATCTCACACACTGCTTCAAATAAAGGAATTTCATCAGTGACTTGTACAATTGCCTGATTGATCTGACTAATGAAGGCATACAAACGAGACACATTAACTATCTTTTCTTCTGCTTCCTTAGCTTTAGTAACATCATGCCCTACTCCATACATACCAATAGGTATTCCATACTCATCAAATTCATAGTGCGCCTCAGAATAAATATGTTTTACGGCTCCATCTTTTCTTACTATTCTATGATTGAAGGAGATGCTGCTGAGCGCTGAGGCACTTTGTTCAATGGCCTTTAACACATCTTCTCTATCCTCCGGATGTATAAATTCCAACCACGATTCATAGGAGAATATATTTTCGTCAGGAGGGATCCCATATATCCTGCAGGCCTCTTCTGACCATATAAATAAGTTTGCTTTCAGATCTAGCTCCCAACTCCCCACATGAGCAATGGCCTGGGCCTGTTTGAACCTTAGCTCGTTGTGTACCAACTTGGCCTCTATTCCTTTTCTGATCTTTTCTTTTTCTAATACCTCCAATGCAAATGAAATATCATTGGATACTTCTTCCAATAGATCTATCTCTTCATGGTCAAAAAAATCATATTCTCCTGCATACAGATTGAACGTAGCAATTATCTCTCCATTCAGTTTCAGCGGCAATATCATTACAGACTTAAGTTTGCGCAAATTTGCATACGGTGCCCACGGTTTCATGCCATCGTGCTCTTCGATATTATTGCAAACGAATGAGGTTTTAGTTCGCATAACATGACCTATACCACCCTCAGGCCGGTAAATAATATTCGAAAACAAATGCTTATCATCCTCGGGCACACCCTTGCTTGCAACCAGATTGACCATTGAACGATCTTTGTCAACCATTCCGATCCAGGCCATGCTGAACTTACCAACATTATGTGCAATATTGCATGCTTCCTCAAATACTGCTGCTCCGTTATCAATATGAACGATAGCTTTATTGATCTGACTTAGAAATGCATAAAGCCTGCTCGCATGTTCTATTTTTTCTTCAGCCAATTTACGATCTGTGATGTCCCTGAAATTATCAACAATTCCATTGATCAAAGGATCATGCAGCAGATTAGTTATCGTTGCTTCATACCACCTCCAGGCACCATTCCTATGTTTCAACCTGCTGATCCTTCCCTCAAATACAACTCCGGGATGCTGCATGATCTCTAGCATGCCCATTCTCTCATCCTCCAGATCATCCGGATGTGTAATTTCGAACAAATTTATGCCCCTTGCTTCTTCCTCATTATATCCCAACAACTTAGAGAATGATGGTGATACATAAGTGGGAGTTCCATGCGCGTCCAAGATAGCAACAGCATCACTTCCGTGCTCAACAAGTGCTCTGAAACGCTTTTCTTTTACTGATATCTCTTCTCTTACCCTTACCATATCTGTTACCAGATTGGCAAAGAAAAATACTCCGGCCACATTGCCTGCATCATCGCGATAAGGTTGATAAACAAAATTCATGAAGTGCTCAACATACCCTCCGTTAACTTCATCTAGCAATTTTATCGCTACTTCATTTGCAGCAAATGGTACACCAGTTCTATATACCTCTGTGATAAGGTGCAGAAAGCCTTGTGCTTCCAATTCAGGAAAAACTTCTATAGCCTTTTTACCAATAATATCTTTCTTGCCGGTGATCTGCAAATACAATGGATTAGCCATTTCATAGACAAGATCGGGACCGGAAAGTATGCATATATATGACGGTGCCTGTTCAAAAAGATCAGCTATCTTTTTACGTTCAGCTTCCAGCCTGATTTCATTGATCTCATTCTTATCAGCAGTATCTTTTTTATCTGTTATTTCTCTGAAACTACCTACAACAGCATTTACATGCGGGTCATGCAACAAATTAATAGTAGTGCCCTCTGTCCAAATGTAATGTCCGGCTTTATGCCTCATCCTGTTACTCCTGAATATAGGCTTACCGGGATTCTGGGCAGCAAATTTTAACCGGGCTACTACATCTGCCTTATCATCATCATGAAAAAGATCCACTGCCTGCTTACCAAGCGTTTCCTCAATATTGTATCCCAATAGTTGTTTGGCCGCAGGAGAATTATAAATTATCCGACCATGCTCATCTGCCAATAACAGAACATCTGTACTATGCTCTAAAAGTGTCCGGAATCTAGCTTCACTTTTAGATAACTCATCTTTCGCTACATTAAATAGCTCATTCTTATTTTCTAACTTATCTATTAACCATGTCCCATATTGATAAATAACATCCTGAAGTTTTAATGCTGTATACTGTTGATATCTTCTTTTTGTATCTCCCGACAACAATTTATTCACAGCATCTAATATGGGAACCATTCCTGTAGGATTAGTGATGTACTTGTCTGCGCCTACTGCATATGCATATGCCTCATGTTCAGTATTGGTAAAAGTAGTAGAGTATATAATTACGGGCACATCTACCTGAATAGAACCTTGCCTGATAGAGAAACAGAAGCTATAGCCATCCATTACCGGCATAACCAGGTTAGTGACCACAACATCAAATTGATCAGCTCCCATTTTATTCAAACCTTCCACACCATTGGATGCAGTTACCACCTCAATGCCTGCCGTTTTAAATATCTGAATACCGATCTCTAACGATATTGGTTTATCATCAACAAGGAGTATTTTCTTCATATGCACAGGATTCAACTAATAATTAAAATTCCACCTATTGCTTTTTGTTATCGATATTTTCATACACATGACTCATCAAACAAACAACTACTACAATCATTACAATTCGAATATTGCAAATAAGTGTTAATACGCTTTAAAAATATACAAAAATACTAATTAATGCAGTTACTAACCAACAAAATACATTTATGCATAAAAATTAATACTTAATGAAGTAGGATTTTGTTTGTCCGACTACTCCATCTCACCTCTCAAGTGGACGATCTGGTCATACTAATAATTGCGGATGGGCGCAATTTCCTGATACGAAATGCTACATGGTAGTCTGTTACATTTTCGGCAGATCAGGACGTCTGAATATGACCGACCAAACGACACGGGAAAATATTACTGGTTTTATACTTAATTTGTAGCGGTCAACAATAATATAATGGATATTCCGGGATACAAAACAGTACGTGAATCTAAAACCACAATTACAGAACTAATGATTCCATCTTACGCCAACTTCGGAGGGAAGATACATGGAGGCATATTATTATCTCTTATGGACAAAGTAGCTTATGTGTGTGCCGCCAAACATGCGGGTACTTACTGCGTTACAGCATCAATAGATAGTGTTGACTTTCTGGCACCGGTAGAAGTTGGAGAACTTGTCTCCCTGAAAGCATCAGTGAATTACGTAGGCACCGCATCATTGATCGTAGGCATCAGGGTAAGTTCAGAAAATGTAAAGACACAGGTGATCAAACATACCAATACCAGCTACTTCACTATGGTAGCTATGGGAGACGACCATAAACCCGTTCAGGTTCCGGGATTGATACTGGAAACTAAGGACGAAGTAAGGCGGTTTGTAGAGACCATGAAACGCAGGGAGCTGTCAAAGCAAAATAAAATGACAGTTAACAGTATAAAGATGCCCATGAAAATGGAAAGCTACAATGCTTTGTTGGTCAAAGAACGCTGCATCGTGAAAACACCTAATTGACAAACATTAAAGTTCTTTTCTTTACCGCATGTCCATTGTTTCAACAAAAGGTTAGGAAAACTATCTAAAAAAACTAATTTTACCCTCCTCCATCACTACTTTATACTCATTGATTACCAAAACTAAAATTCACAGCCATCTGTTATGAGTCAATATAGAATAGAACATGATTTTCTTGGAGAGAAACAAATACCTAATAATGCATACTATGGCGTACAAACACTAAGAGCAGTTGAGAACTTTAATATCACCGGCATCACAAATGCAAATGAACCATTATTCATTCAGGCATTTGGTTATGTGAAGAAAGCCGCAGCGATGGCCAATCGCGACTGCGGTGTTCTGGACACCAAAATTGCTGATGCCATCATATTCGCATGTGATGAATTGATAGCCGGTAAATATCAGGACCAGTTTGTTACAGACCTCATACAAGGTGGAGCAGGTACTTCTATCAATATGAATGTGAACGAGGTCATCGCAAATATTGGTCTGGAACACATGGGACATAAAAAGGGAGAATACGAGCATTTACATCCCAATAACCATGTCAATTGCTCTCAATCTACCAACGACGCATACCCTACCGCATTCAGAATTGCATTATACCGCAAGATAGATGAGTACATTACAGATATAGAGGCTTTGCAGGCAGCATTTGCTGAAAAAGGAGAAGAGTTTGACGATGTATTGAAAATGGGCAGAACTCAACTACAGGATGCTGTTCCTATGACTTTGGGACAGGAATTTCATGGCTTTGCAACTACTATAGGTGAAGACGTGAGAAGACTACAAGAAGCACGAAACCTGATAACAGAATGTAACATGGGCGCTACGGCTATAGGCACACGTATCAATGCTCCTGAAGGATACCCTGAACTATGTACTAAATATCTGGCCGAAATATCAGGACTTCCCATTACACTAGCGGAAGACCTCATAGAAGCTACTTCTGACACGGGCGCATATGTGCAAATATCAGGCACGTTAAAACGTAGTGTGATCAAGATCTCTAAAATATGCAACGACTTACGCTTGCTGTCTTCGGGTCCGCGCACCGGTCTCAATGAGATTAACTTGCCTCGTATGCAGGCGGGATCATCTATCATGCCGGGCAAGGTAAATCCGGTAATACCTGAAGTAGTCAATCAGACTGCTTATTATGTTATTGGCACTGACCTTACTATTACGCTGGCAGCTGAAGCCGGTCAATTACAACTTAATGTGATGGAGCCGGTCATTGCATTTAGCCTGTTCACATCGCTTAAATATATGGGCAACGCTATCAATACCCTTACAGAAAAATGTGTAAAAGGTATCACTGCCAATGTAGATGTTTGCCGCAACATGGTGCTGAATAGTATTGGTATAGTTACTGCTCTTAACCCTATATTAGGGTATGAAATGTGTGCTTCGATTGCTAAAGAAGCATTAGCTACAGGAAAGTCCATTCACGACATCGCGGTAACTGAAAAACAGCTAATATCGCAGGAAAAATGGGATGAGATCTATTGCATAGAAAATCTCATTCACCCCAAATTTATCAATCAATAAATGCCTGACGGAGGTCTTTACGACCTCCGTTTTTAATTTCTGATGACCCCGAAATGACGAATTAATTACTTGTACTCATGTCACCTACACCCTATAAATATTACATCATCAATAAACCATTCAACATGGTATCTCAGTTCATCAGCCCCGATGAAGTGGGGTTGTTGGGAGATCTTGATTTTGAATTCCCGGAAGGGATCCATGCAATTGGTAGGCTGGACAACCATTCTGAAGGACTACTGATATTAACCACCAACAAGCGGGTCACTAAATTACTTTTTGAAAGCAAAACCCCACATGAACGAACATATTTGGTAATGGTTCGCCATCAAATGACTCAGGAAACACTTGAAATACTGCGCACAGGGGTTACTATAAGAGTAAAAGGGGGAGTTGACTACACTACTCCTCCATGTGATGTGCAGATCGTTCAAAGGCCTGACAACTTTTTCGAAGGGGCTTTCAAATACCGCCCCGAAATACCACACACATGGCTAACTATAACGCTGACGGAAGGCAAGTTTCATCAGGTACGTAAAATGGTGTTTGCTGTTGGTCATCGGTGCATACGGCTTATCCGAATCTCTATAGAAGACCTTTTGCTTGGCGACCTGCAGCCGGGCTGTGTAAAAGAAATAGAAGAGACCGAATTCTTTAAATTATTAAAGATCAATAATTGGCAGATACCTACATCAACTCAAAACTCAGAATTATAAAAAGATCACTTTTTTCGTTTACTATTGTGGTATTGTAGTAAACTTAGATTCCATGCTCAAAAACATATCTCTTGCTATTATCTTTTCAGCAAGCATAGCTCATACTGCTGTTGCTCAATCTTTCAATAAAGCAAAAATGGACAGTCTGTTCATGGCTATTGAAAGCAATAACAAAGGAATGGGAAGCATTGCGCTTTCAAAGAATGGAAGGATCCTCTACACCAGATCTATTGGCTACAGCAACATAAATGGTGAGCAAAAAACACATGCTGATTATGCCACAAAATACCGCATAGGTTCTATCACTAAGATGTTTACAACTGTAATGATCTTTCAGTTGATCGAAGAAGGAAAGTTGACACTAAAGACACCTATCGATAAATTCTTTCCCAAAGTACTCAATGCCAAAAAAATAACAATAGGCAACCTATTGAATCACCGTAGCGGCATACATAATTTCACAAACGACAGCGAATACCTGCTGTGGCATAGCAGACCTCACACCCAGGCTGAAATGGTGAATATCATCATTAAAGGCGGGTCTGATTTCACACCGGGAAGTAAAGCCGACTACAGCAATTCCAACTTCGTCTTGTTGGGATACATCATTGAAAAAATAACAGGACACACCTACAAAGAAGAGCTCCAAAAACGAATAACATCGAAAATAGGACTTGCCAATACATATTACGGTGGCAACACCAACCCCGATAAAAATGAGGCATTTTCTTACAAATTAGCGGCAACATGGGAACAGGAGCCGGAAACTGACATGAGCGTACCGGGTGGTGCAGGAGCTATCCTATCAACACCGGCTGAACTCAATATGTTCATCGATGCGCTGTTTACCGGCAAACTTGTTAAGAAAGAAAGTCTGGAACTTATGAAGACACAGACCGACCGATATGGAATGGGGATGTTTCAGATCCCATTCGGCTCTAAAAAAGGTTATGGTCATACTGGTGGTATTGATGGGTTTTCATCAAGTCTGGCCTACTTCCCCGACGATAGTTTATCTATAGCTTACTGTAATAATGGAGCTGTATTGAGCACTAACGACATAATGATCGGCGCCTTATCTATTTACTTCAACAAACCTTATGAGATACCTTCGTTTAAAACAGTTGCGGTCGCTGCTGCAGAACTCAATAGTTACGCAGGCATATACTCATCATCACAAATGCCTTTAAAAATAACAGTAACCGTTAAAGGCACTACTTTATTTGCACAGGCAACCGGACAAGGTGAATTTCCATTGGAAGCAGTTGACAACAAGAATTTCCAATTCACACAAGCCGGCATCAAGATGAGTTTTGATGCGGCTAAAAATGAAATGACACTCAAACAAGGAGGAGCTACTTATAATTTTTCGAAGACTAAATAGACTGCCGGGGCGGGACTTACGAACTGATAAAACAGGGATAGAAGATGGAGGCGAATATTCAACGCCACAACAGAATCGACTATTTTCTATCAGCAAACTAATTAATACACCTGAAGGTCAAGTTCACTCTCCCACCGGCATGTTTGGTCTTGGGCAAACAATGTTCCCATACATGTTGGCTTTCTCCCTGCATCAATAGCAGACTACCGGGTGTCAAGCCTATTGATACAAGATCCCTTTTGTCCTTATAAGTTCGCATCTGGAACTTGCGCGTTGCTCCAAAACTGACAGATGCAATTATCGGGCTTTGTCCAAGCTCCCGTTCATTATCCCTGTGCCAACCCATACTGTCGTTACCATCACGGTAATAGTTCAGTAGTACGCTGTTGAACCGGGCATCAGTTTGTTCCTCTACCCTGGCCTTGATCGCCAGCAATTCTTTTGTCCACGAATAGACTTTCATAGTTATACCCGAATAAGCTACACTCTTCTCTCCATAACATGCAGTTAGCCTTGGCTGCATCACCATCTTGCCAAACATTTTTATAGGCTCCTGTTTCCATTCAATATGTGCAACAAGTTCATTATAGATATCTTCACTCTCCTGCTGCGTAAATAGTTTTTCGAATAAAATAGCCGCTCCGCCATATGGCAGGATGTTGGTAGGTGGAAGAGAGAAAAGATCATTCATATTCACAAACAAAATTACCAAACACTAGGACACATTTCATGCATTTTCACAATTCTTCATATCATTGATCAATCATTAGTCATGCGATCATATCAGTTAATTAATTGCAATCCATCTATAAACTTTACCTTTACCACCAATTATGTCTTTATATACTACAAAAGCACCCATTACCATTACCTGCCACAAGCGCATTGCGCCATATCTCGAGCAGGAAGTAAGAGAGCTGGGGTTTACCATAGATGAAACGTTCATAACCGGGGTAAGACTTACCGGAACTATAAATGATTGCATTAAGCTCAACCTCAACCTTCGTTGTGCCAGTCAGGTCCTTTATAGCCTGAAACAATTTTTTGCCGACAATGCCGACGATGTATATAGGAATGTTCTCGCATTACCCTGGGAGAATATCATTCCCGACCCAGGGTATTTTTCCATTACCAGTAATGTAATGAATGATACGATCAACAACAGCATGTTTGCCAACCTTAGGGTCAAAGACGCTATTGTTGATAGGATGAGAGAGAAAAGAGGCAATCGCCCTAATACAGGTGCAGAGCTCATAGGCACTGTAATACATCTTTTCTGGAAGAATGAGCAGGCCGAGATTTTTATTGATACTTCGGGTGATTCTCTGGCTCGTCACGGCTATCGTAAAATTCCTGGTCGTGCGCCTATGCTCGAAGCACTAGCTGCTGCATCTATTATGGCTACACGTTGGGATAAAGTATCGCCATTCGTCAATCCTATGTGCGGATCGGGAACAGTGGCCATAGAGGCCGCTTTGATAGCTACCAATACCCGTCCGGGGCTCTTCAGGCTCAACTATGCCTTCATGCATCTGCAAGGATATGACAAAGAGGTCTATTTGCAGGAAATGGAGTTGCTGGATCGTCAGATAAAAGATGTCCCCGGTCTTAAAATAATAGCAACAGATTATAGCGACATGGCCATAACCAACGCTAAAAGAAATGCTATTGCCGCAGGTGTTGCCGATCTTATCAGCTTCTCCAATTGCGACTTCGCAGCCACCCCCACTCCTAAGGGCCAGGGAGGTGTCATGTTCATGAACCCTGAATATGGCGAACGACTTGGTAATGAACCTGAACTGGAAGCTACCTATGCACGAATAGGTGATTATATGAAAAAAGAATGTGGCGGTTATTTTGGCTACATATTTACCGGCAACCTCGATCTTGCTAAAAAAATAGGCCTCAAAGCAAAACGTCGTATTGAATTTTATACCAGTACTATTGATTGCAGACTTCTGGAATATGAACTTTACGAAGGTTCTAGAAAGACAGCATTTGAAAACAGAGTATGATCTGAACATAATAGAAAGAGGAGCGAATATTCGCTCCTCTTTCTATTATACAACTGCCTTATTAATTAGTCATATTTATTGTCACACTATCATTGATCAATCCCGCTATCTCTTGCACTGCCGACACCTGCTCTTGCATTATATGCTGGCTATTAGTCCGGTAAAATATACAAAAAACGAAAGCTGCCTTATCTTTTACTCCCGGAACATTTGAAGAAGATCCCCCCATAGCAAAGTGGGTCTCAACTACATCTATTGCTCTGTTATCTCTCAGCCACATATTTATTTGCCCCTGCAAAGTCATCAGATCTTCATCGTAAAAAAACTGCACCTGATTCATACAACACATATTGAGGTTATCAGTAGCAACATTGCTGACTGAAATAATAATACCTCATCTTCTTAACAAGATCATGCCACCGGCTTTTACTGGCTTATAGATCATATAGCATTAAAAAATCCCTGTATAGCTGCAATCGTCAACGGCTTTTCTATATACCCCGATACAAGTTTATTGTTCTTTGCCTTCTGTTTGTCATAATGATCAACTGATGATGACAATATATAGATCGTAAAACGATCCTTGATATTATCGTCCATTTTACCAAACCTGTCCAACACATCCCAACCGGTCAGCACAGGCATATTGATATCTAATAACAATACAACTTTGTTAGTACTCGCATCAGCATATTTCTCTGTGATAAAAGCAAGCCCTTCCTCCGGGTCGGTAAAGCTATCAATATGCTTACCGGGAAATTGTTTATTGATAATGATGCTGCAGATCTTATTATTTACAGGGTCATCATCTATTACCATAAAGTCAGGCAATGTTTGTTGTATCATATGTTTAGTACTATCTTTTGCTATTAATTGATCTCAAATTCTATTATATACTCAGTTCATTTATTCACCTCACTATTTACTCGTATCCTGCCTCCTAATGTTTCAATTTGGGTCCTTACCTTATACAACCCTATACCCTTTCCTTCTGTATGATAGTGAAAATCATTCTAAAGCACAAACTCAAGCCTTTTGCGGCAGCTTTTTCTCTCTATCGTAGTCTGCATGATTATTTAAACTGGCGATCCTGCGCTCCCATCCTCAACTATATAAAATATACAAAATGCTTACCTACTATCTCCTCTGCACTATAACCCTATATCTTTTCTGCACCTTTATTCCAGTTCTTAATAAACCCCTTCTTATCAAGGAATAGAATAGCATAATCCTCGATCTCTTCGACCATATGCTGATACATGATTATATCCTCGTTCATGTTAAGGATTTTCAGTTCTCATAGATGATATTTTACCTACGGCTGTTAAGAAATTATATCTTGTTGTTATGCCCCATTTTGCTTTATAGTAAAATAAAATATTGCACCCTTTCCTTCTTCACTCTCTACCCATATTTTACCACCATTCATTTCTACAAAATCTCTGCACAATACCAGACCCAATCCCGTTCCTTTCTCATTGCTGGTGCCCAAACTACTGGTACTGTGCAAACCAAAAATGTGATCTTCCTCTCCTTTCTTTATACCTACGCCATGGTCTTTTACGTAAAAACAGACCATATTATCGCTGCTTGTTGTTCCTACACCTATCTCTACTTCACTTGCATTCTTAGAAAATTTCAATCCGTTAGAAAGCAGATTCCTCACAACAAAATCAAAATGTGAAACATCCGCATAAACACTCGTTCCTTCAGGCACTTTATTGATAAGCTCAACATGTTTTTCCACTGCGTTTTCATGCAACAATTTAAAATTGCTCTCTATTATAGAATGAACTTCAAATTGCTCTCTCTCAAGACTTATTCCTTTTATCTGTCTGCTGCCCCATAGCAATAATTTATTCAGGGTCTCCAATGATGCCTCACTTTGTTCCTTGAGCATCTTAAAGATTTTTGCCTCTTCCTCATGGCTCATTCCATGTCCATCCGAATCCAGCACTTTTAGCATACCTATTATAGTATGTGTAGGAGTTCGCAGGTCATGACCTATCACTGAGAATATTTTATCCTTTACCTTATTGGCTACTGCAAGTTGCTCCTTGCCTGTTTGTAACTGCTTATTTAATGCTATGATCTTTTTGTAATTCATATACAGCATAACAAGTGCTACGGCTATTGCAAATGCAATTATGATAACAATGTTCCGCTGAAAATTTCTGTTCTTGCTTTGCTCTTCAAGTTGCGCTACTTTATGATGCGATTTATCAAGATCATATAAGGCCTCCAAATTGGCTATCTCTGCATTCTTTTGTAAGGAGAACATTTCATGTCGCAGATTATTGGCGCTATCCTTATAGAAGTAGGCAGCCTTGTAATTATTTTCCTCAACATATACTTCAGATATCACCTCGTATATATTGGCCACAATATCTTTCTGCCCTATCTCCTTTGCTGTGGTCAGGGCCTCCAGTAATAATGGTATCTTTTGTTCATGAGGCACAGCCTTGCGCAACATTGCGATATTCAGTAGTAGATTAGGTATTGCATGGCCCATCTCATTTTTTCTTGCTATGGTCAGCGCTTTATTGAACTGGTCAAGTGCCATTAGTTCATCTCCCCTCTCCTTATATATAATTCCGAGATTCAGGATCAGCGATACTTTAACATCATTAAAACGATCTGATGTACAATAAGATAACCCGAGTCCGCAATATTTAAGCGCCTCGTCATAGTTGCCTCGCTTCCCTTGATTAATGGCCATGTTGTTATAGAGATAGGCCATATCTATCGTGTCTTTTATGATCTTGCTTAATTCAAGCGCATTTGTAAAATAAGAATGGGCCTTCTCCAGATTATCCATATAATCATTGATAGTACCCAACTTAATATAAGACTGCACCTTACCAAGTGTGTCAGACAGTCCGTCATATATCTTAAGTGCGGAAATAAATAACTTCGTGGCCTCATCAAAGTTCCCCTGAGACCCAACTACTACGCCTAACTCATTTTGCAACTGTGCTATATATTTCTTTTCACCTATCTGGTGTTCATAGATATCAAGGGCATTTTGTAACCTCACTTTTGCAAGTCCTAATCGTCCTTCCAGACGATCTATCGATCCTAACTGACCCGACATAAATCCTTCACCGGCAACAGAATTCACCTTCTCTGAAAGCTTTAAACCCTCCTCAGCATATTTATAGGCTGAATCGGGGATCGTTTTCCGGTAGTACTCCACGATCTTTCTATATAGGCTTACTTTTGCAGTATCTTCTTTTGCCAGCACTAACTGAGCATGTAATTGGGCAATATTTGTCTGCGAAGACACTTTTCCGGGCAAGAGGAACAGAACTACAAAAAAACATAGTGGGATATATACTTTACAACACATTGGCAATCAATTATTTCACAATAATAAACTATGTTTTCTAATTGTTAACATAATTTTTACTATCAATTTACAGATAAATCTCAGATAATAACGGTGTAATAATATAAAAAAATCAACGCCTGTACTACTAACTTGTGTATTCATTGGTAATTATTCAAACCTTTTGCATTTTGGCTTTTGATTTTTCATGAGTTCCAGTTACCTTTGCACGAAATTTAGCAGACTTAACTTTTTTTTATACTTTAATCTATGCCAAACGTTGGTAGAATCAAGCAGATAATCGGTCCGGTTGTGGACGTTTATTTCAGTGGTGATAGCAAGTTACCCGAGATTTTTAATGCACTTGAACTTACCCGTGAGAACGGTGATAAATTGGTGCTTGAAGTACAGCAGCACCTCGGTGAAGATAGTGTACGCGCTGTAGCCATGGACGGTACTGAAGGTCTTGTGCGCGGCACAGAAGTAAGAGATACTGGTAAAGCTATCGCTATGCCGATTGGCGACCAGATCAATGGCCGTCTGTTCAATGTAACTGGTGATGCGATCGATGGTCTTCCTGCTCCTGATCGTGCTAATGCTCGTCCTATTCACGCAAAGCCACCAAAGTTTGAAAACCTCACAACTTCTTCTGAGATCCTTTATACAGGTATCAAGGTGATCGACCTTATCGAACCTTACGCTAAGGGTGGTAAGATCGGTTTGTTCGGTGGTGCCGGTGTGGGTAAAACAGTATTGATCCAGGAATTGATCAACAACATCGCAAAGGCTTATGCAGGTCTGTCTGTATTCGCAGGTGTAGGTGAGCGTACTCGTGAAGGTAATGACCTTATGCGCGAAATGATCGAAGCAGGTATCGTTAAGTATGGTAAGAAATTCATCCACTCTATGGAAGAAGGTGGTTGGGATCTTAGCTCAGTTGACCTCGAAGAACTTAAAGATAGTAAAGCAACTTTCGTATTCGGACAGATGAACGAACCACCGGGAGCTCGTGCTCGTGTGGCGCTTTCTGGTCTGACTATCGCAGAATATTTCCGTGATGGTGATGGTACTGGTAAAGGAAAGGATATCCTTTTCTTCGTAGATAATATCTTCCGTTTCACTCAGGCAGGTTCTGAGGTATCGGCTCTCTTGGGTCGTATGCCATCAGCCGTGGGTTACCAGCCTACTTTGGCTACTGAAATGGGTCTGATGCAGGAGCGTATCACTTCTACTAAGAATGGTTCGATCACTTCGGTTCAGGCGGTTTATGTACCTGCGGATGACCTTACCGATCCGGCTCCGGCTACTACCTTCGCTCACTTGGATGCTACCACAGTATTGGATCGTAAGATCGCTGACCTTGGTATCTACCCTGCCGTGAGCCCGCTGGAATCTACTTCTCGTATCCTTACTCCTATTATCGTTGGCGATCTGCACTATAACTGCGCTAACCGTGTTAAGCTGATACTTCAGCGCTACAAGGAGCTTCAGGACATCATCGCTATCTTGGGTATGGATGAGTTGAGTGAAGAAGATAAAATGACAGTTGCTCGTGCTCGTAAAGTACAGCGCTTCTTGTCTCAGCCTTTCCACGTGGCTGAAGCCTTTACTGGTCTTAAGGGTGTATTGGTACCTATCGAAGAAACTATCCGTGGTTTCAATATGATCATGGATGGTGAAGTTGATGAGTATCCTGAAGCAGCCTTCAACCTGGTAGGTAGCATAGATGATGCTATCGCTAAGGGTAAGAAACTGATGGAACAAGCAAAAAATTAATTAGCTGATGGGAATAATTAGCTCATTGCTGATTATTCCCATCTTTATATAATTGATCTCAAACAGCTAAATTGGCCGATTCACTCAGCTGATCAGCTAATAACCAAATCAGCTAATAATAATTACATGCAATTAGAAATATTAACACCCGAACATAAAGTATTTGCAGGAAACGTTTACGGTATTCAGTTACCGGGCACCAACGGTTCATTTGAAGTACTCGACAACCACGCCGCAATGATCGCGGCTCTGGGTAAGGGAAAAATGAAAGTACTTGTGGATAAGCACAACACAGATGTTTACGAAATTTCTGCAGGCTTTGTCGAAGTACTCAATAACAAGACTAGTGTACTTATCGAAGATGCTACTGCTCTAGCTTAGTATTTTTCACACAACAATAGTTCAACCCGTTACAACTCTGTTGTAACGGGTTGTTTGTTGTATTACCCTATGCTTGATGTAGTATGATCACTTTTGTCACCCTACCCACCATAGATATGGATGACTTTCACTGAGATTCATTCCATATTTTCTTTTTATCACGAAATAACTAACAACAAAAGTTGAGTTAACTCTCCGAGATCATTTAAACAGTAAAAAGTCATTTTAATATTTTCTTATAAATATGCCATACTACCTTAACAATTCATAATGAATTCATCTTATACATTTACAACTCACTCACAAACCACTTATTTATGAAACAGATCATTTTGCTGGCATCTTCTGCTATCCTGCTCTCCTCAACCACTTCTTTCGCGCAAAAAAACACTTGGATAGTGGATGCCGGCGCTGCTGCCAACCACCAATCTATACCTTCCTACTCAAGCAGTAGCCCCGACTTATCCTTGAACGGAGCATCTGTCAACATTGCTGTAGGCCGACAATTGAACGATCACTTTGCTGTCGGCATACTTGGCGGTTATGGCAGCCAGCAACAACTTATAGGCGATAATTCCGGTGTTAATACATATAAAGCAACTTTCAAGGCCTGGAACATAGGTATATACGGCAGATATACCTATTGGGTCTCTAAAAACCTTTATCTATATTCTCAACTATCTGCTACCCATCACGACTATACTATGAATAGCACAGTACTACAATATAATTACCCGGTTGTGTATCAACCTTATTTTATTTCCGCTACTCAGCCGAATGGTCTTAACGTAACGCTGCTACCTGCCGTAGGTATCAATCTGATAAAAGGCTATGGTATTCATGCAGACGTGGGGGGAATTAGTTACTTAAGATCTGGTGGAGGTAATGCAGCAGTAAATGCCATTAACCTTAACATTGGCCAATCCTTCCATTTCGGTCTCCATAAAATAATAGGATGGAAAAAGATGAACAGCAATCCTAAAGATCCAAACGCAATGCTGAAATAAAAAACGCCCTTCGGGGCGTTTTTAGGTTAGGTCAAATTTCTTTATGGTTTGTACATCATTCAAAAAAACATATCCACAAAAATCCCCCCACCCAAAACCTTACCCACAGCACGTTTCAGACGACTCAGACGTAAATTTTGTGAATATCTTTATTTTTCAAATCCTGATTCACATCCTAATTTGCACCCCTCAAGCATCATTTTCTGTTGATCATTGAAATATAGAACTATCTGATAAACACCCATACGATCTGCGATCATAGATAACCCGATTATAATATCACTAAACAAATACAGGGATTATCTGACCAATGTATAAACCTATTTAGGGACGAGGCACCTCGAATGACAGTTCTCAAAAGTGGAAGTAAGTGGCAAAAAGTAGCAGAAAGTGGCAGAAAGTGGCAATTCATCTGAAACCTCAAAAACCTTACCTATAGGGCGATTCAGTGAAATACCCATCAAAAAACTGCCACTTTTATTAAAAACTGCCACTTTTCAAATAAACCTTTTGTAGTGACTAATGTTCACACGGAGTTTATATCAAAGGTTGCGTCTCTACACCTGCAGAACAAAACATCCCAACACTGGCCCTGGTTCGCAACTAGGGTTCATCTGCAGGTCGTTTGCAACGCTCGAAAAGAGCCAACAAACCAATCTTGGGACAAGTCAATAGTAGAAATCCGGGAAAATAAATTCTCAAAAGAATATTAAATCATATACAACACACTAATCTCCAAACAATTAAGCCATATAAACACTAAAAAAATGAACAATTGATAAAAAAACACCTCTTATGAACTGAAAATAGATGACTTACCCCATAACCAACACAATTCATATTTTCATATTCGCTACATTCTCACATTCTTAATATTCTTACGAGTAGAATAACTAACTTTGCACCTTTAAAAATCAGCAACATTAGGTATGAAATTTACTTTCTATGGACACGCATGTTTTGCGGTAGAAACAGGTGGCAAAAAGATACTTTTTGATCCATTCATTACGCACAATGAATTGGCAAAACATATTGATGTAGATACAATCGAAGCAGATTTTATCTTGCTGTCTCATGGTCATGGTGATCATGTTGCTGACACGGCAAGTATTGCTAAGCGCACAGGTGCATTGGTAATTGCTGCTTATGAAGTATGCGACTGGGTGAAGAAACAAGGTGTGGAAAATATTCATCCTATCAACTTCGGGTCAATGACCTTCCCTTTCGGCAAGTTGCATTTTGTTCCTGCAGCTCACAGCAGCACTATGCCTGATGGCAGCAGCGGTGGTGCTCCCGGCGGTTTTATCCTGCATGGTGCAGAAAAGAAATTCTATTATTCCGGTGATACATGCGTTACAATGGACATGCAATTGATCCCGCGTTATGCTAAACTCGATTTCGCCGTATTACCTATTGGTGGCAACTTCACTATGGATATGGACGACGCAGTAATAGCAGCAGAATTTATCCAATGTAAAAAAATAATTGGCGTACATTACGATACGTTTGGTTACATCAAGATCAACAAAGAAGACGCATTGGCTAAGTTCAGCGCCGCCGGCAATGAATTGCTGCTACCTGCAATTGGCGAGACCATCGAAATGTAATTAAGTGGAATTCGTTCTATACGAAAACAACAACAAGGTATATTACACATTGGGGATATACAAGAACATTGAGTAAAAGGATATTCAGCAATACTTTATATCTCTTACTTGATACTTTACCCCCTTTGCAAAAACATAAAAATGGCAAAAGTAATCGCGATAGCGAATCAGAAAGGAGGAGTAGGCAAAACAACAACTGCAATCAATCTTGCAGCCAGTTTAGCTGTACTGGAATATAGAACATTATTGGTAGATGCTGATCCGCAGGCCAACAGCACTACAGGTAACGGGTTTGATCTGAGAAATATTCAGTTGAGCCTTTACGATTGTATGGTCAACGAAACACCCGTAAATCAGGTCGTTTTAGAGACAGAAACGCCTAATCTGTACTTATTACCAAGCCATCTTGACTTAGTAGGTGCCGAGATAGAATTGATCAATCATCCCAACAGAGAACATGTATTACGCAAAGCACTCGAAGCTGAACAGAACAACTATGATTTCATCATTATCGACTGCTCTCCTTCATTGGGTCTGATCACCGTCAACTCTCTGTCTGCTGCCGATAGCGTTATCATTCCTGTTCAATGCGAATACTTTGCATTGGAAGGTTTGGGTAAATTGCTCAACACCATTAAGATCGTCCAAACTCGCATCAATTCAGAACTCAAGATAGAAGGTATATTGATGACCATGTACGATGGTCGCCTAAGACTCTCTAATCAGGTCGTCGAAGAAATTAAAAATCACTTCTCCGAATTAGTATTCAACACCATTCTTCATCGCAACACCCGTCTGGGAGAGGCTCCTAGCTTCGGTAAGCCGGTACTGTTATACGATGCAGAAAGCACTGGTGCGGTCAACTACCTCAATCTGGCTAAAGAAATACTCCAGAAGAATAACATGACCAATATCAAGAACGAAGATAAAATTTTCGAGAAATAGCATGTCGCAATTAAATAAGAAATCAGCGCTGGGTAAAGGAATTCGCGCACTGCTCGATAATATAGACGAAGAAATAAACACACCAAAACAGGGTGTTCCTGCTGCTGCCGGACAAAATAACAACAATGCAGCAAATAGCAACAATACCAATAGTATTGCCCGCATTCCAGTTAGCCAGATAGAAGTAAACCCTAAACAGCCTCGCCACGATTTTGATGAGCAGGCTCTCAAGGAACTTTCTGAGAGTATAAAACTCCATGATATTATTCAACCGGTAACAGTCATAAAGACCGGCACCAATAAATACCAGCTTATTTCAGGAGAACGCCGCTGGCGCGCTTCAAAAATGGCCGGCCTTACAGATATTCCTGCTTACGTTCGTACAGCAGGTAGTCAGGAATTACTCGAAATGGCTTTACTCGAGAACCTGCAACGCGAAAACCTCAATGCAATTGAAATTGCAATGAGCTACCGCAGGCTTATGGATGAGTGCGAACTCACTCAAGAGCAGGTATCAGACCGTATGAAGAAAGAACGCAGCACTGTTGCCAACTATCTGCGCTTATTGAAGTTACCACCTGATGTACAAAAGGCGGTAAGAGACGGTCAATTGAGCATGGGTCATGCAAGAGCTATCATTGGCCTCGACCATGTAGATCAGCAATTGTATGCCTTCCGCGAGACAATTACCCGCGGACTATCTGTAAGACAAGTTGAACAGTTGGTAAAAGACATGGCTACAGAACGTGCGCCTAAAGAAGCCGCACTGACTACTGCCAAATTGCCGCCCGCATATAAACGCATAGAAGACAACATGGCTTCACAACTTTCCACCAGAGTAAAGCTGGCTCGTAAAAAGAACGGCAAGGGAAGCATCCTTATAGAATTCTATAGCGACGAAGACCTGGAAAGAATAATGGACAAAATGAGTATATAATAGGTCATGATAGACGCAGACTGGGAGAAAGAATCGAAAGAACATCAGAAACAGTATAAATATATGCTGGAGCGGGGCAACAAGAACAATATTCTTAGAGCATTGCCACGTCTTAATGATGAAGCTTTTGCAAAGATCGACTGTCTGGAATGCGCCAATTGTTGCAAGAATTATTCTCCTCGGTTTAAACAACCGGATATCAAACGTATTGCCAAAAGCCTGAGAATAAAAGAAGGTGAGTTGGTAGCTCGATACTTGATACTTGACAGCGAAGGAGACTATGTGTCTCGCACAAAACCATGTCCTTTCTTGGCCGAATATAATACCTGCAATATCTATGATGACCGCCCCGGCGATTGTGCCCGCTACCCTTATACCGATGAAGACGTGCTCATAAAACGAGTCCCCCTCACCCTTAAAAACTCACTATCATGCCCCATCACACATCATGTACTCGAAGCGCTTCTTGAATTAGAAGGCGGCAGAAAAAGCTAATTAATTCCTTTACTATCTGGTGCAATTACAGGGCTATAGGTCTTCTTGATCAGATAATAGTACGGCTCAAATATATGATGCCTGAATACATTGTTCCCTGAATCCGGAAACTTCTTATAGTAGTCACCATCCGGCTGCAACACAATAGGACTACCTGCTCTCATATAATTACAGGTACCACTATATCTGGGTTGTTCCAAACGTGGCAAATATTTTTTTACTTGTTTGTATGCTTGCTTTCCTACATATCGATCATAGGTTCGCTGCGCTCGTCGCGGCGTCTTTGACAATCTGCCATAAACATGCTTTAAAGCCAGTCTTATATACCATTTCTGAGACGCCACTTGTTCTTGAGAATTAGTAAATGGATTGAGCTTGTTAAAGTCACCCGGTGTTTGAATGGACACCGGGGTTTCCGGCACCCAATCGGCGGTATTCACTACTGTGAATGCCCAACCTCCGCGGGTTATATAATCAAAGTCATAAGCATAATATAGATTACCAACTTTAGGTGCTGCGCTTGCATAGGTCTTAAATACAATATCCTTAGGCAGGTTCCCGTCCACCTGTTGATAATGTAAATAAGAAGTCATTAACGTACTCAATGCCCCACCCTGACTATGTCCTTCTATTATTACTTGCTTCACTCCGCGGGCCCTGTATTCCTTAACTTTTGCCATCACCTCAGGAGCCATACTTCCCAATCCTATAGTCCAACCTACATGCACAGTTGCTTTCGGATCACTGGCCAACTTATAATGAAAAGTATAATTACTATCCAGTTTCAGTTCTCCTGTGGCAGGTATCATTGCACTGTAAAAGTTCTCCAGCCAACTGTCCACATCATACGTTGTCCCCCTGAAATTGATGACCATGATACTGGTATCTCTGTTGATCCATAGATCCCACTTATTATGCAACCCTACTTCCTTGCCTCTGTAAACTCTTGTGTATCCAGTCTCCTTTGGTGTAGCACCCCTGAATTTGGTATCTACCTGCACAGCCGACCTTCTCAGTGTAGCCTCATATTCAGCCGCATCAAAACCCGGCTTCAATTGCTGAGCAGTAACACAAAATGCAGAAAGGAAACATAATATCAGTGCAGGTAGTTTGACCATATTATAAATTTATAGAAAAGCTATCATCATTAAATGATACCAATCAAACAGATAGATCAATTTAACTAAACACTCACACCTCAAATGCAATGAAGGAGGCAAATTGCCTCCTTCATTTAAAAAATAGAACTGATCGCACAATTAGTGCTGTACCTGTATTTTGTTGTTGTAATTAATAGCAGCAGACTTTACAGAGATAGTGTACAAACCATTGGTCAATGAAGACAGATCTATCTGGTTAACTCCTGCACCTGCAGTCATGTTAATGTTGCTACGGAAAACTTCACGACCGGTGATGTCAGCAACTATCACGGTAGCATCTTCTGCAGATGGCATGTTCCATGTAATATGTACCTTACCATTTGTAGGGTTAGGAAATGTTAAGATAGACGCTGTACATGGCTTATTAGTACTTATATCAGTCGTAACGTCGGGGGTGATAGTACCGGCAATAGTATGCTGTGTAAAATTTGCTGATGTCATATCAGGATGCGCTGAAGTAAGCGTTATACCGTTAAAAGGAGTCGTTAGGTAATTGAGCGAATCGGGGAATACAAAGTAAGTAGCCCCAACTGGAAGGTCTGAGACCGAATAGTACCCTGTAGCATCGGTACGCACCGACTGCATCAGCTGAGACGTTGTGGCGTTGAAGACATACATCATCATTCCACCAACGGGAATTCCTGTGCTCGTTCCCTTATTAGCACCATAATAAACATGACCTGCAATAAATCCGGGCCCTGTAGTTACTGTGCCATATGCCATATTTATATCCTGATTTACATCATCTACTCCGGCAATGTGGTTAATTAAATTGCATGAGAACCAATAAAAATCATTGGTATGATAGGTAGGAATATACCCCGCTGTAGAAATGCCATAAGTTATACCGGTCACTGCAGCCTTGACCCTGAATGTGCCCGCAGTGGGCACTATAAAATTATAAGCAGCGCTAGACCCTGTGCTATAAGTTATTGTTGAATCAACGGCGTATAACATAAAAGACGAATCCTGTATTAGCCATACTTTGATAGGGCCTGTTACAGGAGTACCTGAAAAATTGACGTGACCTGAAATACCTGTTGGTGGCGGGGCGCTACTGGTAACCGTCACTGTATGGGTTACAGATGACGGGCCGCATGTTGTACCTGAGGCTGAATAAGTAATAATTGCCGTACCCAGCGAAAGGCCGGTCAACACACCAGTCACCGGATCTATACTTGCAATGGATGAAGGCGAGACAGACCATGTGCCACCTGTTACCGCATTTACAAGGGTTATAGAAGACCCGCTCATAACCGAGGCAGGTCCTGCTATTGCAGCCACACTACCAACTATATGCACAGTTGTTGTAGCCAGCTGTGGGCCGCAGACACTGGTTGAGCTGTACGATATTACAGCTGTACCTGCAGAAAGGCCTACTATCATGCCCGTATCACCCCAGTAAGTGGTGCCACCCCAGCCACCTAAAGCATGTGCTGAAATAGTCGCCACCGCAGGATTGGACGACGACCAGGTACCCGTATAAGTACTATCCCATAAGGTTATAGCCGACCCCACACAAAAAGTGGTAGATGTGCCCGGGTTGCCTGAAATAAGCGTATCTGTATACCCAACTAACCACACTGGTAAAGTGGTACTACACCCCGTACCCATTGTATATACTGTATTACAATATCCATAACCTACTCCATATGCAACTCCTGAAGACGCATCAATGGTTGAGATAGCAGTATTAGTACTCGACCATACCCCACCGGGTACAGTATTTGTAAAATTATAAGGGACGCCCAAGCACATCTGCGCATAAGAAACAGCACCACTGTTTATGGGTGCTGGTTGTGGAGATACTGTAAAATATATCATCACTGTATCAGGTGCCACATAATAGTGAATAATTACAGTGCCTGCACTCACACCAGTAACAACCCCACTTGGTGAAACAGTAGCTATCGTCAAATCATGACTCACCCAGGAGCCACCCGGAGTGACATTATAAAGTGGTTGAGTACCTGATACACAACTCCCGAAAACACCTGTAATTGGGGTAAGAGCAAATGATTTAAGGCATATCAGCAAGATGCCCAGACTGAGTAGAATTTCCTTTTTCATAATCGATTATTAGTTTACAGTTAAAATTAATAACAACGCTATCTAATGGTAACATTTTTCAAAATATCATCCATTGCTATTTAAAAGACACCAATACTTTATAAATGGTTTGCTTTTATTTGAGAAAAACAAAAAAATATTAATTCAATATTTTTAGTCCCGAAAAATGACAGAGTTTAGACACATCAGCCAGTTATTTACAAAAAATCACAGGGGAAGCATTTCTGCTTCCCCTGTGATAAAACTAAACATACTCACTAAATATTAGTGCTGTACTTGTATTTTGTTGTTGTAATTAACAGCAGCAGACTTTACAGAGATAGTGTACAAACCATTGGTCAATGAAGACAGATCTATCTGGTTAACACCTGCACCTGCAGTCATGTTAATGTTGCTACGGAAAACTTCACGACCGGTGATGTCAGCAACTATCACTGTAGCATCTTCTGCAGATGGCATGTTCCATGTAATATGTACCTTACCATTTGTAGGGTTAGGGAATGCAAGGATAGATGCTGTAGCAGCAACCTCGTTAACACCTACTGCATATATTGGCTTAATAGTTAAAGGTGCCACTGTATGCTGATAGAAGCTGGCTGTTGTTACTGAGGGCGCAGCCGCTGTGAGCGATATTGAAGAATATGGCGTTGTCTGATAGTTCAATGAATCAGGGAATACATAGTAAGTAGCACCTACAGGCAAATTGCTGAATGAATAATGACCCGCAGCATCTGTACGTACCGCCTGCATTAGCTGCAAACTAGATGCGTTGAAAATATACATGATCATATTGGAAACCGGAACAGCTGAAGCAGTACCCTTGTTTGCTCCTGAAGTAACATCACCTGCTACAAAACCAGGACCTGAAGTAACAGTACCATATGCCATATTGATATCCTGGTTGATATCTGCAACACCAGCTGTATGAGCCAGAACATTGGCAGTGCTCCAATAGAAGCTACTGGTGTGGTAAGTAGGAATGAAACCTGTACCTACGAATACTGAATCCATAGTAGCTGCCTTGATACGATATGAATTAGTTGGTTCGCTTGCGAAAGAGTAAGGAACACTTGTACCTGCAGAGTAAACCACTGTTGAATCGATAGCAGCCAGAATTGTACCACTCAGAGTAATCACCCAGATCTTTACCGGACCATAATGTGCAGTAGATCCGAAGTTAACATTACCTGATATACCACCAAATGCACTAACTGTAACAGAATGAGTAGCATAGGCCAATCCACCGCAACCTGTAACACCATAGCTGATAGTAGCTGTACCTGCTGTAACTCCTGTAACAACACCTGTTGCAGATACAGTTGCAACGCTTGAAGCTGAAGAACTCCATACACCACCAGAAACACCATCTGTAAGGTTGATAGTATTACCTACATATACAGAAGAAGGACCTGAAATAGAACCGGTTCCTGTAGTACCCGATACACTTACATAAGCAACAGCAGTAGATGATCCGCAAGAACCAGAAACAGTGTATGATACCAATGTACCTCCAGCTGTAAGACCTGTAACTATACCTGTAGGACTAATAGTAGCAACAGTAGGATTTGCTACAGTCCAAACACCACCAATTGTAACATCTGTTAAGGTTGTTGAACTTCCAATACATATAGAACCACCTCCATATATAGAATCAACAAAAGGAGCGCCTACAGTTACTGTAGCACTTACAGAACAACCGCCGGCAACGGTATAGTATATTGTTGCAGAACCGCCGGCAACTCCATATACAGTACCACCTGAATTAACAGTAGCAATGTAGGAAGCAGATGAGCTCCAGGTTCCACCAATTGTAGCATCAGCAAGTGTTGTGGTAGCACCAGCACAAACGCTTAAAGTACCTGTAATAGGTGCCGGTGCAGCTGAAACGGTCAATACATAGGTATCTGTGGTCAGTAATGTAGTATAGCTGATAGTGGTAGTACCTACCCCTACTGTAACACCTACACCCGTAGATGAATTAATGGTAGCAACAGCAGTGTTACTGCTACTCCATGTTCCACCGGTAGAAACACTATCGTGATAATAAACGGTAACGCCGGTGCAGGCCGAGGTTGGTCCTGATATGGAAGCAAAGGAGGCAACACATGCCAACAATGCGACAATGGTCAATAGGAAATGTTTTTTCATAACTGTTTTTTTGATGGTTAGTTAATTATATTTTTATTTATTAATACAGCATTTACTGTGTCTGTTATATATGACGACAGTAGCACTACAATTGTTAGTAATGACAATTATTTTTTCTTCTGGCGCAAGTTAATAAAATAAATAATATTTATAGATAGCTAATTATAAATAAATAAGCTTTTAAATTCAGTTACCAACAATTTTTGCTGATATCTACTCGGAATATGTACATAAAATGAGAAAGGGCATAAAACTATTCGTTTTATGCCCTTTCTTACAACTAACATATTTTATGATTTGAAATGCTTTAATAATACGATCTCACGCTCATTAAGATAGCGCCATTTTCCACGAGGCAGGTTTTTCTTGGTCAGATTAGCATACATCACCCTATCCAGTTTTTCTACTACATAACCCAGGCTTTCGAATATACGCCTTACAATTCTATTACGACCAATATGAATTTCTATACCCAGTTCACTCTTGGTTTCCAGGTACGCCAGCGC
Organism: Chitinophagaceae bacterium; assembly: GCA_947447465.1. Classification (GTDB taxonomy): domain Bacteria; phylum Bacteroidota; class Bacteroidia; order Chitinophagales; family Chitinophagaceae; genus Flavipsychrobacter. The sequence continues at coordinate 96,024 of CANFKE010000004.1, read as the reverse complement.
ATCTACATGAGCTATACCATCCTCTAACTCTAGACCGTTGATGATCTTATCAAAATCTGCCTTAGTTACAGGCTTATCAAGTGTTACCTGATATATTTTCTTTACTCTGTTTGACGGATGAGCCAACTTCTGGGTCAGATCACCGTCATTAGTGATCAGCAAAAGACCGGATGTGTTCCTATCTAAACGACCAACAGGGAAAAGTCGCTCACCCTCCGCAGTTGCTACTAACTGCATCACCGTTTTGCGGCCCTGAGGGTCATCATTAGTTGTTATATAATCTTTTGGCTTGTTGAGTAAAATATAGACCATACCTCTTTGGATGGTCAGTTTTTTATCATTGAAATAAACAACATCATTATCCTCAACTTTATGTCCCGGATTAGTGATCACTTCTCCATTGATCTTGACCTTACCCTCTTTTACCAATACAGCAGCATCTCTGCGACTGCATACCCCACTATGTGCAAGGTATTTGTTCAACGGCATAGATTCAGGCCCCTTTACTTCTTCCTCTTCATAATCGTCATCATCATGATGGCGTCTTTTCTTTTTACGGATCGGCTCATCATCAAAATCAGCATCTGTTTCCGGATGTCTGTCTTTACGATCAAATGGTTTTTTACCCTCTCCCGGAGCCTTTTTGAATGGCCTCTTTTCGTCCGATTTTTCTATTTTATTCTTAGGCTTGCGATCAGCGGCTTCCTTCTTTACAGGTTTATCACCATATCTTGATGAGATTGGCTGATTGGTCTCTTTCTTAAATGCACGTGCAGGATCGTCCTTTCTTACAGCTGTCTTCCTGTTTTTGCGCTTTTCTTCCAGCAACTCATCATTGATCTCAAAAGATTCGTATTGGGTCTCTTCAGCTGCATCCATGTCTGCACTCGCACCCTTAGCGGCATCGCGTTGGAAGAAAGGTTTATCACTTTCCTTTATAGCTCGCTTTTCGCCGGTCTTTTTGGGCATCCCCCTATCACTATAATCTATACCCTTCTGCCATAAGCTACCTTCAGAACCATCCTTTTTAGCAAAAGGCTTCTTTCCTTCTGCACCATCTTTTTTCTTCCATGTACCCTCTGCATCGCCTTCTGTGCGTGTTTTACGGGCATAAGGTGCGGCACCATCTTTCTTCGCAAAAGGTTTACGAGCGCCAAATGCAGCATCTCCGTCCTTTTTAGGGAAAGGTCTTTTCTCGTTTCGGTCTTTCTTAGGAAATGGTTTCTTACCATCCTCATTACTACGCTCCCACTTTACTTCAGCTTCTTTACCATTGTATTCCTCACGTGGATATCTGCTATCACTATCTCTCTTTTCAAAAGGCTTCTTTCTATCACCTTTCTCTGTTCTCTTCCATGTATTATCCGCATCTGTTCGCGGTTTGCGATCGGCATAAGGCGCGTCACCATCTCTTTTTTCAAATGGCTTCTTTCTGTCTGCTCCTTTTCCTTCACGCTTCCACGGGTTATCACCCTCTTCACGAGGTTTACGGTCATTGAAAGAACTATCAGCATCTCTTTTTTCAAAAGGCTTGCTGCGTGCACCACCTTTTTTCTCTCTTCTCCAAGGATTATCGCTATCTGCTTCCTGACCCTCTGCTTTGGCAAATGGCTTTTTCTTATCACCACCTTTGCTTGGCCGCTTCCACGGATTGTCTGCATCATCAGCCGGCTTTTGAAAAGCAGGTCTTACCTTATCTGCACCGTCTTTCTTATATGGTTTATCTTCTTTTGCTGCGCTGCTTCTCTTAAATGGATTACTATCTCCACCTGCATATTTACTTCTGCCAAATGGCTTTCCGGTACCGCCATCCTCCTTGCGTTGATACCCGTTTTCATTATTATTTTCTCTGCCGGATGCAGAACCTGATTTCTTGTTCATGAGTATTCGCTTTTTTTGGAGGGTGCAAAGGTAATACATATGTAGCCAACAACCCTAAGAGAATTGCCCCGACCTTCCTACAGTATATGTTAAATGTCTTACAGATATAGAATTATGACCTTCCTGCAATAAGGAAAGGAAGAGCTTCGTTGTAATTTGTTATGATCACATTGAGTGATTGTTTGATCTCATCAAGACCGGTTCTTTGTTTTGAAAGCAGGTCAATCTTCACCAAATTATCATAAACACCGGTGATCTTGATGATCCCCGCAGATGATTTAAGAAAATGTGCCTGCTTTTGAATACTGTCAAAATCTCCACTGTTCCTTATAAGATCAGTAAGTTTCGGCATACCGGAAGCCATTGTATCTACAAATATGCCTACTACCTCGCGGATGTATCCTTCATCCCCGCCCGAAATTTCATTTATGTAGCTGAGATCAATTAAAGGGTGTTGTATTGGCATGCCATATTATTTTCAATGAGCTGAATAATTAGTTCGCATAATGCTGGGGGATCGAAAGGCTTGGAGACGCACATATTCATTCCCGCTGCAGTCCAGACTGCTTTCTCGTCTTCAACATTATTAGCAGTAAGTCCTATGATCGGAATATTTAACCCCATCTCAAATTTTATGTAGCGCGAAGCCTCCAGTCCACCCAATTCAGGCATCTGGATATCCATAACTATCGCATCGAAGCGTTGAAAAAGTACACATTCTACCGCTTCCAATCCGTTATCTGCCACCTTTATCAGCGCACCATTCTTTTCGAGAACAAAGCTTAGTATCTTCTGATTCAGCTTATTATCATCTACTATGAGTATATTTTTACCTTCCAGCAAATTCCCTGTATTTAATTCCTGCTAAATTCGTTATTTTTGACAACATAAAAAAATAAAAATTAATTAGTAATAGATTTACTTATAACTCCTTATAACATATGTTTGTTTGTTTTTTATTTAGAACATTAGTATATTGCAGTAAATGACTTACGCATTAAGGTATTATTAATGTTCATTTTGATCATTGTATTGCCGAAGAATACAATGTACTTTTGTCATTCAGAAAGTTAAGATTGTGGTTTTGATTTGTGATTTTTTAAATATTGATTATGGCTTATAAGATACGCATTCTTCCCAGATGGCTGGTTTTCTTATTGGATTTGTTTTTAGTTTGTTTCTGCCTCTTTTTGGCAAGAGCATTGAAAATGAATTTTTTATGGCCTCATGTAGTAGTGGGACTTAGATCTATGACGGCAGTTGTATTGCTGCTCAATGCTGCATTATTTTACATTTTCAAAAGCTATGCCGGCATAGTAAGATATACGAATATTGAGGACACATCCAGACTGGTAATGGTGAATGCGATAGCATCATTTTTTTATCTGGCAGTTAATATTTTTGTCTATCACTCTCAGAACTATTTTACCCTCCAGTTGGTTACCATCAACTTTTTCATTACCAGCTTTGTTATTATATCGTACAGATTGGCTGTAAGGTATTGCTTCCAATTCTATAAATTATATTCAGAAGGCGAGAAAGTACCAAGAAAAAAAGTTGCGGTTTACAATGCTTCGGCCAACGGCCTTCACATCAAGAATGTTATGAACAACCTGCCAAATGGCGATATGCAGGTGGTTGCATTCCTCGATGATAATTTGAGTGGCAACGGTAAATTACTGGAAGGTATTCCTATCTACACGACCAGCGAAAGTAACATTGGTAAATTAAAAGATGAAGGCGTAGAGTTGGTGATCTTTGTCAATAAGATCAATGAAAAAGAGAAATTGAATGCATTGGTAGATAATTGCCTTCAATATGGCATAAGGATACAGCAAGTACCTACTATGCGCGACTGGCTGAATGGCAAGTTGGATACTCAACAACTACAGAATATCAACATTGAAGATCTGTTGGAAAGAGAGGTCATCAAGATCCACAATGAAGCAATATATACTGAATTAAAAGGCAAGAAAATTCTGGTTACAGGAGCAGCCGGATCAATAGGAAGTGAGCTGGTACGCCAACTACTTAACTATCGTCCGTCTCTGATCATATTATGCGATCAGGCAGAGACACCGATGCATGAATTTACGCTTGAAATACAGGAGAAATACAAAAATGCTAACATAAAGGCCTACTTAGGAGATATTACAGACCGGCAACGTATGGAACATCTTTTCGAGGTCTATAATCCTCAAATAGTATTTCACGCTGCTGCCTACAAGCATGTGCCATTGATGGAAGACAATCCCTCGATAGCTGTTATGAACAATGTGCTTGGCACAAAAAACCTCGCAGAATTATCGGTAGCCAATGACGTAGAAAAATTTGTAATGATCTCTACAGATAAAGCGGTAAACCCAACTAATGTAATGGGAGCATCCAAACGTATTGCCGAGATCTTTACACAGAGTTTCTACAAATCGATGCTCAATGAAATGGAACTGCACAAAGAAGATGGCAGTCCACGCATTACCAAGTTTGTTACCACTCGATTTGGTAATGTATTGGGATCGAATGGCTCTGTAATACCACGCTTTAAAATGCAATTGGAAAAAGGCGGCCCTATTACTGTTACCCACCCCGAGATCACTCGTTATTTCATGACCATACCTGAAGCATGTGTATTGGTGCTGGAAGCAGGAGTAATGGGACAGGGTGGAGAAATATTTGTTTTTGACATGGGCAAACCGGTCAAGATCGCTGATCTGGCGAAAAAAGTAATAAGACTTGCAGGTAAAGAACCTGACGTTGATATTCAGATCGTTTACAGCGGACTAAGACCGGGTGAGAAACTCTATGAAGAACTGCTCAATAACGCGGAAAATACTCGTCCTACGTATCATGAAAAGATCTTGATAGCTGATGTACGCGAATATAACTTTGCGGATGTAAGCAAAAGAGTGGAAAAATTAATAGCCTGCGCAAAGCAGCACTATACGCTGGAGACGGTATATCTTATGAAAGATCTTGTACCTGAGTTTGTAAGCACTAATGTGGCATACGAGAAGGTAAATGCGGCAAGCAAATAAATATAAATATCATCTCATACTTAGATCTCCCGAAATACGGGAGATCTTTTTTTGTCTTGTCGGCAAGTAAAACATAGAAACATCCCCCCCCCTTCTATAGCTTTTAGGCTTTAGTGTTTACTTTTTACTTTTCAAAAGGTTACTTTTGCGGTCTGAAACATAGACATTGAACAGATATAACCAACGCGGCGTATCCGCACAGAAGGAAGACGTACACAAAGCCATTGAAAAGCTGGACAAAGGGCTTTACCCGAATGCATTTTGCAAGGTATATCCTGATTATTGGGGCAATGACGAAGACTACTGTAATCTGATGCATGCAGATGGTGCAGGAACCAAATCCATACTGGCCTATATGTACTGGAAAGAAACAGGCGACCTTAGCGTATGGAAAGGAATATCTATCGATTCTATTGTAATGAACATAGACGATATGCTTTGCGTAGGCGCAGTGGGTCCGTTCACATACTCATCAACGATTGGCCGAAATAAAAATCTTATTCCTGCTGAAGTAATAGCCGAATTGATCAACGGTACACAATCTTATTTTGATAAACTAAGCGAATATGGACTGACTGTTCACCTGATGGGTGGCGAAACAGCCGACGTAGGTGATGTAGTTAGAACTGTTATTGTAGATGGCACCATGGGCTGCCGCATGCGCCGTGACAAGTTGGTAACAACAGAAAAAATGCAGGCCGGCGATGTGATCGTATCTTTGGCTAGCTACGGACAAGCTACGTATGAAGATGAATACAACAGCGGCATGGGCAGCAATGGTTTGACCAGTGCGAGACATGAAATGCTGAAAAATGATTACGCGCGCCTCTATCCGGAAAGTGTAGATCCCAACTTACCCGCAGAGGTAGTTTATAATGGTAAATATTCACTTACCGACAAAACCGAAACCGGGCTGGATGTGGGTAAAATGATTCTCTCCCCCACACGTACATATGGACCAGTGATTTTAAAAGTGCTGGAACAACATTTTGATGCTATTCATGGCATCATACATTGTAGTGGTGGCGGGCAAACAAAATGCCTGCATTACTTGCCTAAACCATTACGCATAGTCAAAAACAATTTATTACCGGTTCCTCCGTTATTTACAATGATACAGGAGTCTGCAGGTACAAGTTGGAAAGAAATGTATCAGGTATTCAATATGGGACAGCGACTGGAAATATTTACGGACAAGGCTACGGCCGAAAATATCATTGCCATATCCAAAAGTTTCAATATTGAAGCTCAGATATCCGGATATGTAGCAGAATCAGATAAAAAAGAATTGGTGATATCAGGTCCTTACGGAACATTTACCTACAATGGATAATAAATATATAGTGTATATTTACTATTGATATTCATAATTCTACAACCATTTTACATGTCCAAGTTTTTGACCGGGTTAATTGCATTTTCAATATTGTCAATTAGTTGCGCATTTGCACAAACCGATGATGATGACAAAGCTGATAATACAAGATCAAATGATAAGGGCATGCCTAGTGGCATTCACATGAATGAAAGTCACCAATTACCAGCAGCAAGAAAATATAAAGTTTTGGGGCTGTCACCTATGCAGTTCACAGAAATTGGTGTAGGATTCGGCCTTAGCTATGAACATAGCATTGATAAGAATGGCATTGTCAACTACATATTGCCGGCTGTGTTAACTTTTAATTCATCAACAACTTATCAAACCGATGAACGACACCAGGATCCTATGTTCTACCTGATGCCCGGATTGAAATTTTACCCCAAATCATGCTACGGAAAAATTAAATACGCCATTGGTCCGTCAATGGTTATTGGTGCCGGCAAACAACGTTCTGATGGGTATTATTGGGGAACATATCAAACATACGACAAATTTTTATTTGGCGTCATGCTCAATAATTCGATCAACTTTAACCCAACCGATCATATTTATCTTGGTGTAGAACTGGGTTTAGGATTTACCTATCTTAACAGATTAAATGGAGTAAATAATGGGGTGGAAGGATTGAGTCAGGGCGGACTGAAAATCGGCTATCGTTTTTGATAATATTAAACAGTATTCTATTTATCCTCAATAAAATACTGCCAATTGCTATTTTTTGGCATAATTAATGCTGATAATCTAACACATACCTTATTTATGATCAAAAAGACATTTATTATTTCTGTAGTATCATTATTCTCTATGGGCAACATGTATGCTCAGGACAGAATATTCCAAAGCAATGGAAATGTTATTGAATCTAAAATAAAAGAGATCAATGGTACTAATATCATTTACTGGAATTGGAACAATGCCAATGGATCCGTCTATTCAATACCACTGAGGGATGTAGAAAAAGTGCGTTACGAAAATGGCACCGAAGAACATTTTAACGGTGAAAATGAAGGTGGCAACGTTAAAAACAGACTACACGGCAGCAATCACATTTATGGCGGTGTCAATATGAAATTGAGCGATAATATTTTGGCCATAGCTCCTATACAACTAACTGAAAATGGTGTTGGACTGTCTGTTAGTTATGAAAAAACTATTGACAGGAGCGGCATCATATCATATTACATGCCGGTAATGACTACTTTCAATCTGAACAATCAGACAGAAGCTCATAATGGCAAACACCAGGATATGATGTTATACTTTGCTCCCGGTCTTAAATTTTACCCTACAGGTAAGAACGGGAAAGCTAAATATGCAGTTGGACCATCTTTGGTAATTGGTGCCGGTGAAAAAACAACCGGTGGCGAATACCATTACTGGGATAATTATTCATACCTCACCGGCTTCAACCCTTACGAAACACATACTAAGTTCATGTTGGGAATTCTTGTCAACAATTCATTGAACATCAGCCCCTCACCTCACATGTTCTTAGGTCTTGACTTTGGTTTCGGATTCACATATATCAATCAACTTAGCGGCAACAATCAGGGCATTACAGGCATGGTACAGAGCAGTTTTAAAATTGGCTACAGGTTTTAAACATCAACATTAAAAAATCATTTAACACTACAAATATGTTCAGGAAAAAATTCATGATAATGGCACTTCCTTTGTTGATCTCAGGAGTAGCTAAGGCACAGTCAGACGAAGCACCGGCAAAGTCAACTACACACAACGCTTACAATAGTAATATCATTGCTATAGCGCCGATACAGTTTACTGAGAATGGAGTAGGCTTGTCGTTCAGCTATGAAAAGGGAATAGATAAAGGTGGCATCGTATCTTATTACCTACCGCTGATCGCAACATTCAACCTCAATAACAATGTTTCGAATGGCGATCACCAGGATGCAATGTTCTATTTTTCTCCGGGTCTGAAATTCTATCCTACAAGCAGCTATGGCAATGTGAAGTACGCTATCGGCCCATCTTTAGTAATAGGTGCGGGCGAGAAAACAAAAAGCAGCACAAGCTATGACCCCAATTATCCATATACCACCACAACAACTTACAACACCCAGAGTAAATTTATAGTGGGCATTTTGGTCAACAACTCATTGAACATCAATCCAACAGAACACTTTTATCTGGGTCTCGACTTTGGTTTTGGTTTTACTTACATCAATAAAATAGGTGGTAAAAACGATGGCATCACCGGCGTTGTACAAAGCGGATTTAAAATTGGTTATCGATTCTAACAGCACTTCTAATAAATAATGTAAAGTGGGATAAACATCGATTTATCCCACTTTTGTTTTAAGGTGTAATAAGGACCCTAAAAAACTGCCGGTGGCATGGTTACTGTTAGATCAATGGAAATACACGATCATGACATTAAGATTACTTGCTCAGGTAGCCATAATTCTCGCAATGACAAAAGATGCTTACGCACAAGACACCACTCGCTATAGATACCCTGCAACTCCTGTTTTATCAGCTTTCAACAAAGTTTTAGCCATTGCTCCAATGCAATTCTCAGAGAACGGCGTGGGTTTGGCTGTTAGTTTTGAACAGGCTATTGATAGAGAGGCTATTGTTGCTTATATACTTCCTGTAGTGGTCACTTTTAACCTTGCGCATGACCAGATAAACGGCAATAAACAAGATGCTATGTTTTACTTTATGCCCGGCATAAAATTCTATCCTACCGGCGGTTTTGGGAAAATAAAGTACGCTATCGGACCATCTCTTGTAATTGGCGCAGGTCAAAAGACAGATCCTGTTTACAACCCGGCTGTTACCGAATATAAAACACGAAGTAATTTTCTGCTGGGAATAATGGTCAATAATTCGATCAATTTTAATGCTACACCTCATTTCTATCTAGGTTTGGACTTTGGTTTTGGATTCACCTACATACACAAACTAGACGGCGAGAATCAGGGAATTAATGGATTAGCTGAGGGTGGATTGAAGCTGGGATACAGATTTTAAATAAAAAAGCAGAACGTATCCTGTACGTTCTGCTTAAATATCTCTTCTGGTTATCCTCTACCTCTTGGGGTAGGTTTGTTAGCTGTCTTAAAGTTTACTGCGGCTCGTTTGCCCTTTGGTGTAGAGGCTTTTCCTTTTTCTTCACTTCTAGTCTTCTTCTTGGCTGCATCGCTGTCAGATTGCCTTAATCTTCTTGGCTTTTCATCTCTTCGCCCTGCACCCTTTTCGGCTTTTTTACCAACACCTGCATCTCCTTTGTCCCTACCCTTGGTCTCTTTTTTACCTTTGACGACCTTGTTTCCTTTAGCATCAAAACCAGGCTTATCCTTCTTTCCACCTTTATCTCTGAAACCTTTGTAACTGTCACTTTTTTTCTTGCGCGGCCTCATCGGATCCACTGCCATAGATTGCTCATCAAATCCTGCTGATTCAAAATCAGTGACCACACGACCTGCTTTACCCTTCTTTACTTTGGGTATGCCTGCCTTCTGCTCCTTTTCCTTCTTTATCTTAAAGTAGTTCTCTTTCTCTCTTTTAGCCTTTTCTTTTCGGCTGGTCACCTTCTTTACTCCGATGATATCATTGCCTGAGGTGCTTACACCTTCATCTGCACCACGTTCCAGAAATGCTTCTTTACGCAATCTTGCCTTCATCTCTTTTTCAGTCTCCGGTTTATCATCCGGGTTGAAAGGTTTTCTGGCAGACCTTGGTTTACCCGGCTTTGCTTCACTGCTCGATCCGCTCATCATGTCATTCATCCTATCCATTTCCGGTTGACTAAGGTAGCGCCAGTGCCCTACTGCCATCCCTTCCAGATTGATATTCATAATGCGGATACGGGTAAGTTTCACTACTTCATAACCAAGATACTCACACATACGACGGATCTGGCGATTAAGTCCCTGTGTAAGGGTAATGCGGAAACGCTTATTACCTTCCTGTCTTACCTCACATTTTTTAGTACGAGTACCCAAAATAGGCACGCCATTGCTCATTTGCTGAATGAACTCTGGTGTAATATTCTTATCTACTATGACTATATATTCCTTTTCATGGTTATTACTGGCGCGAAGGATCTTGTTCACAATATCACCATCGTTGGTCAGTAATATAAGACCATCACTATCTTTATCCAATCGCCCTACAGGAAATATACGAGTAGGGTGATTAAGAAAAGTTATGATATTGGTCTTATCTCTTACATCTGTAGTACTGGTTATGCCGGTTGGCTTATTACAGGCAATGTAGACGGTCTTCTTTTTTTTCTTTATCGGCTCTCCATCAACTTCCACTTTATCGCCGGGCATAATTCTATCGCCGGGAAATGCGGGAAGATCATTGACTGTCACTCTTTCCTGCTCTATTAATTTATCAGCTTCTCTTCTGGAACAAAATCCCGATGAGCTGATATACTTATTCAGACTTACTAATTCGCTTTCTATTTGTTTCATCTTTGGCTTTACAGCTACTTTTAATAGCTGTAAATGTAATTCATTATTACCACTCGCTCATATATGAGACTATTGCGACCTCACAAGCACCTATATTTAGTAGTTGTCAGACAAGAAAAGTAATTACTAATTATTGTCAGCGACCTTCTTTATAGCCTCATTTAACTTGGTCTCCAGCACTATTATATCGGGAGGAATACCAAGTACATGTTGTTTGAATTTGAATTTACCACAATGCGGGTCGAGGATCAATTCAAGACTATGCAATTGGGTATTTAACGTTTTCCCATAGCCGGGTATTCTTATATCTACCGAAAAACATATGGCTTCATCAGCCGTTCGCTCCATAAGGCCACACTCATAGAGCACTCCGTCGTATTCTATCGTTACATCGAAAACCATTATCAGCGTTTTTATTTTTTTACCACATAACAATTGTGCCAATGATCTGATCAGGGCGTTGGAAAAATTACTTTGTATAACTTCGTCAAAGTCAATACTGGAAAAATGAACATAATACATGCATTTATATTCAGCATCTCACTGCTTTGTTCTTTAGCAACAACTGCTAAAGAGACCAAGATCCTGCAGAAGGATATGGCACTAAAGTATATAGTGAAAGAGCCATCTGTCAAAACCAGCACTACCCCACTTATAATATTACTTCATGGCTATGGGAGCAATGAAGCAGATCTGTTCAGTCTTACTAAGGAACTACCACAAGAGGCTATAGTAGTAGCGGTGAGAGCACCTATTAAATTGGCCAATGGATATGCATGGTTTCCTGTTGCCAGATTTGGCGATAAAGAAGACCCGGCGGCGCCAGAAAGAAGCAGACAATTGATGTTGCAGTTTATAGACCAAGCTGCTAAAAAATATCGGATACCGGCTGCTCGTATATACCTTGTTGGTTTCAGTCAGGGTGCCATGATGAGTCTGAACATAGCCCTTACTCAGCCTGAGCGAGTGCATGGTATCGCTATGTTGAGCGGAAAACTGATTGAAGAGACTAAGAACAAGATGGTCAAACCGGAGCTTATCAATAAGGTTTCCATATTTGAGGCTCATGGCACAGAAGACCAGGTGATACCGATAGCGACAGGCCGCGAAGCCCACGCCTACCTGACCATTAAGAATATTAAAACCGAGTATCACGAGTATAAGATGGTGCATACGATCAGTATGGAGGAACTATTAGATATAAAGAAATGGTTTGCGAGCAATTTGAAGAAGTGATGAAAGAGACAACCAGAAAGTGGCTAAGTGCCGGCATTTCGTTATCCAAAGACAAGAGCATTATTGTTGCTTGCCCCGATTGTGAGGAAGGAACGCTTATGATAAAAGATGAGCCGATCATGGACCGAAAAGGCAAAGTAGAACGATGGCTTATCTGCGACAAATGTGGCGCATGGAACACAATCCTGGGAGCAGATGCTGAATGATCTATTTATACCGGGGATGATATTTCTCCAATGTATCGCGTAGGTAGGTGCGGTCGAGGTGGGTGTATATTTCGGTGGTGGTAATACTTTTGTGGCCCATCATTTCCTGCACTGCGCGCAGGTCTGCGCCACCCTCTACCAAGTGTGTAGCAAATGAATGCCGCAAAGTATGCGGGTGTATCTCCCCTTTCAATCCTGCCTTGGCAGCAAGGTCTCTGATAATATAGAATACCATAATACGCGACATACCTGCCCCCCGCCTATTAAGGAATAGTACATCTTCCTGACCTCTTTTTATAGCTATGTGACTGCGTATATGATCGCGGTAAATCTGTATCTGGTTAATGGCCTCATCGCCAATGGGTACCAGTCTTTCTTTATCTCCCTTACCCAATACTTTTATGAAATCTACATCCAGATAAAGATTGGTCAGTTTGAGGGTGATCAGCTCGCTCACACGCAAGCCGCAGCTATACATAGTTTCGAGCATGGCCCTGTTGCGGGTACCCTCGGGAGTGCTGTGATCTATGGCATTAAACAGCTTATCTATATCTTCAATACTCAATACATGAGGCAATGCCCGCTTTTGTTTGGGTGCTTCCAGCAATTGAGTAGGATCTTTTCTGATGATCTCCTCCAGTGCCATGTACCGAAAGAAAGATTTAACCCCGCTGAGAATTCTTGCCTGTGTGCTGGCGGCCAGCTCCAACTCATGAATAGACAATAAAAATGACTGCAGGTGAGCCAGTTCTATTTGCTGCAGCGATATATCCTGATGTTCGGCAATCATGTGATCGCGCAGCATGGCCACATCGTGCAAGTATGCCTCAACGGTATTGTCTGACATACCCCGCTCCAACATCAGATAAGCTTTGAACCCTTTGATATATGCTTCCCACATGATCTGCTGCAAATTACGGAAGTAATTCGGGCAGAGCGAATTGTATGCTGAGATTTACCCAGATGTTTTACTTTTGTTGCATGCAACACCTGGCTATTGTAAACGGACCCAATCTTAATCTCCTGGGAGTAAGGGAGCCACATATATATGGTAGTGAGACCTTTGAGGACTATCTATCCAAGTTGAGGCAACAGTTTCCTGATGTAGCAATAGAATATTATCAGAGCAATGTAGAGGGTGAGCTGATCAATTTCCTGCATAGCTGTATGGGCAAAAAACAGGGCATTATTTTGAATGCAGGTGCATATACGCATACCAGCATTGCATTGGCCGATGCTATCAGTGCCATTAGTGTACCAGTAGTAGAAGTACACATCAGCAATGTACTGGCGAGAGAAGATTTTCGTAAAACATCATTCATAGCGGCGAAGTGTGTAGGGTCTATAAGTGGATTGGGCATGAGGGGTTATGAATTAGCTGTAAGGTGGTTTGCAGGAAGCGAGACCCATCCAAATGGTTAGCGGGATGCTTTGACCTGTAATGAGGTGGTCAGTATATTAGTTCTTATCACTTATCCTCTGTACCCTCTCAGGAAAGAAACGACATCCATTCTCTTTTTACCTTCCTGCTGTAATTCCTTAATGTATAGCCAACCATCATTGCCAGCGAAACGCAGGTAGGTGGTATGGTCGGTCTCGAAAGTACCCGGCTTTACTGACAGGTTAACGGGAGTTGGTTCGGCAGAAAATATCTTTACGGACTTATCGCCCAGCATGGTATATGCCGCGGGATAAGGAGACAGACCTCTGATGAAATTATTGATCTCCGCCACCTTTCTATCCCAATGAATCAAAGTGTCTTCTTTAAATATCTTTGGGGCATTCTTTAGTTCACCTGCATCTACCTTATCCTGTGGTATCTCTGTAATAGTGCCTTCAGCAATTGCCTTTACAGTTCTGATCAACAACTCAGCACCGGCCTCCATTAACTTATCATGCATTGTGCCGGCAGTATCGTCAGGCAAAACTGCTACCTTTTGTTGGAGCATAATATCACCTGTATCTATCTCATGCTTCAGTTTGAATGTGGTGACACCTGTTTCTGTTTCCCCATTCATAATGGCCCGGTTGATAGGTGCCGCGCCACGGTATTGTGGCAACAGAGAACCATGCACATTGAGCGTGCCCATTGGCGGCATATTCCATACTACCTCGGGCATCATCCTAAAAGCAACGACCACCTGCAGATCGGCATTACAAGCGCGCAACTGCTGAAGGAAAGATTCGGCCTTCATTTTTTCAGGTTGCATAAGGTAGAGACCATTAGCCACGGCATATTCCTTAACAGCAGAAGCATGATTCTGCTTTCCCCTGCCGGCCGGCTTATCTACTGCCGTTACCACACCCACAACATTAGCCCCCGCATCTACCAGGGCTTTTAATGAGGCTACAGCAAAATCAGGGGTACCGAAAAAGACAATACGAAGTTGGTCGAATGGTTTCATTGGAGCGCAAAGTTAATGTAAAAACAGAAAGAGGGTCTAATAGAACTACTACACAATATTGACACAAAGGGTGTGGCATAAATTTTATACTGATGATATAAACGTAAATTTACTTAATGAAAACTGCTATTGTAATTGGTGCTACCGGCCTTGTGGGCAAAGAGCTGACCCAACTTTTACTCAACGATTCACGAATAGAAAAAGTGAAGCTGTTCGTAAGGCGAAGCACTGGTATCACGCACGCAAAACTGGAGGAGCATGTAGCAGATTTCAATAATCCCGATGCCTGGAAAAAATGGGTTACGGGAGACATACTCTATTCTGCTATGGGTACTACCCTAAAAGCGGCCGGCAGTAAGGAGGCCCAATATCTGGTAGATCATACCTATCAGCTGAATATGGCCAAGACAGCCGCGGCCAATGGCGTACAGAAGTATATTCTGGTATCTGCGGGTGGCGCTTCTGCAGAATCAAAGATCTTTTATTCTCGTATGAAAGGTGAGCTGGAACTGGATATCAGAAAGCTACCCTTCGAGACCATACATATATTGAGACCGGGCATGCTGAAAGGCCATAGAGACAATACACGAACCGGAGAAATAATAGGTGGAGCCGTACTGGGCCTGGTGAGCAAACTACCGGGACTTAAGGCATTGCAACCTATAACCGGGCATGAAGTTGCCAAGGCTATGATCAACGCATCGTTCAGACATATAGTAGGTATCCATTCCTATAGTCCGGGAGCATTATTCAAATTATCGGAGCTTGTACCCGCCGTATAGTTCTTACCCTCAGTTCAGGACCTTTTGCAATCCGTTTACCTGAGCCATTTTTTGATAAGCCCGTCCTGTAAACAGGCCGGGCTTATCAAAAGACTATAACTTATCGAGTTTGAAGTAACCTATGTTCATCTGATCTTCAGGGCCATCGAAGCCGGGCTCCACCAGAATATCGAAATGCTGAGCTGCACCTTGCAGCATATCCTGTACCACAAAAATATCGTCAACATCTACGCCAAATTTATCGTCTATATGTGACTCTGCACCTTTAAAACCCATGTGTTTGTAGAAAGCCGTCTGCTTAGACAATTTTACGGCGGCTGCCATATCGGGACCTGCAATGACCATCTTATAATGGTATTCTTCAAAATCTCCAGGTTTGTAGCCGCCCAGGTTCACGAAATAAAGTTGTCCGCCCTGTGTTGGTGAGGCTCCTTTCTCTACAACGGCAACTTTGTATCCATTGGCATTGGTCACTTCTCTCCATGCATCGACATGCATCTTGCCCTTGGCCTCGGGCCAGAATGCTTTGATAGCAGGAATAAGTTCTTTCATAGATGAGGCGATACCGAAAAATATATCGTGCTGCTCAATGCTGCGCCCCTGAGGACGACAGCCAATCAATACCATAAATAATTTATGTTGTGACATGTATATATTAGTGTGTTTGTGTGATCTTATTTTTTGCTTTACTTAAATGCACAACAGTTTAGTATGTGACCTGATGTGCTACCCTACTTTGAGGTAATTACCTTTTACTCACCTTTTTCATGAGTTCATCCTGCAGGTAGAGCTGATAACGGTAGGCAGTAGAGGCTTCCAGTTCCCGTACTATCATCTCGGTGTCTTTATCATCCCCTTCGGGATCGTAATCTTTTCTGAGGTTATTATTGAAAAATACGCCTACAGACTGCCACATGACCGCTGATAATCCACCTTTCAACTCTCTGATAACATGGTAGCAATTATCTCCAGTCTGCCTGTTAATGAGCGAAATGAGTACATGCCCCTGCTCTATAGACATATTCTTAAGCGGTTGCTTAAAAGCGGCATCCAGTTGGCGGTCTATATCCCTCATATACTTTTTGCGGTCGCGCCTTCTGTCCATGGTGTCCATATCGGCCTTTACCTTTTTGAATATGGCGGCTGCGGTAAGCGCATAAGAATAAGTAGCATAGACCCTGCTGCGCAGCTGATTGAGGCGCAGCCTTTCCTGTTCATTCCTCATCCTGTCTTTGATCTCGTATTCGGGCAAGAATACAAAAGGATAGGTCTTACCATCAACGATCACTCCGCCCAACCGAATAGTATCGTTTATACCCAACTGCTGTGCACAGGTGCGTGCAGATACCCCGGAAAGCACCGATACCCAAAGCACAATATATATGAACGACCTGTACATCCTTATTCAAATTTACTATTATTATTAATGGCATTTGTTATAAAAAGTAACCCAAGCAGCTACAAACAAACTGTTAATATTCCATACTTACTTTATCGGCACGTTGTTTGCAGCAGATATATAAAGTATTTTTGCACCCTTATGAATAAAACAATGCTGGCACTGATGGTCTCAGCAATTACGTGGACCTCGTGTACAAAAGAGAAGGCAGCAGTACCGCTTACCAAAAAAGAAATAAAACAACAGGTGGACTCTATTATGAATGCCAGAAGTAAGGCCATTATAGAGCAGGCTAACAGAGATCTGCAATACCGTCTTAAAATAGAAGTAAAGGGGAAAGCAGACTCTTTGATAAAAGCACATGCTAAAGCTGATACCACTTTAAAGACACCTAAAATATAGTTTATGCAACAGCAGACATCCGGAAGGCCGATAGTGTTCTTTGACGGGGTCTGCAATTTGTGCAATGCTACCGTTCAAAGAATAATCAGATCAGATAAAAAGAAGCAATTCCTTTTTGCACCGCTACAGTCGGCCGCAGGAGCCGCTGCGTTGAAGCAGGTGACGATAGCCGATGGTAAGGCAGGCAGTGTCATACTGTTCTACAACCATCAATATTATACCCGATCATCGGCCGTACTGCAAGTCTTTAAGCTATTGGGAGGCTGGTATTCTTTTCTGCTTGCGGGCTATATACTTCCTCGATTTGTGAGGGACGGGCTCTATAATTTTGTGGCCAAGCACCGTTATCAATGGTTTGGTGAACAAAATGAATGCATGGTGCCTACTGCTGAGCTGAAAGAGAGGTTTATTGAATAGTGTGGTTCACTAAATAAGTTACCTGTTGGTGTTCATGTATATTTTTACCGGGTCGATGGGGCACTGTCGCTGTGGAGACGCAATTATGCGTCTCTACCAGAGAACAAACTACTTGTGATCAGAAAAGTGGCAGTTTTTAATAAAAGTGGCAGTTTTAGAGACTGTGTTTGGGCTGTATTGCTCTATGGGTAAGGTTTTGAGTGTGTTTTAACAAATTGCCAAAAACTGCCACTTTCTGCCACTTATTGCCACTTACTGCCGGTTTTTCTGCCACTTTATTTTCTAAATCAGGGTGAAATTATTATCAAGATCGTTCATTTTCACGGAGCGTATCGACTATTCACCAATTGTATGGTGTACATGTTCGCCAGTAGCAAGGAATTATCAGCACCAATTATGGCATTGGGATGGAGTGGAGATAGTGTTTATATGTCAAAGAACATTGCTACCCTTCACTTGCGAAAGCTTGGGATAACAAATAAATCGAGTGTAAATTAATGCGGGTAAATGGGTGTGGCAAATAAAGATATTCACAAAAATGTGGACATATTGATGTAAGTAGCGGGTTATGAGTTGATTGGGATATGGTAATTGAAGTAACGAATATTTTTTATAAGCATATAATTATTGGGGTTTTCATTTTTGCAAGCGAATTGCATGTAGGGTAAAAAACTATTAAAATATGAGAACCGTATTTATCCCAAATAATCTGAAAATATTATGACGTCATGAGAGATCGACATTTATAGAAAATAATGCTTCTTTGTCAACCATACTATTTTAACAAACGCGTTAAATGTTTAAACCCTATTTTTATGCAGCTATATGAATATACAACGTGCTACACCTGTAAATGAGTTTCTGGCAAAGCTTATTTTCCTGATGTTGCCTACTGCTGCTATTGGCTATTACCTGCTCAACAGCCTTAATGTGCGGTATGCGATACTGCAGAACGAGGCATGGCTGCAGAGTTTGTATATGGCAGCCGGTATGGGTGCCGCGGCGCTCATCTATTCTTTCCGTATTCGTTTCTTGCCTACTTACCTGACCCTGCTTTTTGTGCTGTTCAGCACTTATAAGGGGATGGATGCTTTTTCGACCAGTGAGTTCTCGTTCTTTACTTCAGTAAGGTTCCTTGTATTCGCTATCCTGTTCAGTGCGGGTTGGCTAATAGGCTGGGGATATATACGGCTCAGGTATTTCGCGGTGTTCATTTCCGTGAGTATGCTAACGGCCTGTATAGCCACTATAGCCACAGCGAAAATAGACACGGTACAAACATTGCTGCTGTCCTTTCTGCCTACTATAGCATATGTTATCTACAACATATTTACCGCTGAGCAGATCTATAATTATAAAGACAAGTCTAAGAAATTCTGGTGGTTCCTTTTCCGCCGACTGGTAGCCTTTGGCATACTGGCGGGCATTCTGCTGTGGAGTGTGGTGCTTATTATGAATAAGCAGATAAAGGAGACCGTGGCCCAATATGGCGGTGGCGGTAAGAAGGGCGGTAATAATATGATGAAGCAGAACAAGGATGGCACCTTTGATCTGAAAGATTATTCCAAACTGAGTAATTCGCTGAACAGAGATAAACAATTACTGTTCTGTGCGCACATAGACAATTACTTCCCCGGCACCAAATACCCCAACCCGCTCTACCTAACGGCCTTCTACTTTACGAAGTTCGACACTACGACCGAAACGTTTGAAAGGGATGCCACCATTCCTTATAATGACCTCTTTGAGCCAGACCCATCTAAAATACCGTTGTTTGGTACCAAGATGGATACTATGGTGATACATAATAGCCTGGGCAATATGGCCAGAAATATTGTGGATGTGGAGATCTATAATTGTAATCTGTCTCCCAGCACCTATCTGGCACCTAATGTGGGCTTTTTTGTTCAGCCGATAACTGTAGAAAAAGATTACAGAGAAAAATTCAGATCGGCCTACCGCACCAAGAGTTATGTATCGTCGCTGAACAGCGCCTACTTTGTCTATAATATGGACACCCCTACTATCAGACAATTTCAGGAGCAGCGATTTAAGGTATTGAGAACCGTGAGCGGGTATGAAAAAGTGGATGCCAAGTTCATGAAGTACTATACCTACATGCCGAGCGGAGATAAATTCAAATCGATAACCGCACTGGCTCATAAGGTAACAGACACCGCCCGTACGCCGGTAGATAAGGTAATTGCTATCAGAAATTACTTTCTTTCTAAAGACGAGAACGGAGCGCATCTGTATAAATACACGGACAATCCCGGCGAGCCGGATATCCCGAATGCCTCAAAGCTGCTGTACTTTCTGAATGAGAACCATAAAGGATATTGCGCCTACTATGCAGGCGCTACCCTCTTCATGCTCCGGTCCATAGGTATCCCATCACGTATAGCGGTAGGATTTCTGACAGAAGACAGGAGTGATAAGAACAAGGGGTGGTATTGGTATTATGCCAATCAGGCACATGCCTGGATACAGGTCTATTTTCCGGGATTTGGCTGGCTGGACTTTGACACTACCGTTGGGAACAGTGATGAGAACCGCCCTACCCCGCAACCAGACGGCACACCACCCATGCAACCACCTAAGGCCTGGCTGGCTGCTGAGGGCGTGGTAGAAAATGTGGACACGCTGAAAAAGACCATGCAGTTCAAGGTAGCGCATTATGTATTTCATGATAAAGAATACAAACCCGAGCAGCCTGTAAGCATATCGCTGGACATGAAGGTATCTGCCATCTTCAGAGATAGTGTGACCATACCTATAGGGAAGGTGCAAAAGGGCGATGAGGGAACTGCAGTGTCTTATGCTGAGATATTAAAAAAAATAGAGCCGGCTGATAATGAAAACGCGACATCGCTCATTAACAGTCTGCCTATGCCTACGCCAATAGACGAAGTGTATCTGAAAAATAAGAACAAGGCAGCACCAAAGGAAGAACAGAAGAAAGTAGCGGAGGTAAAGCCAATATCGACCAGACAGTTGCTGTGGATAGGGCTGGGTATAGTAGGTATGTTCCTGCTACTGATGCTCTTACTGCCTGAGCTAGTATTGCGTTATTTTATCTATAAATATAAGACGACCCGGGCCGATAATGACCAACCGTACTGGGCATACAGGGCAGCTACCTATTACCTGCATATGATAGGGGTGAGTCGTGGCAACCGTACACCAATGCAGTATGCCAAGCAGTCGGTAGATCCGTATTACGGCACTGAGTTCACCGCGTTTATGAATGTTTACCTGAAGAAAAAATATGCGCAACAAGCACTGAATGAGCGAGAAAAACAATTGGTCAATGAATTTCTGCGGCCATTCTTAACTACTGTCAGGAGTAAAACCGCATTTAGTGACAAATTGTTCGGGTTCATGAATCCGGTGAGGATGGCCGGCTTTTTTACCATGCCACCGGATGAAGAAAAAGAAGTGTAAATTTGCGGCTTGTGACGAGAACAGGCTATGTAAATCAAAAAAATAGTATATTACAGATAAACAAATAGTAAGGCATTGAAAAACCAACCTGACAATATAAAACCTACAACCCGCGGGAAACGCTCTGTACGCATACTCTGGCGCTCCTTTATCTTTTTTCTGGTGACCTTTATCTTGCTTATCGTAGCTATAGACCATGGCATGATAGGCTATATGCCCTCTATGATAGAGCTGGAAAACCCCCAGAGTGCATTATCGAGCGATGTGTATGCTGCGGACGGAACGGTATTGGGCAGATATTATGTACAGGACAGATCGAATTGTAAGTACACCGACATTTCTCCCAACATCATCAATGCACTGCTGGCCACTGAAGACGCACGTTTTTTTGACCATTCGGGTATTGACCCTATAGCTACTGTAGCTATACCATTCTATGCACTGATCCACAAAAAGCGTGGTTCATCTACCATTACCCAGCAGTTGGCCAAGAACCTGTTCCCCCGTAATATGGAAAACACATTCCTGCTGCCATTTGTGAAGCTGAAGGAATGGGTATTGGCAGTGAAGCTGGAGCGCAACCTTACTAAAAATGAGATCATCACCCTTTATCTGAATACGGTACCATTTGGCGACAATGTATTTGGTATCCGTAATGCATCCCTTACCTTTTACAATAAGACACCTGATAAAGTAACGATAGATGAAGCGGCGATATTGATAGGTATGCTGAAAGGTAATACCATCTATAACCCGCGTAAAAACCCGGAACGCGCTAAGAACAGAAGGAATACCGTTCTGGACCAGATGGTGAAGTATAACTACCTAACCGAAGGACAGGCAGATAGCTTCAAAGACCACGAAACACCACTTAATTATCATAAAATTGACTACCATGACGGTATAGCACCTTACTTCAGACAAGTGCTGGAAGGACAGGTAAAGGCGATACTGAAGGAGATGAAAAAGCCGGACGGGACCCCGTATGACCTGTATAAGGACGGCTTAAAAATATACACGACCATAGATGTAAGAATGCAACGCTATGCTGAAGAGGCCATGCAGGAGCACCTTACCGAACTGCAAAAACAATTCATGGCGCAAAACGGTTACCGAGATGGTAGTATATGGACCAAAGGTGGTAAACCAATAGAGAACATACTTACCTCCAGTATCAAAGCCAGTGATCGTTATCAGTCGTTCAGAGATATCAATATGACTGAAAAGCAGGCCATGGCCATGATGGCAAAGCCTAACAAGACGAGGGTATTTGCCTGGAACAAACTGCACTACAAGGATACTACTATCAGTCCTATAGATTCGATCAAATACATGAAGACCTTCCTTCAGTCGGGCTTTATGGCAATGGACCCGTTCACCGGTGAAGTGAAAGCATGGGTGGGCGGTATAGATCATACCTTCTTCCAGTATGACCACGTGAATGTGAATACCAAACGTCAGGTAGGTTCTACCATTAAACCGCTACTCTATTGCTTTGCGGTGGACAACGGCTTCTCTCCATGCGGCATTGTGCAGACCACTCCACAAAGTTTCCCATCGATGCCTAAGCCTTATGATGCACAGAACGGAGAGTTGTATGGCGATGTACCTATGAAGTATGCATTAGCCTTGTCTCTGAACAATGCGGCATTATATATATTGAAGCAAGTAGGGATAGACGCGTTCGTTGACTTTGCACACAAATGCAATATCACCAGCAGAATGGACAAGTTCCCTTCAGTCGGACTGGGCGTATCAGATATTTCATTGTTCGAGATGATGGGCGCATATAGCATGTTCCCGAGCGGAGGTACCAATACTCAGCCTTACTTTATGGTAAGGATAGAGGACAAGAATGGTATGTTGCTGAAGAACTTCGCACCTACACAAAAAGAAGTCATCAATCCGAATACCGCCTATAAGATGGTGAAGATGATGAAGGGAGTTGTGGACTTTGGTACGGGTGGACGTATGCGTCACAGATATGGTCTTATGAATGACATTGCGGGCAAGACAGGTACTACCAATAATCAGGCGGATGCGTGGTTCATAGGTTATACTCCACAGTTACTAGCCGGAGCCTGGGTTGGTTGTGATGACAGACAGTTCAGATTCCGCAGTGAATCATTGGGACAAGGTGCTGCAGCCGCACTACCAATATGGGCATTCTTTATGAGGCGTGTATATGCAGACAAGAACCTGAACATCAATCCGCAGGCTACCTTTAAAGCACCTGAAGGATTTGATGATTGCGGTACGGGCGCTGATGCAGCGGGCGATGGTAAAGGCGATATGAAAAACAGTAAAGGAAAAGCACTACCTAAGGCTGAAGATATACAAGAGCATGCTGCCGGAGCTCCCGCCAAAGATGATGATTATGAATAAGGCAGCAGAGGGAAATAGATCAATAACAATTTCAGACCAGACGATACTAGCAGCGTAGATGGGTATTAAAGTAAAAATTATCAATGACCCGGTATATGGATTTTTACGATTTCCTGAACCTGAGGTCATCAAAGTCATAGACCATCCCTGGTTTCAAAGGCTGAGAAATATCAAACAAATGGGTATGGCGCATCTGGTATATCCGGGTGCTGTACATACCAGACTACACCATTCACTGGGAGCGTGCCACCTTATGGGTAAGGCATTGGACGAGCTGAAGACCAAAGAGATCATTACCAGCAAAGAAGAATGTATTGCCGCAAGACTGGCCGCACTACTACATGATGTAGGGCACGGACCGTATTCGCACTCTCTGGAAAACACGATAGTAGGCGTTCATCATGAAGTATTGTCGAAGCTGATAATGGAGCGGATGAACAAAGAATTTGGCGGTATGCTATCTACAGCGATAGAAATATTCGATAGTTCTTATCCCCGCCAGTATTTGCACCAATTGGTATCGAGCCAGATGGACGTGGACAGAATGGACTACCTGAACAGGGACAGCTTTTTTACCGGAGTATCGGAAGGAGTAATAGGCTATGACCGAATACTGCAGATGCTGACCGTGAGAGACCATGAACTGATGGTAGAGGAAAAAGGCGTTCACTCAGTAGAAAAATTTATAATAGCACGCAGACTTATGTACTGGCAGGTATATCTGCACAAGACAGTATTAGGTGCAGAAGTGTTGTTGATCAACATACTTAAAAGAGCAAAAGAGCTGGCGAGAGAGGGGAAAGACCTATTTGCCACACCAATGTTCAAATATTTTTTATATCGCGATCTGACTGAGGAAGATTTCAGAAATGACCCATCGAATCTTGAAAAGTATTGCCAGTTGGACGATACAGATGTGATGGCATCGATAAAAGTATGGCAAACACATGAAGATAAAATACTATCCAAACTGTGTCAGATGCTGATTTTAAGAAAACTTTATAAAATTATCTTCAGTTCTGAATCTTTGGCAAGCATTTTGACGCAAAAAAGAGAAGCGTTACAAAAGGAATTTGGGATAGAGGATAAATATTTACATTATTTCGTATTCGATGGGGTTGCCAAAAACAGCACATACAACACGAATGAGGAATTAATTAAAATTGAAACGAAAAGCGGCGCAGTTAAAAATATAACGGAAATAGACGATTCATTAGTTAATCAAACTCTTGCTCGTGCCGTTCATAAAAACTACATTTGCTATATCCAATCCTGATAATAACCTTGGCAAAAAGAAATAATGGGCGTAATAATAACTGAAAATTAATTTGACATGCAGTTTACAGCACAGCAAATAGCTACCCTATTGCAAGGAAGATTGGAAGGTGATCCATCTGTACAGGTGAGTGACGTAGCAAAAATAGAGGAAGCCAAAACCGGATCACTAAGCTTTATAGCTAACCCAAAATATGAAGAATACCTCTATACCTCTAAGGCATCCATTATCATAGTCAATGAATCTCTGGAAATAGAAAAGCCGATAAGTGCTACATTGATAAGAGTAAAAGACGCCTATAGCAGCTTTGCACTTTTGTTGGAGAAATATGACGAAATGATGTCGGGCGGCATAAAGACAGGCATAGAGCCACAAAGCTATGTGTCTGCTACAGCCAAAATAGGGAAAGATGTATATATCGGTGCTTTTTCGTACATTGGAGAAAATGCGGTGGTAGGAGATGGTGTAAAAATATATCCGGGATGTTATGTTGGCAGCAATGTAGTACTGGGTAATGATACCAAATTATATGCCGGCGTTAAAGTATATGATATGTGCTCACTGGGTAACCGTGTGGTGATACATTCAGGTACTGTAATCGGCGGCGACGGATTTGGATTTGCACCACTGAAAGATGGCAGCTATAAGAAGATAGCCCAGATCGGTAATGTTATCATAGAAGATGATGTGGAGATCGGCGCCAATACTACCATAGACAGGGCTACAATGGGTTCTACCATC
The DNA here is from genome assembly GCA_947447465.1 of Chitinophagaceae bacterium. Lineage (GTDB taxonomy): Bacteria > Bacteroidota > Bacteroidia > Chitinophagales > Chitinophagaceae > Flavipsychrobacter. The sequence goes on along the minus strand of CANFKE010000004.1, from coordinate 70,586 downwards.
ATCAGGAAAGGTGTAAAACTGGATAACCTGATACAGGTAGCGCACAATGTGGAAATAGGTGAACATACGGTGATAGCGGCACAAACCGGTATATCGGGCAGTTCTAAAATAGGTAAATATTGTACTATAGGCGGGCAGGTAGGAATGGTAGGACATATACAGATAGCAGATGGCACGAAGATCAATGCACAAAGCGGAATATCAAAGTCTGTGACCACACCATATACCGTATTAAACAGCTCTCCGGCGTTTGATTATAAAAGTTCGTTGAAAAGTCAGGCAATTTTCAGAAATTTGCCAGAATTGCAACAGAGGCTTCTGAAGCTGGAAGAAACCGTTCATGAATTAACAGCATTATTGAGTACCCAAAATCTGGAATATAAAAAGTGAGTGACGATATTTCTTTAAGATCAGAAAGTAAGAAAAAGACCGATTCTTTACATCAATCGAACGTGGGCAAGAACCAGAACACGCTGAAAGGCAATGTTACGGTGCATGGTGTGGGATTACACACCGGTGCTATTGTAACAATGACGATGAAGCCTGCGAATCCGGGTTTCGGAGTACGTTTTCAGCGTATAGACCTTCCTGAGAAGCCGATAGTGAAGGCTGATGTGGATTTTGTTGTTGATACATCAAGGGGCACAACGATAGAGCACCACGGAGCGAGGGTAAGCACTATTGAGCATACAATGGCCGCCCTGGTAGGGTTGGGTGTTGATAATGCATTGATAGAGCTGGATGGTCCTGAAGTTCCTATCCTTGATGGCAGTTCGCGTGAATTTATAGAAGCTATAGAGAGTGTAGGGATACAGGAGCAGGATGCGCGCCGTATCGTTTACTCTATTGATACTAACATACATTATTATGATCCGGTGAAGAATGTGGACATGCTTGCTGTGCCCTCTTCAGATTACCAGATCACCACGTTGATCGATTTCAATTCACCGGTACTGGGAACGCAGCATGCCGCTATGAGGCATATAGCTGATTTCAAAAAGGAAATAGGACCTTGCCGTACCTTCTGCTTCCTGCATGAACTGGAGTATCTGCTGGACAATAACCTGATAAAGGGTGGAGACCTGAACAATGCTATAGTTGTGGTAGATAAGGTAGTAAGTCAGGATACCCTTGACAGACTAGCGGTGATCTTCAACAAACAAAAGATAGAGGTAAAGCAGGAAGGCATATTGAACAATGTGCAGCTCCACTTTACCAATGAGCCTGCCCGCCACAAGCTACTAGATGTAGTAGGAGATCTGGCACTAATAGGTCATTCTATCAACGCACATATCATTGCCAGCCGTCCGGGCCATGCATCAAATGTTGAGTTCGCGAAGAAGATCAAGCAGTATATCAAGAAGAACAAACATCTTTCAGATATACCTCATTACGATCCTTCTCAGCCGGCGATCTATGATATCAATATGATATCAAGAGCATTGCCACATAAGTATCCGTTCCTGTTGGTCGATAAGATCATAGAACTGAGTGATACACATGTTGTAGGCATCAAGAATGTGACTGTGAATGAATACTTCTTCCCGGGCCACTTCCCCGGCAATCCTGTAATGCCAGGTGTATTGCAGATAGAAGCATTGGCACAAACAGGTGGTATCCTAGCATTGAATAATTATGTAGATCCTGAGAACTACGATACTTATTTCCTTAAGATAGACAAAGTACGTTTTAAGCAAAAAGTTGTTCCGGGTGATACCCTGATATTGAAACTGGAATTGTTAAGCCCTATACGCAGAGGTATCTGCGAAATGAGGGGAATGGTTTACGTAGGTAACAAGCTCGCTACAGAAGCAGAGCTAGTAGCTCAAATAGTAAGAAAAGATAAAAAATGATTCACCCGCTTACATACGTACACCCCGACGCTAAGATAGCGCCAAACGTAAAGATCGATCCGTTCACTACCATCCACAAGAATGTGGAGATAGGCGAAGGCACATGGATCGGATCGAACGTAACCATTATGGAGGGAGCAAGAATAGGTAAGAATGTACGCATCTTCCCTAGTTCTGTTATATCTGCTATTCCGCAGGACCTTAAATATAAAGGCGAAGACACCACTACCATAATCGGAGACAACACCACAATACGTGAGTGTGTGACCATCAACAGAGGTACATCTGACAAGAATGCTACCAAGATAGGTAACAACTGTCTGATAATGGCCTACACACACATTGCACATGACTGTGAAATAGGCAACCACTGTATCTTCTCTAACAATACTACCCTTGCAGGTCATATCATTGTAGGAGATTATGTAGTATTGGCCGGACTTACAGCAGTGCAGCAGTTCGTGCGTATCGGTTCTCATTCATTCGTTACCGGCGGATCGTTGGTGCGCAAGGATATTCCACCTTATGTAAAGGCGGCACGTGAGCCACTTTCGTATGTTGGTGTGAATTCAGTGGGTATGAAGCGCAGAGGCTATTCGATAGAGCAGATCAATCATATTCTTGACATCTATCGTATCCTGTTCGTAAGAGGTTATAATGTATCTAAGGCATTGAGCATAATAGAGACCGAAATACCTGTGAGCGATGAGCGTGATGAGATCATCACCTTTGTGCGCGAAACCGGCCGCGGTATCATGAAGGGTTACATTCGCAGACATAGTAATGAGGGTGTAGAGTAATACACCTAACGATCATATTCAGACAGGCTAACCGGATGGTTAGCCTGTTTTGTTTTCAGTAGATGCACCAACAAAAAAGCACCTGCGAATGCAGGTGCTTTTTTGAATATAATAGTTTAATACTACTTAACTGACAATAATTCTACATTAAATACCATGATAGTATTTGGAGGAATGGGACCACGACCAGACGGACCATAACCTACACTGGATGGGAGATATAAAGTAGCACGTGTACCCGGATTAAGCAATTGAATGCCTTCGTCCCAACCGGCAACAACCTGTCCTACACCTAATTGAAAATTAAGCGGGCTTCTGATGCTTTTATAATTTTCATCTACATTACCATCGAATTTCTTACCATCGAGGAACATACCCAGATAATTCATAGAAACTGTCTGTCCTTTCTTGGCATTTTCTCCGGTTCCTTTTTTCGTTATTACATAATACAGGCCTGTAGCTGTTCTTGTTGCCTTTATCTTATTCTTCTTGAAATACTCCTTCAGGATTGCTTCATCTTTTTCATTTTGAGACTGAGCAACAGCTGTCACCGCAAAAAGCATAGTGCAGGCAAAAAGTAAGGTCTTGATCGTGTTGAGCATTTCGTTATTTGTTTTTGGTTATGAAGTGGTATTTGTAACACCTGAAACCAAATATAGGATAATATCGGCAAAAGAGAACTGATCCGATGACTGTTTGTCAAGAGATACAACAGCGGCAAAAATTGAATTATACACGTATCTGAATTAGAATACGTCCCATACTAATACTTGGGGACAGAGGGCCTCATCCTCAAATGAGAAAAATACAACCGATTTGTTGCACAATGATGGTTAGTGCTGAAAAATATTTTCAAATTTTGTAACAAAAGGAGTACTTTAACGACTAACAGATACGACCTGAGCAAAACAGGTAAAAATACACACATAAATAAATCATCATAAAATGTTACAGATCTCCAATCTATCTAAGACATACCCTAATGGAGTGCAGGCACTCAAAAACGTATCATTGAACATAGGTAACGGCATGTTTGGTTTGCTTGGCCCCAATGGAGCGGGTAAATCGTCGCTTATGCGAACCATTGCTACACTTCAGGATGCGGACTCAGGCAGTATCCTATTTGGAGATATAGACGTTATGAAGAACAAGGAGGAACTGCGCAAGACACTGGGCTACCTGCCTCAGGAATTCGGCGTATATCCTAATGTATCGGCGGAGGAAATGCTGCAATATATAGCGCGTCTCAAGGGCATATCTAACGGTGGAGAAAGAGATGCACTGGTAAAAGCATTACTGGAGCAGGTGAACCTGTATCAGCACCGTAAAAAATACCTTGCAGGATATTCAGGCGGTATGAAACAACGCTTTGGTATAGCACAGGCACTAATAGGCAACCCCAAGTTGATAATAGTTGATGAGCCTACCGCAGGACTAGACCCGGCAGAAAGACTACGTTTTAATAACCTGTTGAGCGAGATAGGTGAGAATATAGTCATCATCCTTTCTACGCATATAGTAGATGATGTAAGTGAGCTGTGTAATGACATGGCCATAATAGCAGGCGGAGAAGTAAGACAACAAGGTCACCCTGACGCACTTATGGACACCCTGAGAGATAAAGTGTGGACCAAGCGTGTAAGAAAAGATGAGGTAGCAGAGTATCAGGCGAAGTATAAAGTGATCTTATCCAAGCTATCATCTGGACAGGTAATGGTGTATGTGAACAGTGATGTAGATCCGGGTAACGGATTTGTGCCACAGAAGCCAACACTGGAAGACATCTATTTCTCAAATATCGCCTAAGCCTGCTTAAAATAATTCAATCATGTTCAGTTCTATATTTTCATTTGAGGTCAAGAGGTTGCTCAAAACCTTTTCCACATACATATACTTTACGATCCTTTTTGCGATAGCATTCTTCATTGCCCTGATAGTAGGTGGCGCGTTTAAAAGTGCCAATGTAAACATGGCCGGAGAGAAGATAATGGCCAATTCTCCATTACTGATAGATGGCCTGTTTGCGCAGATAGACGGATGGATAGGCGCAATTATAGTTGTAGCTGTGATCGGCAATGCGGTGCTAAAGGATTTCAGATATAACACGCATAATATCATCTTCTCTACCCCGGTCAATAAATTCAGTTATCTGTTCGGTCGATTTTCCGGTGCGTCATTCGTATGTATGCTCATACTTACCGGTCCTGCATTCGGCATGATGCTGGCGTATGTATCGCCATGGGTGAGTGCAGACAAAGTAGGTGCCTTTCATTTGATGCCCTATGTGCAGGCCTATTTTCAAAGTGTGGTGCCTAACCTTCTGTTGCAGGGAGCTATCTTTTTTGCTGTGAGCCTTATAGCCAGAGATATATTCATCATCTGGTTATCACTGATCATCTACTGGGTGACCATAGGATTTGCCAGCGCATTTGTAGGCTCACTACAATATGAAACAATGGCCGCCTTGCTGGACCCTATGGGAGATCAGGCAAAAGAAGTGATATCTAAACACTGGAGTACATATGACAAGAACAATCTTTCCTATCAACTTACAGGAGTACTATTGTGGAACAGATTGCTGTGGTTAGGAGTTGCCGCTTTAGTATTCATAAGCGGATATTTAAGTTTCTCATTTACTTCGTCGGCCAGAAGAATATCTTTCCGTAAATCAGGAGTACAGGAAAAATCGCCAACGAACCCGAATGCATTTGTGAAGATCTCATTTGCACAAGATAAATTACCACAGGCAAGCCGCTCATTCACAGCAGCAACCAATCTGAAAAACCTATGGGGACTTGCGGTCAATGAGTGCAGAACTATATTGCGCAACGTATATTTCAGGATCATCATTCTATTCGGAATGTTGTTCCTATTCATTGTTTCCTTTCAATTGGGCAAGGCCATCTATGACACAGCTACCTATCCTGTAACCTATCAGGTAGTAGAGTATTTCGGCAGTACCTTTCAATTATTCATTGTTATCCTTACCATTTTCTTCAGCGGAGAGATCGTGTGGCGTAACCGTGAAAACAGAATGGACAATATCCTTGATGCCTTACCGGTGCCTAACTGGGTGTTCTATGTAAGTAAACTCTCCGGTCTCATCTTTATGCAGTGCATACTTATAGCATTGATCATGGTATGCGGAATGACCGTGCAACTGTTCAAAGGATATTTCAATTTTGAACCACTGCTCTATATCAAATACCTGTTCGGATTCAGACTTATCTCTTTCTGGATATTGGCTGTATTGTGCGTGTTTGTACAAACGCTTGTCCGTAATAAGTATATAGGTTACTTTATTGTGGTACTCTTTTACGTGTGGAATACATTCTTTGCATCAACCGTGCTGAAACATAACCTTTTTGTTCTCAATTCATCAGCAGGGGTCGCCTATTCTGACATGAATGGATTCGGCCATACGGTATTCCCGTTCATCATATTCAAAACCTATTGGGCAGCATTCGGCCTGATATTGGCGGCATTGAGCAGCCTGCTTTGGGCAAGAGGAACAGAAGCTACCCTTTCCTGGAGGCTATCGCAAGCGAGTAAAAGCGCAAAGCAACGTTCGTTCTTGCTGATAACAGTAGCAGCAATCATTTTCATTGGTTGTGGCAGCTTCATCTACTATAACACCAATGTACTGAATAAACACATGAGTGGATATGACCAAGGTGAATTGCAGGCAGATTTTGAAAAGAAATATAAAAAATTTGAGCATAGCGCACAACCGAAGATCACAGATGTAGTAGTGAAAGTGGACATCTTCCCAATGGAGCGCAATCTTCATGCGTCGGGAACTTATGTGCTTCAAAACAAAACAGGCAAAGCAATTGATTCACTTCACATACTGATCCCTGATGAGATAAAAGTAAACCTGCTGACCTTTAGTAAGGGTGCACAAATGCAGATGAATGACACTACATTCGGCTACAGAATATACAAACTGGCTCAGCCATTGGCGGCAGGAGATACAGTGACCCTGGCTTTCAATGTAGATAAAATAAGTCGTGGTTTTCCTCATGACTTCACAGGATTATCGAGCCCGGTATATAATGGCACATTTATGAACAATACCAGCTTCATGCCATCTATAGGCTATAACAATGGCTATGAATTATCGGACAATACAGAGCGAAAAAAGCATGGTCTGGGCTACCGTGCTACCGAGAATCCTATAACTGATACCGCCGAGTACAATACCAACGGATTCTTCAAGGATGCCGACTTCGTGACCTTTGACGCTACGGTAAGTACATCTGCAGACCAAACAGCTATAGCCCCCGGTTATCTGCAAAAAGAATGGACAGAAAACGGCCGCAGATACTTCCATTACAAAATGGATAGTAAGATCATGAATTTCTATTCATTCCTATCTGCAAGATATGAGTTGAAGAAAGAAGTATTTAATGGTATAAATCTGGAAATATACTACCACAAAGGTCATGAATACAACCTGCAGCGCATGCTGAACGGGATGAAAAAAGCTCTGTCATACTATACTACCCATTTCTCTCCATATCAGCATAAGCAGGTCCGCATTCTGGAATTTCCGCGCTACGGCACATTTGCACAATCATTCCCTAATACTATTCCATTCTCAGAAGGGATAGGCTTCATAGCTAACATTGATGACAGCAGCAAGGAGGATATAGACTATACCTTCTACGTTACTGCCCATGAGGTTGCCCATCAGTGGTTTGCCCACCAGGTAATGGGTGCCAATGTAGAAGGCTCTAATATGCTATCAGAAACACTGGCACAATATGGCGCTATAACTGTTATGGAAAAACAATATGGCGAAGAGCGCCTGAAGAAATTCCTGCGTATAGAGATGGATAAATATCTTACTGCCCGCTCAGCTGAATCTGAAAAAGAAAAGACATTATCATTAGTGGACGGGGGGCAGCAATACATTCTTTACCAAAAAGGAGGCATCATCATGACATCGCTACGCAAGTATATTGGTGAAGACAGTATCAATAAGGGACTCAGGAACTTCATTAACAAGTATGGTTTCAAAGCTCCTCCATACCCTACCACACTGGACTTTCTGGCTTGTATGCGCGCTGTAACACCAGACTCTATGCAATACATGATAACCGATGGCTTTGAAAAAATAATTATCTACGATAACAAGATAACTGATGCCACTGCTACAAAAAACGGAGATCAGTATATAACCAATGTGACCGTAGATATAAAGAAACTGAGCGCAGCAGGAGATGGTAAAGAAACACCGATAAGCTGTAATGACTATATAGATATTGCAGTGTACAAAGACAAGAACACAGTACTCTCAACTACAAGATACAAGCTAAAGGATGGCATTACCAAATTGAGCATTCCTACTAGTACAAAACCATATAAGGTAGTACTGGACCCACATGTATTGCTGATAGACAAGAAAAATGATGATAATGAGAAGAGGCTGGAAATCACCGGAACTACTGCTAAAAAGTGATCTTCAGTTTTAATAGCACAGGTCTTGATGGACAATGATCGACACTACTAACGGTGCCGATCATTGTCTGATGGCCTAACCTCATTCAATGATCATCATTAAGCCAAGTGCCTTACCAGCAGACGTTTGGTAACAGGCAGCAAGGTTTCGTTTAGCGGCACATTTTCAGGATATTCTACCATATAGACAGCGGGATTGGGCAACATTCGAAAACTCCGAATAATATCCAACTTGATCTGCTCATAGGTATTGGCGAGATTTTTAGTCCTGCTGTCCATATACTCCATTCTTATTCCTCTGTACTTGTCGTCTTTATGTTCAAAAAGAGTAACCGAATAATTGTAAATCCTGACCTCGGAATAAGCCCCGTATCTGATGAACACGTAACCTTCGTTTTTATACAAAGGCACAATACCAACCGGCTCTATATGCACCTGCTTTTCAACAAATTCGTATAGCTGCGCCCCTTCATTAATAGCATGCCTGATCTCTTCAATAGCGTAAGAAGTTATCTGCTCTAACTCCTGCATTACTTCATCATCTGCCAGGATCCGCTCATATACAAATTCCATCTTCTGCAAATTGAGCGTATCTATACGTTTGGGGAATTTGTCCTGCAAGAATCGTTTATTCTGTTGAAAAGATAGCAGATTGTTATAGTGAGCAACTATTTCTGCCAGATGAGGGTACAAACGAGATCGGTCGAAATCATTCTTTACATCTTTAAGGTAGGCCAGGAGGCGGTATTTCTGTAATTCAAAATCTATATATCCCTCCATGAACCATGTTTCACTGAGTATCATACACACAATAGATTAGTTATACTAAGTTAATCAATCAAAAGCAATGCCACAATAAGTAAATACTTAAAATAATAAGTGAACTAAAATACTGGAAATACTATTGTACAGAATTTAATAGTGTGTATTAACTTTTCATAATGGAGCAGCTCTTTACATTTGAATTCTAAAGAGCTACCATGAATGCAACAGATCGTTTACCCAATATACTTGCCATATCCGGCAGCCTGAGGCCCAACTCATCTAACAACAAAGTTATAGACACCGCAACGGCTATGCTGGCCGGCAAAGCCAATGTGACCCTATATGACGGACTAGGTAAACTTCCCCACTTTGACGACAGTAAAGAAGAGTATGCTGAAGTTGCCAGATGGAGACAATTGCTGCGACAAGCAGATGGCGTGCTGATCTGTTCTCCTGAATATGCATTTGGCGTTCCCGGTTCACTTAAGAATGCACTTGACTGGACTGTATCCAGCGGTGAGCTGGTATATAAACCACTTGCACTGATAACTGCAGCAACAGGTGGAGACAAGGCTCATGCAGCCCTGCTCAATACCTTCAGAGCATTATCACAAATGTGACAACAGCAACTTCATTACACATACCATATATAAGATCGAAGATGAATGCTGCCGGTGCCATAACAGACGAAGCAACGCTAAGCGCAATAGCAGATGTGACCCATGCGCTGTTAGCACTTATAAGAACTGATCATCCACAATAGAAGCACCAGAGCGTATTTGGTCGCTAAAAAAACTACATTGAAAATTTTGTAAGTTTGATACAAAACTATGTTCAATGAACAACAGTATTTTCGCACCTGATACCTTTTCTGAGATAACCGAAAGAATAAACAAACTTAGCCCTTCCAGCCAGGCTAAGTGGGGAAAAATGAATGTGGCGCAAATGCTGGGACATTGTGCAAATGCGATCAATACATCAGTGAGTGATGATAAGGGCAAAGTGACTTTTATGGGTAGGATCTTTGGCAAAATGGCACGTAAGATGGTATTGGCTGATGATAAGCCCTTCAAACAAAATTTACCTACGGCAAAAGAGTTCATAGTGACAGATGAGCGTAATTTTGAGAGAGAACGCAGAAAATTACTATCCATATTGGAGCTACTCAAAGATAAAGGACCGAATGGCGTAGCGGATAAAGTACATCCGTTCTTCGGAACAATGGCCAAAGAAGATTGGGCATTCCTTATCTACAAACATCTGGATCATCATCTCAGGCAATTCGGGGTTTGATCTGTTCCCATTCTCTATTTATTACACATACCGATCATGATAAAAAAAGGTTTTCTTTTAATCGTATTATTAGCCCTGACACTTACCTCTTGTGTGGCTAAAGGACTTCATAAAGTGATGTGTAAAGACGCCTCTATAGCCTATATGGGCCGTATAAGAATCAATGACACCTTTGCCACCTTTTACTGGTCGGGCACCTCTGCCACCATGCATTTTACAGGCACGACCATAGCAGTGGACCTAAAAGATGAAAAAGGCAGTAATTACTATTATGGCATTATTGATGACACGCTTTTTACGAAGATAAAAGCTGATTCAGCAGATCATTCTTACCTACTGAGCAGCAACCTCAAAAAAGGAGTACTTCACAAGGTGCAACTGTTCAGACTAACTGAAGAAAGTGCCGGCAAGACATGGTTCTATGGATTTGAAACGGATGGAATGGCTATATCACTTATAGGCAAACGACATAAGAAAATAGAATTCTACGGCAACTCTATTACCGCCGGCTATAGCGTTGATGACACCTTAAAAGACACAAATGCTCCGGAGTATTTCAACAACTATTATACCTATGCAGCAATAACAGCACGACACTATGATGCTGAATATTACAACATCTGCAAAAGCGGTATCGGGCTCATGCTCAGTTGGTTCCCGATCATCATGCCGGAAATGTATGACCGAATTGACCCGCTTGATCCTACACGAAAATGGAACTTCCATTTTTATGTGCCGGATGTAGTAGTAATAGATCTTTTACAAAACGATTCTTGGCTGACAGGGAAACCTAATCATCCTCAATTCAAATATCGATTTGGCACTACCCCACCCGATGCTACTTACATCGTTAAAGCCTATCAGCAATTTGTTACTACAATAAGGAATAACTACCCCGACGCAACTATAATCTGTACACTTGGCAGTATGGATGCTTCGAAGGAGGGTTCACCGTGGCCAGGATATGTGCAGCAAGCAGTAGAACAACTGCATGACAGAAAGATACTTCACTATGACTTTGCTTATAAAAATACTCCCGACCACCCGAAAAGAAAAGAACAAAAGGTAATGGCCGACAGCCTGATACAATTTATAGATACTCATGTGCAGTGGTAAATTAGTATTCTATATGATCAGATCATCCAATTGACTACGAGATCGAATCTCCCATTAAAATCAAGCATATGAAAATAAGAGCAATAGTGACAGGCGCAACGGGAATGGTTGGTGAAGGTATTGTACACGAATGCCTGCAACATCAGGATGTGGAGCAGGTACTCATCATTAACAGACGACCATCTGGCATATCACATCCAAAACTAAAGGAGATATTGCATGCCGACTTCTTTGATCTTTCTGCTATATCGAATGAACTGACCGGCTATAATGCCTGCTACTTTGGCCTGGGTGTTTCATCTGTGGGCATGAAGGAACCTGAATATACCCTAATGACTTACGACCTGACCATGAGTGTAGCAAAGAACCTTTCCGGACTGAATCCGGAAATGACCTTCTGTTATGTATCGGGGGCCGGAACAGACAGCACCGAAAAAGGGAAAAGTATGTGGGCAAGAGTAAAGGGGAAAACAGAGAATGATCTGTTAAAACTACCTTTCAGGCAAGCATACATGTTCCGTCCCGGCTATATGCACCCCACTCCGGGGCTTAAGAATACGCTATCAATGTACAAATACATGTCATGGCTCTATCCTGTTTTTAAACTGATACTCCCCGGGGCTACCTCAAAACTGAGTGAACTGGGAATGGCCATGATCAATGTAACGATACATAGATATGATAAAAAGATACTGGAAGTAAGAGACATCAATAAAATAGCCAAAGGATAGACATTACAGGTGTACAAAGATCATTGTACACCTGTATGTTACGTTCAGCAGGTAGTTCAGGCTGCCTCACCTGCTTCCGACTTGTCGCGCTTATCTACATTCTTGTTGATCTCCTCAACATGCTTCATGAATTTGGTCACATCATCATCGGCATACATGCCATAGGCATCCACTACCATCCCTTTTACTCCATCCTGTGTTTCCACTACATATAGTATGGCATTATCTGCAGGATCTGACTGCCCTTCGAACCTATAAAAATCGACCACTTTTACATCGGCGGGGCCGTAGTGTTTGTCTTTTTCAGTTGAATAAAGACCTTCTCTTGAGATAGTGATCGTATCCGTATAGCCGTTTTGCGTCCACTTATTAGTGACCAGCGAAAGTGAATTCATAAACGGGATCTTGTTGTTAGTATCTTTCACATTATTCTTGTCCATAACCTTAGTTTTAATTACCCGGAATCAAGTAAAAAACAAGCCAACAAATACACGCAGTACGAACTGAGATAAAAGGTTGACAACCTGAAGAGTAACAATAACACTGATAAAGACTATATGGTTTCATTTCTATTTTTGTGGAAATGAAACCCCACGAATAAGTATATTATTCAATAACTACATTTAATAAGCGAACAATTTTGTGTAAACCCATCAAAAACTATGGTAAACCCGCCAAACGGTTTATTTTTGTAACTATGGACAATACATCAGCAGTATTACTCGATATACTCAAGTACACTATACCGGCGTTTATAGTACTGATTTCTACATCATTGATCGTCAATAAATTTCTTGTTTCGCAAACACAGCGCAAGCAATTATCATTATTCCAGGACGCGCAGAACATTACCATAGGCTTACGCTTACAAGCCTATGAAAGACTTGTGCTATTCATAGAGCGCATCAGTCCCCGCCAGTTACTGCCCAGGATCTACGATTCATCAATGACTGTAATGGAGTTACGTACGGCCATAACATTCAGCATTCTGGCAGAATACGAGCACAATATGTCTCAACAGATATACGTATCTAAGGAAGTATGGGAGACCGTAAAAAATGTAAAAGAACAAGAAATAAGTATGGCCAATCAGGTAGCTACACGACTTGACCCCAATGCGCCGGCAAAGGAACTGCATAAAATGATAATGGACTATGTGTTGCAGGGAGATTCTCAACTGCCGACAGATGTAGCACTTACTATCATCAATGATGAAGTAAAAAAGGTAATGGCGTACGGATCTTATTAATTTGACACATTGATCAGTCAACAAGAATGATACTGAGTAAGCATACCTGTAGCATTCACACAATCATAAATTCATACAGAATAATAAGGCAATGGAAGATAAAGTAATCAAGATAGATAGCGGCATAGAAATAAAACAACTGTATTGCGATCCGGTAAAAATGGATGAAATGCCCGGCGTATTTCCATTCACAAGAGGAGTACATGCAGCTATGTATCGCGACAGGTTGTGGACCATGCGTCAATACGCGGGATTCAGTACAGCTGAAGAATCAAATAAGCGATACCACTTCCTACTGAGCCAGGGAGTAAGCGGGTTATCAGTTGCATTCGACCTGCCAACACAAATAGGTTATGACTCTGACCATCCGATGTCGGAAGGAGAAGTGGGCAAAGTAGGAGTGGCCATAGACTCATTGAGAGATATGGAGATCCTCTTCAAGGACATCAAACTTGCGGATATCTCTACCTCCATGACCATCAATTCAACAGGCTTCATCTTATTGGCATTGTACATAGCTCTGGCTAAAAAGCAAGGGGCTGACATTAAGAAGATATCTGGTACGATACAAAACGACATATTGAAGGAATACGCTGCCCGCGGTACTTATATTTACCCGCCGGCACCATCAATGCGTATCATTACCGACATCTTTGAGTACTGCAGTAAAGAAGTACCCAAGTGGAATACCATTTCTATATCGGGCTACCATATACGTGAAGCAGGCGCCAATGCAGTGCAGGAACTTGCCTTTACATTGGCCAACGGAAAGGCATATCTGCAAGCCGCAATTACAAAAGGATTGGACATCAATGTATTTGCACAACGCCTATCCTTCTTCTTTAATGCTCACAACAATATATTTGAGGAGGTAGCTAAGTTCAGAGCAGCCAGGCGAATGTGGGCCAACATCACTAAAGATCTTGGCGCTACCGACCCACGCGCACAAATGCTCCGCTTTCATACACAAACAGGAGGAAGCACACTTACCGCACAGCAACCTGAAAATAACATTGTGCGTGTAGCATTACAGGGGTTATCGGCGGTATTGGGTGGTACACAGTCGCTGCATACCAATGGTTATGATGAAGCATTGTCATTGCCTACAGAAAGAGCCGCAGCTATAGCCCTGCGTACGCAGCAGATACTTGCTTATGAAAGCGGCGCAACAGACACTGTAGATCCACTTGCCGGTTCATTTTATGTTGAGTCGCTGACCAATGAAATTGAAGCAGCCGCCTGGAAACTCATAGAGAAGATAGACGGTATGGGCGGTGCAGTAAAAGCTATAGAGCATCATTTTATGCAAGATGAGATAGCACGTTCTGCTTATGCATATAATAAAGCTATAGAAGACAAGAGCAAGATAATTGTTGGTGTGAATAAATTTACCGCAAAGGAAAATAATGACACCCCATTACTGAAAATAGATGATTCTATACGTCAGGTGCAGACAGATAAACTTATCAAGTTGCGCGCTGAAAGAGACAACGAAAAAGCAATGGCTTGCCTGGAAACTATCCGTAAGACCGCAGGCACGAGCGACAATCTGATGCCGGTAGTTATTGATGCAGTAGAAAACCTATGTACGCTGGGCGAAATAGCGGATACGCTGCGCGGCGTGTGGGGAGAGTTCAAAGGATAAATCGGTACAGATACTTTTACAGAAGTCGAACATCGACAATCAGCTATAATATTAAATGCCATAGATAACCATCTATGGCATTTTCAATATGGAAAATAGCTTACCCTCTCTTCGCCGCTTTTGCTCCAATAGCCAGGCATTAGCAGTAACACTGCCATAGCTGCGAATACCATCCTTCTGTTGCTGCATCTTTAAGTAACTATCATAAACAGTATTACTATACTTACGTGCATCATTTTCAGACAGTTTTTCGCGTGCTTCTATAGTATCAATATGGGCTAATGTCAGTTTATTCAGATGAGACTCAAAGCGCAATGCAGTAACTGAATCCTTCCTGAACAATCTGGCATTTACATACAACCATAAATTCAAATTACCTGAATAATTGAAAGAGTGATCATTGCAGGAAGTACACAATGCATACGCCATGAGGTTGGCATCGCCTTCTGCGGCAATACCTGCCTGATGTGCCATCTCATGGCTTACAGTAAAAGGCAGAAGAAATGAAGGCAATGAGCTGACTACCTGCCCCTCACCGGTAAACGGATTAAAGTATCCTTCTATCCCTACCCTATCCATATACCAACCAAACAAGGTTGGTTTAACACCATATAATCTGATATTGGCATCAGAATACCTACGATAATTATCGACAGATATTTCATTGATCTTATTGAGTGAATAGGAATGATAGACCGGAGCTAAAGTATTGAGCCTATCGACCAGTAAGCTATCGAACTGAACAAGATCGAGGGTGTCGTTATGGTCGTTCAATTGCCATACCGATCTTAACGGCAGACTGTTATAATTAACGCCCCACCCCAGGAAAAATAACAGATAACCCAATACCACTACATTAAGCGAATAGAGTAAAGAGTGCAATACCTTATGCTTGTTGAGCGCATAATTACATAATAGCTTTATCCACCTGAATATCGTCAGTAATAGCCAACAGCCAGCTAATATGTAGAGCACATCCCCGACACTAACTGGCAATAAAGTAAAAATGAAACCTCTGCATGCCTGTATCACATAATATAGCTCATGATATCGATGTACAAACTTAGCAGAGTTTGAAAACAAGATCACTACAGTTGTTATGATCAACAACTGTATCAGCAGCAGGAATATTTTTCGTTTGAACTTCATGGGGCTACCCAAAGATCTGCTAAATGTAATAGCACATTACTAAAAGTAAGAAGAGCCGGTGATAATACACGGCTCTTCAATATGGATAAAACGGATTGAACAAAGTAATTATCTGGTCAAGATCACTTTTCCTGTGTATTTGCCGTGTGGAGTATTCACCGTTACAAAATAAATACCTGCCGGCTGATCAAGAAATATCGAGTTCTTACTATTGGTAGAACAAGGCAACTGCAATACAGTACTTCCTACCATATTGGACACTGTAATAGTTCCTGTCTCATTGAAGTCTGAGATGATACTTACAGCGCATTTGCCATCTGTTGGATTTGGTGAGATACTTACCTGCTTTATTCCATTTCCGTTAGCATTCGCTATACCAGTAGGAACTGTGTAGTAAGTCTTTTGTTTGCAGAACAAATGCTCAGTAACTACCCAGTAGTATTTACCTACAAAATCAGGAACGGCATTAATGTAGGTGCTATTAACTTCTCCGGTCAGGATAGTTGAATCTAGAGTTACCGCATCATCATAACCCCACTGGTAAGTTGACATTCCGGGCTGAGCAATGAATACGCCATCGAAATAGTTTACCGAAACAGTTTCGTTCAGATTATTATCTACAAATACAACAAATGAATCGAGACTACGGCAGCTATAGCCAACATTGGAAGTGGCTAAATATACAGTTGCTGTGCCTGCTGACGGGAAGCTGATAAGACTATACTGATGACCGGCGCCCTGAGCCCAAACTGTTGCACCTTGCGCAGTCCAATCGAATGTTACCGTAGTATCTGGCACAGATGATGTACCAAAGTTCTGGAACATGGTACCGGCACATAACCATGATGGAGACTTGGTAGTGATGACAGGAGGAGGTGGCCCCTGAGGCTGTATAGTAAGATATACATTTTGCGGAGCGATACATCCTGCTGCTGTCAGCGTATAATTGATAACTGAAGTAATTGATGATGTTCCAGTAGTTGTATAAGTTTCAACCACATTACCTGTGCCGGATGCCGTTACCGGTGCTACACCTGCTACAGCAGGGCGTACCCAAGCATAAGTAGTACCCGGAGTAGCACTTGTCGGAACATAAATAAATGTTCTTCCTGCGCAGGTAACTACTGTATCACTACTCGATAATGATGGAATTGGTTTTACAGAGACGGTCACGTTCTGTACTGTTGCACAACCACCTGCACTTACCGCAAAAGCGTATATCACATTGATAGGTAGTGGCGTTGTGTTGATCAGTATTTCATTCGGATCACCTGAACTGCCGGCAGTAGGATTTAATATACCCGTGATAGCACTACGCACCCAGTTAAATGTAGTTCCGGCTGTTGTACTTGTTGGTGTATAGCTGAATAGCGTTCCACTGCATACTGCCGGAGGAGTAAGTGAGCTGCTCAAAACAGGGAATGCATTTACTGTAACATGATGCACAGTAAAATCAGTACCACAACTATTAGTAACCGAATATGTAATATTTGCGCCACCAGCAGAAAGCCCTGTAACAATACCAGAACCGGAAACAGTTGCGATAGTAGGTGCTGAGCTACTCCAGATACCACCTGAGGCAGTATCAGTAAGCGTTGCAGGAGCACCAACACACAATAATAGTGGCCCTGATATAGTATCGGCAAAAGGTAATGGCAATACAGTAAATGTATCTGTTGCCATATCTGAGCCACATGTATTACCGACTGAATAACTGAATACTGTAACACCGGGTGTATTTGTCGTTACATTACCTGCAGCATCTATCATTGCCACAGCCATATCGCTACTTGACCACACACCACCAGTTGACGTAGTTGACAATGAAACAGGCAATCCCAAACAAGCAGAAGATAGCCCGCTGATAGTGCCTGCTGACAATACAGGAATGACAGTGATCATATGGGCAGCAGTATCGGGATTACAGCCACTTGTAACTATATAATAAATAGTATCTACACCTCCTGATAAAGGTGTAACAATACCGGCAGCATTTACAGTAGCCACCGCGGGGTTCAAGCTAAGCCAGTATCCACTTGTAGCAGTATCTGATAAAGTTACTGTGGTACCTGTACATGCTGTAACGGGCCCTGTAATAACACCGGCATCATGCAATGAACTCACCCCAACGGTTATAACCGAAGATGCAACAGCCGTATTGCATGAATTACTAACGGTATAATATACGGTATCCTGACCTGCAGAGACGCCCGAAACTATTCCTGAGGCCGAGATCGTAGCATGGGCATTAGAAATGCTCCAAGTGCCCCCTGCAACAGTATTTGACAATGCGATAGTATAACCCGGACAAACCACATTCAAGCCTGTTATTGCACCTGCCGATAATACCGGATCTATAGTTACTATATGAGTTGCAGTATCTGAACCACAACCATTTGAGAAAATGTAATTGATAGTATCTACCCCTACACCCATACTGTATAATACACCCGCTGCATCGATAGTAGCTATTGCCGTGTTTCTGCTGGACCATGCACCGGTAGTTGCGGTATTGGATAGGGATACTGATGAGCCTAAACACACTGCCGTAGGACCAGAGATGGCACCGGCTAAATGCAATGGGCTAACACCTATTGTAATCGCCGATGAAGCAGTAGTAGTGCCGCAAGTGTTGGTAACTGTATAGAATGCAGTATCTACTCCACTGCTCACACCTGTAATAACACCTGATGACGAAATTGTCGCCAGCGAATTACTCATACTCCAGTTACCACCAATACCTGTGGTATTTAAGCTGATGGAAGCTGATGGACAAACAAATGTAGCACCTGAAATAGTACCTGCAACAGGAGTACTGCCGATCGTTATTACTTGTGTTGCAGTAGCACTACCGCAAGTAGCCGTATTGACCGTGTAAGTTATAGTATCAGCGCCCGCAGTCATTCCGCTAACTACCCCAGCTGAAGATACCGTAGCGCGAGCATTTGTAGCACTCCATGTACCACCAACAGTGCCCGAACTTACAAGAGAAATAGTGTTGCCTGTACATACAAAGGCAGGACCTGATAATGCACCTGCGTTGGGCAACTGAGCCACGGTTACCCTTCTGGAAGCTACAACGACATTGGGTATCGCACATACAGCATTGGAAGTAAGAACAGCAGTTACTGTATCGCCATTGGCAGGAACATATGAATAAGAACTACCCGAACCAACTGTGACACCAGATACTTTCCATTGAATTGTTGGCGAAGTACCTCCATTAGTTATAGAAGCCGTATAATTTGCTGTAGCACCTGAACAAACAGTATCACTCAATGTATTGATAGTGATAGTAGGCACTACTACCGGATTGACGGTCATTGTTATCGTATCAGACTTAGCCAGTAGCATTCCCCCATGTGCGGTATCTATGATTGTACAAGAGATCCTGTCATTGTTATTAATTGAAGCGGGGTGAAATATTTTGGAATTAGTACCGGCAGCAACACCATTAACCTTCCACCTATACTCGTAAGTATAATATGCATTAGTTGTTACCGCGGTAAAATTGACCGTATCTGATGAACATATTGATGTTGAAGGAGATCCGGTAATATGAAACGACTCTACATTAAATACCTGTCTTACTCTACGTCCACCACCTGTACCTACATTACCAGGTCCCTTATCTACGATAAACATACGACCAGCAGAATCGAAACAAAGCGCATTGGGATAATAGAATCTGGAAGACGTACCCGGAGCCAGTCCATCGCCTGCAAAACCCGAAGCAGTGCCAGTACCTGATGCACCTGCATACAAAGTGATCGTTCCGCCCGGAGTGACCTTGCGTATCTTATTGTTACCTATATCGCATATGTAAAAATTACCTGCGGCATCTCTTCTTACTCCACCCGGGCTATTGAATTTGGCCGCAGTAGCCGCACCTCCGTCACCTGTTGAACCGGCTGAGGCTCCCGTTCCTGCAAATAAAGATATTATACCAGACGCATCTACTTTACGGACCACTTGATTTACCTGCTCAGATATATATACAACACCTGATGGATCAACATAAACATCCGACACGCCATCCATTCCGGCCGCTGTTGCGGGGCCACCGGTTCCTGTGTAACCACCACCAATACCACCTGCAAAAAGTGAGATCGTTGTTCCTGTAGCATTCAGCTTCCAGACTCTATCATTTCCATTTGCAATGTAAAGATTACCTGCCGCATCAAAAGCAAGACCTTGTACCGATCCCAGACGAACAGAAAGCGCAGGGCCACCTGTAGCAGAAACACCTACAGCAGTGGGAGGGGCTACACCGGCTATTGTGGTAATAACTCCAAATGTATCCACTTTCCTTACTATTTTGTTAGCAGCATCAGCAATATACAAATTGCCAATTGCATCACACGCCAATCCTGCGGGAGCCTGTAGCTTTGCAGAAACAGCAGGTCCATTATCACCGCTGAATCCGATAAAGCCGTTACCGGCGTAAGTAGTCACCAAACCGTCAGGTCTGATACGCCTTACTACGTTCCATGCCGCATCTGAAACATAAATATTCCCCTTCCAATCGACCGCAATACCCGATGGCACCCAAAAACGAGCAGCCACACAAGAACCTAAATTACCTTCACCCGAACTTGCGGCAATTACGCCATCACCTGCAAGTGTTCTTATTATCTGCCCATCCACACGAATATAAAAAAGAAGTATTATCAGCAATAACACGCTTTTCATTTGGCTACACCTCATCCTGAATATTATTAATCTGCCTAAAATTGTTCTTTACAAATATAAATCATCGGTAATTACCATTCAAAACTAAAAATGGGCTACCATAAGGCAGCCCATTTTAACAATTTACTTTAACTAATTGATTGACCTGCAATCATTAATTTACAATTTCTTTATGTAGCCAAACACATATGATGTAGAGTCAGGCAAAGCATGAATGACCTTGATCTGATTATTTGAGGTAACGTCATTTAAGGTACGATACATACATACTACATCATTATTCAGGTAGTCGTGCAACAAATATCCCCTTACAGAATCGTGAATAGGATATGCTGAAAAAAGCAGTGCATTAGGTACCTGAGACCAGTTGATATTGTAATCGAAACTAGTATTGATCGTATAGGTAATTGTATCGGGATAGGTATGAGAAAGGATATCATAGTAATTCCTCACCTCAGATACAGTACCATTAGAACGAAATAACACCCTGTCAGAATCAACAGTGGTAACACCGCCAACAGTGCGCTCAAAAAAGAATAAATAGGTATGATTATAAGACAGATACATACTATCTATGGCCTGTCCGTAACCCGAAACTGTACGAGTGTTATCTTCCTTTTTACAAGCAAAAAAAGCACTAAATAAACAGCAGAGTAATAGTATTTTTTTCATCGAAGCGCAATTATCAGGCAATATACTTATTTAATGGGCAAAATTCAAAATTCAAACGACCAAAGTGACTATAACCACTTGATGGCTATATCATATTAGCAAGAATCACCTTGCAACAAAACAAAAAAAGTGGATGGTCTTTCAACCACCCACTATCAAAATATTATCCAAGCTTAGCTACCAGATTTTCATTGATCGCATCAAGGAACTCTTCTGTGTAAAGATAATCTTTGCCATGACTTACTTTATTACCGTGAATACAAACGGCAAGATCTTTGGTCATTTTACCACTTTCTACGGTATCGATACATACCTGCTCCAGTGAATTAGCAAAGTGTATCAACTCCTGATTATTATCCAGTTTTCCACGGAAAGCAAGCCCGCGAGTCCATGCAAAAATGGAAGCGATCGGATTAGTAGAAGTAGGATTGCCTTTCTGGTATTCGCGATAGTGGCGGGTAACAGTACCGTGTGCTGCTTCAGCTTCCATCGTCTTACCATCAGGTGTTATCAATACAGAGGTCATCAATCCTAAAGATCCGAATCCCTGCGCAACTGTATCGCTTTGTACGTCACCATCGTAGTTCTTACAAGCCCAAACAAAATTACCATGCCATTTTAATGCGCTGGCAACCATATCATCGATAAGGCGATGCTCGTAAGTGATCTTAGCTTTTTCAAACTCCGCTTTAAATTCCTTTTGATAGATGTCTTCAAAAATATCTTTGAAACGGCCATCATATTTTTTCAAAATGGTATTCTTTGTGGAAAGATAGAGCGGCCAACCCTTAGACAATGCAAGATTGAAACATGAACGAGCAAAACCCATTATTGATTCATCAGTGTTGTACATAGCTAAGGCTACGCCATCTCCCTTGAAATTATATACTTCATGCTCAATGGTCTGACCATCTTCGCCTTCGAACTTAATGGTCAACTTACCTTTACCCTTTACAACAAAGTCTGTAGCTCTGTACTGATCGCCAAATGCATGACGACCGATGCAGATAGGTGCGGTCCAGTTAGGTACCAAACGAGGAATGTTAGACATAACGATGGGCTCACGGAATACAGTACCGTCCAATATATTACGGATCGTTCCGTTAGGGCTCTTCCACATTTGTTTCAGGCCAAATTCCTTTACACGCTCCTCATCAGGTGTGATCGTTGCACACTTGATACCAACACCGTATTGTTTAATGGCATTAGCTGAATCTATGGTCACCTGATCATTGGTCTGGTCTCTTGATTCCATTCCCAGATCGTAGTACTTAATATCAATATCCAGATACGGAAGGATCAATTTTTCCTTAATATACTTCCATATGATTCGGGTCATCTCATCGCCATCCAGCTCTACCACCGGATTTGCTACTTTAATCTTTGCCATTATTAAGTGTATTTATATTATTAATTCTTACTACATCCCAGCTTAGGAATGCCCAAATGTAGGGAGATTTTTAAAATAAAGAAAGCCTTTTATTGCAAGTAAAAGGCTTTAAAAATAAATATAAATAACTCCCTGATACATCAACTGACATGCATAAGAAGCAATTAAACAATATGCTCATTCAGTACCTGTTGTAACTGTCTTGCCTGAACTACACCAGACTGTCTCCATCTGGCCTGTCCGTTTTTAAAAACAATAAGTGTTGGCACTCCCTGTACATTGAACTGTGCAGCCAATTGCTGATTTTTATCTACATCTACCTTGATGATCTTAACATTATCGCCCATCTTATCTTTTACTTCCTTCAGTATCGGAGACATCATTTTACATGGGCCGCACCAAGTAGCAAAGAAGTCTACCAATACGGGCGTATCGGAGTTGATCACTGTTTCAAAAGAATCCATAATAGCTGATTTTCAATTATAAATGCAAAAACTGAACCATTGTGCCTACGAAAAGGACCAATAGCAATTCTGATACCTGTTTACAGCACAAATGGCACAAACAACATTGTAATATTGATCCGGAACGTATAATACTGAAAATTTGACAGCTATTCTGAGTAGGAAGTTGCCTCTATGGCTTATGCAACATTTTTATTACCGGGCATCTTTTTGATACTTAACAAATACCTGACCAAAAGATAACCACCAAATGCGCAAACCATGATAGTAAGACCATTGATAGTAGAATTTTCCAGCATTGCCTCCTGAATATTAACGGTCAACTCCTGAGCTTCTTTTACATTGCCCGATGAAATAGCATGTCTGTATTCGGGATGTCTGATAAGGATACCGATCAGATCGATCATAGAACCGATAATACTACCGACTATGAACAATACTGCAGTAAGTACACCCCAAAATATAGGATTGACTCCTTTTTCCCGGGCGCGAGCTGCATTTCTGTAGCCCAAAAACATGATAATAAGTAATAACGTGATCAGATCCATCTAAGTAGCCGGAATTGTTAGCGTATTGGCGATTTTGCCCTGTTCTCTGTTTAAAATACTAATGAAGCGCAAGTTACATTTTTAAAGACAGAGGAATACAAAAAGCAAACAGGCGTGCATTAAAAAAATAATGCACGCCTGCCTGTCTATATATTATTCAATTAGAAACTCTTCATAAATGCAGTAACGCTCTCCATTACATGTGCGATCTGCTCTTCGCTCAAGCCATGATGACAAGCCAGCAACATACCTCCACGCATTACCTTATCAGATTCAGGATATCCGCCACTTGATTTTTTGCAATTTACATGCTTAAAGCCAGGCTGACGCAGGATATTACCGGTAAATACAGTACGAGTCTGAATATTTCTCTTCTCCAGGAATATCTGCATATCGCGGCGAATGAAAGGAGCAGTTTCACGAATTGTGGAAGCATAAGCCAACCAACCTGTTCTTGAATCCGGCAATTGCTTTGGCAGGATAAAGAATTCTTCATATTGCTCAAAGAATTTACGCATACGCAGGTAATTCTCTGTACGCGTATCTATATTCTGCTTCAATTTGTTCAATTGAACGACACCGAAAGCAGCACCCATTTCTGAAGGCTCAATATTATAACCCGGCTCCTCGAATACGAACTTAGCGTCGTACGGAATACCATCTACTTCAACATTGAAACGGTTCTCGATCTTCTCAGATTCTACGAACAAAGAAGAGCTACGGCCCCAGCTACGCAACAAGCGACCGCGGTCGTAAAACTCAGGTGTATTAACACAAAGCATACCGCCATTACCGCCACAGTTGATGATGTGTGAGCCATAAAAGCTGGTAGTACTCATGTCGGTAAAACGACCAGAGGATGCACCACCTATCTCAGCGCCCAATGTATCAGCAGAATCTTCCAATACGAACAGATTGTGCTTATCTGCGATCTCACGCAATGCCTTCCAATCTGGCAAGTTACCCATCAGGTTAGGAATGACCATCGCCTTTGTCTTTGGCGTGATCATTTCTTCTACCTTATTTGCATCAAGGTTGTATGTACCTTCTTCCACATCAATGAAAGCAGGAACCCAGCCTTTTTTGACCAAAGGCGCTACAGTAGTAGAGAACGTAAGTGCAGGAGTGATGATCTCTGCTCCAGCTTCATAATTCATAAGGTCTGCAGCAAGATAAAGAGCAGAAGATCCGCTGTTTACCATGATACCGTATTTCTTATCGTATAGTGCAGAAATGCGTTCTTCCATTTCGCGCACATTCTTACCCATTTGGGTAGATGTACGTAAAACTTTTACTACCGCTTCTACTTCATCTTCGCCATGTACGGTTCTGCCGTACGGCACGTGTATAAAATCTGATTGTACCATTTGGAAAAATTAGAATGCGAATGTAATATTTACTTGCTAATTTTCTAAGTTAAAAAATGTTAGTGCCCTATAGTTTATGCCTATTAATGTAAAAGTCGCCTGATAACAGGCGACTTTTACATTATACGATTTTCATATAACTATAATTTCTGGAAGCGTTCTGCCTTTACTCCGCTATTGCCTTTCACAGTAATATAGTAGCTGCCGGCAGGCAATACTTTTATGTTCAATTTAGTGTTACTTCCGGAGATATTCTGCTTCATCACTTCCTGACCCAGATTGTTAATAACACTAATAGTGTTGTAAGATCCATTATTGACCTTGACAGTCAGTTCATTATTGGCAGGATTAGGGAATAACTCAATATTAGAACCGGAAACATTACTCATATCTTCTACCCCATCAGGTATTCCAACTGTGGTAACAACAGTATTTGTCATCACTACAGGGTTATAATCGAAATAGATACCCCCCCTATTGAATATCTGCGTACCATAAGTCAACATATCCTTGGTGTTAATGCTGAAAGTAACAAATCCGTCGCATTGTCCATGATGAGTGCTATCCAGTAAATTGATGTGCGGAAAATCGAATTTAGCAATATTCAACCCACCTACATTCTGAATACCCAGGTTCATTGCAGCCGAACTACCCAAAATAGCCAGTGATTTTACATCCAGTTTGTCTGAAAGTGTATCCATGATATGGATATTGAATGCAGTATCATTACCGGTGTTTTCAAATCTCAGGGTATAGGTAAGTTTAGTACCTGTACCAAAAGGTATGTTACCCTGCGGCAATACAGCTTTATCATTAGGATCGAAAGAGCTGGTCACAGTATCAATATGTATCACTGCATTGTTAGTGAGGTCGGCATCACCTGTAGTAGGTGTAATATAATAGGAAGATTGAACCGTATCTCCGACCAACAACCATGCACCCGGCACTTCACCAACTACATAAATATATTGCGGGGTAATAGCAGACAAAGCAGGAAACGTCCATGTAAGCGTATGACCTACCACAGATGTTGGCAATGGGTTGGCATATGAATAATTGTATTTCGGGTTCATATTCATAGTCACAGTTACAGCCGCAGGATTGCAATACTGATTAGTAGCCATAATTTCAGCAAGGAAAGAATGGCGACCTGCACGGGTTGTTACTAATTCAGCAGCATCATAACCGGTTGCACCTGAACAGTTGAAACCAAACTGCTTAGAAATGTAATCATTGACGATCATTGAAAGGGTATCATAGATGACCCCACTTGCCGGACAGGTTAGCACCAAACCAGTACCTGAGCTAATAACGGTAAAAGCATAAATATCGCCGGGGTTTCCGTATGCCTGATAATGCAACCCACTTGTAGTCACAAAGGTATCTACCCTCACTCCGTTTGAATCTACAGCAATAGTAATTGGTGTAATAATATAGTTTTCGGTGGCACTATCGAAAACGCAATTACTATTAGCATCGTAAAAGGAACTGAAATTAAAGGTCTGGCAGAATTTTGAATCATAGAAACTCACGAGAGAGTCTATAGAGGCACCACCCAATTCAAGTACTTGTTTTACCGTATAAGTACCCGGCGAGGTATAAGTATGAGGAAATGAGGCATAACCACCTACGAAAGCACTCATTACGGGACTAATATTATCTGTGCCATCACCAAAATAAGTATGCACATTCAATCCGGATGTAAATCCGCTTGTATTGATAAGAAAAACAGGATCAATACACATTGAGTCAGCATATAAACTCACACTACTGGAGGTAATGTGGTACTGAGCTTTTGCAGTATTGGCGAATAGTGCGAATAGTGCAATAATAGGTAGGCTGTATAGTTTTTTCATGTCACTCGATTTAAATGATGAATAATATCATTAAAGACGAGTAACGATGAACAAATGTTAGGATCAATAGATAAAATATCTTATTTTAATCACTAGTTATTAGATCCACCCAGGTCTATCCATCTTTTTATCTTCATTATGCTGCAAGTGTCTAATTTATAGGTAGGAGGCATCTGTTGAGCAAGGGGAGTGTGTAAAATACAATTGTATAGTTTAGAGCCATAAATACCATCGCCTCTGAAACCATTCTGAAGATATGCCTTAAGCGAGGTAAAATCTTCAAGGTCTAATCCTCCACTTTGGGTAACTGCAGTAGCGTGACATGAATAACAGTTGGCAGACAATAAAGGCTGTACGTCTGCGTGATAAGTAACTACAGTGGTATCGCAATCGGGAATTTCCACAACCGGCTTTTTATAAGACTTATGAGTGCAACTACAAATAAGTAAAATAAAAAACAATATGAATGATGAATTTTTCATTTTCTAATAAATCAAAAAACCGGTTTGAGTAAATTACTCAAACCGGTTCGAAAGGAGAATAAATCGATTAGTTCATTACACTCAACTTGGTAATTGACTGTTTGCCATTTACCAGAGCAGAAATTACATACATACCATTAGCCATGTCTGTAGTAGAAAACTGATAAGTCTGTGTACCTGCAGCCGATTTACCGTTAAATACTTCTTTAACAATAGCACCTGTTCTGTCGAGGATAACGATCTTCACAGATGAAGATGACTTAATATCCAAAGACACAGTCGCGTTAGTCTGAGCAGGGTTAGGATAAACCTTGATTGAACCCAAGTTTGTATAAACATCAGTTACTGCATCAACAGTGTAGCAAGTAACGTCATAATCAGTATTCAATGGATCGAAATTGCACCATCCGTTCATCCAGTTATCATTGATACCAGTGCGAGCGAATGCACCTACATAATTAACGTTAGTAAAGAATGGATTGCTAGCCTTAGTATTTACAAAATCAGGAGCAAATCCTGGAACATTGTAAGTAGCAGGGCTAGTAGTATCATAGCTCAATGGCAATGTTGGATCGAAAATATCGTTTACACCAGTAGCCCAGCTTGGATAGTGAGTAGAACTATAAACTATTGGAGAAGTACTGTTTGGAACTAAAACCGGGTTTGCCATGTTGAAAGGATTACCTAACTGAACACCACCAGAAACCGTTCCATAAGACTTATTCTTGTATGCTGGGTTCTTGAACCAAGAAATAGGGCCCAGATTAACACCACCTGCCAATACTGACCAATCAGTACCTGTAGCTGTTGTATCAGAGTTAGCAGTAGTAGGAGTAAGACTGCGTGCACCATCCTTAACAAAAACAACATCTTTGTTGAATGAAGTATTAGCAGTACCTGCAATGATGTTATTACGGAACTGAAGGATACCATTTCCTATGTTGGCAACTGTAGAACCATAAGAAGCCGAAGACTCATCGACCAATACTCCACAAGGCCATCCCAAGATAAGACTATTCAAAACACTCATTGCACTACCACGACGAAGGTGTATTCCAGCAACATAGTTAGGATCTGCACCTGTGAAAGCAGGACTATTCAATGGACCTACCAGAGTAGCATTACAGAAAATACTTCTGTTAACCTGAGTTGTATCACCTGCAAGACCGCTTACAGTACCTGACAAATAGCTATCACTTTCAAAAGCCTTAGAACCACTCTGGTCAGCAGCACCTGCATCTCTAACTGCTACGATGAACTGGTTCATACCAGAATAACCATTATCAGTATCATAATCATCATCCCATGTTCCGAAAGCAACCATGTTCTTTGTATTAACAGAACCGCCAAAGAATTCGTAGCTATCATCTCCACTGTAAGAAACTTGTATATGATTGATAGTTGTACCGTTACCTACACCACAGAAAGTAAGACCGTTAACCTCATTATTTGGAGAGAATGCGATACCACCAAACTCAATACGGCAATATGTCATAACACCGCTATTGTCATTAGGGTTAGTACCACCATAGAAAGAACGAGGACCACCTTCTACCTGAGCCTGACCTGCTGTCCAGTTCACTGGAGCCTGACCACAAATTATTACACCACCCCAGTCACCATAAGAGCGATTACCCGGTGCCTGATTAGAAGTAAATACTACAGGATGCATAGCTGTACCCATAGCCATTATCTTAGCGCCACGCTCAACGATCAGTGCACCCTTAGTGATCTTGTCACCTTTGATGATTACACCTGAATCAATTGTAAGTACGTGGCCTGCAGTTACATATACGTAACCTTTAAGCAAGTACTGCTGATCACATGTCCAGTGCGTATCAACAGAAATACTGTCCTGGATAACATTAGTTGTATAGGCCATTGAAGTACCGACACAACTCAAAAGCAAAGAAGATGCTAGTAGAAACTTTTTCATAACATTTTTATGTTTGAGTGCAAAAGTACCCTGCCAATGTTAAGGAAAAATGAACGACTTGTTACGATAATATGAAGTGTAAAAGTTGATCAATAGTATTACACAGACAACTAACAATATTTAGAAAAAAAACTGATTGAAACTGAACAGTACCTTACAAAATTAAAAGCGGTCGATTGAATAAGTTTCAATCGACCGCCAGATAAATATTTGAAGTTTGTTAGAATTTCACTTTCAGCCCGATGGTAAAGTATCTGCCCGGCTTATACATTTTATAGTCTCTGTCAACGGTATTACTATTGAATTTGCCGTCACGATCACTATCCTTCACAAAATGAACCTTAGAGTCCAAAAGATTCTGTACGCCAAAGTTGATCATGTAATGATTCTTAAACACCTTAGACATTGTCAAGTCAAGTGACTGGAATGGCAACTCGCCAATGCTTTCGCCGGCCTTCTCAGTAGTACCAACAGCGTATAATCTTGCTCCGGAAACGTTGTATAATAATGATCCCTGGAAACCACTTGCGCTGTTCTGATAGAACATACCCAAATTAACGATATAGGGCGACTGGCCTTGTAACGTTGCATTTTGTATCTGTGACTTAGCTTTAGCTGTATCGAAAGTCAATTGACTCTTAGATAAAGCCAGATTACCAACAACGCTAAAATCTTTTAGGAACTTAGTACCCAATTTATTATCGAGAAAAACAAGGTTTTTGCGTAGGTCTAATTCTACACCTGCGGTGTATGCGTTATCAGCATTCAGATAAGTGAAGCACTTATTATCACCGGTCTGACCAGGGATCAACACACGCTGGATCGAATTTTTAATCGTCTTGTAAAAACCACCGATCTGAATCATCTCGCCTGAAGAAGGATACAGTTCATAACGAAGATCAATGTTATTCACCTCAGCTACCTTCAGCTGAGAACCATCAGGACTGATGATCGTAGGGAACAATGAACCCTTGTTACCTGCTAGTTCATCGAAATCGTAGAAGAAGATAGGCGCAAATTCGCGGAACTCAGGTCTGTTCAATGTTTTACCATACGCTGCTCTTACGAGGCTCTTTTCAGAAAAATTATAAGAAGCATTGATTGAAGGTAATATGAAATCAGTAGTGATCTTAGGAGATACAGGATTCTGATTAATGTATCCATCAATAGACTGTATATTATGCTCATAGCGAACACCACCAACTACGTTAATATGCTTTCCGAAAGGCAATTTAGCAGAAATAAACGATGCTATCAACTCATTCTTTGCATTGTATTTATCAAAGATGTTGGTAGTTTCATCCATTAAGAATTTCTTAGTAACACCCACATTAGAATCTGCAAAGATTGTATTGATATCAAGGTGAGTCAATCTGCTTGCGTTTGCACCGTTACCAATAGTAGTAATAGTATAACCCAATTGCCTCATATTGAATGCTCTGCTCTTAAATTCAAGATAATTACCTGCATTCAGATCAAAGCTATAATCCTTGATCTTGATCTTCTGAGTGATCTGATGACTGAAGCTGTATCCCTTTTCATAAAGTGTCTGATATAATCTGCCACCACCATTAATCGGATCGACCTGATTAGCAATAGGAGCTTTATATACAGTATCGCTACCAGACTTGGTATACTTTATTCTTCTAAGGTCAGGCATATTTCTGAATACATCGGTGTAACCAATGGTCCAGTTGTATTTTCTGGTTTCTGTTTTATTCTTGTGTGTTCCACTCAACTGACCTGCATAAGTTGCTTTACTGTCATATCCCATAGCATAAGACTGCTCATCGGCATTTGCAGCATATTCTGTATCACGAACACTATTTCTAATAGTCAGGAAAGACTTGCCTATCTGGCTATATAAATTTTTGAACTCAATTTTTGAATTACCAATAGACAATCCGACATTTTCTACGATACCTACACTAACATTGTTAGTAAACTGCCTGTCTATATAGTTATAACTCTTTGAATTAGTAGTATCCCAATCCTGACGACTGATATTGAAACTTGTTTTTGTATTTGAATATGACAGTCCAAATGTATTTCCTATGCTGAAAGTCTTACGTTTAAATACATTAGATAATGCCATTGAGAATCTCATATCAGGACTAGCTGTCTTAGAGTTGATCGCCCAATCATTACCAAATGACTTTGATAATGCATTGATATTAGGGTCTGTCTTTTGTAATCTATCCGGAATACCTTTAGGAATATTACGGCTACCATCATCATAACCCAACCAATCTGTGCTTGATGATTTGTTTGCACTGAACTGCTCACCGGTAGTATTCTGGCGGGAAGAACTTGATAAACTAACAGATAACTGGTTCTTTTCAGGAAGAGATGTTGTATATACCTTTACCATGCCTCCTGCAAAGTCGCCGGGCAATTCAGGAGAAGGCGTCTTGAATATCAATATTCTATCGATCAATCCACTTGGAATAATGTCGAATGAGAATGATTTCTTATCGGACTCGCTGCTTGGTGCACCTGCATCATTCAACCAAACTGCATTATAACGATCCGGCAATCCACGTACTACGATAAAACGATCATCTTGTATTGCTACCCCCGGAATACGCTTAACTACATCTGCCGCGCTACGATCAAGTGTTTTTGATATCTGCGATGCACTGGTGCCACTAACTACAGAGTTACTTGTCTTTATCTCATTAATAACTGCAGCTTCGGTGTTCGTAGTTCTTTTAGCTTTTACCTCTACAGCTTTCATTTCCTGCACCTCTGCTTTCATTCTTATATCCAGAGTAATATCACCAGCTTCTACTTTTACGGTCCTCTTCTCTGTAGTAAATGTGATGTAGCTCACGGTCACCACATATTCACCATTTTTCACACCAGTTATTTCGTACTTACCATCTATGTCTGTTACCGCACCACCATTTGTTCCATTAACAGTATCTACACTCTTATAAGACACCACCACGCCAACCAATGGAGCACTGTTTTTGTCTTCCACAACAGAGCCTTTGATCACTCCGCCGTACGAGGTTATTGATAAAAGAATACACAATAAAGGAAGGAAAAGTTTGGCCATTTCTTTTTTTGTGCAAAATTATAAAGGTCGCCCCTGCAAAAGGAACGACCAATGTTATCAAATTGCTTCGCCAATATTACCTTAATGTTAACACGCACACTAAGAGTACTTTTTTACTTTTTATAAGAAGCAACAACTTCTTTATAAAGATTCTCGTAGAGTGGTATTATATGTTGTCTTTCAAATTTCTTTGCCTGAGCTAAGGCCGATTTCTTAAAATGTGCTAACAGCTCACCATCGTTGAGTATATGCAATGCATTGGCCGACATATCTGCAACATCTCCTACGTTGCTCAGATATCCGGTAACTCCATGAATATTGATCTCAGGGAGACCACCAGAATTAGTTGAGATGACAGGCACTCCACATGCCATAGCTTCAAGAGCAGAAAGTCCAAAACTCTCTGTTGCCGATGGCAAAATAAATAAGTCTGTGATACTAAGTATTTCACTGATCTGTTCCTGCTTACCTAAGAACCTGATATCATTGAATATCCCTAACTCTTTGGCCAACTCTTCTACATTTTGCCTTTCCGGACCATCACCTATCATCAGTAATTTTGATGGTATTTGCTTCTTCACATTGTCGAAGATCCGTATTACGTCCTCTACCCTCTTTACTGCCCTGAAATTGGATACATGAACTAATATTCGCTCCCCATCAGGTGCCAGCATTTGCTTGAAGTGATTCTTATCTGTCTGATAAAAACGCTTTACATCAACAAAATTCGGGATCACATGAATAGGTTTCTCTATATTAAAAGAACGAAGTGTCTCTTCACGCAGGTTATCAGACACCGCTGTAATAGCATCACTTTCATTGATAGAAAATGTGACAACAGGCGCATAGGTAGGGTCTTTACCCACTAAGGTAATGTCTGTACCATGGAGTGTTGTAATGAATGGTATATCCAAACCCGACTTCTTCAATATCTGTCGGGCGAAAAAAGCTGCAGAGGCATGAGGAATAGCATAGTGTAAGTGTAAAAGATCAAGTTTATTATTGGTAATGACATTTACCATGGCACTTGCAAGTGCGGTCTCATAAGGAGGAAATGCAAATAAAGGATAGGTAGGCACCTTCACCTCATGAAAATAAATATTAGGATGAAAACTCTGGCTCAATCTTACAGGTTGCTCATAGGTAATGAAATGCACCTCATATCCCTTATCAGACAAGGCCATACCTAACTCTGTAGCTAAAACACCACTACCTCCAAAAGTAGGGTAACAAACTATACCTATTTTCATATTTGTCGGCATCGTTAGCAAATATCACGCTATTGCACCAATATTTGGCAATACCAACATTGGTTTTAATAATAAGGTAAGATTGATGGTCTGCCCCCTATTTATTTTGTACTAAAACTTTTAGGAATAGAGAACGGCGTTTCTAACGGCTTATCCAATTCCATATTCTGTATTTCCATCTCCATCAGGAATTTATCATTTCCGTTCTGAATATTTACAGACCGGGATGATGGTATCTTCCTGTTGTTTACCGATTCAAAATTGTCATATCTTAATACTGCTCCCGGCCCGTTGATGGTCAACGTACTCACCTCATTACTTAGCAACACACTATCTGCTTTCCTATAGTCCAGACGCTGAGTATAACTGCTGTCCTGAACCTTGATAAGCCATGAATTACCTAATACAGATATATCTCGGATACTACCAGGCCTCAATGGTTCTCCAAGTATCAGATTTTGCAATGTCGAAAAATCAACCTGAGTAGGTAATATCTTAGCTACATCTGTAAGCGCAATTTTGGTCCCTGTCTTCTGTATATAATTGATCATAAAGAAGCTATCACGGGTAATATAAGTTCTCGCGGCATGTACCATACCTCCAAGCGCCGTAATATCTACCCATATTACCGAATCTCTCTTCAATCGGATATTGGCTGTAAAATCCTGTTTATCTTCTGGCCCCTCAAAATGAACCTTAGCCTTTCCTATAAACGTATGGAATTGGAGCCTGCTGTTATAAACAGGCATTATCAGGTCCACCAATTGTTTCATTGACCCTGTCGTGTCAGGCATCTTACCTATTGTATCTTGCTCCGGCAATACGACTCTTCTTTTTCCGGTAGATACAGTGACAACTTTACTGGTATCAGAACTAACAATTGTCACAACCTGCTTTTTCTTACCAGACACAAGACGCTGCAAAGAACATGAATTCAGCAGAAGCACCAGAGACAGTACCAGACTGCCACATAAAAATCTATTCATACAATTTTTCTTCGCTGATCTTTTTATCTAACCTCTGATCAGTAACACCTTTCTCTTTGGCCATTTTCCAGTATTGCAGCGCTTTAGTTTTATCTTTTAGTTTGTAGTAAACATCACCTAAATGATCATAAATAGCCCCGTCAGCTTTACGATCATGTGCATTGACCGCTTTCTCTATATTCTCCCTTGCCTTATCATATTCTCCCATCTTATACAAGATCCAACCATAAGTATCCAGAAATGTGGTTTCATTGGGTTTCAACTGTAACGACTTTTCCGACATCATCTTAGCTTTATCCAACCGTTCACCACGTTCAGATAAATAATAGCTGTAGTTATTCAGAACGGTAGCATTCTTCGGTTCCTGTGTCAACGCCTTTTCAAATGAATTATCAGACATCTGATACTGCTTTGTTGTATTATACACCTCGCCCAGCATTGAATAGAAATCGGCCAGTTTTTTAGTGTCTTTTTCAGGCGTCATATCTACCGCCCTGTTTATTGCATTGATAGCAGCCTGATATTCTTTCTTATTGTAATGGCCCAGACCGTTATAATAATGAATGATGGACTGGTTAGGAAACAATCGTAAAACCTTCTCACTGTATTTGATCAGTGAATCAGATGAGTTTTGGTATGCATAGGCATTGAGCAAGCTATTCCAGACATCAAAATTGGCAGCTTTTACCGCCAGAGATCTTTTATACTGAATTATTGCTTTATCAATTTGCTGATCTGACGCGAGCAGATCTCCGTAGGTACTCAGTAATTGAGGATCAGTCGGGTGTTGTTCGATCAACTGCTCCATAATATTAATACCTTCTTTATTCTGTACCGATTCTGAAAGATTCTGTATATAGATATAGAACAGTTGCAATTGAGTTGAGGCATCCAATTTACTATTGGCTATTGCCTTTCTGGCGTAGGAACGAAAATTAACTGAATCACCCTTCTTTAGGTAACATTCAGATAATCCCATCTCAATGACCGGATCACCCGGTATTTCTACCTCTGCATCTTTATAAACACCCAGTACTTTTTCGGGCATTTTATTGTTTTCATAGAGGTCGCCCAGTAATTTATAATACTTGCTGTTTCCGGGATCCTGAGCAATTAACTGTTTGGCAACCTCAATTGCCTTATCCGCCTTATCCATTTCCAGATATATGCGAATCTTCTGCATCAGAATGTCATCATCAGACCCACTTAATACCAACGCCTTGTCTAAATAAGACAAAGCCTCAGTGTATCTTTTAGCTCTTTCGTAATAATCAGATGCCTGCATTGCATAATTGGCATCACCGCTTTCCTTATCAGCTACCCTCGCTGTAACCTCTGCGGCTTCAAGATATTTATTTTGTCTGGCCAGCAACGTAGCATAACTGGTATTATACCATTTGTTGTCTTTGACAATAGCTATCGCTTTCTTAATATTTGTTTCAGCTTTATCGATCTTTCCAAGTTCGCTATACAAGATCGACAACTCGTAATATCCTGCCGGATTTTGCGGATCAAGTACTATTAACTGCTCAAACAGTTCTATTGCTGCTTTTGTATCATTATGCTGTTTGGCCTTCTGCGCCTCAAAATACACATCGTTGATCTTCACCGACTTTACATCCGTACGATGCGCAAGCGTATCCAGCACTTCCTGTCCATGTGCATTGTTGACAGCAATAGCTGCCAACAATGACAAGGCGGAATACAATAAGAATTTTAACCTCATATTTGTGTAGAGAAATCACCAAGGCTCATTTCCCTTGGCTTTTCACTGTAATTTACCTCTTTTCCCAACATCGATGTATGCAGGTTGGCATTTTTAACATTAGTATTGACGCCTATGATGCTGTTAACAATGCGAGAGTCTTCAATAACAGCGCCTTTCTCTAATGATACATGCGGGCCCACTACAGAATTACGCACAACTACGTTCTCACCAATAAAGCAAGGCTGTATGATAACAGAATTCTCTATCGTAGCAGATGCTGCTGTTAATTTTTCTGTCTTTTGCTTTATTTCCAATATCCGCTGGTTAGTATAGACTGTTGCATCTTTGTTACCGCAATCCAGCCACTCCTGTACCTGATCGGTATAAAATTTCACACCATTCTGCAACATATGGTCCATCGCATCAGTGATCTGGTATTCGCCTTTCAGCATGATCTTATTGTCTATCAGACGCTGTAATTCTTTCTTAAGTCCTGCTCCGTCACGGAAATAATAAACACCTATGATAGCAAGATCAGAAACGAATTCCTTTGGCTTTTCAACAAATGCTTCGATCTCATTATTAGCATTCAGCTTTACTACACCAAATGCACTTGGATCTTCCACCTTTTGCGTCCATACTATAGCATCCTTAGACTTGTCGATACTGAATTTTGCATCGAACAATGTATCTGCAAATGCAATAAATACATTACCATCCAATGTTTCAGAAGCACACAAAATTGCGTGAGCTGTACCCAATGCCTCATGCTGATAGCAAATACGCCCCTTGGCACCCAACGCTTCGGCAACTTCAACAAGATGCTTTTCTACCTCTTTACCAAAAGTAGGTCCTATGATAAAAGCTATCTCTTCTACTTTTTCATTACTTGTAGCTAAAATATCTTCTACCAAACGCTGAACGATCGGTTTACCGGCAACATGCAAAAGCGGCTTTGCGGTAGTTAATGTGTGTGGGCGCATACGTTTGCCCATTCCTGCCATTGGGATAATAATATTCATCTACGTTATTTTAATATTGTTAATTACTATTTATTGTATTGATCGACTGCAGTATCGAGAGTGAGGTCAACCAGTTTACTTAATACCTGAGTGTCCAAATCCACCTGCTCCTCTGGTCGTTTCATCCAGCGAGTCCGTTTCCAGCCATTCCACTTTTTCATAACGGGCTACGATCATTTGTGCAATTCGCTCCCCGTCATTGATTATCTGATCCTCTGTAGATAAATTGATCAATGGTACCATTACTTCCCCTCGATAATCACTATCAATAGTTCCGGGTGTATTTACCAGACTGAGACCTCTTTTGATGGCCAGACCGCTACGGGGGCGTATCTGCGCTTCATACATTTCAGGCAAAGCCATATACAGACCCGTAGGGATCAACCTCCGCTCCATCGGTTTTAGCGTTACCGGCTCAGGCAACCATGCCTTAATATCCATACCACTCGACCCTGCAGTTTGATATGCCGGAGTATCGTGCGGAGATTTATTTATAATAGCTACCTGTACCATGTTTTTTCAGAATGCGTGCAAAGGTAAAAAATATGAGATAAGTTTCCCCTTATTCCGTCTGTTCTGCCTTTTGCTTGCAAAAAAATAATAATGAACTAAAAAATGCATAGAAAAGTAATCCATGCTGTGTGGCAAGCACACTTTCTGTAAAAAATGTGATCCCCAATACCAACAACAGGTAA
The DNA here is from genome assembly GCA_947447465.1 of Chitinophagaceae bacterium. Classification (GTDB taxonomy): domain Bacteria; phylum Bacteroidota; class Bacteroidia; order Chitinophagales; family Chitinophagaceae; genus Flavipsychrobacter. The sequence continues at coordinate 32,393 of CANFKE010000004.1, read as the reverse complement.
ATATATAAATTATCCCTGTTCCTGATAGCTCTGAAAATATGCATTCCTAATGCCAACAAAAACAATCCTATTCCCGCCAACCCAAATGATATCCATTGATAAAAATACTCATTATGAGGATCAAAGGAATTTACATCCCGACCATAATAAAGCGAATAGAAAAAATATTTCTGTTTCAATAAATAGAGTAACCTACCCGGCCCACAACCCGTTACCCAATACCTTTTGACCATGCCCAGGTCAACCGCCAATATCATTTTTCGCTCATGAATAGAATTATCGGTCACATTTTCCTTTAAACTTGTACCGATACCTGCCATCTCATTTACTCGCTGACTTACAAAAGGAACGAACAAATAGGACAATACCATCATCGCAACTACGCCAAAGAATATCCATTTGTACTGTCCCAGCCTTTTTCTTCGCAACCAGGCCATATGCAGAAACATCAATACTAGTGCTATTAACGGCGACTTGGCCAACAATGGAAGTAAAAAAGCAAGTGAGCTGTAAAAAAGAATATATTTCAATGTTCTGTTCATTTCTATGCTCCTCATCAGTAAAACACCAATACCAAATACCAAATACATACTAATATAGGTTGGATGGATACCGGTAAGATCTTCGAAGAAGATACGGTAAGTAACATGGTTCACTCCGTGAAAACCTTCCGGTGCGAATGCAAATTTCATAATGAACCACCCATTGGCTATTAGGCATATACCTAAAGAGCAATACACGAACCACTTCAATTCTTTGATAATGACCTTTATTTTCTCTGACGAAATTGCCGCATAAACGATAGGCAACAGCAGGTAGGACAGTTTATATTCACAAAGGGTCTGTGTTACGTGCCTGTAGTTTGACGGAGTGAATGGTATGCCCACCAGGTATAATAAATATAAAGAACCTATCATCAAAGCCAATCCATAATTCCTTACAGGTGTTTTTTCATTATCCTCAAATGTCCTGAAAATGAAATATGCCGAGGAAAGAAATAAAGCTACCACCTGCACCTGCATCGGCAGGAAAAAGGATAACATTAGCAATCGAGCCGCATACTTATCTATTGTTCCTCTATCTGCTGCCATAATATTCTTTATAACATTCTTCTACATACTCCCTCATCTCGTTTCTGAAACGTTCATCAGAGAAACGAAGCGAATTGTCTCGAATTGCTTTATGATCAGTTAACGGGTATTGTTCAAATTTATATACCGCGGCTATCAAACTGGCTTCCTCCTGCTCTTCAAATAAATAACCACTTACTCCATTATTCACCGTCTCGGTGTAGCCTCCGTAGTCCAGAGCTATAACAGGAGTACCACAAGATTGTACTTCCACACATAGTATTCCAAAATCCTCCTTTGCAGCGAATATACAAGCACTTGCTTCCTGTATATACCTGATCATCTCCTCATCTTTTCTATACCCCAACCACTCTATGTTCGGGGAATGTTCCAGTATCTCGGTAAACTGCTTGGTGCCATAACCCTCCCCTATCAAAATCAACTTTTTATCAGGCATCTGCTGAAATGCACGAACGATCATGTCTATCTTCTTGTATGGCACAAACCTTCCAAGACACAGATAATAACCCTTTCGCTCTCCCTCATACAATGCAAATTTATTGGTCCTCACAGGCGGGTATATCACCTTGGCGTCTCTGCCATAGCTGGTTTGTATCCTTCTTCTTACATGCTCTGAATTTGCAATAAAGTAATGCACATTACCTGCAGTTCTCAGATCCCACTTTCTGATGTAATGAATAAACCACTTATACAAAAAGAACTTACCTACTGCATGGTGGGCAACATAGTCATCATACATGTCCCATACGTAACGCATAGGAGAATGACAATAACATATATTCAATATTGCGGGGTCCGCACCAATACCTTTGGCTACTGCGTGACTTGTCGATAAGATCAGATCAAAATTTTTCAACCTGAATTGCTTCATCAGCCATGGCATAACAGGCAGCATGTACCTGTATATTTTTGACACAAAAGGTATATGCTGCATCAATGAGGTCTTCACCACATTGTCCTTCAATATCTCCTTTCGGTCCGATTCGCTGAACTTATTAAATAATGTATAGACAGTTATTTCTTCTTGTTGGTAAACATCAAGTATCTCACCGGCCACTTTTTCAGCTCCGCCATTTGCTTTGAACCAGTCATGTACAAATGCTATCTTCATTCTGTTTACTTTTGTCCTTCTTATTCAAGCATGAGCGAAAATATCAGGTGGCAAAGTTTGCAAAGGTCTTCTTTATTTTAAAAACGAACCACTTTTTACCATCAGCGACGGTTTCGCGATACGGGTATATTTTTGGCAACCGCATTTACTATTTTCTCAGCAGCCATCTTATAATTGTACTGCTCTAACATTTGCTCTACTTGTTTCTGTTCGAACATTCTTGATCTGTCGGCCAGTTCCGTGAGTTTGGCAGCAATGTCCTTAATATCTTTCTGATCACAAAATATTGCTATGTTTCCATACAATTCTCTGTACACCGGAATGTTTGAGCACAATACCTTACACCCAAATTTCATTCCTTCTAGTATAGGTATCCCGAATCCTTCATATTCAGACAATGAAACTATGATTTCCGACCTTTTATAAAAGTCCATCAACTCTGCATCACTTACATTGCTGTAAACTTTTATACTATTGCTTTTCAGGTTCTGTTCATTTAAACCGACATCAGCAAACACTCTGTTTTTGTCGCCGATCAGGATCAAAGTATATTCACTACTCAATGTACTTTCTAAAAATCCCTTAATTAGTCTGTCTTGATTTTTCCGCATATTGAACGTACCAACAGACAATATAAGCCGCTCCTTTTTTGTAGCCAAAGGACGTTCATCCTTCAGAAATATGCCGGATAGCCCGTTATAAGTAACCGATATTTTAGTAGCTGGAAGCTTATAATGCGTTACCAACTCATTCTTTATTGTATTACTCACAGTAAATAGATGCCTGCTGTTCAGCGCGATCCTGGGTATCAGAATATTATACCACATAGAAAAAGCCTTACTATTCCATTCCGGATGATGAAAAAATGCCAGGTCGTGTATTACTATATAATTATTCCCATATAAAATAGGAGCGGTATTCGCCAGATTAATGAGCGGTCCGCTCTTCTTACCCCACATGTATTTTGGCAGATCCCATTGCTCCCACTTATGCCCCGTGTTCTTTCCAACCACAATAGCGCCTAATTCATCAGCTACATCATTATTAATTATGTCATGTGGTGAAAGAAATACCGACTCAGGGTGATTTTTTTTTATTTGTCTGCTGCATTCTATTGCATACCTTTGCACCCCCGAAATTGGTTGTGTAAGGAAGCGTGCGTTTATAAATAATTTCATTTAATTTTATCATCCGACTTTAATTCGGCTGTAAAATATCAACAAAATACTCAACGTGCAAAATATAACACGCATATATGCTTTAAGTAAGCGTAATGTTATTTTAAGGTACAAAAATTCGCTCGTTGGGTTTTTCTGGGGTTTTTTCAAACCGCTCCTTTACCTGCTTATTCTTATTGTCGTTTTTAGTCAGGTATCTAATATCGACAATTTTGTACTCTATGCTACTTCCGGACTTATTTTCTGGTTCTACTTTGCCAATGTCACCAATCAGTCTATAGCCAGTATCATTAGTTCTGCAGGACTTATCAAGTCATTGAATATTCCTGTTGTCTTCTTCCCATTGTCAGAAACTTTGAGCGAATTATTCAATCTCATGCTTACTTTGATAGTTTTTGCTATTACAATGCATTGGTTTGGAATAGTTTACTCTTATAAACTATTGTTGGTCATTCCGGCAGCTTTACTTTTTAGTTTTTTTACTTTGGGCATCACCCTTATTCTTTGTTCACTGAATGTTTTTTTCAGAGATATCGGCATTCTGTGGACTACTATGCAACCTGCGCTTTTCTACCTGACACCTATTGCTTACCCTGAGAGCATTATTACTAAGCACTATGCATTTGTAGTCAAGTGCAACCCGATCTACTATTTTATCAAATTGGCACGTGGACTCATTTATTCGCCCGATATGCCCTCATCGGCACTTTGGTTGCATTGTGCTATCATTGCAACAGGTAGTTTTATGATAGGCTACTTCGTTTTTAACAAATTAAAGAACCAGTTTATTTCTTCTATATAATAGATAATGAATACAGATAATCTCATATCATTCGACAATGTTACTGTTAGCTTCTGGCAGAATAATATGGGCGTTCACTCTATTAAAGATCTTGTATCCCACCGAAAGAATCCATTTACCAATAAGACCATTCTCAAAAATATCTCCTTCGATGTAAAAAGAGGAGAGTGCATGGGCATTCTTGGCCGTAATGGTTCTGGCAAAAGCACGCTTTTGCGTACGATAGCAGGACTCATTAAACCTCAGGAAGGCACTATGACCATCAATGGTACATTTGCTCCCATACTGGCAATAGGTGCAGGCCTTGAGCTGGAGCTGAGCGGATATGAGAATATGCACCTTCTTTTATCTCTTTATGGCAAATCAAGAAAGGATAATGATGCCATCAAAAGCATAGTTGACTTTTCCGAACTAAGTGATGAGGTATTGAGGATGCCTGCAAAAAGGTATTCGTCGGGCATGCTCGCACGTCTGGCATTTTCAATTTCTGTAGCTAATGATGCCGATATCCTCATCATTGATGAAATACTTGCAGTAGGCGATCAGGGATTTCAGGTCAAGTGCATGGAAAAGATTTATCAGGTAAAGGCAGAAGGCAAAACGATACTCTTCGTTTCTCACTTCCCCGATGATGTGGTAAAGATCTGCGACACTGCCATACTACTCGAAAATGGTGTTATCAGCCATCGTGGCGAAGCCAAGATCATATGCGAGCAGTATAAAAGTCTATTTTAGACTATCTTCGCGCAAAATCTGGGGAAAAAAGTGAGATTAACTACACGATTTATAAACTTCATCAATAAGATCGGCACGCCTGAAAATACCAGATCACAAAATATATTAAACTTCCTCCAATTCGTATTTACAAAGCCCGGCTTTAAACTGGTACTCCAGAAGAGCAAAAAGTTTCTGCTGAGCAAAGACAAACAAACTGAGCTAGTTTATAATCAGTGGATCAAGGATAGGATCAATATCCATATTCTTAAAGGCCAATACAATTCGATCATCGACTCTTTACAAGTCAAGCCTTTATTCAGCATAGTTGTTCCGGTGTATAACCCTTCGGTTAATTATCTGAAAGCAGCTATAGATTCTGTCCGTGAACAATTATATCCTAATTGGGAATTATGTATTGCCGACGACAATTCACCCAACCCAGAAATACAAAAAGTATTAGCAGAATATGCTGCAACAGACTCTAGGGTCAAGGTCACTTTCCGAAAAACAAACGGACATATATCAGCAAATACTAATTCAGCTTTGGAACTGGCAACGGGTGACTTCATCGTATTCATGGACCATGATGACCTGCTTACGCCAAATTGCTTGTTCGAATTTGTAAGGCACATCAACCAATATCCTCTTGATGAGATCATTTATTCCGATGAGGACAAAATAGATGATAAGGGTAAGTATTCATCCCCACACTTCAAACCTAACTGGGCACCTGATAACTTGTTATCCCGAAATTACATCGGACACCTCACCATAATGAAGAAAACACTCGTTGACAAGATCGGCGGGTTTAGATTGGGATACGAAGGTAGTCAGGATTACGATCTGCTGCTACGTGCTACCGAGCTTACTACACATATTGGCCACATCCCAAAAGTGCTCTACCATTGGCGTATTCATGAACTTTCTGTGGCAGCACCATCGGGCGATGCAAAACCATATGCATACGTTGCCGCACTTAAAGCGCTGAATGATGCGCTGGTAAGACGAAATACACCGGGTGTTGCTGAGTATATTCCCGACACTCCCGGTGGATATAGGATAAGATACAATATTACAAAACCCGGTAAGGTCAGCATTATAATACCTACAAAAAATCATGCTGAACTACTGGATAAGGCACTGACTTCTATCATCAAACTCACTGAGTATAAAGATTACGAGATCATTCTACTGAACAATAACAGTGATGCTCCTGATTTTTTTGAACTGGTGGACAGATACACAAAGACTCATAGCGACATCTTCAAATGTTATGATGCCTCTTTTGAATTCAATTTTTCCAAACTAATGAACTTCGGCAGATCTAAAGCAACCGGAGAATATCTTCTTATGCTCAATAACGATGTAGAAGTCATTCATGGCGATTGGGTAACCCAAATGATGTCGTTCGCTCAAAGAGATTACACAGGTGCGGTTGGAGTTAAGTTACTTTTCCCGGATGACACAATTCAGCATGCAGGTGTTGTACTGGGACTTGGAGGAGCAGCAGCACATGTTTTTGCAAACGTTCACCGATCTGAAAGAGGATATTTCAACTATATAAAATCGCTCAATAATTACTCATCTGTTACTGGTGCATGTATAATGGTACGCACTGCCCTATTCGACGAGGTTGGAGGGTTTGATGAATCACTTAGGGTGGAATATAACGACATTGATTTTTGTCTGAAGTTGATCACAAAGGGATATTTCAACGTTTATGTTCCCGATGTAGAACTGTATCATTATGAGTCTGCATCAAGAGGACAACCTTATCTGAACAAGAAAAACTGGGAACAACACGAAATTGATTATAATATATTCAGAGGAAAATGGTTAAATTATATTAACAATGATCCCTTCTATAACCCCAATTTAAGTGTTAATACCAATGATTTTCAATTAGATATACACAAAGTATAGTTTATTAATAAATATAAACAACTGTTGCCGTATTTGCTGTAATTCAAAAATGTAGCACGATATTTGCACTCCGAAAGTAAATAGCCTTACTTTTTCTTTAGATGGAGCATAACTCAACATTAGAATTTACAGTGGAACGAACTCAGATAGTTCCTATTCCGCAGTCGAATATATCTAATATCAGGTATATGTTTCAGGAGATCAATCAATTGTACCTGGAACATAAGCCTGCTGCTTACTACTATCCGGTCAAAAGATTAGTTGACATCACTATGTCAACTGTATTCATTTTGTTGGTCATGTCTTGGCTGACTCCAATTCTGGCATTACTTATTAAACTAACATCTAAAGGGCCGGTATTCTTCATTCAGAAACGAACAGGTTTAATGGGCGCGGAATTCAACTGCTATAAGTTCCGCACAATGTATGTGAACGATGAAGCAGATACTACTCAGGTTTCTATCAACGACAAACGAATAACCGCAATCGGTAAATTTTTAAGGATCAGCCACCTTGATGAAACACCTCAATTCTTCAATGTTTTTTTAGGTGAAATGAGTATAGTAGGTCCACGCCCTCACATGATCTATCATACCAATTATTATTCTGAGGTCATTCCTTATTACAATCTGCGTCTTGAAGTAAAACCGGGCATGACAGGTATGGCACAGATAAAAGACTATATTGGCGAGATCAACGGTGAAAGGGAATTGCGTAAACGAATTCAGTGGGACATCTACTACATGAAGCACCGCAGCTTACTTCTCGACTTACAAATACTCATAACCACCGCTCGTAAAGTAGTAATAAAAGCTACCGACTTTATTTCTAAGAAACAGCAGGCATAGTTTCTTGATCATTCCATAATACACGAAGGCATAGTTTTTATATACCTTTATATAAAATCATATCCTATGCCTTTCATCATTGTTGCCACCGATTTTTCAGTAGTTGCAGATAATGCCCTGACTTATGCATGTGATTTTGCTCTGGCACAAAATATTGATGTTACATTAATTCATACATATTCGATACCGGTTACTTTGGGAGATCTTAGTATTCCTGTGCCGGCCGAGGATTTCAGAGCGGACGCAGATGTAAGAATGACTAACCTTATCACTGAACTCCATCAGCGATATCCTCAGATCACATTCAAAAGCGCCATAATATATGGTAACATTGTTGATGCAATAACAGCATTTACAGGAGAAGGAGAGCCTCCATTACTCGTTATAGCAGGCAACAGCTATTCTCACGATAACCCTGCATGGTTGGATAGCACTTTGATCGATGCGTTCAGAATGCTCCGGTACCCTATACTTGCTATTCCTCCGGAAGCACATTTCGAGCAAATTAGAAAAATAGGTTTCGTCTATGACAACGAACTGGGAGGAAGCGAACAGGCGTTACAGCAATTGACTGCACTTAGTGTAGCTATGAGAGTAGAACTGCACGTGCATAATAACCAAACTCCACCTGATAAAGGAGAATTACCAATTGAAATTAATAATGGGGCAAGAGGTCTGCTTAATTCCGCAAACCCGCTATATCATTATACTTATGAGGACAATACAGATGCTACCATACTTGACTTTGTAGCCAGATATCATATCGACTGGCTGGTAGTAATGCCACGAAGACACTCATTTCTGGAGAGTCTGTTTCATAAAAGCCACACAAAATCTCTTGTTAATACTGGTCTTATCCCAATACTGGCACTTCATGAAACCGAAGTTTAAATTAACTCCAGAAAACGTTTCAAACCAGCCCTTTTATTATCATCGAGTACATACTTAATATTATCTCTATAGTAGGTATATAAACTATATTCAGGAAATGGATTATCTGCTATGATCTCTTCAAGGTGATCGAAACCTATAGCGTTTGCTGCATTGAATTTTTGAATAAAATCTACTGGAAGATCTTTATTGGCTATCCATGCAGCGAAAATAAAATCCAACCCTGTAAAATCTTTCCATGCAGCCGATAGATCATATACATAGGTAAAATTATCTAGTTGCTGCAATGCCCTATCGCCTATTATCACTCCTGCATGGGCACCTTTAATATCCTTGTCAATATAATCAATAGCAGCAGGCTTAAATACAACTTCTTTTTTCCAGTGATGCTCCAAAAGTACCTGAGCCAACCGAACAGATGTTCTGGACTGATAATCCAGATAAACTACTTCGATCTCATCCATAGGAACATGACTGAAAAGCGCAACAGAAACTACATTACCATCAGTTGCTATACCATAATCACTGATGATCCTGGCACCGGTAATCTGTGGCATTGCGGCAACAGGCAACAAAGCAAGGTCTATAGAGCCCTCTTGCAGGCGACGAGCCAGATTAGAAGGGTAATCTACAACCAGCTCAATATCATTCATCACATCACTCCGCTCAATACCATATAACAATGGCTTTGTATTGAGGTAACTAACGGCGGCTACTTTTATCTTGTTATTCAATTAAGTCTGAAAAATTTGCACACAAAGATAGTTCAGCAATACTTGAATAGGACAATAGCATTACTTTTTGATGAAACTAATTATTGCAGTTGCAAGTCCCGGAGTCAATGACAGATCGGCATTTTTATACGTAGCCAGATTTTTCTCCTTATCATGACCGGCATTTTTCAAAGCATGGGTCATGTCTTTAAATATGACCAACTTTGCCGCAGGCATTACTTTCTTTAATTGACGAGCATTAGCGGTAGCTACTTGCAAATCATTATCACCCTGCAACAATAGAACAGGTATTTTAAGCTTTTTTATCTCCGTCTGCGGATTATACTTCAACCACGACCTCATATATGGCTGTATAGATGGGCGAAACAATATAGACAGATCAGATGACACGTTTTTAACATCAAATCCTTTCTTTAAGCTATCCATGATCACCCCTGCTTGTTTTGCCATTTCAGCAGATTGCGATGACAACTGCAATTTCAACACTTTGTCTGCAGGGTCTGCAATGCCGGCTATAGAAATATACTTCTTCGCTCCGGCTTTTGCTGCTGCCAGCATGCCCACAAGCGAACCTTCACTGTGTCCGGCCACGGTAACACCTGAAAAACGATCGTCTTTATTTAATAGCTCTATAAAACCAGATGCATCATTTACCATATCATCAAACGACATTTCTGCCTCACTCTGACTGGCAGCCATACTCGCTCCAATACCACGTTTATCATATCTTACGCAAGCAATACCGGCATTTCTCAACGAATCTGCAAGTAACCTGTATGATGCAGATGTAACTCCCATAGTGCTATTACCATCCCTATCGGTAGGTCCTGACCCTGCGATCACTAATACTACAGGCACTTTCCCTTTTAAATCAGGCATAGTTAGTGTGCCATGTATAACAGCTCCGCTTCTGGTAATTGATATTTCAGATGCCCCGGCCTCAGCCATCTTCTTTTCCTCAGTTTTATCAGGCATAAATCTGAAGACATCCATTTTATTATTATCATCAGTAGAAGCTACCAACAGAACATTTGTATTTTTAAAAGCAACCTTATAGTAAGTCATTTTACCCTCCCTGCTTGAAAATTTATAAGAAACAAGGTCGCCCATCTGCCCATGCAACTGCTCCATCATAGCTTTTGTCTTATCAATAGGCATCAGTTGTTGTATTCTCGGCGACATCATAGCATACAAGCTATCTGTCTGACCGGCATTAAAGTACTGCTGAAACTTGCTGACTACCCCATCAACTAGTTCATGTCCTTGTTGCCCATGCACGTTATTGGTAAGCGATAAGCAGACGGCAATTGCCAACAATACCTTTTTCATAAATATCAAATTAATAATTCAATGTAAAAATAACAACATTTGCCGCTCTTAATAGTGTGAAATTTATAAATGAGTATAACTTTACGCTATTCAATAATCACTTGTTTTATGAGTATCAGAACGGCTTTAGTTGCACTATTACTCACATTAATGGTCAGCTGTATTGGAAAGAAAGCAGAGAACAATAAGAAAATAAACCTTATTGAGAACCCCAACATAAAACTAAGAGATACTGCATTTCAGAAATATTATAGCGACATCTATTACTCCCCATATTTGATCAGACTGGACCAACAACCCAAAAGTGCATTTATACAAATTGACACCGTTCTGAACAAGGCCAACCATCTGGATAAAAACACAAGAGAAGGTTACTATAAATCCGCCCTATCTCTACTTACCAAAGACGACCTCGAGGTCCATAAAACAATATGGGCGATTCCTGAATTTAGGGAATTACAACAGGCAGATGGTGGTAATGGAACTATTGTGACCTGGATAAGAGAACATATAGACCGAAAAAGCGGATACTATATTGTTGATGTAAAACGAAACGACGTTGAACAACTCAGCCAAATGAAAGGGATCTCCTCATTCAGGATAAGGCTGAGGCCCAAAAACATTGAAATATCTGATGAAAGTGGCTACTTTGTCTCTCTGGCAGTATGGAAGCGAACTCATACTAAATAAAGCCCCTATCACTGTTCTACCTACAATAAACCAACTGCTATAAAAAATGTCCTGCGTACCCGATCCAGTATCAGAAATGGAGTATCTTTAAATTTTGAACCAAAGGAATGAACCAAAAAATACTCAGCGTTTGCATTCCCGTTTACAACGGAGAGGAATACATAGAAGAAGCCATTCTATCTGTATTAGAGCAGAGTTTTAAAGATTATGAACTATTAATTATTGACAATCAGTCTACAGACAATACATATACCTTACTACAAAAATTCACAGACCCACGTATCAAGCTATTCCGCAATGACACCAATCTTGGTTTGGTAGGCAATTTCAATAGAGCGCTTGAATTGGCTGAAGGAAAATATATCAAAATACTTCCCGCCGACGATTTCCTATATCCCGGCTGCCTGCAGATGCAAGTAGATGTACTGGAGCAGGATAAGGAAAATAAGATCGCATTGGTATGCGGGAGAAAAAATATAATAAACGCAAAAGGTAAAGTGCTTTTCAACCGTGGATTTGCGAACAAAAGAACAGAGGTATCGGGATTTGACGCGATAAACAAGGTAGTTAGAGCAGGTGGCAACATCATTGGAGAAGCCGGAGCAGTAATGTTTAGAAAAGACATCATTGCCAAAGCAGGTCTCTTTTCTAATGATGTATTTTATGCTCTGGATCTGGAATTATTCTTTAAAATGCTATGCTTTGGCAACTTGTATGCCCTTCCCGATGTAGTAAGTTCATTCAGGATATCGAACAACTCTACCAGTGTTCATGTGGTTGACCGGCAAAGAGCAGATCTCGTTATTTTTTTCAATAAAATATATGCTGATAAAAAATTCAATTTATCTTGGACCAATTACAAAATGGGTTTAATGACTTCTTGGGCATTGACCAACCTAAAAAAAATACTTTATAAATTTTCTGTTTGAAAATTTAAAATGGATACAAATGCATATTAAGACCTCGATAGTAGTCCCTGTTTATAATTCTTACAGCTTTCTTACAAAATTGCTTGAAGCAATTGACAAACAAAAGAACAGCTCCGGTTGGGACCTGGAGTTGATATTGGTTGATGATGGCAGCAGAGACAACAGCTATGCTAAAATAGAAGAATTGTGCAAAACATATCCATACATCAAAGGCATTAAACTATCGCGCAACTTCGGTCACCAGATAGCTGTTAAGACCGGCCTGTCTCATGTAACAGGAGACTACGTAGCCATCATTGATGATGACCTTCAAGACCCTCCATCTCTATTACCAGAATTCTTTAGCTATCTTGATGCAGGAAATGATGTAGCATATGGTGTAAGAAAAAAAAGAAAAGAATCTTTTATAAAACGACTGAGCTACAACGCTTTTTACAGACTATTAAAGAAGTTGAGTGATATAGATATTCCTCTTGATAGTGGCGACTTCTGTGTAATGAAACGGACAGTCGTTGATCACATGCTCAAATTCAATGAAAAGAGCCCGTTTTTAAGAGGTATCAGAGCATGGGTAGGGCTAAGACAGATAGGAGTTCCTTATGAACGATCTGCGAGAATTGAAGGGGAATCGGGATACACACTGAAGAAATTATTGAAAATAGCCCTTGATGGTATTTTTTCATTTTCATCAATTCCCATCCGCGTCATTACCTGGATAGGATTTATCGGGTTCAGCTTTGCATCATTATACTCATTATATATTATCGTCCAGTACTTTGTCAATGGCATTCAGGTTCAGGGTTTTGCTACACTAGCTATTATTATCTCATTTTTCAGTTCACTGATCCTTATTTGTCTTGGCCTGATCGGAGAGTATATTGTAAGGATATATAACGAAGTGAGAGACAGACCTTACGTGATCATAGATAAGACCATCAATGTGTAATACAGATACTACAGTAACAAATGATACAATTATCAATAAAGGTCCGGTCAGAATAAACCGGACCTTTATTATTTAGTGCCTTTCAAGAATATAAACTACATTTTGTGATACTGGCTTATAATTCTGTATCTGCTCTCTCCATAAATATTTGCTCGTTCCACCATCCAGTTGATCTACAATCCCGATAAGTGTGTATGACTGAGCAATATATTTGTCCAGCCACTGAAAGACATACTGATCTGTATTAGGTTGTGCCAATATTGAGATAGCATTATGAAAAACAACCAGATACTTAGGCTTCACCTTTTCTACATCGCTGACAAACTCTCTTTGCCATTGCTTATGCTCAGGAACATTATCTACTATAGCTGAAAAGTAAGCGTGACGCGAAGGCGACTTTTTATGCAGATAAAAGTATATCTCGGGTTCTGATCCGAATACCAATACCTGATCTTCAGGTTTTATGTGCGTGCTCAGATAATTAGACACTTCATAAGCTTCGGGAAAGGGATTTGTGCCATATACTCCTCTTACTATTTGTTCTACATCGGGGCTGAAGTAATAGTCTTTCATACCTTCTACATGTGTGCATCCAAACATTACGAATACACCCAACAGACCGAATTTCAACATAGGAGATCTTACCTGAAATTTAGAACTAATGAAGTCGGTTATAGCGAAGAAAGTAAACCCGGACAAAATAGCTATACCCGGCAGTGTTTGTATAAAATAGTGACCATAAAAGTAGAATCCCGGAACTACAGTGAGCATAGAAAATACGAACAACAAAACAACAAATGCTTTTGTAGCCCACTTGACCGTTGGCAATAGGATAAGGCCTAATGCCAAAAATGCTCCTATCCAGAAGAACTCATGATGTTCATAGATCGCCCCGAATACCATCTTGAAATACTGAATACCATCATGGAATGGCACCTTACTTACATAGCGTTTAGGTATGTAGTAGGTCCAGAATATCATCTCTTTGAAAGAGCCTTTGGCCAAAATGATCATAAAAAAAGTTGCCACAACAAGCAAGCCGCCACCGCCATAACTACCTGCATTGACTAGCAAAGTCTTTATCTTTCTGTCCTTGCTGAATATAAAATCAGTGATCACTATTAAGCCGCCTGCTGCCACCAGAAACACGCCACTGGTCTTTACCATAAAGGCCATGCCCATTGCCAGCCCCATAAAAAAGTAATGATACCAAAGTCCGCTTTTTCTGGCATAAGCATAAAAGAGAATACCCAGACTGACGAACATAGCAACACCATGTTCTGCCTGTACGGTAAAACCACTCAGTACCGGCGTCAGAGATAAGAAGGAGAATGCAATTGCAGATACTGTACCTGCACTGGCACTGAACAACTTACGAACGCCGAAAAACACAAAGAGGATAGTAGCAATGTTAATGTATAAAAACCCTTTATGCATCCCTTCCAGTGTGTCGCCAAAAATGGAAACGACAACGGCGTACAGATAAAACAATCCGGGAAATTTTTGTTCATAGAAATCTTTGTAAGGTATCTTACCCTCATTGAGCAATTTGCCATAATAGGAATAGATGCCCTCATCGCGCTCAAAAGGGATGGATAAAAAATTGAGCCTGATGCTTATTACAGCCATCAACAGAAAAAAGAGCAGAATAAAATTGACCTTATCCTCTAAACTGAACTTTTGTAAAAGGCCAGCCTGCGGCTTCATTTCGGAGCTAGCGACCGGAGCAGGTGCTTTTTCATCTAAATTGGCTTTCGGCGACTTATTTTTCTCTTTTTTCATTTATCCAACTTTCTTTTAACTACTTGATGCTCAAAGTTAATACTTGCCCTCAATAATTCTAGGCATTAAGACCCAGAGGAAATGTACCAGCCGCTAACGGGGCAAAATACAGCCATCACACCACCCTATTCAACTGCACAGTCAATCTTGATTCTTCAATATCCAATTCATCTTGTAATTTTTTGAGGATATGACTGCTGGCCGCATCTTCTTTATGCATGTCTACAAGTAATGCCCGCTCAAAATCTATCAATGCTTTCTGCACATTGGCATATTGCATATATAGATCCGTCACTGTAGATTGTCCTTCTTTGCCCTTATCTGCAGCTTCATGAATACCTCCTGCCAGTTTCACTCTGGCTATGTACTTGTTTCGTAATCTACGTACGACCCTATCGTCATTTTCCTGCCTGTCTAATTGCTGATCTATATAGGATACTACCTGCAGAGCCAGCATTCGTCTTACTTTCTTTTCCTCTTCTATTTGCCTGGAATCATCATTAGCAATTTTAAGGAACTTAATAAGGAATGGTAAGGATAGGCCTTGTACCACCAGTGTGAAGAAGATGACACAGAAGGTGATGAACAATATCATATGTCTTTGAGGGAAGTCATCGCCGTTATTCAATGTAAGGGGTATTGCCAATGCTGCTGCCAGCGATACAACGCCACGCATGCCGGTCCATGCAATGACCGTAACGTAGCGCCAATCAATTTTACGAGTATCCCGCAGCCCTTTTTTACTTAACCATACCGGAATATATGCCCCGGGGAACACCCACAAGACCCTTACTACAATAGCTACAAGTGTTATCAGCGCCCCATAACCAAGTGCAGCTAGCAAAGAATCCTTTTCAATATTGGCTATAATGGCTGGCAGTTGCATTCCTATAAGAATGAATACAAAGCCATTGAGTAAAAATTCGATAGTATTCCAGAATGAACTGGTCTGTATGCGTGTCTGAAAAGAAAATACCTCAGGAGACCTGAACGAGACGAACAATCCTGCGGCCACTACTGCCAGAACGCCAGACATATGAAAATGCTCTGCCAACAAATATGCAGAATACGGTGTAAGTAATGTAAGGGCAACCTCAAGGGTAACATTATCTTTTATGCGACGTAATGCCCATAGCAACAGCCAGCCAATGAATATACCAATGGTCAATCCGCCACTGGCTATCCATATAAACTGCAGGCCAGCCTTCCAGAAAAGAAAACCACCTGTGACCATACTTAATATAGCATATCGATATGCTACAAGTGCAGATGCATCATTGAGCAAACTCTCTCCCTCCAGTATTGTGACCACTCTTTTGTTCAGATCAAGACCTTTGGTAACAGAAGTTGCGGCCATGGCATCGGGTGGAGAGATGATAGCCCCGAGAATAAAACCCAACTGCCACGAAAAACCCGGTATAAAATAATGCGCAACCGCAGCAATGGCTATAGTAGTAAAAAACACTAGTCCGGTAGAAAGTGAAATGACTGCTGCCTTTTCGGCTTTTACATCGTGCCAGGAGAGTTTCCACGAGGCGGTAAACAGCAAAGGCGGCAGGAATATAAGGAATACGGTATCGGGCTTCAGATCCACATCGGGCAGTTGCGGCGTAAAACCTATTACCAGTCCTGCAACGACCAACATAATGGACTGAGGGATCTTTAACCGCTCTACTATTGCAGAAAAAACCACCAGAACCACCAAAAGAAATATTATGATCTCAATAGTAGGCATACGACCAAAGATAGGTGAAGGCAATAAGATAAGTGTCAGGCATTTGTTAGTTACCAACTATGAGCAGACTACTCCGTACTGATTCATCTTTAAGATGAAGAAATGCCTTTCTTTCTTCATCATGTTTAAATGCCTCAAAATCCGCTTCTGTTTCAAAGCTAACCAAGTGTATCTCATAAGGCACTTCAATATGCGCTTCCATTACTTTGCCCGGACGAGTACGGAGCATAAGCTGGCCATTATATCGGGCTATTATAGGGATAACTATTTTTTCGAATTCATCGAATACCTGTTCTTTTCCCTCTACAAGATAAATAAGTTGCGTAATGAATATCATGGCGAAGATCTTAGAAATATAAAATTACTTAATCCTTTTAAAACAAAGACAACTGCTGCTGTTTCACCCGTCTGAAATCGCTGACATTATAGTCCATTTTAGTTTCATTCAGTCCATACTTTTTGGTGTATAATTTGAATTGGGTCTTGATCACTTCAGCAAATTTGCCATCGCCTACTATTCTACTTCCCCAACGGCTATCATTTACATTGCCATCGTGACACTCAGCTATTTGATGCCATACTTTGGCAGCACGATCGGGGAAGGCCTTTTCGAGCCAATCTTTAAATATGGGACCAATAGCACCATTGAGCCTTACGACCGTATATCCCGCCCACTTAGCTCCACTCTCGCTGGCTGCCTTCAACACATCATGCATGTGCATATCATTCAATCCGGGGATAAGGGGTGCATTCATGATACCTGTAGGAATACCTGCCTTTGCCATTGTTTCTACCACCTTTAAACGACTACGGTAAGATGCGGTGCGCGGCTCCAGCACCCTGCGCAGATCCTCATCGAGCGAAGTAATAGAAGAAAATACCCTGACCAGATTGCGCTTTGCCAGCTCCTGAATAATATCCATATCGCGCAACACCAATGCATTTTTACTCAGTATGCCTACCGGATTCCTGTACTCCAGACATATTTCCAGCAATTGACGAGTAATCCTCATTGTACGTTCTATAGGCTGATAACAGTCTGTATTGCCTGACAATGAAATAGGAGCCGGCTGCCAGTTCTTATTATCAAAGAACTTACGTAATAGTGCCGGTGCATTTTTCTTTACTACTATCCTGCTTTCAAAATCGAGCCCGGCGCTATACCCCCAATATTCATGAGAGTTGCGGGCATAACAGTAGATGCAGCCATGTTCGCAACCCTGATAAGGGTTTGCTGAATACATCATGCCTACATCGGGACTGGTCACTTTATTCACCAGCGTTTTGCTATCGTCATAGATATATTGGGTCTTACGTTCATCATGCTCCCATTCGTCTATGCCCTCTACGTGCTCCTGTACATACTGCCCCTTAAGAAACCTGTTCTTAGGATTGAACTGTGCACCCCTACCCTTTTCAAATCTGTCGTTAGCTTCCTGATTGATCATTGTCCTCTTTTTTTATAATTCATCATCAACATCTTCCTCCAGCATGAACTTATTGACAACCTCACCATTGCTGTCGGGACTCATATCTTTTACTGACCCGAAACCGATAGCATCTTTCAATACGCCCGGCACCAATATTTCGCTCCCCTTGCGCACGATGTTCTTTCTGTATTTATCTTTCATCTCATACATCACCTTTCTCACTATATCCTGTTTCATCTGATTATCAAAAAGGCCATATTGCAGCAGCTTTTCATCAACAAAGCCCATTACGGTGACCCCCATGTTCTGCACCTTATCGGTAAGCAGAGACGAGATATTATAGGCCCTTTCATGCTCGGCCATTTTATCCAGGATATAGCGCCTCATGTACATCCCATCCTGAACCGGATCGGCCAGTTTTATCTTGGTC
This sequence comes from Chitinophagaceae bacterium, assembly GCA_947447465.1. Taxonomy (GTDB): domain Bacteria; phylum Bacteroidota; class Bacteroidia; order Chitinophagales; family Chitinophagaceae; genus Flavipsychrobacter. Next base: position 13,827 of record CANFKE010000004.1, on the reverse strand, counting down.
TCCCAACGGTTACCATCAAAATACCTTATAGTGAATAATATCTCTTTGCAAAACACTTTATTTTTGACCATCCGCTGTTCCAGTCTCATACAGAGGGCTATAAGCATAGAGTCCATTGCCTGCCTGTTCTCCCTTATCTGTCGGCTGAGTGTACGGGCGGCACTCATTGATCTAAACGGATTACTATAAATATCCACCTCCATAAAATGAAGCCTTTTGTACCAGTAGTTGCCTACGATACCCCCAAATGCTTTTCGGAGCAAAGCCTCTGAGGAATGTCTCATTTCTAATGGCGATCTGATGCCGATCATTTGTAACCGACGTTCATTGGCGCTGGCTATACCGGGGAGATCGGTGAGTTTTAAACGAGCGAGATAGCTGTCGATGTTATCGGGTGTAATTTCTATCAATCCGTCGGGCTTTTGCAGTTCGGTGCCAAGTTTGGCCAGAAACGCATTGGGTGCGATCCCTATAGAACATTTCAGGTAATCGTACTTCGCCACTATATCAGATTTTATCTTCCGGGCTATTTCAGTAAAATCTTTATAGACCAGTCTGTACGATGTAAAATTCATCAGTGCTTCATCTATACTTTTGGCGATCACATCATCGCAGTAAGTACGGAGAATGGCCATGATCTCCACATGTATCTGCCTGTACCAAGCGGGGTGAGTGGTAACCGGAATGATCTCGGGGCATAGTAGTTTACAATCGTACAACCTCATTCCAGTTTTCACCCCCATCCTTTTTGCTTCTATGGATGCGGCTATAACACTTGCATTCGGGCTATCGTAAGTAAGCACACCTATGGGCTTATTTCTTAAGTGCGGGTGCCGCTGCTGCTCACAACTGGCGAAATAGCTATTCATGTCAACATACATGACAATTGAATTGTGTTTTACCGATATAGAGTTACTATTTATAGCCATAGCAGCACTAAGGTATAACAAAATGTCAATTTATTTGGAATTTATTTTGTCAAAAAATAAGGAATTTATTTTTTTGAGACAGGCGCTTCATTACAAATAGGGTTACATGTTGGTTAGCATTCCCGGGATTAAAACCCCAGACTAACGTTATTAGTCCCTTCAGGGCTTCCCAAATAAAGCTGATTTTGAAAAGTGGCAGTTTTTAATAAAAGTGGCAGTTTTGTGAAGGGTGTTTTGGGTGAAATGCTTTGTGGGTATAGGTTTAAGGGTGTTTTAACAAATTGCCGAAAACTGCCACTTTCTGCCACTTTTTGCCACTTTCTGCTACTTTCTGCACTTTTTGATCACGGTGCCTTGTCCCTAAATAGATGTGCCATCTCTTTGCAGGATCCGGCAGGTCAGATCGTCGTAATGAACGAATACCAATATGACCATCTACGGCCTACCTGCAATTTAGTAGATAGAGATATATGTCAAAGATCGGAAAGGAGGGGTCCTTAGCGGGTGTAAATTAATGCGAGAAAATGGAGCAGGAAAATAAAGATATCAACAAAAGTAAAGGCGCAATCGTCTGTAATGCTTTGTGGCAAAGGGTTTGAGAGGGGTGATATTTGTGGATATGTTTTATGCACCATACTAATGTGAGCTATAGCTATGCCATACCACTGTTGTACAGCCCCAGCTGATTTGCCGGCAAAATGGTGATAAAACCCAAAATATAAACCAACCCAAGCAGACACTTACCCCGTCTCCTTGAACAAACATAGCAGTGTAATTACAAATTATTAACCGCAAGTTATTTAATCAATTAACCAACAGTTAATAAATAAAAAACATGTTTAAAAGTTTGCAACCAAAATAAGTTTCTGTTAAATTTAAAGCCATAAACTATAGAAAAAATTCTACAACTTAATCATAAATTACCCATGAAAAAGCTCTTTACTCTAGTCATTGCCCTAATACTGTGGGGCAATATCTCGAAAGCACAAACAGCAGCGTCGTACCTGTACAGCACGTTCACCAATCCATATACTGCAATAACAGGCGCTACAACAGTGCCCGCTATTTTGGGCGACGATTTAACCCAGACCAACATACCTATAGGTTTTAACTTCGTATTTTGCGGAACGACCTATACAACGCTATCCGTATGCTCCAATGGCTGGCTTTCATTCGCCAACGCATCACCAACGGCAGCAGTAAGCAGAACAAATACGGCAGCCAATGCAGGAGCTATAGGCCCTGTGCTCATGCCATTCTGGGCTGACCTATGGGGTACATCCGGCACATCGACTGCGAGCTATACTGTAACCGGAACCGCGCCGAACAGAGTCTTTACATTTGAATATAAAAACTGGCAGGAGTATGCGGATTTCTACACCTTTATCATCTTTTTCTGGTTCTACACAGGATCAGGCGGTGGTAATAATATGAGCATGCAAGTAAAACTGTATGAAACGACCAACATCATTCAATATTGCTATGGCAGCGGCCCAACTATAGGTACCAGTACAGCATCAATGGACGTGTACACAGCCGGCACCATAGGAATAGCCAAGACCGCGACCGACTATCAAACATTAAATGCAGCTACAGCAGGCGCTGTGGCTTCAAGCGCTACTTTTACAAATACCATAGCCAATGCCCCTCCCGCCAACAGAGTATATCAATGGTCACCCAACTGCACACTTACCACATCGGCATCTACAAGCGGAACGATATGCAGCGGCAACACTCTGAATCTGACAGGAACTATTATAACCGGAACAGCGACAACATTCAGCTGGACGGGGCCTGCAGGATACACATCTAATTTGCAAAGCCCGTCTATAGCCAATGCGCCAACCAGCAGAACAGGTGTGTACACATTCACCGCGACATCGGCAACCTGCAGCTATACTTATACGACCAGCGCAACAGTGGACAGTACACCTACAGCTACTATAAGCGGTACTACCAGCTTTTGCAGCGGAGGTAGCAGTACCATAACCTTTACGGGCACAGCAGGAGCTACCGTAAATTATACCATCAACGGAGGTCCGTTGCAAAATGTATTATTAGACGCCACAGGAAATGGTAGCGTATCAACAGGCACGCTTACAACAGGTGCCAGTGCTTCTACATTTACCTATTCTCTTTCCGGCGCAACGAAAGGCAGTTGCACAAGGCCGTTAACAGGCAACGCAGTGGTCACTGTAAATCCACAACCATCCGCAATAGCCGGTTCTTTGAATGTGTGTGAAGGCGGGTTTACAACCTCTCTGAGCAGCACACCCGGCACAGGCTCCTGGACATCAGGCACACCAAGCGTAGCCTCAATAAATGCATCGAGCGGATTAGTGACCTCGAACATATCAGGCGCTACGATCATTACCTATACATTGCCGGTAACAGGCTGTTCAATAACTGCAACAGTAACCGTAAACCCTAACCCGCCGGCAATCAGCGGAACGCTGCAAGTATGCCAGAGCGGTGGCACAACATCTCTGAGCGATGCTATGCCGAGCGGCACATGGACAATAAACCCGGCATCGATAGCAACAATATCGGGTACCGGACTTGCCACCGGATTACTGCCCGGAACAGCTACCGTTACTTATACGGTAGGAACAACCTGCTACACAACAGCATCGCTGGTAGTCAATCCGACACTTACTGCGATAACAGGCCCCGGAGCTGTTTGCGTGAATAGCTCAATAGCACTCGGCCATCCTGTAGGTAGCGGTACATGGAGCGCAAGCCCCAATACCATTGCTACAATAGATGCAGTAAGCGGACAACTTTATGGCGTGAGTGCAGGTGTAGTAACAGTAACCTATATTGCCCCTACCAACTGTTCTGTTACGCGCAACATAACCGTAAACCCATTACCTGCAGCAATAACGGGCAATCCGGATGTGTGTATGGGCTATACGACCTCACTGGCTGACGCTACCACTCCCGGCAACTGGAGCAGCAACAATACCTCGATCGCATCAGTCAACCCATCTACAGGCATTGTTTCCGGCATCAATACCGGCACAACACAGATCATTTATACATTGGTCAGCACAGGCTGCTCAACCAGCATTACCTCAACAGTGAACCCAATACCGGCAGCTATAACAGGCATCACGCCTGTATGCAGCGGCGGCGCGACCATTACACTATTTGATACTACCCCACTAGGCGACTGGACGACAGGCAATGCCGCTATAGCTACAGCAGATGCAGCAACGGGCATGATCACGGGGGTAAGTACAGGAACAACACCTGTTACCTATACTATAACTACTACAGGTTGTTTTATTACCAATAACATAACTGTATTACCTATACCCACACCGATATCCGGACCTACTGGCGTGTGTGAAGCCGGCAGCACTATTACTCTTACCGACGCAACACCGGGCACCTGGAGTATTACACCGACAAGCACAGCCAGCATCAGCACAACGGGGCTGGTAACCGGCATAAATGCAGGTGCTGCGGTTGTAACTTATACCGGAACAAACAATTGTTTTGTTACCTACCCTGTAACAGTAAATCCATTACCTGCGGCACTTACCGGCACATTTACTGTTTGCCAACTGGCAACAACCACATTATCGAGCACCAGCGGAGGAGGATTCTGGAGCAGCCTGAATCCATTTATTGCCACAGTAGGCGGAAGCGGAGATGTATGGGGTGTATTGGGCGGTAATGCGACAATAGTATATACACTACCTACAGGATGTAAGACAAATGCCATAGTAACTGTAAATAACATACCTGCACCAATAGGAGGTGCCAATTATGCATGTAATGGTTATACCTCTGTAGTTACCAATTCTGTAGGTGGCGGCACATGGAGCATAACACCATTAACTACAGCCACCATAGACGCGAGCGGAACTATATACGGCGTAGCGGTTGGTGCTGCTACGGTGACCTATACGACCGGCAGTAACGGATGTTTTACGACAAAACCTGTGACCGTTAACCCTATAGTGCCGGCAGGACTAACGTTAAGTGTATCTCCATCCAATACAGTTTGCGCAGGAACCAGCGTCACGTTCACTCCTAATCCTGTAAACGGAGGATCATCACCGATATTCGTTTGGAGTGTAAACGGCGTTATCCTTTCCGGCGCATCGACCTATTCTTATACCCCTGCTGATGGTGACATAATAAGGCTATGGTACATCAGCAGCTATGATTGCGCCATGCCTGATACAGCAAGCGATGTAATAACAATGACCGTTCACCCGATAGTAACACCGGGTCTAAGCTTATCTACCGGTATGGGCGACACTGTATGTCTTGCTGCACCTGTTACCGTTTCTGCCATCCCTGTGGCAGGAGGAAGTGCCCCAATCTATCAGTGGTATGTGAACCTGCTACCAGTGGGCGGAGGAACATCATATAACTACATACCCAATAACGGCGATGTAGTAACCTGTATCATGACGAGCAATGCCTTCTGTAGTACGGCAACAACAGCCAGTGCCACCAAAGTACTGACGGTGAGCCCTTATCTGACACCATTTGTAGCAGCGACATCGAGTCTGGGACTAACAACCTGCGATGGCTATCCTTCTGTATTCACCGCCACACAAATCAATGGTGGTACAGCGCCAAGTTATCAGTGGGCCGTAAATGGCAGTAACACCACAACCGGACCAATATTCAGCTATGCACCTGCCAACGGCGACGACGTATCTGTAACATTGACCAGCAGCTTCCCTTGCCTGTTAACTCCTACTGCGGTAACACATCTGTCAATGACCGTTTTGCCAATAACCAATCCCGTAGGCGTTATAACTGCACAACCTGGTTATATTATTCCGGCCGGTATGTATGATACATTTACCTGCACTATCCTTAGCGGTGGCGGACTAGCTCCTACCTATCAGTGGTTCAAAGATAATGTGCCGCAACCGGGTGCCACCAACAGTGTGTACATCACCAATTCACTACTTAATGGAGATTCAGTAAATTGTCAGGTAACCAATACTGATCCATGCAGCGGAGTAAGCACCTTCAACTCGGTGATCATAGCCATAGGTAATAATGTGGGCGTACATGAAGTAGCAACCACAAGCGGCACATTCAGCATGATACCCAACCCAAATAAAGGATCGTTCATAGTTAAGGGAACATTGGCAGACCCATACAATGAAGATATTGAAATGGAGATAAGAGACATGTTGGGAAGATCGATCTATCGTAATACCGCCCGATGTATAAACGGACAATTGGAAGAACAGGTGCAACTTGACAATTCACTGAGCAATGGCATGTATATGTTGAACCTGAGATCGAAACATGTAAATAATGTGGTACACTTTGTAATTGATAAATAAGAAAGCACACAATCGCATTAAACTATTTTAGTAAGTACCGGGAAGCAGGCGTAAGTCTGCTTCTTTTTTGCCCTGAAAAACAGGCCCGACCATGTATAATCTTCTGTAATACTTTTCCTTAATTTCAATTAACTTTGCACTCCCATCGGGGAATTAGAATAATTAATAATATTGTTGAAACCAGCCCGCATTTCCGGGATCGATTTTAATACTGAGCGATAAACTATGTTTGAAAATCTGAGTGAGCGGCTCGACTCCGCCATAAAGCTGCTGAAAGGTGAAGGAAGGATCAATGAGATCAACATTGCGACTACCGTAAAAGAGATACGTCGTGCATTAGTTGACGCAGACGTTAACTATAAAATAGCAAAAGAATTTACTGATAAGGTAAAGGAAAAAGCAACCGGCGAAAAGGTGATCACTTCTGTTAGTCCGGGCCAGTTGATGGTAAAGATCGTGAAAGACGAACTTGCCGAATTGATGGGAGGGAAGGAAGTAGAACTTGATCTTACAACAAAACCAACGATCATATTGATAGCCGGTCTGCAGGGTTCGGGTAAGACGACCTTCTCGGGCAAGCTGGCCAATTTTCTAAAAAACAAGAAAAGTCTGCGCCCATTATTGGTTGCAGCTGATATTTACCGCCCTGCGGCGATGGATCAGTTGCAGGTATTGGGAGAACAGGTAAAAGTGCCAGTATTTGCAGAACCTGAGAATAAAAATGCAGTTTCGATAGTACAGAACGCCATAGCGCATGCTAAGGCCAATGGCAACAATGTGATCATTGTGGATACAGCGGGCCGTCTGGCTGTTGATGAAGCCATGATGCGCGAAGTGGCAGACATCAAAGCTGCTATCAACCCGCAAGAAATATTGTTCGTTGTGGACTCTATGACTGGACAAGACGCAGTGAACACAGCCAAGGCATTCAATGAGCGCCTTGACTTTACCGGCGTGGTACTGACCAAGCTGGATGGTGATACACGTGGTGGTGCGGCATTATCTATCCGCTATGTAGTAGATAAGCCTATCAAGTTTGTGAGCATGGGTGAGAAACTGGATACACTTGATGTATTCTACCCAGAGCGTATGGCACAGCGTATCCTGGGCATGGGTGACATCACTACCCTAGTGGAGCGTGCACAAGCACAGTATGACGAGGTGCAGGCGAAGAAACTAGAGAAGAAGATACGCGCCAACAAATTTGACTTTGAAGACTTTAAAGAACAGCTGAACCAGATCAAGAAAATGGGTAACATCAAAGACCTGTTGGCAATGATACCCGGTGTTGGTAAGGCTATAAAGGACATAGATATCTCTGATGACGCATTTAAGGGGATAGAGGCGATGATCAATTCTATGACCCCAGAAGAGCGCAGTAACCCCGACATCATAGACACCAGCCGTCGTAAACGTATTGCCAAAGGAAGTGGTAAGGACGTGAATGAGGTGAATGCCTTTATGAAGCAATTTGAACAAATGAAGCAAATGATGGCCCAGATGAACAAATTCAAGGGAATGGGTGGCCCGGGAATGCCGGGAATGCCGATGATGGGCAGAAGATAGTGAACTGAATATAATTGTTAATCAGCGAATAAGTAAAAGCGACCTAATCATTTGGCTATCCCACGGGGTAGCCAAATCACTTTAAAAGAAGACAAGACTAAAACATTACCGTATGATCAAAAAGCTCTCTGTTCTCCCCTTGCTGATAGTGCTATTCATCTTGGGCGGTTGCGGTAGTAACAACTCTAAAGCACCGGATGTAAGTAATGTGAAGATAGATCTGAAAACATTCCGTTTCGATCTGGACATGTATGCGATCGATACGAACCATATAGCCGATGGGCTGACAAAACTCAGTAAAAAATATCCCGACTTCCTTAATTTCTTTCTGGATACCGTGATGCCCTACAATGTGCGCGGCAACTATACCGACACCAGCATAGGCGTAAGAGAAGGCGTTCATGAATACCTTACCTATCATGACTTTGTGCATCTGCAAGACACGATAAGAAAAAACTTCCCCGACACAAAGGAAACAGACGCAGAGCTGACAAAAGGTTACCAATTGATGAAGAGCTATCTGCCGGAAACATATGTGCCTCGCATCATGTATATCAACCGTAACCTGTTTGCCAAAACACCTGTATTCTCTGTAGATTCAACACTGGCATGTATTTGTCTGGATATGTTCCTTGGTCCGCAGATGCCTTATTATGTATCAGTAGGCGTGCCTACCTATATGGCTCCTCATCTCAGAAAGAACTACATCCCTGTTGCCCACTTCCGCGATCATTATCTGACGATCCACCAGTTTGATGGCGACGATAAGACCTTACTGGACATGATGATACAGTGCGGTAAAGAACAATACTTTCTGCACAAGATATTACCGAATACTCCGGACTCTGTATTGTTTGGTTTTACAGGCGTGCAGGTACAATTTTGCGAGCGCAATGAGGCCGAACTTTATAACTTCTTTGTGCAGAACAACCTGCTCTACAGCAAAAAGGAAATGGAAACAAGACCCTATGTTACGGATGGTCCATTTGCGAGAGGTATAGGCTCTCCTACCGACCCGGGCAACCCTACGCCGGGCAATGTAGGTACATGGATGGGCTATAAGATAGTAGAGGCCTACATGGCTCAGAATTCTAAGATCACTCTTAAAGAACTATTGGACACACGTATAGACGCGGCAAAATTTCTTGATGCGGCCCACTACAGACCCAAAAGCAAATAATCAACACCATAGATAAATTGTATGAAAAAAGTACTCACCACATTAGCACTGGGGCTTACTGTTTACAATGCAGAGGCGCAGCTGAACAAAGCCGATGATGTAAAAAAATCGCTGGCAACAACCAATAAAGACACCGTAGCATGGGTGTATGGCGGATTCGTGACCATTGGGATGAACGAAGGGTTTCTGCACAACTGGGCAGCCGGAGGTGAATTGGCATCATTCAATGTGAACGGCATATTCAGCGGACATCTGGATCATTTGGCGCACAGAGAAATATGGAGTAACAACCTGGATATTTCTTATGGCCTCAACTATACCTACTCTACATCATTCATACCGCATAAAACTGATGACCGTATAGACTTTACCAGTAAGTATGGCCGCAGAATTGACACAACAGGCAACTTCTATTTTTCAGGACTGTTCAACTTCAAGTCGCAGATAACAGAGGGTTATGATTATACAGTACCGGATTGGCAACATCATCCGCCGACCTCGAAATTCTTTTCTCCTGCCTACTTCACTTTAGCTGCAGGGGTAGAGTACAGACAAGGTAGCGATATCAGCCTATTCGTATCTCCAATAGCGGGCAGGCTCACCGTTGCAGACAAGTATTTTACCAGCCTTACGCCTCAGGGTGCATTTGGTATTGACCGCGGCAAAACTATGAAGTATGAGTTTGGTGCTTACGTTTCTGCAAGATACCTGACCAAGCTATCTAAGAACATACGCTACAAGACCCGACTGGACCTTTATTCCAACTATCTTGCCAAAGACAGCAAGGACACATTGGGTAAGGTTGTGAAGAAAGACAATCCGGGCAACATAGCCGTATTGTTCGATAACCTGCTGGACTTCAGGATCACCAAGTATATGAATGCCACAGTTGGTGCTACATTCATCTACGACAATAACTTCCCTTATAACAAGTATGATGCTAAGGGAGTGCTGAAAGATGATCCGGGCAGAGATATGGGATGGCTGCAATTGAAGCAGATCTTTACCTTCGGGATAGAGTATAAGTTTTAAAACAGAGAAGGCGGCAGTGATCAACTGCCGCCTTCTTAATGGGCCTCCCCCCTACCCTCACGTGACATGTAGTTACGTAATCAAAGAGCACCTGCCCGATGTATATGTCATGGTTCGGCGCGGCTCACCATGACATGCAAGAGGTTTTAGTTAAGGATTCAATGAGCTCTTATAGTCTTCGTGCTTTCGTTCCTCAGCATCGTCGGCCAACTGGCAGTCGCGAATATTTTTCTGCACTGCTACCGCAGCAAAAAGACTCAGCATGTAAGACATAGCATAGAATCCTTTTTCACTTCTTATGAGAGAAGAGTTCCACAACCCGATGATCAATAACAAGATGGCTAAACCGGTAGAGAACCAGCTGATACCAAAGTAGATACCGGTAACCTTAACCCCTTCCAACTGATCGCGAACAGCCTTTTGTAATGACACCGCAGCATATAGACCGAACATAAGTACGGTAAAATAAAATCCTTTTTCATTGAGCTCCATAGTAGCATTCCACAGTCCTATGCAGAACGAAATTGCACCCGTAAATAGCCCCACCCAACTGGCACCTATAAACGCATTTGATGGCTTTTGTCTCATATCCTATTTTGTTTTGATTATGAGCCAAAAGTATAGCGGCAGGTCAGCTTGATTTTTGATGTAGATCAAAATCAGGGGCTTTAACAATTGTTTATTGTTTGGCGCGAATGCGACTGAGGGTTTCTTGCGTGATGCCCAGATAGGAGGCGATCTGCCCCAAGGGAGCACGCTGCAATAACTGAGGATGATGAGTCATAAGATCATCATAACGCTCTTTGGCTGTAGTGAATTGTAGCCCCAGAAAACGACCTTCCAGCTTTACATAATAGGCCTCTGTGAGTAAGCGACCAATGCGTTCGGTCTCAGGAAATGAAGCATATAATTTCTGCAGATTGGCATAAGGTAACTGTACCAACTCACATGGTTCAATAGCCTCAATAAACTCGGCCGAAGGGACATGTGTAATGAACGAATAGAAGCAGGTAGCAAACTCATCTTCACGGGCAAACCAATGCGTGATCTCCTTCTCTTCCTGATAGTAATATCCCCGCAGCAATCCGCTCTCCACAAAGTAAATATCATTACATCGTTCACCTGCAAGTACTAATAGCTGTCCTTTCTTTACTTCCTTAGTATGAGTAAGCTTATAGAAAGCCTCCTGCAGCTCGTCGGAGACAGTAATGATGGAGGAAAGATAAGAGTGGAATGACATTGGTCGCATTTTTACTGAACAATAATAATCAAAACAATTGAAGCCAGAATAAGTATCTACTTACTTCCGACTTGAACTATAACCCTTCAACAATGATCTCTTGTTTCCCATTCTTCCAAATATCATCACCCAGTGCTGCGAGTTTTTGTGCATCTTCGTCAACTACTTTAGCAAATATATTGCAGGCATCCAGCCCCCTACCTTCGCCGTAGTAAATACCCATACAGTTGGTGGTCTTGATTCGAGCAGGTCTTGAAGGTCCAAAGACAACCTCACTGGGAGTGGTAAATACCGATGCGTTTTCCTGTATGATATCGAGGGGAGGCACATTGTCTATCCATATCTCCTGCCCCGATACACGGGCATGACAGAAGGTGCGTGTAAACGGCAACAATGTGGCAAATGCGCGGCAGGTGACCGGCGCATCGTTGATGTAGTATTCGAAACGAATAGATATACCGTTACTTGTGGTGATCTTAAATCCGTTCATGTCGTAAACTGCAATTGATGAGTACATTAAATGTACTCAATTCAGATAAAAAAATGGGGTAAATGATGTGCACCATTTACCCCATTTATATTTATCAGACCTTTCAACCAGTTAGTAGGCGTAGTCGCTCAGGTACTCATATTTTTTGGTGAGCTTACCATTCTCGCAGATAGTAGCACGACGAAGGATATCACTATCTCCCTTCAGTATCTCAGGAAGGATATACTTCTCGAAGTGTGTGCCAAAATATTGCGAAGCATCGCAAGGCAATTCATTAGGCAAGTTATCGACAGCCATTACATCAATGATCTCTTTGTTATTGAGGAACGGAGCGGTCTGTGAAAAGTCGGTACGATCTATACCATACACCGGGTCGGCAATTGTAGAGGAGCCTACATTGATAGGTACAGAGCCATCCACATCGCAGGTAATATCTGATATCACCTTTATGCGCCAGTCATTGCGTTTGATCTCTTCTTTCTCGAAAAGACGGGCAATGCGCTCTTCCCAATAGATCCCATTCATAAGAATATCGGTCTGGCTGATGTAGGATGAGAAGAGGCACTTATAAGCCTCGGGATTGGCGTGAAAATCATCGCGCAAGAAAAGATCATTGTCTTTACGTGCATATAGTCCGGCACCCTTAAGGTGAGTGAACACAGGATATTCGTATTGGTGGGTGATGAAGTCGAAAGGCTCTACAGACTCAATATCGAGCTGTGTGAACACTTCCAGAACACCTGCTGCTACCTTGCCCGATCCGGTCACTACTATCTTGATATTAGGCAACTTGATGTGCTCATAAGCTGCTATCAATTCCTTAAAGCTTTTGACCTGGTGGGCCGCAGGCAATTCATACAAGCCTGTCTTCTTACCATAGGTGAGCAAGCCGTTGTGTGCGCCAACTATACCCGCATAAAAACCAAAGCCCAGTATGCGCTGATTATCGGCATGTGTAAGGCACTCATAGTCTATCATGCGGATCTTCTTTTCTATAAGGGCATGCATCAACTTCTTATTGTGCGGCTGCTTCTTCTTGGTATGGCTGAAGAAGAAGTAGGTCTTACCCGGCAGTAAATGATCTACCGGCACTTCTTTGATGCCCAGCAGTATATCGCAATCATTGAGGTCATCATTCAGTTCAATCCCTTCGGCAGCATATTCGGCATCTGTGAAGCAACGGCGTGGAGATGGTTCTACCACTATCTGCACTTCAGGGTAATGAGCCAGTATATATGCGCACTGCTTGGGGGTAAAGGCAACACGATCATCAGGTAAAGTCTTTCTTTCTCTTATTAGTCCTATACGGAGCATCTTTAGTAATTTTGGGCGCAAAGATAATGAATACCTTACGGCGAACGTTGACGGAGGTCATAAAAGGTGTTTGCCTACTAATAATATACACATGGATACTTATTTCGAACTATATCAGCTACCCGTTAGCTTTCACCCCGATGCGGCAATGGTAAAAGCTAAATTTTACGAGTTGAGCAGATTGTATCACCCGGACCGCTACGCACAGGGCGACAGTAGCAAAATGCTGGAAGCACTGACAATGGCGGCTATGAATAATAAGGCATACAAAACTCTCTCTGACCCCGACACTACCATGGCCTATGTGCTGAAAATGCATGATGTACTGAAGGATGAAGAGAAATATAGCCTGCCGCCTGCATTTCTGATGGAGATGATGGACATTAACGAAGGTGTAAGTGAATATGAAGATAACCCTACCGACAATACCCTGCGCGAACAGCTGGAAAGCACACTGGCAGCGCAATTTGCTGAATGGAAGGCTGCCTCAGAGCAGCTGACCACAAGGTATAAAAATGACGCTCCCGACCCACAGGAACTCTTGACGATAAAAGATATGTATTTTCGGAAGAAATATTTATTGCGGATTCAGGAAAGAATTAATAAATTTGCATCCCGCTAATGACGCAGAGGGTATGATAGATACTTAGCACCTGCATCAAAGATTGCCCAGATGGCGGAATTGGTAGACGCGCTAGACTCAAAATCTGGTTATCGCAAGGTAGTGCAGGTTCGATTCCTGTTCTGGGCAC